>NZ_JBEYEW010000002.1:0-615164 GCF_040634095.1 Streptomyces sp. NPDC007205
TGCCCGCGGTGCGCAGCTCGAACAGCTCGCCGGGGCGGGCGCCCGTGATCAGGGCCGGGACGACCCGGGAATCGGAGCAGGTGATGAACAGCACCTGCGGGGACTGGCCTTCGGCGAGTTTGGCGAACTCCTCAGGGCGCTGTCCGAACGTACGGGCGTTGTCGATGAGGGGCTGCATAGGTGTGAGTTCCTCCTGGCGCGCCTGCACGGGCGCGTCGGACTTGAACGACTTTGTGTGTGGGGGGAGTTGCAGAGAGTGAACGCCGGTCAGCAGCGGAAGACCTGAAGCGCTGCCGGGGTGAGGACTCCGGGGATTCTCGCGGCGCGGTGGTACGGCGCGCCGGGTGCGTCCTGCGCTTCGGCGCCGGACGCACGGCCGGCTATCAGCGGAGGCTGCTGGGCCCCGCCGGAGGCGGAGCCGCGGTGCCGGTCGCGCAGGTGCGGGGTGCTCATGGGGGCGCCCGGGCGGTCCGGGGCGCGGACCGAGTCCTTCTCCTCGTGCACCAGCGGTACGGAGGACTGGATTCCGGACTCGGCCTTGGCCAGTGCCTGACCGGCCGTATGCGCGGATGTGAAGATTCCCGCCGGAGCGAAGAGCTGGAGCGCGAGCAGGAGCACGGCGAGGAGGGCGAAGCGGGTCCGGGTGGTCGTACCTCGGAACATGCGCCCCCTTCCGTCACATCGCGCGTCTAGCACAGACCAAACCTTGGTCAATGAATGGTCAAGAGGCACTGTAACCCTGCAAAGGCCTTTGCAGGGTTAACAGCGCGTTACGAACGTAAGAGAGCGTGAAAAGCGCCGGTCGCGTGGCGCGATCTGGCTCTTGACTAGGAGCCGACGAGACCCTTCGCGTCGCGGGCCAGTGCGGTGAGCCGGGAGATCGCACGGAAGTACTTCTTGCGGTAGCCGCCGTTCAGCATCTCCTCGCTGAACAGCTTGTCGAACGGCAGCCCGGAGGCCAGCACGGGGATCTCGCGGTCGTAGAGCCGGTCCGCCAGTACCACGAGCCGCAGCGCGGTCGACTGGTCCGGCACCGGCCGGACGTCGGTCAGGCACACCGCCCGCACCCCGTCGGTCAGCGCGCCGTACCGGCTCGGGTGGACCTTGGCCAGGTGCTCCAGCAGATGCGGGAAGTCGTCGAGCGAGGCGCCCGAGGTGGCGTAGGCCGCCTTCGTCACCTCTTCGTCGGTGAACGGCTTCGGCGCCTCGGGCAGACCGCGGTGACGGTAGTCCTCGCCGTCGATGCGCAGGGTGCGGAAGCGGGCGGACAGGCCCTGGATCTCGCGCAGGAAGTCGGCGGCGGCGAACCGGCCCTCGCCGAGCTTGCCCGGCAGCGTGTTGGAGGTGGCGGCCAGCGCGACGCCGGCCTCGACCAGCTTGCCGAGCAGCGTCGACACGAGGACCGTGTCGCCCGGGTCGTCCAGTTCGAACTCGTCGATGCACAGCAGGCGATGGCCGGAGAGCGTCTGCACCGTCTGCTGGAAGCCGAGGGCGCCGACCAGGTTCGTCAGCTCCACGAAGGTGCCGAAGGCCTTGAGCGCGGGTTCGGCGGGGGTGGCGTGCCACAGGGAGGCGAGCAGATGGGTCTTGCCGACGCCGTAGCCGCCGTCCAGATAGACCCCGCGCGGGCCGGCCGGCGCCTTGGGGGCCCTGGCCCTGCCGAAGCCGAGGAAGCCGCGCCGGCCGGCGCCGGAGGCGTGCGCCCCGCCGAGCCCGGCCGCGAAGCCCTCGAGCACCTGCACGGCCTCGGTCTGACTGGGCTGGTTCGGGTCCGGTATGTACGTCGAGAAGCGGACCGAGTCGAAGCGCGGCGGCGGCACCATCTCGCCGACCAGCCGGTCCGCGGGGACGTGCGGCTCGCGGGCGCACAGGGAGAGGGGGCCCGCGTCGGTCAGGGGGCTGGATCCGGGGGCGGTGGTGGAGGACGACACGGTTATCCATGCTAAGCGCCGTGTCACACTGCCGACATGCGACGCCTGTTCCCTGTGACCGACGAAACAGCAGCCCGGGCCTTCGGCGGGACCACCGAGGGCGACGGGGCGACCGGGGCCGCCGTGGCCGAGGTGCCCGGAGTGCACGCCGGCAGCGCGCACGTCGACCGCGAGTGGAGCCTCGCCGAGCTGGCCGCCGCCTATGCCTACCCGGACCCCGTGCCGGGCGCCCCGCGGCCGTGGCTGCGGGCCAACATGGTCTCCTCGCTCGACGGCGCCGCACAGCACGAAGGGCGCTCCCAGCCCATCTCCAGCGCCGCCGACATGCGCATCTTCGGCACGCTGCGGGCGCTCGCGGACGTGATCGTGGTGGGCGCGGAAACGGTACGGCAGGAGGGGTACCGCCCCGCACGCGCGCGTGCCGAGTTCGCCGGCGCCCGGAAGGCCGCCGGACAGAGCCCGGCGCCGGTGATCGCGGTCGTCAGCGCGAGCCTGGAGCTGGACTTCTCGCTCCCGCTGTTCACCTCGCCCCTGGTGCCCACGCTGATCCTGACCGGGGCCGCGGCCGCCCCCGACCGGGTCGCCGCCGCCGAGAAGGCCGGCGCCAAGGTGCTGATCGCCGGCGAGGGCACGGGCGTCGAGCCCGAGCGCGCCGTCGGCGCCCTGGCCGGCCTCGGTCACACCCGGCTGCTCACCGAGGGCGGTCCCCGGCTGCTCGGCCAGCTGATCGCCGGCGAGGTGCTGGACGAGCTGTGCCTGACCCTCTCGCCCATGCTCACCGCGGGCGACGCACAGCGCATCGCCGGGGGACCGTCGGTCGCCGTGCCGCACCGGTTCGCACTCGCGTCCCTCCTGGAGGAGGCCGGATTCCTGTTCGGTCGTTACCGTCGGTCCTGAATCGGCGGAATATACCGTTCCGGTTAGCTTCCGGCGGGCAGACTTAGTCCGGCACAATCCGTGCGATCGCGGGGCAGGATGGTTTCCGCAGGGGCCTTGCCGGGGCCCACGGAGGAGAAGAGGCGTTCGGTGTTCACAAGCGTTCTGATGATCGAGAAGGCCTTGACATCCGCCGACGTGGAGTTCGTCACCACCTTGCACGGCGACGAGCCGGTCGCGTTCCATGTGCTCCTCCAGCCGCGCGGCGACCAGGCGGACCGCCTGCTGCGGGCCATCGACGACATCGCGCTCGGCGAACTGGACGAGGCGGTGCGCGAGGGGGAGACCCCCGAGGGGGAGGACGCCAGGAGTGTCGGACAGCGGGCGCTGGACGTCTCCGTACAGGCCCTGCGGGCGGCCGGGAGCGACGCGGAGGGCCGGCTGGTCGAGGATCACCCCTTGGACGCGCTGAAGTCCCTCGTCGCCGAGGTGGACGCCGACGAGGTGATCGTACTGACCGACCCCCACTATGTGGAGGAGTTCTTCCACCGGGACTGGGCCTCGCGGGCCCGGCACAAGGTGGGGGTGCCCGTGCTGAAGCTGTTCTCGCACAGCAAAGAGCAGTGACCTCGGCTGTCGGAGAAGGCACGGGGCTCGGCATAGGCTAGACCTGCTTTCAGCCCGCACCGTGATCCTGGGGAGAACCACATGGCACCCGGCCTTCCTGCCGCCATGCACCGACCGCACTTCATCGGCATCGGCGGCGCCGGGATGTCGGGGATCGCCAAGATCCTCGCGCAGCGCGGGGCCGAGGTCGCCGGGAGCGACGCCAAGGAGTCGGCGACCGCCGAGGCACTGCGGGCGCTCGGGGTCACCGTGCACATCGGGCACGCCGCGGGGCACCTCGCCGACGACGCGAGCTGTGTCGTGGTGTCCTCGGCGATCCGCCGGGACAACCCCGAGCTGGCCCGCGCGGCCGAGCTGGGCATCCCGGCGGTGCACCGCTCCGACGCGCTCGCCGCGCTGATGGAGGGGCTGCGCCCGATCGCCGTGGCGGGGACCCACGGGAAGACGACGACCACCTCGATGCTGGCCGTCTCCCTGACCGAGCTGGGTCTGAAGCCGTCGTACGCCATCGGCGGCGACCTCGACGCACCGGGTTCCAACGCGCTCCACGGCGAGGGCGACATCTTCGTCGCCGAGGCCGACGAATCCGACCGCAGCTTCCACAAGTACGCGCCCGAGGTCGCCATCGTCCTCAACGTCGAGCTGGACCACCACGCCAACTACGCCTCGATGGACGAGATCTACGAGTCCTTCGAGACCTTCGCCGCAAAGATCGTCCCCGGCGGCACGCTGGTGATCTCCGCCGACCACGAGGGCGCGCGAGAGCTGACCCGGCGGCTGGCCGGGACGGTGCGGACGGTGACGTACGGCGAGGCCGAGGACGCCGACGTACGGGTGACCGCCGTCGTACCGCAGGGGCTGAAGAGCCGGGTCACCGTGCTGCTGGACGGGCGGGAACTGACCTTCACCGTCTCCGTGCCCGGCCGCCACTACGCCCTCAACGCCGTCGCCGCGCTCACCGCCGGCGCCGCACTCGGCATCCCGGCCGACGGACTGGCGCCCGCGCTCGCCGCCTACACCGGCGTCAAGCGCCGCCTGCAGCTCAAGGGCGAGGCCGCCGGTGTCCAGGTGATCGACTCCTACGCCCACCACCCCACCGAGATGACCGCCGACCTGGAGGCCATGCGGGCCGCCGCCGGCGACTCCCGCATCCTCGTCGTCTTCCAGCCGCACCTGTTCTCCCGCACCCAGGAGCTGGGCAAGGAGATGGGCCAGGCCCTCGCCCTCGCCGACGCCTCCGTGGTGCTGGACATCTACCCGGCCCGCGAGGACCCGATCCCGGGCGTGACCAGCGAGCTGATCATCGAGGCCGCGCGCGCCGCCGGCGCCGACGTCACCGCCGTGCCCGACAAGGCCGAGAGCCCCGCGGTGATCGCGGGAATGGCGAAGCCCGGCGATCTGGTTCTCACCATGGGCGCGGGCGACGTGACCGACCTGGGCCCGCTGATCCTGGACCGCCTGTCGCAGTAAAGGGGCTGAAGCTCATGTCGTACGACGTCGAGAAGCCGGACGAGCAGTGGCGCGCGGAGCTGAACCCCGCCGAGTACGCCGTGCTGCGGCAGGCCGCCACCGAGCCGGCCTTCACCGGGGAGTACACGGACACCACGGCCAAGGGCGTCTACTCCTGCCGCGCCTGCGGCGCCGAACTGTTCACCTCGGACACCAAGTTCGCCTCGCACTGCGGCTGGCCGTCCTTCTACGACCCGAGGGACACCGACGCGGTGGAACTGGTCGAGGACCGCTCCCACGGAATGGTCCGCACCGAGGTCCGCTGCGCCCGCTGCGGCTCCCATCTCGGGCATGTCTTCGAGGGGGAGGGGTATCCGACCCCGACCGACCAGCGGTACTGCATCAACTCCGTCTCGCTGCGGCTGACGCCCGCCGCGCCCGCCGAGGACTGACCGGCCGGGCGGCCACAGCCGGGGTTTCGGCGGTTTCGGCCGACGCGGCCTCGCCGTAGGGGTGCGGTCGTCCGGCGGCTCACGGCCCGCCGTGGGTCTCGCGCAGTTCCCCGCGCCCCTCAGGGCGCTGCCGTGACCGGCAGCCGTAGGAACGACGCCGTGCAGCGCGCGGTGCGCACGGCGGGTCCGCCGATGGCCCGGCCGGCCGGTCGCGCGCCGCCAGAACGCTGAAACACTCGCGGTCTAGACTCTCCCCGCAACGGCCTGCGCATCGACGACCGTGGGCGGAAGCGGGCGGAGATCCGCCAAACCCGAAGGGCATCCGGCGTTTTGATACGGATAGATTCAGTCACGAAGCGGTATCCGGACGGCACCGTCGCGGTCGACCGGCTGTCGCTGGAGATACCGGACCGCGCGATCACCGTCCTCGTCGGGCCCTCCGGCTGCGGCAAGACGACCACCCTGCGGATGATCAACCGGATGGTGGAGCCCACCGAGGGCAGCATTCTCCTCGACGGCACGGACATCCGGCAGCAGCCGGTCAACACCCTGCGCCGGTCGATGGGTTACGTCATCCAGAACGCCGGCCTGTTCCAGCACCGCACCATCCTCGACAACATCGCCACCGTGCCCCGCCTCCTCGGCCAGACCAGACAACAGGCCCGGCGACGGGCGGCCGAGCTGATGGAGCGGGTGGGGCTCGACACCTCACTCGCCAAGCGGTACCCGTACCAGCTCTCCGGCGGCCAGCAGCAGCGCGTCGGCGTCGCCCGGGCACTCGCCGCCGATCCGCCGGTGCTGCTGATGGACGAGCCGTTCTCCGCCGTCGACCCCGTGGTGCGCAAGGGACTTCAGGACGAACTGCTGCGCATCCAGGAGGAGCTGGGCAAGACCATCGTCTTCGTCACGCATGACATCGACGAGGCGATCAAGCTCGGCACGATGGTCGCCGTGCTGCGCACCGGCGGGCGGCTCGCCCAGTTCGCGCCGCCCGCCGAGCTGCTCAGCGCGCCCGCCGACGCCTTCGTGGAGGACTTCCTCGGTGCCGACCGCGGCATCCGCCGGCTGTCCTTCTTCCCGTCCGCCGGACTGGAGTTGCAGACCGCGCCCGTGGTGGCCGTCGACGCCGACGCCGCGCAGCTCGCCTCCCGCGCCGACGCCCCCTATCTCCTCGTCACCGACCCCGACGGCAGGCCGCTCGGCTGGAGTGAGCCGGACCGGCTCACCGCCGGCGCCGTCGACCGGGAGCAACTCCTCGACCACGGGCGGCCGTTCGTGCCCGGCACCGACTCGCTGCGCACCGCGCTCGACGGGGCGGTGCTCTCCCCGACCGGCTGGGCCGTCGCGGTGGACGGCGAGGGACGCGCCGTCGGCGTCGTGTCCCAGCAGGTCATCGGCGAGGCGATCCGTGCCGCGCACAGCCGGGTGGCGCGCGAGGCAGGGGTGAAGACCACACGATGAACGGCTTCTTCGACCTGCCGAGCGACCTCCAGCACAGCTACCTCGGACTCGTCGGCCTGCATCTGCGCGAGGCGCTGATCCCGGTACTGGCCGGCCTGATCGTCTCGCTGCCCGTCGCCCAGCTGTGCGTGCGCTTCCGCTGGATCTACCCGCCCGTCCTCGGCGTCACCACCGTCCTCTACGCCATCCCGTCCCTGGCCTTCTTCGTCGTGCTCATCGACTACTTCGGGCAGAGCGAGACGACGGTGATGATCCCGCTCGCGCTCTACAGTCTGGTGGTGCTCGTCCCCGCGATCGTGGACGGCGTCCGCTCGGTACCGCAGGAGACCCTGGCCGCCGCCGAGGCCATGGGGCTCGGTCCGGTACGCCGCTACTTCCAGGTGCAGCTGCCCATCGCCGTACCCACGATCATCGCGGGCCTCAGGGTGGCGACCGTGTCGAGCATCTCCCTCGTCAGCGTCGGCATGCTCATCGGCAACCAGGGCGCCCTCGGCAACATGCTCTACGACGCCCAGACCTACCACCGGCCCGCCCTGGCCGTGAACTCCGTCCTGACCATCGCCGTGCTCGGCATCCTCGCCGACGCCGTGCTGGTCCTGGTCCGCATCCTGCTCACCCCCTGGATGCCGCGCAAGGGAGCAGCCCGGTGAACGTCCTCGACTTCGCCCGCGCCTTCTTCAGTGACAGCGCCCACTGGCACGGCTACGACGGCATCCCCACCCGGTTCGCCGAGCACCTCAGGTTCTCCCTGGAAGCCCTGCTGATCGCCGCCGCGATCGGACTGCCCGTCGGCCTGCTCACCGGACACTACGGACGGGGCGGCAACGCCCTCGCCCTGATCGCCACGGCGGGCCGGGCCCTGCCCAGCTTCGGTCTCCTGGTCCTGATGTTCATCTGGATCGGCTTCGGTCTGCTGCCGGTGATGATCCCGCTGGTCGTGCTCGCCGTACCGCC
This sequence comes from Streptomyces sp. NPDC007205, assembly GCF_040634095.1. Classification (NCBI taxonomy): domain Bacteria; kingdom Bacillati; phylum Actinomycetota; class Actinomycetes; order Kitasatosporales; family Streptomycetaceae; genus Streptomyces; species Streptomyces sp. NPDC007205. The sequence continues at coordinate 7,751 of NZ_JBEYEW010000002.1, forward strand.
GATCCTGGTCACCACCTACGAGGCGATCCGTTCCGTCGACCCCTCGCCCGTGGACGCCGCCCGGGGCATGGGCATGCCCGAGGCGCGGGTGCTGTTCCAGGTGGAGGTGCCGGTCGCGCTCCCGCTGATCCTCAGCGGCCTGCGCACGGCGGCCATCCAGATCGTCTCCACCGCCACCATCGCCGCCTACGTCAGCCTCGGCGGCCTCGGCCGGTACATCATCGACGGCCTCTACCAGAAGAACTACGAGAAGGTCGTCGGCGGCGCCACGCTGGTCGCCGGACTCGCCCTGGCCACCCTGGTGGTGTTCTGGGCGGCGTCGCGGCTCACGGTCTCACCGGGGGTGCGCAGGAGCGGCTGAGGGCAGGTGGCTGCCCTGTGTGCACAACTGGCCGCAGATCGAGGCCAATCGGTGATCTGCGGCCCTTGACTGACCGAGACGCGGCTGGATTGGATCGGCGCGTGACTTCCACCAACCGCATCAGCAGGTCCATCCGGAGGAACCGAGGCGCGGCGGTGGTCGCCCTCGCGGCGGCGACGGCTCTGCTGGCGGGCTGTTCCTCCCACGGCAAGTCCGGCAACCCCCTGTCGGACGACGGCAAGGCGAGCGGCGACACCGTAGTCGTCGGCTCCAACAACTTCCCCGAGAGCACCCTGCTCGCCGACATCTACGGCGAGGCCCTCAAGGCCAAGGGCGTCAAGGTCTCGTACAAGCCGAACATCGGCAGCCGCGAGACCACCTACGGGCTGATCAAGAACGGCTCCCTCTCGGTGCTGCCCGAGTACAACGGCGCGCTGCTGGCCTACCTCGACAAGAACGCGAAGCCGAAGACGGCCGAGGCCACCACGACGGCCATCGAGGCCAAGCTGGACTCCAAGCTGACCCTGCTGGAGCCCGCGGCGGCGCAGTCCAAGGACTCGGTCACGGTCAACGCGGCCACCGCGAAGAAGTACCACCTCACCGGGAAGTCGTCCATCGCCGACCTGAAGGACATCGCGAAGGACCTGGTCATCGGCGCCTCGCCGGAGTTCCAGGCCCGGCAGCAGGGCCTTGTGGGTCTGAAGTCCGTCTACGGCCTGCAGTTCAAGTCGTTCCGGGCGCTGGACGCGGGCGGCCCGCTCACCCAGGCGGCGCTGAAGAAGGACGCCGTGCAGGTCGCGGACGTCTTCACCACGGACCCGACCATCTCCAAGGAGAAGTTCGTCGTCCTGCAGGACCCGAAGAACCTCTTCGGCTTCGAGAACGTCCAGCCGCTCGTCTACAAGAGCGCCCTGCCCAAGAAGGGCGCCGACGCGCTCAACGCGGTCTCGGCCAAGCTCGACACCGCGACCCTGCTGGACCTCGACACCCAGGTTCAGGCCCAGAACAAGGACCCGCTGGACGTGGCCAAGGCCTGGCTGCGGTCCGCCGGTCTCGCCTGACGCCTGGACCTTCGTCCGCCTGTGGGATTCCTTCAGGAACGGTGGTGCTGATGGAAGAAATCCGCAAGCGCGCCGCTCCTGCTGGAGCCCGCCTCCCCTGACCTCTCACGCTGGCCCGGGGCCGGTCGCCGGTCCCGTAGCGAGCGTGAGAGGAATCCCATGATCACGGAACGCGTGGCTGCCGCCACCCCCTGCCGCCGGCGTTGGCCCGGCCTGGCCGCCCTGCTGCTCGGCGAAGCGATGAACCTGCTGGACGCGACCGTCGTCCAGGTGGCCGCACCGGCCGTCCACGCCGACCTGGGCGGCCCGGTCTCGGACGTGCAGTGGTTCGGCGCTGCCTACACCCTGCCGTTCGCCGTGCTGCTGATCACCGGCGGGCGGCTCGGGGACATCGCGGGCCGGCGGCGGATGTTCGTCCTCGGCGTCACGGTCTTCACGGCGGCGTCCGTCGCCTGCGCCCTGGCGCCGTCGCCGGGGCTGCTCATAGCCTTCCGGGCCGTACAGGGCGCCGCGGCAGCGCTGATCATCCCGCAGACCATCGGGCTGATCAAGGCGATGTTCTCGGGGGAGGAGACGGCGAAGGCGCTGGGCAGCATCGGACCGGTGATGGGCCTCGCCGCCGTCTGCGGCCCCGTCGTCGGCGGTGTGCTGACGCATGCCGACCTGTTCGGCTCGTCCTGGCGGTCCGCGTTCCTGGTGAACGTGCCGGTGGCCGCCGTGGTCCTCGCCCTCGCCCGGAACCTGCCGGAGAACCGCGCCCCGCACCGCCCGGCCCTCGACTGGCCCGGCACCGCCCTCGCGGCGCTCGGCACCGGACTCCTGGTGTACCCGCTGATCGGCGGCGACCTGCGGCAACTCCCGGTCCACGACTGGCTGTTGCTCGGCACCGGACTGCTCGTGCTCACCGGCTTCGCCCGGCACCAACGGCGCACGGGCCGCCCCCTGGTGGAGCCCAGCCTGTTCACCCACCGCGGCTTCCCGGCCGCTCTGGTCACCTCCACCGCCTTCTTCGCGGTGACCAACGGGCTGACCGTCGTGGTCGTCCTCCAGCTCCAACTCGACGCCGGCACGGGCGTCCTGGCGTCCGGGCTGAGCCTGCTGCCATGGTCCGCGGGGCTCGCCCTCGCCTCCTGGTGGGCGGGTTCGCGGCTGGTACGGCGGTACGGCCGCCGGGTCATGCCGTACGGACTCGGGGTGCTGCTGGCCGGACTGCTCGCCGCCGTGGCCGCGTACCGGACGACCACGCCGGGACACTACCCGGTCGCGCTGCTTCCCGCCCTCGCCCTCGTCGGCCTCGGTGCCGGCCTGTTCACGCCCGCCTTCTTCACCCTCGCCCTGCGCCCCCTGCGCCCGCACGAGGTCGGCTCTGCGGCCGGGCTGCTCAACGCGGTGCAGCAACTGGGGGCGACGCTGGGGGTGGCGGTGCTGGGGAGTGTGTACCTTGCGGGGAAGGGCCTTGGCGCATCGCAGGCAGCTTGCTGGGTGGCGGTGGCGCTGCTGGCCGTCGCCTGGGCGGCGAGCGGAAGGGTCGGGGCGGGGGAGGGGGCCGCAGCTACGGCGCGACGCGGACGCGGACGCGGCTGACTGCAGCTCCCCGAGGGGCGCGGAGAACTGCGCGACCAGCCACCCACGCACCCGCGGCGCGTACGGTCTCAACCGGCCCGATGGGCAGGCACCGTCCCCCGGTGTCGTAGGCGAGCCGAATCCGTCAGTACCGGACTCGCCGCCTTGAGCGTGCGCAGCACCGGGCTGGTTTCCAGCGCGTCGATCTCCCGCAGCGCGCCGAGCCGCCCCGTGAGGTAGCGGTGCAGGTCGGCCGGGTCGCGGCACAGGGCCTGGGCGACCAGGTTGGTGCGGCCGGTGGTCGCGGCCACGAAGGCCAGCTCGTCATGGCCGGCCAGGGCGAGCGCGACCTTCTCCTGGTCCGCCGGACGCACCGACAGCCACAGCAGGGCCCGGGTCCGGACGCCGAAGAGCCCCGCGTCCACCTCCACGTCGAAGAACAGCGCGCCCGCCGCGCGCAGTTCGGCCAGCCGCCGGGACACGGTCGCGGGCGACCAGCCGGTCACCCGGGCCAGCTCCCCCTGCCCCGTCCGCCCGTCCCGCTCCAGCGCCGCCAGCAACTCGCCGTCCTCCGCCCCCGGTTGCCGTACGCCCTCCGCGCTCTCCCGGTACTCCAGGGCGGCCTGCTGCTGCTCGTCCAGGGCCTGGGCGCTGCGCCGCCAGTTGGCGGGGCCGCCCAGGTAGGTGTGCAGCAGACAGTGCGCGGAGACGGCGGTGATGCCGCCGGTGCGCGGGACGTCGTGCAGCAGGAGGGAGCCGGGGGAGGCGTCCTCGGCCGGGGCGTGGATCACCGCCGTGATCTCCGTGCCCCCTGAAGTCAGCTTCACCCAGGAGGTGTCCGGCCGCCGTACCAGCGCCGCTGCGATGTCCTGCGCCGAGCGTGCCGTCGCCGTCAGCCGGACCAGCCACTGGGTGCGGCCTGCCCGGCCCGGGTCGGCGAGGCCGACCACGCGCAGCCCGGCCTCGGTGCGCAGCCGGCGGTAGCGGCGGGCCACGGTCTGCGCCGAGACCCCGAGCACCTCGGCGATCCTGCTGAACGGCGCCCGGCCGTCCAGGTGCAGGGCGTGGATGAGGGCACGGTCGAGATCGTCGAGCATGCCCCCATCCTCGCGCGTCCGGTGCCGCTCAGAGGTCGAACTCGTGCGGCGGCAGGTCCAGCGTGTAGCACGCCTCGCGCACCACGGCCTGCTCCGTCTTGTCGAAGTCGCCGTCCGCGCCGCCGATCACGATGCCGATCTGGACCACGGCCCGCGCCTCGGCCGGCTTCTTCTTCGCCTTGGCGATCTCCTGCAGCACGCTCACCTTGCCGAAGGCGAAGTCGGTCGTCAGCTTGTTCAGGTTCTCCTCGAAGCGGCGCCTGAGGTCGTCCGCCGGGAAGTTCTGCAACACCTCGTTGGTCGCGATGAGCTGGGCCACCCGCTGCCGCTCCGAGGGGTCCACGGTCCCGTCGGCGGCGGCGACGAGTGCGCACATCGCCATGCTCGCGTCGCGGAACGCGCCGCTCTTCAGGTCGTTCTTCTTCGCCACCAACTGGGTCTGCATCTGCGACGCGGACTCCTTGACGCGGTCCCACAGGGCCATGCGCACTCCTCATGTCAACAGCCGGGTGCTCCTACGGCACATCGGCGGCAACTTCTACAACACCGTAGAAACTCATGGGACGGCCGGGAAGTTCCCGCCGACCCGGACTGAGTCCCCGCACACAGAGGAAGCGAAGGAAGGCGACAGCGGTGACGGCGCCGGTACCGGCGGACCAGAACCCTTCCGCCGAGGTGCGCACCGAGGCGGCCGCCGCCTGAGGACCGCTTGCCTGGGCGCTGATCCAGGGAGCTGAAGCTCACCCCGCTGCGCACCCCCTGACGCCGGCGCTGTCCGCACGGCCCGCGTGCTCGCCGACAGGTACTTCGCCGCCGTCGGACTCGCCGTACCGCCGGGTCCGCTGGGTGCCGCGCTCGGCATGAACCGCCTTTCCCGCCGCGTACCACCTGCTGCTCGCCGCCGTTCTCGGTCTGTATGGTCGGCCCGGCGGAGCCTGCGGCGTGGTACACGGGCCGGCCGACGTATACAGCCCTCGACGTGCCTCTCACAGCGCCGGCCGCACACTGCGCCACCGTACGCCGCCGCACCGTCAGGTGACCGTGCCCTCCGCCCTCTCAGCCCCTACGCCCGTCGCCGCCTTCGCCTGCTTCCGGCGCCTGCGGCGGCTGACGCGCGGTTCCTGGTCGGGGAGCCAGCCGAAGGTGAGGCAGCTGCCGATGATGCCCAGCAGTAGGCCGACGAAGAAGCCGCCGAGGTTGGAGGTGACCCAGGTGCCGAGCGAGACCAGGACGCCGGTGAGGGAGTAGAACAGCCGCTGCGCGGGGTTGAAGAGGATCAGCAGGCCCAGCAGACCCAGCAGCGTCGGCAGCAGGTAGCCGGCCAGCCCCTGCATGCCGATGTGCATCACGACCTTCAGCGAGGCCTTCTCGGTGAGCAGGATCTCCCCGCCGGCCAGGGCGAGCAGCAGGCCGCCCCAGAACGGCCGACGGGCCCGCCAGCCACGGAAGGCGGCCCGCGCGCCCCGACGTGGACGGTCGGTCACCGCGATCAGCAACCCGAGCTGCTGAAACGCAGCTTGAGGCCGGGGAGCTTGAACACACCGGCGGTGGTCGCGTAGTTGGTCTGCCGCAGATTGCCGATGTGCACGGTGTCGGCCTGCTGGCTGAAGACGCCGATCGGACCCTTCGCGTTCGCCTTGTTCAGCGTGCTGGCGTCGTTGCCGATCTCGATGTTCCTGAACGCCGCGTTGCCGGACAGCTTCGTGGAGTCGGTGGTGAGGTCGGTCGCCTTCACCTTGTCCGCGCCGCTTCCCGCGGTGATCAGCAGGTTGGTGCCGCCGAGGTCGACGCTCTGGCACAGCTTGGTGAGCGTGGCCTTCTTGATCGCGGAGGTCACCACCAGCACCTGACCGCCGCTGTCCCCGGCGTTCGGGCTGCCGTCCGCCATGTTGTCGAGGCCGCCGAACTGCTCGAAACCGGTTCCGTCGAGTTCCGTCGCGGTGACCGTGAACGGCATGCCGGAGATCGCGAACTGCACGCCCAGCGCCCCCTGCGCGGTGAGCACCGCGAGACCGGCGGCGACGAGCGTGGCGGGCACCGCCATCACCGCGGCCCGGCGGCCCCGGACCCGGCCCCGTCTCCCGGTGACGCCGGCGGTCGTGGCCTGCGGTGCTTCGGACGGCTCGGCCTGCGGTGCTTCGGACGGTGAACCGCTTCCCGGGTTCTCGGGTGTGTTGCCGGCGGACGGGACGTCCGGGGACGAGGCCATGTCTGCTCCCATGGGCATGGATCAATGCGGGTTGGGCTTCAGCGGCGCGGTGTCCTGGCGCGGACAGCGACTGCCGCGTACGCCTCCTCGCACCCCGGCGGAGCAAGGGCTTTCTCGTTACGCGGCAGTAGCCTACGAGGAAGTTACCGCCGGTTACTTTAAAGGGTCAAGGGAGTTGTGAAAAAAGGGTGTCGGATGTGCGCGGGACGCAACCGCATCCCACAACTGCCCCTGAAAACCTTGACGTTGACGGTTGATCAGGTCTACAACTTCCCCTGTTTCACGGATCCGTGGCGCCGGATCCGCCGAGCGGCACCGGCCGCGCCCCTGGCCGCCTCAGCCGGCCGCTCACCTCAGCCCGGGGAAACCGTTCCCATCGGTGCGGCTGCGCACGGCCATATCCCCCTGGTCGCGCCCGGCCGTTCCCGGTTGTTGCCGGCTGTTCCCTGCCGGACCGGCCGAAGGCCTTCCCCCGGGCCTTCGGCCGGTGCCCGGGCTGCCGCCGTCGCCGGTCCGTCGCGTACGGAGAAGGCGCCGCGGCCCTGCGTCGGCGGCACCGCGCACACCATCCGCGCCACCCTTCACCGCGCCCATGAAAGCGGCGCCGCCCGCTACCCCCACCCACCTCACCCGGACCCCACCCAGGAAAGAGGCATCCGCATGCGCACCCGATCCCTCCTCGCCCTCGCCGGCACCGCCACCGCACTCGCCCTCGCGGTGGCCGCCCCCGCCTCCGCCGACGGCAGCGCCGTTCTCACCACCGGCAGCGCGGGCGGCACCGCCGTGGCGACGGGCGACACCCTCACCGCACCCCTGGCCTCCGGCACTTCCGCGACGCTCTATTCCAGCGCGACCGGCACCAGCGGCGTCACGTGCACGTCCTCCCAGTTCACCGCCACGGTCACCGGCAACCCGACCGCCCCCGGTACGGCCAGCGAGTCCGTCACCGGGCACACCTTCGACCCCGGCTCCTGCACCAGCAACGTCACTGGCGTCACCGGCGTCAGCAGCATCACCGTCGACAACCTGCCCTACACGGCGACCGTCGCCTCCGACGGCACCCTCACCGTGTCGCCGGCGAGCGGCTCCACCATCCAGACCACGGTCAAGCTGCGTACCCTGCTGGGCACCATCACCTGCGTCTACCAGGCGCCCAGTCTGACCGGGAAGACCGACAACGCCGACAGCAGCATCGGCTTCACCAACCAGAAGTTCACCAAGTCCTCCGGTTCGTCGCTGTGTTTCGCAAACGGTTACTTCACCGCCAAGTACGCGCCCGTGACGGACGGCGGCGCCCGGGTCTACGTCAACTGAGCCCTCCCAAACGGGGGAGTTCAACGGCGTCGTAGCCGTACCGCGGGGGTGGCGCCCCCGGTGAGCACCAGCACCGAGGCGGCGCCGCCCGCCAGTACGGGCGCGCCGCCTTCGCGCCCGCGCCCCCTGTCCCCTTCGCTTCTCTTCTCTGCGAACACCACGTCGGACACGAGTGATACGTGTCCGGCGTGCTGCTGTTCTGCCGGTCGGCGGTACAGGACCTGACACCCCGTACGCTCGGTGACCTCGGCGAAGGGCCATACCTGCAAGCGGGAACCTGCCAGCGCACAGTCCGACGTCCCGAATCACCCGCCGGTCACCGCCGTCCACCCCTGCCACGCGCGGGTTGTCCACGCCGTGAACGGAGCGCCGTTCGCCGCGACCGCCGTGGTGTTGCAGGGGGCGGTCATCCAGGTCGTCCGAGTCATCCAGGGCGTCTCCTCGGCGGCGCAGGGACGGGGTCTGTGGCGTCCAGCACGGCGGAGGCGACCCGTGCGTTCAGCCGGACCGGCGCATCGGTGATCCAGGGGCGCGAAAGCACCGACCGGTTGGGATGTTTCGCGCCTGCTTCAAGACCCCGTTGAGGAGCCGGCCATCGGCCTCGTATCGTGGCGATCATGGGTCCGGCACTCGCCGCCCTGGGCTGCCGAGGGCAGTCGGGCAACGAAGGGGGGGAACCGTTCTGGTCTCGTCCGTTCACGGACCGCCGAGGAACCGCCCGCTGCCGGATGCGCCGGTGACACGTGTCGTGCCCTCGGCCCGCTGCCCCGGACTCTCGCTGTTCATGGGTGAGTTATCGTGTGCAAGGGGTTAAAAACAAACCGCATGTCCCGTTCGTTCGAGTCGCGAGGAGGGGTTCCAGGATGGCGAGGCAGTTACGCGCCGAGCAGACCCGGGCAACGATCATCACGGCCGCCGCCGATCTGTTCGACCGGCACGGCTACGAGTCCACCAGTCTGAGCGACATCGTCGCACACGCGAAGGTCACCAAGGGCGCCCTGTACTTCCACTTCGCCGCCAAGGAGGACCTCGCCCACGCGATACTCCAACTCAACGCCAGGGCCGCGCAGAGCCTCGTCGCCGAGGTCGAGAGCCGCGGCCACTCCTCGCTGGAGGCGCTGATGCGCATCACGTTCGGGGTCGCCCGGCTCGCCGTGGAGGACCCGGTGCCGCGCGCCGCGCTGCGCCTCGCCACCGCCGACGTCGCCGTACGGCCGCCGCTGCGGCACCCGTTCACCGAATGGCTGGACTTCGCGACCCGGAAGTTCACCGCGGCGGTCAGAGAAGCCGATGTGCACAGCGATCTCGACGTCGGTGTCGTCGCGCACTCCCTCGTCGCCTTCTTCGTGGGCACCCGGGTGGCCGGCCGCTCGCTCGAACCGGCCGGACGGCTTCCGCGTCGGGTCGCCGAGATGTGGCACCTCCTGATCCGGGGCCTGGTCCCGGTGCACCGCCGCCCCCGCTACGTCACCCTCGCCACGCAGCTGGAGCGGGAGACCAGAACCGCCTGACGCCCGCGATACGGTGACGGACATGCCCGACACCCCGTTCGCTCCCGTGATCCTCGGCAACGAACCCGGCTCGTTCCCGCACAGTGTGCTGGCCGAACGGCACCCCGCGATCATCCGGCAGGTACGGGACGCCTTTCCGTACGGTCCCGGGCAGCACCGGGCGCTGGACGAGCTGCTGAAGAGCTGCACACAGGGGACGGTCGAGCCTCTGCCCGCCGATGCCCCGGACGGGGACCGGTGGCAGGAGTGGGGCCTGTCCGGCTGTGCCGGACGCTCCTGGTACGACGTGCCGTGGCTGTGGTCCGAGAGCTACTTCTACCGCCGGCTGCTCGACGCCGTCGGCTGGTTCCGCCCCGGCGCCTGGCAGGGCATCGACCCCTTCCGCCCGTTCAAGCGCGCCGAACTCGACGCACCGGAGACCGACGAGGAACTGGCCGCGCTGGACATTCTGCCCGGCCTGCCCGAGCGGGAACGGGCGCGCGCCCTGCTGCACGGCTCGCTGTGGGGCAACCGCGCCGACCTCGGCTTCCGGCTCTCCGCCGAGGGCGCCGCGGGTGCCGCGGGTGCGGAAGGCGCCGAGGGCACCGGGGCCCGGGAACCGGCCCCCGCACTGGTCGCCGACGACAGCGCGGCCCTGTGGTCACTGCTGCCGGCCGGCGGCACGGCCACGCTCGTCCTGGTCGCCGACAACGCGGGCCGCGAACTCGTCCCGGACCTGCTGCTGATCGCCCACCTCCTGGCCGAGGGCCGGGCGGCGCGGGCGGTGCTGCACGTCAAGCCGTACCCGTACTACGTCTCCGACGCCACGACCGCCGACGTCGTCGACGCGCTGCACCGGCTGCGCACCGCCTCCGGCGCGGCCGTCGAGTACGCGCGCGTGCTCTGGTCGGCGATGGCCGACGGTCGCCTCACCGTGCGCGCCCACCCGTTCTCCTGCGCTCCGCTGCCGTATGCGGAGATGCCGGACGACCTGCGCGCCGAGTTCGCCGCGGCCACGCTGACCGTCCTCAAGGGCGACCTCAACTACCGGCGCCTGGTGGGCGACCGGCTGTGGCCGCCGACCACCCCCTTCCGGGAGACCACCGCCTACTTCCCCGGTCCGGTCGCCGCGCTGCGCACCCTGAAGTCCGATGTGATCACCGGCCTGTCCGCGGCGACCGAGGCCGCGCTGGTGGCGACCGAGGGACGGCGCTGGCGCACCAGCGGTACACACGCGCTGATCCAGGCCGATGTCAGGTGACCCGCATGGGCAGTGACTTGATGCCGTTGATGAAGTTGGACACGAGCCGTCCGGCGGGTCCGGCGAGCCGCGGCTCGGGAAGTGCGCTCAGCACCTCCTCGTAGAGCAGCCGTAGTTGAAGCCGCGCGAAGTGGGCGCCCAGGCACACGTGCGGGCCGTCACCGAAGGACACGTGCGGGTTGGGTGAGCGGGTCAGGTCGAGCCGGGCGGGATCGCTGAAGACCCGCTCGTCCCGGTTGGCCGAGGCGTGGAAGACCACGACCTTGTCACCGGCCCGGATCCGTTGCCCCGCCACCACGGTGTCCTGGACGGCGGTCCGGCGGAAGGTCAGCACGGGCGGATGCCAGCGCAGCAACTCTTCCACAGCGGTGGGAAGTTCAGCCTTTCCCGCGCGCAGGGAGTGGTACGCCTCCGGGTGTTCCGCCAGAGCCAGCAGCCCGCCGGGGGCCGCGCTGCGCACGGTGTCGTTGCCGGCGACGGTGAGCAGGAAGAAGAACATCTCCAGCTCGGCGTCGGTGAGTTCGGCGTCGGCCGCGAGGGCGGTCATGACGTCGTCCGCCGGGTGGCGCCGTTTGTGTGCGGCCAGGTGACGTGCATAGCCGAACATGTCCTTCAGCATCGCCGGGGAGCGTGGGTTGACCGGCTTGCCCGCCTTGTCCAGTACCGGGGGACCGGCCTCGTCCGGGTCCTGGTAGCCGATGACCCGCTGCGTCCAGTGCAGCAGCAGCCGCCGGTCGCTCTCCGGGACGCCCAGCAGATCCGCCAGGTTGAGGAGGGCGTACTCGTCGGTCACGGAGGCCACCAGATCGACCGTGCCGTCCCCTTCCCGGGCCTGCTGCAGCGCCCCGGCGAGCAGGCTGCGCGCCCGCTCCCGGGCGAGCGCCGCGAACCGGTCGACCCGGCCCGGTGTGAACGCCCGGCTCACCAGCCGACGCAGCCGGCCGTGTCCCGGCGGATCCTGGTTGAGCATCATGCTGCGGATGAACGGCAGGTCTTCCGGGTCCGGGTCGCGGATCTGGGTCGCGCCGAGGTGGGAGGAGTACGTCGTGGCGTCCTTCAGTACCCGGACGACGTCCGCGTGCCGGGTCACCGCCCAGAACCCCGGCCCGGCCGGCCAGCCCAGCACCTGCGGCTCCTCCTGCCAGGAGACCGGATGGTGGTCGCGCAGCACGCGGTAGTCGTCATGGGGCACGCCGGCGGCGTACCGGCGCGGGTCGAACACATCGGGCACCGGCGGCACCTCACTGTGGGCTCTCGGATTCCACTTCATAGTCTCGCGGAAGACTGCGTACCGGCTGCACATGTGCAGCGATGTCGAGACTGAGCTGACCCGGATTTTGCAGCGGCCCTGAAGCCAGGCATGCCCGCCTCGGCAGATGGGAGAACACGAGGCCGACCAGGGCGAGCGGCCTGACCTGCAACACCACGGCCGAGAAAAACGAGCTCGCCCAAGTCTGCGGAAGAGCAGCGGAGTTGAGGCGGCCGAGCGGGATCCTGATAGCCGCCTCGGTGTCTTTCGCGAGCCCGCCCTCCCGCCGACGGCCGCCCTCACGTCGCTCATGGCGTCCGGACTCACAGCGCGCCACCCGAACTCACCGAACAGGCTGAGCAGGTCAGTGCAACAGGGCGGCGGTGAACGTCTCGCGGTGACTTACCAGCCACGCTTGGATGCGGTCCCAGCGCTCCCATCCCCCGCGCTCGGCCAGCGCCTGGAGATAGATGGTGTCGCCGTCGGCCACGCGGCGCGCGACGAAGGCCCGGCATACTGCGGTGGCCTGCTCGATGACGTCCGGCAGTTCGGCGCGTTCCCGCAGCGAGAGACCATAGCTGTCGGCAAGGATCCGCAGCCGCGCAGGGGCATCCAGTCCTGCAGGGTAGAGGGCGGTCGCTGATGTGGGGTCGAGCATCGGGGCCCAGTAGCGGGCGGTCATGGCGACGTCCCAGAGGGGGCGGCCAGGGGCTGCCAGGTCGAAATCGATCAGGCCGGCGGCACGGCCGTCGCGGAAGACGACGTTTTCCGGGCATACGTCGTTGTGGCACAGCAACGTCCCTCCCTCCGGGTCAGCCAGATCTAGGGGCCATGCGGCCTGGATGTCGACGGGAATGGCCGCGCTGGCCTCGTGGAGGCGCCGCAGCAGGCTGCCCACCGACGTCAGTGCGGTCCGGGTCATTGCCCAGCGTGGGAACGGCGGCAGGGCAACGTCGCCAGGAAGGAAGGTCAGCTGCTCGCGGCCGTCCTGGGTGAGGCGGATGGGGGTCGGTGCCGCGTCGAAGCCGTGTTGTCCCAATGCGAGGAGGTGGGCATGGATGGCACGCGCGGTGCGCGGCGCCGGGCGATCCACCAGCGCACCGTGACGGAAAACTGCGCCCGCGTTCACCATGCCGCCTGTCAGCACTTCACGGTTCGTCGCGTCGTCTTCAGCCGTCATGCCGATCACGCTAGCGTCAAGCCGGCTGTGTGCGGGCCCATTGTGGGACATGCCCCGCACTTGGCCGCTCACCAGGGTATTCACTGGACGCGGCCCGACTCGGAACGCACGCCTCGGCCGCGAGAGCGACGACGGTCAGTGCGCCGTCGGAGGCTGTGGGCCGGCCGGTGAGTAGCCGGTCCATGGCGGCACGGATGCGTGCGCGCTCGTCGGTGGTTTGCCACCGTGGTCCGAGCGCGGGGACACAGCAAGGGTGCCGGCCAAGGGGCGTTTCGCGGGCGGTTCACGCGATGGTGTGATCATGTCCCGCGCGGCGGATGGGTGTGGAGGACCACGGGTAGGGCCCCGGCCATGACGCAGCCGTTCGAACTCCCGCACTTCTACATGCCGTATCCCGCGCGGCTCAACCCGCACCTCGACGAGGCGCGTGCCCACTCCACCGAGTGGGCGCGCGAGATGGGCATGCTGGAAGGGTCCGGGGTCTGGGAGCAGGCCGACCTGGAGGCGCACGACTACGGACTCCTGTGTGCCTACACCCACCCCGACTGCGACGGACCGGCCCTCTCGCTGATCACCGACTGGTACGTGTGGGTGTTCTTCTTCGACGACCACTTCCTCGACATGTACAAGCGCACCCAGGACCGCGCCGCCGGAAAGGCCCACCTGGACCGCCTGCCGCTGTTCATGCCGCTCGACCCCGCAACCCCCGTGCCGGAGCCGGAGAATCCCGTCGAGGCGGGCCTGAGGGACCTGTGGGCGCGCACGGTGCCGTCGATGTCCGTGGACTGGCGCCGCCGCTTCTCCGTGGCCACCGAGAACCTGCTCAACGAGTCGATGTGGGAGCTCTCGAACATCAACGAGGGGAGGATCGCCAACCCCGTCGAGTACATCGAGATGCGCCGCAAGGTGGGCGGCGCCCCGTGGTCGGCCGGGCTCGTGGAGTACGCGACCGCGGAGGTGCCCGCCGCCGTCGCCGGCACCCGGCCGCTGCGCGTCCTGATGGAGACCTTCTCGGACGCCGTCCACCTGCGCAACGACCTCTTCTCCTACCAGCGCGAGGTCGAGGACGAGGGCGAGAACAGCAACGGCGTGCTCGTCCTGGAGACCTTCTTCGGCTGTACGACCCAGCAGGCGGCCGACACCGTCAACGACATCCTCACCTCGCGCCTGCACCAGTTCGAGCACACCGCGCTCACCGAAGTCCCCGCCGTCGCCCTGGAGAAGGGCCTCACACCGGCGCAGGCCGCCGCGATCGCCGCCTACACCAAGGGGCTCCAGGACTGGCAGTCCGGCGGGCAGGAATGGCACATGCGCTCCAGCCGCTACATGAACAAGGGCGCGCGGCCCGGCTCGCCCTGGCAGCTGCCGAGCGGCCCCGGCATCTCGGCCGCCGACGTCGGCGCGCTCCTCGCCTCGGCCGCTCAGGAACGCCTGCGCGCCTACACCCACGTGCCCTACCAGAAGGTCGGTCCCTCCCTGCTGCCCCAGTTCCACATGCCGTACCGGCTCGCACTCAGCCCGCATCTCGACGCCGCCCGCCGCCATCTCGTCGCCTGGTCGCACCGTATGGGCATCCTGGAGGAAGGTGTCTGGGACGAGGACAAGCTCGCCGCCTGCGACCTCGCGCTGTGCTCCGCAGGTCTGGACCCGGACGCCACCCCCGAGGCGCTCGACCTCAGCGCCCAGTGGCTCGCCTGGGGGACGTACGGCGACGACTACTACCCCCTGGTCCACGGCCACCGCCGCGACCTCGCCGCCGCCCGCCTGACCACGGCCCGGCTGTCGCAGTGCATGCCCGTCGAGGGTGAGCCGGCCCTCGTCCCGGCCGACGCGATGGAGCGCGGGCTCATCGACCTGTGGGCGCGTACGACGGCCGGGATGACCGCCGGCCAGCGGCGCACCCTGAAGGCCGCCGTGGACGCGATGACCGAGAGCTGGGTGTGGGAGCTGTCCAACCAGTTGCAGAACCGCGTCCCCGACCCGGTCGACTACCTGGAGATGCGGCGCGCCACCTTCGGCTCCGACCTCACCCTGAGCCTGTGCCGGATGGGCCACGGCCCCGCCGTCCCACCGGAGGTGTACCGCAGCGGCCCGGTGCGCTCACTGGAGAACGCCGCCATCGACTACGCCTGTCTCCTCAACGACATCTTCTCGTACCAGAAGGAGATCGAGTACGAGGGCGAGATCCACAACGCCGTCCTGGTGGTGCAGAACTTCTTCGGCGTCGACTATCCGGCCGCGCTCGGTGTCGTACACGACCTGACGACCCAGCGCATGCAGCAGTTCGAGCACGTCATCGCGCACGAACTGCCCGTCCTGTACGACGATTTCGAGCTGTCGGGGCAGGCGCGGGCGGCCCTGGACGGCTATGTCCTGGACCTGCAGAACTGGATGGCCGGAATCCTGAACTGGCACCGGAACGTGGACCGTTACAAGGCCGAGTGGCTGGGGCGCCGCTCGCACGGCTTCTTGCCCGGCCGCACACCCGCCGTACCGGTCCTGTCACTCGGTCCGGCCCTGTCGCTCGGCTGACGTCATAAGGTCCTGGGCCGGCGGGACGGCCCGGGGGAGACCGGCCGACGGGCTGCGGCGCGAGGGTCGTGGGGTCGCGACTCGGCGGTTCGGGGCTGACGGGGCGGGTCGGCCGACGGTCTGCGGGCCCCTGGGCCGGCGGTCCGTGGGCCGGCGGTCCGTGGGCCGGCGGTCCGTGGGGCCGTGAGGGGCGGCGGTCGCGAACGGGCGGGGCGGCCCGGGCCGCCGGTCCTGGCGCCCCACGGGTGGGCGTCCGTGGAGCCGAGGGGCGCTCGGAGCTACACCGGTCGGACGAGCTCGGACGCCGCGTGCCCGACCGCGGCGCGCGCCAGCGCCCGGACCATCGGGTGCGGACGCGAGCCGTCCCCGGCCAGCTCCGGCTGGAACAGGGAGGCCAGGAAGAAGGGGTGCCCCGGGAGTTCGGCGACCCGCACCTGGCCGTCCTCGTCATGTCCGGAGAACCGCAGCCCGTGGGCGCGGAGCGTGTCGAGATGCCGGGAGGGGCCGTAGGCGCAGAAGTACCGCTCGACCGTGCGCGTCGAGCCGATCACGGACTCCGCCAGCGAGCCCGGTTCGATCGTCACCGCCGCCTCGTGGCCCACCAGCGAGCAGGCCAGCGGCTCGATGAGCGGGTCCCTGGCGTCCGGGTCGTTCTCGGCGTGCGCGACCCCGGTCAGACCGCAGACGTTGCGGGCGAACTCCAGCAGCGCGTGCTGGAAGCCGCCGCACGTGCCGAGAAACGGAATGCCCTCCTCACGTGCGGTGCGCACGGCCGCGAGAACACCCGCCTCGCTGCGGTACGGGCTGCCCGGCAGCACCCACACGGCGTCGAACCCCCGTACGGCGCCCTCGGCCCCGGCGTCCTCGGAGGGAATCCAGTACGCGTCCAGGACCAGCCGGTCGCGTGCGGCCAGGGCGTCCAGCAGCAGGGGCACGCGCGTGTGGGAAACGACATGGGGGGAGCGGTCGCCGACGAGGGCGAGGGTGGCGGTGTGCGTCATGCCCCTCATCCTCGGCCCGCCCACGAGTTCACGTCCAACGATGATTACTGGACCACCGATAAGCAACGCTGATGAGACCATCGGCCGCATGGACCCGCATCTGCTGCGCACGTACGTCACCGTGGCCCGCCTCGCCTCCTTCTCGGAGGCCGCCCGCGAGCTGGGCTACACCCAGTCCGCCGTCTCCCAGCACATCGCCGCGCTCGAACAGGACCTGGGCGCGCCCCTGCTGACCCGGCGGCCCGTCGTGCCCACCACGGCCGGGGAGAGGCTGCTGGAGCACGCGGGTCCGTTGCTGCTGCGCCTGGACGCGGCCCGTGCCGACGTCGTCCGCATGGCCGCCGCGCCCCAGCAGGGGCTGACCCTCGCCACCACCCCGACCGCGCTCGGCGCCGGCGTCCTCGCCGCCCTGCCGCCGGCCGGCGTCACCCTGCGTGTCCTCACCCGCGCGGAGATCCCGGCCGCCGTCGCCACCGGCACCGCCGACCTCGGCCTGGTCGACGGGCTGGCCGCACCGAGCGATCCGCTGCGACTGCCGGACGTGGCGCCGCTGACCACGCAGGGCGTCGCCGAGGAACCCGTGAGCGTCCTGCTGCCCGCCGGGCACCCGCTCGCCGCCCGGACCGGCCTGCGCCTCGCCGACCTGGCCGACGCCCGGTGGCTCGACGCGCCCGACGCGGCCCTCCCGCTGGACCACCTGCGCGCCGCGACCGGCGGCGGCGCCTTCCGCCCCGCCCTGCGCTACGAGGGCACCGACCTGCGCACGCTCACCGCCCTCGCCGCCGCCGGACACGGCCTCACCCTGCTGCCCCGCCGGGTTGCCACCGCCGTACCCGGCACGGTCGCCGTCCCGCTCACCGCGCCCCGGGTGACCCACCGCACGGAACTCGTCCATGGCGGAAGTCCCCGGGGAGCGGCGGCGGAAGTGGTGCGGAAGCTGGTGGCCGCGGTGTGAGGACTGCGGGGATTCCCAGGGGTTATGGCTACCCTCCGCCACACTCCGGCCAGTCTCACTCGTTCGTGTCTCGTCGCGGCCCGCCGCCCCGGGTAGAGCACCAGCCGGAGGCGAGCGAACCATGGAACACACTGCGTTGCGTCCCAAGCCGATGCCCGGTCAGGATCCGCGGCAGGGCGACGACACCCCCGCCCCGGCCCACCGCCCGCACGCCGCCCGCCGGCGCGGACGGCGGCTGCGAACCGTGCTGTTCGGCCTGTGCACCGGCACCCTGCTGGTGCTGTCCGGCGTCGGCATCGGCACGGTCGGCGCCACCGTGATCGGCATGAGCAGGCTCGCGGAACTCCAGCGCCAGCCCCCGCCGGCCAGGCCGCCGGCCCGGCCCACGCCCGCCGCCACCCCGGCCCCCGCTCCGGCCACCGCACCCGGGGCGACCCTGGGCGTCGAGGCCGTCGACGCCGAGAAGACGGGCGCGCTGGTCGTGGGCGTGCACGTGCCCGGCCCCGGCTATGCGGCCGGCCTGATCCGCGGGGACGTCCTGCTGCGGTTCGGCTCCGCCCGCGTGGACACCGCCGCCGACCTCGCCCGGGCCGTCGCCCGTGCCCGGCCCGGCAAGCCGGTGCTCCTCACCGTGCGTCACAGCAGTGGGGGCTACCAGCATTTGACGGTCCTGCCGGGGCTGGTGATCTGAGCGGGACCGACGCCGGCGCCCGCCTCACCCTCTCTCGGTCACCCCGGGAATCTCGCTGGTCACCATCAGCACCGCGCGCCATGATGGCCCCATGCCGAGTCCCTCCTGCGCCCAGCGTGCCCCGCGCGGAGCAGCGGCGATCGGCTCGCGTGACCCTGTCCGGCCGGGCAGGATGCTGCCCGAGACGCCCTCGCCCGTTTCCCCACCCGCGCCCGGAGGCCCGGATGACCGGTAGTACGCCCGCGCCCTTCACCGCCGCCGACTACAGGGCCCGCATGGAGCGCGCCGCGCGCTCCGCGGCCGACGCCGGCCTCGCGGGGCTGCTCGTGGCACCGGGACCGGACATGGTCTGGCTCACCGGCTACACACCCACCGCCGTCACCGAACGGCTCACCGTGCTGGTCCTCGCCCCCGGCCGGGATCCCGTGCTCGTCGTGCCGACCCTGGAGGCCCCGGACGCCGAACACGCGGCCGGCGCGTCCGCGCTCACCCTGCGCGACTGGACCGACGGCAAGGATCCCTACGCCGTCACCGCCGCGCTCCTCGACGGCCACGGCCGGTTCGGCATCAGCGACAACACCTGGGCCATGCACCTGCTGGGCCTGCAGCGGGCCCTGCCCGCCACCTCCTACGCCTCTCTCACCGACGCCCTCCCCATGCTGCGCGCCGTCAAGGACGCCGCGGAACTGGAACTCCTCGCCGCCGCCGGAGCGGCTGCCGATGCAACGTTCGAGGAGATCCGCAAAGTTCCCTTCGCCGGCCGCCGCGAGTCCGAGGTCGGTCACGACCTCGCCGGCCTGCTGCGCCGCTTCGGGCACGAGCAGGTCGACTTCACCATCGTCGGCTCGGGCCCCAACGGCGCCAACCCGCACCACGAGGTCGGCGACCGCGTCATCCGGCACGGCGACATGGTCGTGCTGGACTTCGGCGGCCTGAAGGACGGCTACGGCTCCGACACCACCCGCACGGTCCACGTCGGCGAGCCCACCGAGGAGGAGCGCCGCGTGCACGACGTCGTGCGCGAGGCCCAGGAGGCGGGCTGTCAGGCCGTACGGCCCGGTGTGGCCTGCCAGGAGGTCGACCGGGCCGCCCGCGCGGTGATCACCGACGCCGGGTACGGCGCGTACTTCATCCACCGCACCGGGCACGGCATCGGCGTCACCACGCACGAGCCGCCGTACATGATCGAGGGCGAGGAACAGCCCCTGGTGCCCGGCATGTGCTTCTCCGTGGAGCCCGGCATCTACCTCCCCGGCCGTTTCGGGGTGCGCATCGAGGACATCGTCACGGTGACCGAGGACGGCGGGCGCCGCCTCAACAACACCACGCGTGACATGGTCATAGTGGACTGAAAGACCACGGAGCGAGCCAGGAGACTCACCCTCGACGACATCCAGGAACGGCGACGCGCGACCCATGACCCAGGCACCGACACCCACCGCGGACACCGTCCGCAGACTGGTCCGTTCGCTGCTCAAGGAGGGCGGCAACGGCACCGGGGGACCCGATGTGCGGCCCGTGACGGAGGGCCGTGCGCACACGTGGTGGGTCGGCACCCGCCATGTGCTGCGCCTCGCGCCCGACCGCGAGTCCTCCGCCGGCCGCCGCCGGGAACTGCGCCTGCGCGACCTGGTCCGCCCGCACATGCCCGTCGCCGTTCCCACCAGCGTCGCGCACGGCGACTGGGCGCCCGGCCTCGCCTACACCCTCGACACCAAGGTGCCCGGTGGTACGGCCGACGAGCACGACGTCTCCGCCGTCGGCGAGGCCGACCTCGCCGGGCTGCTCGCCGGGCTGCGCGCGGTGCCCGTACGGCAGGCCGAGGCGCTCGGCGTGTCGCGCACCGCCCCGCGCTCCCTGGAGGCGCTGCGCCGCATGGCCGTACACGCCGCAGAACGGCTCGCCGCCGCCGACGAGTTCGACGCAGCCCGGCTGCACCAGCTGACCCCGCCCGGCGCGGCCCAGCTCGCCGCGCAGCCCGGCACCGCCGTCCTCACCCACCACGGCCTGACCGGCGAGCACGTGGTGGTCAGCGCCGACGGGCGGGTCCGCGGCATCCTGGACTGGACCCAGGCGGCCTGGGGCGACCCGGCCGAGGACATCGCCGGGCTCGCCGTCGCCGTCGGCTCCCCGGCGGCCGTCCGCGCCGCCACCCTGGCCGGCTACGGCGCCCGCCCCTGTCTGCGCGGCCTGTGGCTCGCCCGCTGCGACACGGTCATCCGACTCGCCGACCATCTGGAAGGCCGTGCGGTGGGCTCCCTCCCCCTGCTCCGCACCCAGCTGCGGCGGGCCTGGGAGCCGATCCTTCTGGAGCGGTTGTCGGACTTCAAGGAGGACGAGCCGGAGCCGTAGCGGCCCCCCGAAGGCGCGCGGGGAACCGCGTGTCCGGCCACGACGCAGCCGCGCACGGCCTCACGCCGTCCGGCGGGCGGGCTTCCTACGGCTGCGACAGGACCACGCACGACTCCCCGGGGAGCTGGAGCAACCCGTCCGGTCCCGGAAGCCGCACCGGCTCCCAGGCCGCCAGGACCACCGCCGGGCGGGTGCCCAGCGGGATGGCCGCCGGTTCCTTGCCGAGGTTCACCGCCACGCGGACGTCACCGCGCCGGAAGGCCAGCCAGCGGGCCTGCTCGTCGTACGCCACCTTCGTGTCGGCCAGGTCGGGGTCGGTGAGGTCGGGCTGGTCGCGGCGCAGCGCGATCAGCTGCCGGTACCAGGCGAGCACGCGCGCGTGAGGCTCGCGTTGCGGCTCCGACCAGTCGAGGCAGGACCGCTCCCGGGTCGCCGGGTCCTGTGGATCCGGTACGTCCTCCTCCGCCCAGCCGTGCGCCGCGAACTCCCGCCGCCGGCCCCGCCGTACCGCCTCGGCCAGCTCGGGATCGGTGTGGTCGGTGAAGAACTGCCAGGGCGTGCCCGCCGCCCACTCCTCGCCCATGAACAGCATCGGCGTGAACGGCGAGGTCAGCGTCAGCGCCGCCGCGCAGGCCAGCAGTCCGGGGGACAGGCGGGCGGAGAGGCGGTCGCCCTGGGCGCGGTTGCCGACCTGGTCGTGGGTCTGGCTGTAGCCGAGCAGCCGGTGCCCGGCCACCCGCGCGCGGTCCAGCGGGCGGCCGTGGTGCCGGCCCCGGAACGACGAGTACGTGCCGTCGTGGAAGTAGCCGCCGGAGAGTGTCTTGGCGAGCGCGGCGAACGGAGCGCGGGCGAAGTCGGCGTAGTACCCCTGGGACTCGCCGGTCAGCGCGGTGTGCAGGGCGTGGTGGAAGTCGTCGTTCCACTGCGCGTGCAGCCCGAGGCCGTGCTCCGCGCGCGGGGTGATGAACCGCGGGTTGTTCAGGTCCGACTCGGCGATCAGGAACAGTGGCCGGCCCAGCTCCTCGGCGAGGCCGTCCACGGCCGCCGACAGCTCCTCCAGGAAATGGCACGCGCGCGTGTCGTACAACGCGTGCACCGCGTCCAGCCGCAGCCCGTCGATCCGGTAGTCCCGCAGCCACGCCAGCGCGCTGCCGACGAGGAACGCGCGCACCTCGTCCGAACCCGGCGCGTCCAGGTTCACCGCCGAGCCCCACGGGGTGTGGTGCGTGTCGGTGAAGTACGGCCCGAAAGCGGGCAGATGGTTGCCCGACGGGCCCAAGTGGTTGTGCACGACGTCCAGGACGACACCAAGACCGAGTTCGTGCGCCCGGTCGACGAAGCGTTTCAGCGCCTCGGGACCGCCGTACGGCTCGTGCACCGCCCACAGCGACACCCCCTCGTAACCCCACCCGTGCCGCCCCGGGAACGGACACAACGGCATCAACTCGACGTGAGTCACCCCCAGTTCCACCAGGTGCTCCAGCCGGGCGGCCGCCGCGTCCAGGGTGCCCTCGGGGGTGTACGTCCCCACATGCAGCTCGTACAGCACGGCACCCGGAAGACCGCGCCCCGCCCACCGGGCACGCCACGCGTGGCGCCCGTGGTCCACGACCGCGCTCAGCCCGTCCGGGCCGTCCGGCTGGCGGCGCGAGCGCGGATCGGGCCGCACCGGGCCGTCGTCCAGCGCGAACCCGTACCGGGCCCCGTCCCCGGCCTCCGCCTCCCCCGACCACCAGCCCGCGCGGCCGGGATCGCGCGTCAACGCGCGCGTGCCCCCCTCGCAATGGAGCGTCACTCGGTCTGCCTGCGGTGCCCACACCTCGAACTGCACGGACGGTTCCCCTTCGTCTGTGATGTCTCGCCTGCTCACCGTGATGTCCCGCGTCCCCATCGTGCCCGCCCGGACGATCAATCCGCTCTCGAATTCGCTCCTTCCCGGTGGGTGTCGTGGAAGTACGCGCGGACCGGCGCCGATTCCCCGTTTTCTGGACACCCGGGGTTCGCTGTCCGACAATCACCTGCGTGACGTCGTCCTTCGAGTTCTCCACCTACCCCGCGCGGCCCTCCGACGAGGAGCGCGACAAGGCGCTGCGGGTGCTGCGTGACGGCGTCGCCCTGGGCCGGCTCTCGCACGACACGTTCGTACGCCGCATGGAGCTGGCGCTGGCCGCCCGCCGGGCCGACGAACTGGCCGCCCTCGTCGCCGACCTGCCCCACGAGAACCGTTTCTCCCGCGCGGTCCTCGGCACCGTCGAGGCCGTCTCCGGGTTCACCGTACGGCTGCGCCGCGCCTGGCAGGCGGAGCGGCTGCCCAAGCTGCTGCTGCCGCGTCCCGCGCACGCCCACCCGCTGCGCATCGGCCGCGACCCCGCGTGCGGACTGCGCCTGAACCACGAGACCGTCTCCCGCGTGCACGCCGAACTCAGCCATCAGGCGGGCCTGTGGGTGCTCAGGGACCTCGGCTCCACCAACGGCACCACCGTCAACGGCCGCCGGGTGATCGGCTCGGTCGTCGTCCGCGAGGGAGACCAGGTCGCCTTCGGCCGGACGGCGTTCCGGCTCGCCACGAGCTGAGCGGCGACGCCGGCCGTGCGCGAACCGGCGCACGCTCACGCGCGCGTGCCCTCCCAATCGGGTGAGCCGGGCTGCGGAACGAGCGCCGGCGTGCCGATGCAAGGGGCATGACGTACATCACCAGAGTCACAGCGACGGCCGGCGCCCTGCTGGCGGCCGCCGGCCTGCTCGCCGCGGCCCCGGCCCAGGCGGCACCCCGCAGCACCTTCCCCCTGACCGACAACTGGCTCTACCTCACCGTCGCCCGCGGTGAGACCGTCCAGCCCGGCGACAAACACGGCACCCTGCTGCTGTGCGACCCACTGCCCCTGGGGTACGCGCGCGCGGCCGAGGCCTGTGCCGAACTCGCGGCCGTCGAGGGGGACATCGCCCGCATCCCGAAGAAGAAGGTCGTCTGCCCGATGATCTTCGCTCCCGTGACCGTGCACGCGTACGGACAGTGGAACGGACGTCCGGTCGACTACCAGGAGACCTACTCCAGCAAGTGCGTCATGGAGGCACGGACGGGAGCGGTGTTCGCCGTGGAACACTGAGCCGGGCCGGCGGGGGGCGTGACAACGGGCGGCGCGGGCGGCCTCACAGCACCCGCTCACGGGCCTGCTGCGCCGCCACGAGCACCGTCCGGGACTGGTGCTCCACCTGGTGCTCCAACGGCACCCAGCGAGCCCGGAAACGCGCCGCGAAGGCATCGCACCAGGCGGTGACGAGCTGTTCCAGCCGCGGCGCCGCCCGGTCGTCCGTCTCCCGCAGCACCCGCAGCAGCATCGCCGCCGCGCGCAGCGGCAGCCGCCGCCCGAAGGCGTCCACACTGCCGACGTACGCCATCGTGGTGCCCGCCGGCGGGGTGTGGATCCAGTCCTCGGCCAGGCCGGGGATCAGCTCCAGCGCCCAGCGTGCCGCCCGCAGCAGCGGGCCGTCCACACCGTCGAGGCGGGGCAGCGCGTCGGTGAGCACGCGCTCCACCTGCAGCGAGTCCCGCAGCAGCCGCTGGGCCAGGCGCCGCATCGCCGCCGCCGGAGCCGGGTGCGGCGCCGGATCGTCCACCAGGTCGCTCGCCCACATCGGGACCTCCACGACGGCCGTCAGACCGCCGTACCGGTGCGCGTGGTACCAGGTGCTGTGCCGGGCGTCGTCCGGCATGCTCGGGTAGGCGGCGCCCGTGTCCGGGCCGGGCATGACATGCACCCCGGGGCCGGAGGCCGGCCATCCGGCGGCGTCCGAGGCGCCCGTCTCCACCGGGATGTGCAGTTGCGCCGCCGACTTGGCGAACGGCTCGGCGAGCCCGGGCACGTCCCTGGTCAGCTGCACCCAGCTGCCGCCCAGGTCGGTGCCGTGCAGGGTCACCTGCAGGTAGGGCCGCAGCTCGTCGATCACCCCGGTCAGCGCCCGGGTCTCGGGCGGCAGCCGGTGCGGCGGCAGCACGGACGGCGACCACTCCGGCTGCTCCGCGCCCGTCGGCCGGTAGAAGCCGAGGTGGTAGTCGAGCAGGCTGCGCGGCGCCGGTGTCACATGCAGGCTCGCACCGTCCGGATCCGCGCACAACAGGAAGTGCCAGGACGTTTCCGCCCGCAGCTCCCGCTCGGCCAGCACTCGTTCGGCAAGCACCCGCAGGGTGGAGCCCCCGGTCGGCTCGTTCGCGTGGGCGCCGGCGACCACCAGCACCGCCCGCCGGGCATGCCCCACCGACAGCAGGTGCAGGGGTCTTCCCGCGCGCGAGAGGCCCACCTGCCTGAGCGAGCACAGCCCGGGTTCCTGAGCGGCCAACGCCTGTGCGGAGGCGATCAGTTCGGGAACGCTGGGGTAGCGCAGCTCCGGCAGAAGACTCACCCCCGACTTGTTCCGCCCGGCTTCGCCCTCCAAGTCCCGCACGGCCAGGGTGAACTGTCAAGCATTCGGCGGGGGAGGCTACCGGGGGCGCCCGGACTCGGGCGCGGGGGCGCGGCGCGGGCGGTGCGCGCCGCGCGCTCACTGCTGGTGCAGGCCGCGCCCCGCTAGCGTCAGGAACACCTCGCCCACCGCCTCCGACAGCGTCGGGTGCGCGTGCACGTGCCGGGCCACGTCCGAGGGCTCGGCGTCCCATCCGACGATCAGCTGGCTCTCGGCGATCATCTCCGAGACGTTCGGGCCGACCAGGTGCACACCGAGCACCTGCCCGCCGCCGGCCTCGGCGACGACCTTCACCATGCCGCCCCGGCCGTGCACCATGCCCTTGGCGACGGCGGTCAGCGGCATCGTGTCGACCTCCACCTCGCGCCCACGCGCGCGTGCCTCGATCTCACTCAGCCCCACCGAGGCGGTCTGCGGCGAGGAGTACGTCACCCGGGGTACGGCCGCGTAGTCCACCGGAGCCGACGGCAGCCCCGCCAGCGTCTCGGCGACCAGCAGGGCCTCCGCGAACGAGGCGTGGGCGAGGCCCAGGGAGGGCGGCGGGAGCAGGTCGCCGACGACATGGATGCCGGGCACGGCCGTCTCCAGCCGGTTCCAGTCCGCCGGTACGACGAACCCCCGCTCGTCCGTCGCGAGGCCGGCCGCGGCCAGGCCCAGCCCTTCGGTGACCGGCGCCCGGCCGACGGCCGTCAGCAGCCGCTCCGCCTCCACCGTGCGTGTCTCGCCGCGGGCGGTGCGCACACGCGCGCGTACGCCGTTGTCCAGCACCTCCGCGTCCAGCAGCCGGGCGCCCGCCCGCACATCGATCCCGCGCTTCTTCAGGCCGCGCGTCAGATGCCGGCTCACATCGGCGTCCTCCAGCGGCACGATCCGCTCCGCGGCCTCCACGAGAGTGACCTGAGCGCCCATGGACCGGTGGAAGGAGGCGTACTCCACGCCGATCGCGCCCCCGCCCAGCACCAGGACGGACGCCGGCAGCCCCGGCGCGAACAGCGCGTCGTCACTGGTCACCACGCGCCGCCCGTCGGGCACGAGCCCCGGGAGCAGGCGCGGGCGCGAGCCGGTGGCGAGGACGATCCCACGGCGCGCGGTGAAGTCACGCACGCCGGGCGCGGATTGCGGCTGTGCGCCGGGTGCGCGTCCGTCGTGCACGCCCTCCACGCGCACCGTGCGCGGCCCCGTCAGCCGCGCGCTGCCCCGCACCACCCGCACCCCGGCGTGGGCCAGATGCGCCTCGACCCCCTTGTGGTTGCGCGCCACGATGTCGTCCCGTGTGGCCACCAGCGCCGCCCAGTCGACCGAGTCCAGCGTGGCCTTCACACCCCACCGCTCGCGCGCCTCGGCGATGCCGTCGACCAGTTCGGCGGCGTGCAGCATCGCCTTGCTCGGTATGCAGCCGCGGTGCAGACAGGTCCCGCCGACCTTGCCGCGTTCGACGAGGACGACGTCCAGTCCCAGGGCGGCGGCGCGCAGGGCGGTGCCGTAGCCGCCCGTGCCGCCGCCGATGACGATGACATCCGGTGTGTTGACGCTCATGGCGTTCACTCTCCGTCCACCCCTTGTCATGAGTCCAAGGCAATGTTGTTGTGGATGTCATGCAGGATGTTCATGGGAGGCGGGGGAGTTGAGCCTGCGGCAGATGGAGTACTTCGTGGCGGTCGTCCAGGAGGCGTCCTTCACCCGCGCGGCGGAGGCCCTGCACGTCACGCAGCCCGCGCTCTCGCACCAGATCAAGGCCCTGGAGAAGTCGGTCGGCGGTGCCCTGCTGGAGCGCATGGCCCGCGGCGTGCGCCTCACCCCCATGGGGCGGGCGTTCCTGCCGCACGCCGAACTCGCCGTCCGCAGCGCCGCACAGGCCCGCCGCGCGGCGCGTGCCACGGCCGGCGCCGAGGGCGGCGAACTGCACATCGCCACCCTGCACTCCCTCGCCGTGGGCGTGCTGCCCGACGTCTTCGCGCGCTGGCGCACGGCCCGCCCCCGGGTCCTGCTGCGCCTGCACGAGTACGCCACCGCCGAGGCGCTGGAGGAGGCCGTGCAGCGGGGCACCGCCGACCTCGCGTTCGGGCCGGAGCCCGCCGACCCGCCCGGCACCGCCGTACCGGTCGGCGAGGAGGAACTCGTCCTGGTGGTCCCGTTCGACGACCGGCTCGCGGGCCGTACGACGGTGACATTGCCGGAACTCGCCGGCCGCGCCTGGATCCGCTGCGCCATGGAGCCCGTCGTGCACGGCGCGCGTTTCCTCGACTGGGCGTGCGGGCGGGCCGGGTTCACGCCGCTGACCGCCGTGTGGACCGAGCACACCTCGACCGCCGTGCGCATGGCCGCGGCCGGCGTCGGGGTGTGCGTCGCACCCGCCCACATCGTGCGTGGTGCCGTCGGTGAGGACTGTACGGTCCTCAGCCCCGACCCGGCCTGGAAGCGCCCCCTGGCGGTCTACGCGCGCGTGCCGCCCACCGGGGCCGCCGAGGCCTTCGTGGACCTCCTGCGCACCACCTGGGCCGCTCTCGGCGACCTGCCGCAACGGCCGTACGAGGACTGCCGGCCGCCCGCCGCGCCCGTGCGCTGAGCCGTCTCACCCCTCCGCGACCCGTTCCAGCAGCACCACCGGCAGCCGGTCGAAAAGGTCCGCCACGCGCGCGTGCCCCGTGAACTCCCGCCCCTCGGTCAGCACGTCCGCCCACCGTCCGGGAGGCATCGCCAGCCGGGTGTCCCGCCAGCCGCCCGTCTCCGCGAGCCGCAGCGACAGCCGGGTCACCGCCGTGACCGCCTCACCGGAGCGTGCGAACGCCACACAGTGCTCGGCCGCCGGGCCCTCGGCGGTCAGCGGTTCGTAGGACGCGGCCCTGCCGAAGGCGTCCGGACGCCGCGCGCGCAGCCGCAGGGCCGCCGCCGTCAGCGCGTCCTTCTCGCCGGGCGTCTCGGCCGGGAACGGCACCGGACGCCGGTTGTCCGGGTCCACCAGCGCCCGGTACTCGCCCTCCGTGCCCTGGTACACGTCCGGCACTCCCGGCATCGTCAGATGGACCAGCGCGGTGCCGAGCACATTGGCCCGGACGTGCGGGTCCAGCGCCTTGCGGAACGCGGCCACGCGCTCGCCGGGCGCCCCGCACGGCCCGGCGGCGACGAACGCGGCCACCGCCTCCTCGTACGGCGGTTCCTGCTCCGTCCAGCTGGTGTACATGCCCGCCTCGCGCACATGCTTCAGCAGTGCCCGCTGCACCCGCTCCTCCTCGGCCATCCCCAGCCCGAACACCGTCTGCCAGGCCGCCCAGGCCAGCTGCCCGTCCGGCACGCCCACGCCCTCCCGGGGCCGGTTCACCTCCGCCAGCAGCTCCGCCCACCGGCCGGGGCACTCGGTGAGCACGGCCAGCGCGGCGCGCACGTCGGCACTGCGCTTGGTGTCGTGCGTGGAGACCACCGTGCCGGTGACCGGCCAGTCGCGCTGCACGCGCGCGCAGTACGCGTGGAAGTCCTCCGGGGACACCCCCGGCCGGCCCGGATCGCCGCCCACCTCGGTCGCCGACAGCAGCGGCACATAGCGGTAGAACGCCGTGTCCTCCACCGACTTGGCGCGCAGCGCGGACGCGGTCTGGGCGAACCGGGTACGGAACTCGACCCGGTCGGCGTGGTCCGGCGCCGACGGGTCACCGGGCGGCTCGACGAGCAGCCGGCGCACGATCCCGACAGCCTCCGCCTCCTCGGGCACCACGAAGGCGAGCCGCGCCTCGTCGGCGGCCTCCTCGGTGACGACGGCCGCCGCGTCACCGGAGGCGTACGGCCGGTACACCCGCATCCGGACGAGCAGCTCCTCGACGGCCGTGCGCAGCGCCCACGGCGCCCGGTCGCGCAGCGCGAGGTCGGGCGAGGAGGCGCACAGCCGGGTGGCGACCCGGGTGAGCCGGTCGGTCTCGGCGGCCAGCTCGTGCGTGAGCACCTTGTAGGCGGCCCGCCGTACCGTCGCCTCCCAGTTGCCGCCGCGGTCCGTCTGCGGGGCCGCGAAGGCCCGGTAGCGGCCCAGCAGTTCGTACGCGCCCGTCTGGTCCGTGAACAGGCCGTCGACCTGGCGCAGTGCGTCGTAGCCGGTGGTGCCCGCGACGGGCCAGGAGGACGGCAGCCGCTCGCCGTCGGCGAGGATCTTCTCCACCACCGTCCAGCGCCCGCCGGTCGCCGTGTGCAGCCGCGCGAGATAGCCGTCGGGGTCGGCGAGCCCGTCGGGATGGTCGACGCGCAGCCCGTCGATGACGCCCTCGTGGAGCAGCTGCAGGATCTTGGCGTGGGTGGCGTCGAACACCTCCGGATCCTCCACGCGCAGCCCGATCAGCTCCGAGATGCTGAAGAACCGCCGGTAGTTCAGCTCGGTGCGGGCCAGCCGCCACCACACCGGGCGGTACCACTGGGCGTCCAGCAGCTCCGGCAGCGGCAGCTCCCCGGTGCCGGCGCGCAGCGGGAAGGCGTGCTCGTGGTAGCCCAGCACGTCGCCGTCGACGACGAGGTGCTCCAGCTGCGAGCCGACCGGACCGCCGAGCACCGGCAGCAGCACCCGGCCGCCCTGCGCCTCCCAGTCGATGTCGAACCAGCGCCCGTACGGCGAACCGGGGCCCTCGCGCAGCACCTCCCACAGGGCGTGGTTGTGGCGGGGGGCCATGGCCATGTGGTTCGGCACGATGTCCACCACCAGGCCGAGCCCCTGCTCCCGCGCGGTACGGGCCAGCGACCGCAGGCCCTCCTCGCCGCCCAGTTCCTCACGCACGCGCGCGTGGTCCACCACGTCATAGCCGTGCGGGGATCCGGGCACGGCCTCCAGGACGGGAGACAGGTGCAGGTGCGAGACGCCGAGCGACGCCAGGTACGGTACGGCCGCGGCAGCGGCGGCGAACGGGAACGCGGGCTGGAGCTGCAGCCGGTAGGTGGCCGTGGGCACCTCCGGTCCGGGGCGCGCAGAAGTCATGGGAACCTCCGTACCCAGCTTGCCGCCTTTCGTGTCATCGGCTACGCCGGCCGCTGCAGCACCGTCAGGCTGTGGTCGGGCAAGGTGATCCGGTCGCCCGCCGCGACCTTCGCACCGGACCCCGGCGGCACCCCGTCCGGCTGCGCGGTGTCGACGACCACCTGCCACTGCCGGCCGTGGTCGACCGGTACCAGGAAGTCCAGCGGCCCCGGAGAGGCGTTGAACATCAGCAGGAACGAGTCGTCGGTGATGCGCTCCCCGCGCGGACCCGGCTCGGAGATCGCGTTGCCGTTCAGGAACACCGTCAGCGCGGACGCCCGCGCCGAGTCCCAGTCCCGCTGGGTCATCTCTGCACCCTCCGGGGTGAACCAGGCGATGTCGGACAGCTCGTCATGGGTGCCCTCCACCGGACGGCCGTGGAAGAAACGGCGCCGGCGCAGGACCGGGTGGTCCCGGCGCAGCCACACCATCGCACGGACGAACTCCAGCAGGTCGCTCTCCAGGGACTCCGGCCACTGCACCCAGGAGATGTCGTTGTCCTGGCAGTAGGCGTTGTTGTTGCCGCGCTGGGTGCGGGCGAACTCGTCGCCATGGCTGATCATCGGTACGCCCTGGGACAGCATCAGCGTCGCGAGGAAGTTCCGCATCTGCCGGGCGCGCAGCCGGAGCACCTCCGGGTCGTCCGTCTCGCCCTCCGCCCCGCAGTTCCAGGAGCGGTTGTGGCTCTCGCCGTCCCGGTTGTCCTCGCCGTTGGCCGCGTTGTGCTTGTCGTCGTACGCGACGAGGTCGTGCAGTGTGAAGCCGTCATGGCAGGTGACGAAGTTGATCGAGGCCAGCGGGCGGCGGCCGTCGTGCTGGTAGAGGTCCGAGGAACCGGTCAGCCGCGAGGCGAACTCCGCGAGCGTCCTCGGCTCGCCCCGCCACAGGTCCCGTACCGTGTCCCGGTACTTGCCGTTCCACTCGGTCCACAGCGGCGGGAAGTTGCCCACCTGGTAGCCGCCCTCACCCACGTCCCACGGCTCGGCGATCAGCTTGACCTGGGAGACCACCGGGTCCTGCTGCACCAGGTCGAAGAACGACGACAGCCGGTCCACCTCGTGGAACTGCCGGGCCAGGGTCGCCGCGAGGTCGAAGCGGAAGCCGTCGACGTGCATCTCGGTGACCCAGTACCGCAGCGAGTCCATGATCAGCTGGAGCACGTGCGGGGACCGCATGAGCAGCGAGTTCCCGGTGCCCGTGGTGTCCATGTAGTGGCGGCGGTCGTCCGTCAGCCGGTAGTACGACGGGTTGTCGAGGCCCTTGAAGGACAGCGTCGGACCCAGATGGTTGCCCTCGGCGGTGTGGTTGTAGACCACGTCCAGGATGACCTCGATCCCGGCCTCGTGCAGCGCCCGGACCGCCGACTTGAACTCCAGGACCTGCTGGCCGCGGTCGCCCCAGGAGGCGTACGCGTTGTGCGGGGCGAAGAAGCCGATGGTGTTGTAGCCCCAGTAGTTGCTCAGGCCCAGGTCGACCAGCCGGTGGTCGTTCACGAACTGGTGTACGGGCATCAGCTCGAGCGCCGTCACCCCCAGCTTGGTCAGGTGGTCGATGACCGCCGGATGCGCGAGCGCCGCGTACGTGCCCCGCAGCTCCTCCGGTAGCCCCGGGTGGCGCATGGTCAGGCCCTTCACATGGGCCTCGTAGATCACCGTGTGGTGGTACTCGGTGCGCGGCGGCCGGTCGTCGCCCCAGTCGAAGTACGGATTGATCACCACCGAGGCCATGGTGTGCGGCGCCGAGTCCAGGTCGTTGCGCCTGTCGGGCGCGCCGAAGTGGTAGCCGTACACCTCCTCGCCCCAGCGGATCGCACCGCTGACCGCCTTCGCGTACGGGTCGAGCAGCAGCTTCGCGGAGTTGCAGCGCAGCCCGCGCCCGGGGTCGTACGGGCCGTGCACCCGGAACCCGTACCGCTGTCCCGGCATCACGCCCGGCATGTACGCGTGCCGCACGAACGCGTCGCTCTCGCGCAGTTCCACCGCCGTCTCCGAGCCGTCGTCGTGCAGCAGACACAGCTCTACTCGGTCCGCGGCCTCCGTGAAGACCGCGAAGTTGGTTCCGGCGCCGTCATAGGTGGCGCCGAGCGGATACGCCTCTCCAGGCCAGACCTGCATGGATACGACTCTCCCAGGTGTGTCGCCGCGCTGGGGCCGCGTTGGCCCCCGAGTCCTGCCGAAAGTGACGGAACCTCCCGTGTCTTGCGTCCCTCTTACCCACCGACCAGCGCACACGACGGCGCTCGTACCCGCCGTGTGCCGAACCAGTGGGGCAACACGTACCCCCCGTGGGACCACGGGGAGCAGGGGGACCATGTGCGTGAGACAGTGCACCGCCATCTGGGAAAGTTAGTGGCAGGAGTGGCCCTCGCGACGGTGGGGACCGCCGCGGCGGTCGCGATCACCCTGCCGGGCACGGCGGGGGCGGAAGCGTCGGGAGGAGCGCGCGGCGGCGGCACGCAGGCCGGTCAGGGCCCGGACGGGGTCCGGCCCGCCGTCGTGGAACAGGCGCCGGCGGAGGGCGGCAAGGGCACCGGCCGCGACCCGCTGACCGACGACGAGATCCGGCGGGCCGAGCGGATCGCCCTGACCGGGCAGCTGCTGCACACGGGCGAGAACGCCGCGGGGGGCCCCGGGCCGCAGCGCCTGAGCGCCGACCTCGCCGAACCCGGGGCCGGCGAGGCGGACGACCCCCGCGCGCCGCGCCGGGCCGACATCACCTTCTACGACTACCGGAACGACACCCTCGTCACCAGGACCGTCGACCTGGACACCGGCAAGGTGGAACGGACCGGTACCCGGCGCGGCGTCCAGCCGCCGCCGAGCCGGGCCGAGAACGCCGAGGCGGCCCGGCTCCTGATCGCCGCCCCGCTGGGCGCGGGCCTGAAGGCCGACTACAAGGACGCCACCGGCAGGGACCTCACCTCCCCGGACCAGCTGCTGCTCAGCGGCGGCATCTACCGGGCTGTTCCGGGCGCCCGGCCCGCGGCCCTCGACCAGTGCGGCGTACACCGGTGCGTCCGGCTGTTCAGCAAGGTCAGGAACGGGCCCTGGATCGACACCAGGGCCATGGTGATCGACCTGAGCGCGCGCAAGGTCACCGCGCTCGACCACGGCTGACCGAACGCTTCCGCAGACCTTCACCTCCTGAAAGGGAGCCCTTTCGTCATGCCCGAGTACCGATTCCGCCGTGCGCGCAGGGCCGCGGCCGTCGGACTGACCGCGGTCGCGCTGACCGCCGGCGCCACGACCGCCGGCGCCACGACCGCCGCCGGACCGGCCGCCGCCCGGCCGGGAACGGCCGCCGCCGTCCCCGCCGCCGACTGCAGCGCCGCCTACCACCTCGAACAGAAGCTCTCCACCGGCACGACCTGGCGCATGTGCTGGCGCTACGACAGCAAGGCCGGCCTCGTCCTGGAGAAGATCAGCTACCAGCCCAAGGGCGAGCCCAAGCCGATCAGGGTCCTGAACAGCGCCAGACTCGCCCAGATCCACGTCCCCTACGACGACGGCCGGCACGAGTACAGCGACCTGACGGACGAGGACTTCGCCCAGGCGCTGATGAACCTGTCGCCCGCCGAGTGCCCCGGCGGCACCATCAAAACCGTCAAGGTCCCCGACGCGATCGACCCGGCCCACCCGGACGTCAAGGGCCTGTGCGCGACCACCCGTTCCCGCGGTCACGCCTACCGCCTGCACGACACCGGCACGGACAGGGTCTACCAGGCCCAGGGCAAGGACTTCCTGGTCTACACCGTCAACCAGGTCGGCTGGTACGAGTACATCACCGAGTGGCGCTTCCAGGACGACGGCACGATCGCCATGAACGTCGGTGCGACCGGCAGTCTGTCCTGGGAGGACTACGACGCCGGTGACGGCCGTGGCTGGCCCGTCGGCAAGGGTGCCAAGGCCTACGCCACCAGCCACAGCCACAACGTCTTCTGGCGGCTGGACTTCGGCCTCGACGGCTCGTCGAAGACGAAGGTCGAACAGTACGACTCGGCCGTCAGCCCCCGCACCGGCGGGCAGTACGGGCCGACCATCAAGACCACCCGCACCGAGGTCACCAGGGAACTCGCCGGCGATCTGAAGGGCTACCGCTGGTGGCGGGTGGTCAGCGCGACCGGGAAGAACAAGGACGGGCACGCCCGTTCGTACGAGATCGTCCCCGGGCCCACCACCAAGTACCTCGGCCGCAGCTTCACCAAGCACGACCTGTACGTCACCGAGTACAACCCGTGCGAGCTGTTCGCCAGCGAAAACCCGGCGACCTGCGGCCGCGGACACCCCGCAGCGGTCGACAAGTGGATCGGCGGACAGACCCTGACCCACCCGGTGATCTGGATGAACGTCGGCTTCCACCACATCGCGCGCGACGAGGACCAGCAGCCCATGCCGGTGCACTGGCAGGGCTTCACCATCGCCCCGCGGGACGTCACGGCTATGAATCCGCTCACTCCGCGTGATCTGGCGGGGCAGAACGGCCATTGGGACTGGCGTAGTTGACGAAGGCGGACGAGAAACCGACCTGTCCATCCGGCTGCACCGCCGACCCCTCGCGGAGTACCCTTCCTTGATCGTTGAGACGGGAAAGGCCCGGGGGAGCGGAAGGCGGTGCACGGGTGGGCTCGGGAGGGCTGGAGCTGCCCCCTGGTGACGAGGGTCACGAGGGGAACTCCACAGACGTCCCGCCCGGCGCGGTGTCCCTGGCCCGCCCGATGGACGCGGGATCCATCGGGCCGGAGCTGGACTGGGACACCGACGCCTGGCGCGAGGTGCGCACCCGCGCCCAGCGGGCCGGCCGGGCCTACATCTGGCTGAACCTCGTCGAACAACGCCTGCGCGCGGTCGTGGCCGCCGTGCTGCGGCCCATCTACGAACCCGTGCACGGGGACGACTGGGTGGTCGCCGCGGCCGGCCCGGCCGGACAGGAGTGGGTACAGCGCGCGGTCGCGGTGCGGGAGGTCAGCCGCCGCAAGGGCTACCTGCTCGACCCGGCCGACGACAACGTGCTCAGCTTCCTCACCCTGCCGCAGCTGCGTGAGCTGATGGTGCAGCACTGGCCGTGCTTCGAGCCGTACTTCGACGAGCGCCGCGACCTCGAACTCGCCCTGGACGAGCTGGAGGTCACCCGCAACGTCGTCTCCCGCAACCGGGCGCTGTCCGAGGCGGTCCTGAACCAGGCCGAGCGCGCCTCGGCCCGGCTGCTGGAGATGCTCGGCGCCGGCGGTGACGTGCCCTCCGCGCGCCGGCTGCCGGTGGACGCGGTCGAGGACCTGGTCGGCGACCGGTACGCGGACGTCGTGGCCGTCCATGCGGACCGGGTGCGGCTGATGCGCCAGTTCCCGGCCGAGGACCTGTTCGGCGGCGCGCGCCGCCTCGACGCGATCGGCATCGGCCTCAACCTGCTGGTGCAGAACTTCTCCGGCCGCCGTCTGCTCCGGCTCGCCGAGTCCGGCTGCAGGGTACGGCTGCTCTTCCTCAACCCGGCCTCCAGCTCGGTCAAGCGCCGCGAGCGCGAACTCGGGATGAAGCGGGGCGAACTGAGCCGGTCCGTCGAGATGAACATCCTGCACATGCGCCGGGTCCGTTCCCGGCTGCGCGACCCGGGCGCCTTCGAGATCCAGGTCTACGACGAGACACCGCGCTTCACGGCCTACCTGGTGGACGGCGACGGCGCCGACGGCATCGCCGTGGTGCAGTCCTATCTGCGCGGGGCGCGCGGGATGGAGTCGCCGGTACTGGTGCTGCGCAATGGCAGCAAGCTGGTCAAGTCGGACGATGTGGGGGAGGTCGGTCTTTTTCCGACATATCGCGAAGAGTTCGAGCTGGCTTGGGCGGATTCACGCCCAGTGTCCTGAAGTGTCCGTGACGGCAAGCGGAACGCGATCCTCGGATTGTCAGTGCCGCGTGCGAGGGTGGAGGCCACTGGGGGAAAGCACCACCAAGAAGGGGGGCCGCCCATGGGCTGGCACCGGGAGCTGCTGATCGGCTTCGACCTGGAGACGACCGGGACCGATCCGCACGAGGCGCGCATCGTCACCGGCGCGGTGATCGAGGTCGGTGCCGGTGAGCCCATGGGGCGCCGGGAATGGCTGGCCGATCCGGGCGTGGAGATCCCGGCCGACGCGGTGGCGGTGCACGGCATCAGCAACGAGCGGGCGGCGGCCGAGGGCCACCCGGCCGACCGGGTGGCCGACTCCATCGCCGACGTCCTGGTGGGGTACTGGAAGGCGGGCGTCCCGGTCGTCGCCTACAACGCCGCGTTCGATCTCACCCTGCTCTCCGCGGAACTGCGCCGCCACGCCCTGCCGGCCCTCTCCGAGCGCCTGGGCGGCCTCGCCCCCGCCCCGGTCATCGACCCCTACACCATCGACCGCTGGGTCGACCGCTACCGCCGCGGCAAGCGGAACCTGGAAGCGGTGTGTGCCGAGTACGGCATATCCCTCGACGCGGCCCACACGGCCCCGGCCGACGCCCTCGCCGCGGCGCGGCTCGCGTCCGCGATAGCCGACCGCCACCCGAAGATCGCGTCCCTGAGTCCGGTCGAACTCCACCAACGGCAGATCGAGTGGTACGCGCAGTGGGCGGCGGACTTCCAGGCGTTCCTGCGCCGCAAGGGCGAGCCGGACGCGGTGATCGACGGCACGTGGCCGCTACGGGAGCTGACGGAGAGCCGGCCCGTGTAGCTGCGTTTCCGCCTGCGGCTGAGCGGGGTGGCTGATCGCGCAGTTCCCAGCGCCCCGCAACTCGGTCAGAACGGGTACCAGCGCACCGTCTCGTCCCCGTCCCGCAACGACCTCACCCGCCGCCGAAACTCCTCCCGCGCCTTCGGACTGGCCGGCGCATGCTGGGCCACCCAGGCGCAGCTGGCGGTCTCCCGGGCGCCGCGCAGCACCGCACAGCCCTCCCACTCCCGCACATCCCACCCGTAGACCTCGACGAACGACGCGTACGCCTCCGCCGGCAGGCCATACCGGTCGTGGGAGAGCGCCATGACCACCAGATCGTGCTCGCGCAGATCCGCGGAGAAGGTCTCCAGGTCCACCAGGACCGGGCCGTCCGGCCCGATGTGCACATTGCGCGGCAGCGCGTCGCCATGGATCGGCCCCGGCGGCAGACGGGGCGTCAGCGCGGCGGCGGCCGCCGCGAAACCGTCCCGGCGCGCCCGCAGGTACGCCGCGTCCTCGGCGTCGATCGCGTCGCCCGCCAGCCGCAGCCACCGCTCCACACCGCCCAGCAACTCGCGGGGCGGCAACGCGAAAGGAGGAGAGGGAAGTGCGTGCACGATCCGCAGCAGCCGCGCCAGATCGCCCGGCTCGGCGGGGCGTACGGGCTCGGGGAGCCGGTGCCACACGGTCACCGGATGGCCCTCGACCAGGCGCGGTTCCGGCTGCGCCGCCCGTACCGCCGGCACGTCCGCCTCGGCCAGCCAGCGGGCGATGTCCAGCTCGCGCCGGGCCCGCGGCAGGAGCTCGGCGTCGCGGCCCACCTTCACCACCAGGCCGCCGGCGGCGAACACCGCGTTCTCACCGAGGGCGAGGAGAGCCGCGTCCCGGGCCGGGCCCGGCAGCACCCCCGCCGTGGCCAGTACGTCCCGTGCCCGTGCCTCGTCCATCGTGCCCCCTCCGTGCCGTCCCGCCGTGGTGCGTGTGCCGTACCCGGCCAGTCTTGCATTCGTCCAGGTCGACGGGTGTGCGCGGTCCCTTGACGAGGTATCGGGCCTTCACGACCATGAACACGCCAATCACGGCAGGCAAAGGGGCTGATTCCGTGACATCAGTGGCCGACGTGCGACGGCCGGCCGGTCGCCGTGCAGCCGGGCAGGGCACCTGGTTCCTCGTCCTGCCCGCCCTGATCCCGATCCTCCTGTTCAGCGTGGGCCCGCTGCTCTACGGCGTCCTGCTGGCGTTCACCGACGCCCAGTCCGGCCGCACCCAGGCCACCCGGTGGACCGGCGCACTCAACTTCCAGGACCTGCTGCACGACACGCTCTTCTGGGAGTCGTTCCGCATCGGCCTGGTCTGGGCGGCCGGCGTCACCGTGCCCCAGTTCCTGCTGGCGCTCGGCCTCGCCCTGCTGCTCAGGGAGGACTTACGGCTGCGATGGCTGGCCCGCGCGCTCGCCATCGTGCCGTGGGCGATGCCCGAGGTCGTCGTCGGCATCATGTGGCGGCTCGTCTACAACCCGGACGCCGGCATCCTCGACGAGACCCTGCGCGACCTGGGCCTCGGCGGCGGCCACGACTGGCTCGGCGGCCTGGCCACCGCCCTGCCCGCGGTGATCGTCGTCGGCGTCGGGGCCGGTCTGCCGCAGACCACGGTCGCCCTGCTCGCCGGAGTGCAGAACGTCCCGCGTGAACTCCACGAGGCCGCCGCGGTCGACGGCGCCGGTGCCTGGCGCCGCTTCCGCGCGGTCACCTGGCCCGCGCTCAGACCGGTGGCCCTCGCCATCACCGCGCTCAACCTCATCTGGAACCTCAACTCCTTCGCCCTGGTCTACGTCCTCACCAGCGGCGGCCCCGGCGGCGCGACCCGGCTGCCCTCGTTGTTCGCCTACGAAGAGGCCTTCCGCTACGGCCAGTTCGGCTACGCGGCGGCCATGGGCTGCGTGCTCGTCGCCGTCGTGTCGATCCTGCTCGCGGTGTTCCTGGCCGGCCGGCTGCGCGGAGGTGCGGACGCATGAAAGCCCGCCGCACGGCACGTGCCGGACAGTACGCCGCCCTGCTCTGCTATCTGCTCTTCCTGGCCTTCCCGCTCCTGTGGCTGCTGTCCACCGCCCTGAAGTCCCCGCGTGAGCTCGGGAGTCTGCACCCCACGTGGATCCCGCGCCATCCGACCCTGGCGGGCGTCCGGCAGGCCTTCCGGGAACAGCCGCTCGGACCCGCCGCCCTCAACTCCCTGCTGGTGGCGCTCGCGACGGCCGTCGTCGCCGTCCTGCTCGCGACGCCGATGGCGTACGTCATGGCCCGGCACCGCAGCACCCGGCTCGCCCGGGCCGCCACCGGGTGGGTGGTGGTCAGCCAGACGTTCCCCTTTGTGCTGGTGATCATCCCGCTGTTCCTGGTGCTGAAGAGTCTGCGCCTCGTCGACTCCCTGGCGGGGCTGGTGGTGGTGTACGTCGTGTGGGCGCTGCCGTTCGCGCTGTGGATGCTCGTCGGTCATGTACGGGCGGTGCCCGCCGAACTGGAGGAGGCGGCGGCCGTCGACGGCGCCGGGCGGCTGCGCACCCTCGTGTCGGTGACGGCGCCGCTGCTCGCGCCCGGCATCGCGGCGACGGGGCTGTTCGCGTTCGTCACCGCGTGGAACGAGTTCTTCTTCGCGCTGGTGCTGCTCAAGAGCCCCGGGAAACAGACCCTGCCGGTCGTCCTCACCCATTTCATCGGGGCGGAGGGCGTGGCCGACCTGGGCCCGCTGGCCGCCGCCGCGTTCCTCGCCACGCTTCCCTCCCTGGCCGTCTTCGCCCTGGTCCAGCGGCGGATCACGGCCGGCCTGCTCGCCGGGGCGGTGAAGAGCTGATGAGGAGCCGCATGACCCGCATCCCCCGTATGACCGTCGCACTCCTCGGTGTCCTGCTGCTGCTCGCGGGCTGCTCGTCACCGGACCACCGCGACGGCGGCCCGATCACCCTGCGCTTCCAGTCCCTCGCCTGGCAACAGGAGTCCGTCACCGCCAACAAGGCCCTGGTGAAGGAGTGGAACGCGACACATCCCGGGGTCAAAGTCGAGTACATTCAGGGCAGTTGGGACAGCGTCCACGACCAGCTGCTCACCTCCTTCGAGGGCGGCGAGGCACCGGACATCGTCCACGACGCCTCCGACGACCTGGCCGACTTCGCCTACGGCGGCTACCTCGCCGACCTGACCGATCTGCTGCCGGCCCGCCTCAAGTCCGGAATAGGGCAGGCCAGTTGGGACACGACCACCTTCGCGCACGGCATCTACGGCGTGCCCTTCCTCCAGGAACCCCGAGTGCTGATCGCCAACACCACCCGGCTGCGCTCGGCGAAGGTGCGCATCCCGACACCCGCACACCCCTGGACCTGGGCGGAGTTCCGGCAGGTGGCCAGAAAGCTCAGCGGGCCCGGCGCATACGGCGTGGCCTGGCCGCTGAAGGAACCCGTCTCCGCCACGCTGAACCTCTCCCTGTCGGCAGGCGGCAGGCTCTTCCACCGGGACGTGGACGGCAGGGTGACCGTGCGCTTCGCCTCCGGCGACGCGGTCGTGCCCAGCACGGTCCACGACCAGGTCGCCGTCGACCACAGCGCCCCCGCCTCGACGCTGGGCAGCGGCGGCTCGGACACCCTGCCCGGCTTCTTCGCCGGCCGGTACGCGATGGTCCCGCTGGGCTTCTCCTACCGCCAGCAGATCGTGCAGCAGGCGCCGAAGGGCTTCCGCTGGGAGGTGCTGCCTGCTCCCGCGGGCGCCGCCGGGCTCACCCAGGGCGTCAGTCCGCAGACCCTGTCCGTCTCCGCGGACTGCCCGCACAAGAAGGAAGCCGCCGCGTTCATCGACTTCCTGCTGCGGCCGAGGAACATGGTCCGTCTCGCGCTCGGCGACTGGATGCTGCCCACCGGCACCCAGGCGCTGAAGGACCCCGCCCTGCACACCGCGGAGAACGGCTGGGCGACCGGCACGGCCCTGGCGGGCCACCTGCGTCCGGCGCCCGCCCAGTCCTTCCGCGGCTACCCCGAGTGGAAGGACAAGGTGGCCACTCCGGCCTTCCAGGAGTACTACAGCGGCGCGATCGGCCTCTCCGAGCTGCGCAGACGCCTCGTCGAGGACGGCAACGCGGTCCTGGCCCGCTATCAGCGCTGAACACGCTGAACACACTGAACACGCTGAACACGCTGAACATGTCTGAACGCGGGAGATCACCGAGCGGGAAATTGCTTTGAACGAGACGTCTCGTCTCGTCTACGGTGTGCGTCATGACCGCTCCCGCACACATCGCCATGTTCTCCATCGCCGCGCACGGCCACGTGAACCCCAGCCTGGAGGTGATCCGCGAACTCGTCGCCCGGGGCCGCCGGGTCACGTACGCCATCCCGCCGGTGTTCGCCGAGAAGGTGGCCGCCACCGGGGCCCGGCCCGTGCCGTACACCTCGACGCTGCCCGGACCCGACGCGGGCCCGGAGGCCTGGGGGACCACACTGCTGGACAACGTGGAGCCGTTCCTGGCCGACGCGATCCAGGCGCTCCCGCAGCTCATCGAGGCCTACGCCGGCGACGAGCCCGACCTCGTCCTGCACGACATCGCCTCCTACCCGGCCCGCGTCCTGGCCCACCGCTGGGGCGTCCCGGCGGTCTCCCTCTCGCCGAACCTCGTCGCCTGGGAGGGATACGAGGAGGAGGTGGCCGAGCCGATGTGGGCCGAGCCGAGGAAGACGCCGCGCGGGCAGGCGTACTACGCCCGGTTCGAGGCGTGGCTGCGGGAGAACGGGATCACCCAGCACCCGGACCCGTTCGCCGGTCGCCCGGCCCGGTCGATCGTCCTCATCCCGAAGGCGCTGCAGCCGCACGCCGACCGGGTCGACGAGCGCGTCCACAGCTTCGTCGGCGCCTGCCAGGGTGACCGTACCGACCAGGGGGACTGGCAGCGGCCGGCCGGCGCCGAGAAGGTCGTGCTGGTGTCGCTGGGCTCGGCCTTCACCAGGCAGCCCGCGTTCTACCGGGAGTGCGTGCGTGCCTTCGGCGACCTGCCCGGCTGGCACCTCGTCCTCCAGGTCGGCCGGCATGTGCGCCGCGACGAGCTGGGCGACGTACCGGACAACGTGGAAGTGCACAGCTGGGTACCGCAGTTGGCGATCCTCCGGCAGGCCGACCTGTTCGTCACGCACGCGGGCGCGGGCGGCAGCCAGGAGGGGCTGGTCACCGCCACGCCGATGATCGCCGTCCCGCAGGCCGTCGACCAGTTCGGCAACGCCGACGTGCTGCAGGGGCTCGGTGTCGCCCGGCGGCTGGACACCGAGGACGCCACCGGTGAGCGTCTCCGAGAGGCCGCGCTCGCCCTGGTGGACGATCCGGAGGTGGCCCGCCGTCTGAAGGGGATCCAGGCGGAGACGGCCGAGGAGGGCGGCACGCTTCGCGCGGCGGACCTCATCGAGGCGGAACTGCCGCGGCGGCCCGGGGAGTAGCTCGTCCGCCCCGCGTCTCATCAGCGCTGAACCCCGGAAGGGGCGCGGGGAACTGCGCGACCAGCCCCCCCACGCCCCGCACCCGCGCACGCTCTCAACGACCCCACCCCGTGGGCGCCGATCCGGGCCCCAGGGTCAGACCGGCAGGCGCTCGGCCTCCTCGCGGGCCGTCGGCACGGCAGCCGCCGACGGGGCCTCGTCATGGGTGAGGTCCGGCAAGCGGCGCAGCCACGCCGGCAGATACCAGTTGCGCTCGCCGAGCAGCGCCATCACCGCAGGCAGCAGCACCCCGCGGATGACCGTCGCGTCGATGAGGACCGCCGCGGCCAGGCCCACACCCATCTGCTTCATGGACTGCATCGACAGCGTGCCGAAGATCGCGAACACGGCGACCATGATGACCGCGGCACTGGTGACGACACCGGCCGTGGTGACCACGCCGTGCCGGATCGCGTCCGTCGTGCTCCGGCCGCGCATCCGGGCCTCGCGGATCCGGGAGACGACGAACACGTGGTAGTCCATCGACAGCCCGAACAGGATCACGAAGAGGAACAGCGGCAGCCAGGTCACGATCGCGCCGACCCCCTCCGCGCCCACCAGCGAGGCACCCCAGCCGTGCTGGAAGACGGCGACGAGGATGCCGTACGCGGCGCCCACCGACAGCAGGTTGAGCACGATCGACGTGAGCGCGACGGTCAGCGAGCGGAACGACAGCAGCATCAGCAGGAAGGCGAAGACGACGACGAACGCGAAGACCGGGACGACGGAGCCGAGCAGCTGGTCGTTGAAGTCGTGGTTGCCGGCGACCTGCCCGGTGATCGGCGCCTGCACGCCGTCGACCCTGCCGAGCGTGGCGGGCCGTACCTCGTCGCGCAGCTTGTCCAGGCTCTCGACCGCCCGGTCCATGTCCGAGCCGCCGACCAGCGGCACGGAGACCAGGGCCACGTTCTGTGCGTCGTGCAGCCTGATGTCGACCGGGCCGCGCGAGGCGCCCGAGGCGATGGCCCGCTTCTTGAAGTCGGCCAGCGCCCGCCGTACGCCGGGGGCGTTGATGTCCCTGGCCTTGACGACGACCTGGGCCGGCTCGCTGCCGCCCGGGAAGGCGTCGTTGATGCGGTCGTACGTCTGCACGATCGGCAACGACTTGCCGAACTCCTGGTCCAGCGTCAGCTGTTGCGTCTTCATGCCGAGCGCGGGCGCCGCGATCGCCAGCAGCACGCCGCCCGCCACGACGACGGAGACCAGCGGCTTGGCCAGCACACCGCGCAGGACGGCCGTCCAGAACCGGCTGCCCTCGTCCGCGGCCCGCCTGCCGCG
Source organism: Streptomyces sp. NPDC007205 (assembly GCF_040634095.1). Classification (NCBI taxonomy): domain Bacteria; kingdom Bacillati; phylum Actinomycetota; class Actinomycetes; order Kitasatosporales; family Streptomycetaceae; genus Streptomyces; species Streptomyces sp. NPDC007205. The sequence continues at coordinate 50,963 of NZ_JBEYEW010000002.1, forward strand.
CCGGCGGGCGAGGAACGGGAGACGCCCCTTCTCGACCCGCTCGCCGAGCAGCGACAGCAGCGCCGGCAGCACCGTCACCGAGCCGACCATGGCGACCGCGACCACCATCAGCGAGGCCAGGCCCATCGCCTCGAACGTGGCGAGCCCCGTGAACAGCATGCCCGCCATCGCCACGCACACCGTGACCCCGGAGACGATGATCGCCCGGCCGCTGGTGGCGGCGGCGATCCTCAGGGCGGTGCCCGCGTCCCGCCCGGCCTGCCGCTCCTCACGCTCGCGGCGCAGGTAGAACAGGCAGTAGTCGACGCCGACGGCCATACCGACCAGCAGCATCACGGAGTTGGCGGTGTCGCTCATCGGCTGCAGATGGCTGACGAGGCCCATCAGACCCATCGTCGCCATGATCGCGGTGATCGCGAGGGCCACCGGCAGCAGAGCCGCCACCAGCGCGCCGAAAGCGATCAGCAGGATACCGAGCGCCACCGGCACCGCCGAGTACTCGGCCTGCTGGAAGTCGTCCCCGAAGGCGTCCTTGTACTGCTTCTGCATGCTGGCGCCGCCGATCTCCTCGATCCGCAGCGCCTCGTGCGCCTTCTGCACCCCGGCGACGGCGTTCAGCACCGGCTCGACCCGGTCGACGGCCGTCTTGGCGTCGCCGCGCATGTCGAACTGCACCAGCGCGCTGCGGCCGTCCCGGGAGACGGTGCGGGTGTCGTAGGGCGAGGTCACGGCCGTGACCTTCCCGGTGCCCTCGACGGCCTCGACCACATCGGCGACGGCGGCCCGGAACTCACCCGAAGTCGCCGTCAGGGCACCGTCCTTGGCCTGAACCAGCACGGTCTCCCCGGCCGGCTGCTTGATCCCCGCGTCGTCGATGATCTCGGCGGCGGTGTGCGTCTCGCCCTTGAGCTGGTCGGCCTCGTCCACGTCGACGCGGCCCGCCGCCGAGCCGAGTCCCATCGCCAGCACGACGAACAGCACCCATATGCCGACGGCCGCCCAGCGGTGCCGGGCACTCCAGCCACCGGCGCGGGCGGCCAGCCCCCGCACCCGCACATCCCTGTTCCCCATCGCGGGCCTCTTCCCCCTCGTGTGCGGTGGCGGCCCCCTGCCGCCCCCTCTGTGCTTGTTCCTGTTCGACCGTATGGGCCGGACGAACGCCCCTCGTCGTGCTGCCCGGTGAAGTCGGCGGGCCGCCGCTCACCGCTGGGGAGGACAGCGGCCCCTTACACCTGTGCGCACTTCTCGGGGATGCGTCTCGGGGTTCGCGCCCCGGGGCGGCGCATGGAGGACACGGGCTGTGCGGGTGGAGGACATGGGCTGTCCGTTCCGCCGTCAGCGCGGCGGTTTGTCATTACGAAACTTTGTTGAACAAGTCACAGGCGCGTGTAGAGGTTGATCCGGCACCCGCTGATCGGCGAGAGTTTCGCGCAGCCCCGCCCTGCGCGGGCCCGGCCGTCGTGCCCACCCCCACGGGGCACGACGGCCGCTCTAGGGTGGCCGGATGACGACCTACGCGGCGCTGTTGCGCGGAATCAACGTCGGTGGCAGCAAGAAGCTGCCCATGGCCGACCTCCGTACGCTGCTGACCGGCCTCGGCCACACCGGCGTACGGACCCATCTGCAGAGCGGCCAGGCGGTGTTCACCACCGGGCACGGCGACGAGGAGTCGCTCGCGGCGGAGTTGAGCCGGGCGATCGAGGAACGGTTCGGCTTCCCGGTCGACGTGCTCGTGCGCGACCACACCTACCTGAAGGCGGTCGCCGAGGCCTGCCCCTTCCCGGCCGCCCGCCTGGAGCCCAGGCAGCTGCACGTCACCTACTTCTCCGCACCGGTCACCCCGGACCGCTACGCGGACATCGACACCGCCGCGTACCTGCCCGAGGAGTTCCGCCTCGGCGACCGCTGCCTGTACCTGTACGCCCCCGAGGGCCTCGGCCGCTCCCGGCTCGCCGAGGCCCTGTCCCGCCCGCGCCTGGCCAAGGGCCTGATCGCCACGAGCCGGAACTGGAACACCGTGCTCAAACTGGTCGAGCTGACGGCTCCGGGAGCGTGACGGTCCGGGACGCTGTGGGCCACCGGATCCAGCCCGCGCAGTCCCGGCAGGTGCCGACGAAGCGCTGGTCGTACGGCCGTTCCTCGGGAATGGCGTACCAACCGCTCACCTTCCAGCCGGTGCAGAACCCCCATGCCTCCCTGAGGCAAGTGTGCGAGGCTCTGGGCCCATGCGCTACATCATCATCGGGGCGGGAGCGGTCGGCGGGACCGTCGGAGGGCGGCTGGCCCAGGCCGGGCGTGAGGTCGTCCTCGTGGCACGCGGCAAGCATCTGGCGGCACTGCACGAACACGGACTGCGACTGCGCGTGCCCGAGGGGGAGTTGACGTACCGGCTGCCCGCCGTCGAGGAGCCCGGCCCGCTCGGCGAACTGCGCGCCGACGACGTCCTCGTCCTCGCCGTGAAGACGCAGGACACCGTCGCCGCCCTGGACGGCTGGGCCGGGGCGCCCGTCGCGGGCGGCGGCACGGCGGCCGAACGGCTGCCGCTCGTGTGCCTGCAGAACGGCGTGGAGAGCGGACGGCTGGCCCTGCGCCGCTTCCGGCAGGTGTACGGCGTCTGCGTCTGGCTGCCCTCGGCCCTCGACGAGCCAGGCGTCGTCTCCGCCGCCGGCAGCCCGCTCACCGGCATCCTGCACCTCGGCCGCCTTCCGCACGGCACCGACGACACCGCCCGCCGGATCGCCGCCGACCTGGCGGACGCCCGCTTCGAGGCACCGGTCGTGCCCGACGTGGCCCGCTGGCAGTACGGCAAATTGCTCGCGAACCTCGGCAACGCCGTCGAGGCGCTGACCGGAACCCGCGACACCGAGTCCGCCCGGGCGCTGTACGCGCGCGTGCGGGCCGAGGGCGCTGCGGTCCTCGACGCCGCCGGGATCGCGTACACGGACGCCGGGGAGGAACGCGCGGCCCGCGGCGACAAGGTCACCCTCGTGCCACTGGACTGGGCGCCACGCGGCGGCGGTTCCTCCTGGCAGTCCCTCGCCCGGGGCACCGGCACCATCGAGGCCGACTACCTCAACGGGGAGATCGCCCTGCTGGGCCGGCTGCACGGCGTACCGGCCCCGCTGAACGAACTCCTCCAGCGGCTCGCCAACCGGTTCGCACGGGAGCGCCGGGCCGCCGGCTCGATGCCGCTCGCGGACCTGGTCCGCCTGGCGGACGAGGCGGGGGGACCGGGGTCGCCCCACTGACCCCTCGGAGGCCGGTGGCTCCGAGGAATTGGACCACTGATCGAAGGGGTGATTGGGCCGGGACACTACGCCAATGGGGGACTAGCGTCGCCACCATGACGTACCGCGCCACCGCTACCGCGACCGAGTCCGCCACCGCCACCGAGCCGGCCACCGCCACCGAACCCGCCACCGAGTCCGCCACCGAGTCCGCGCCGACCCGGATCGACTTCTTCTTCGACCCGGCCTGCCCCTTCGCCTGGATCACCTCCCGCTGGCTGCTGGAGGTCGAGCGCCTGCGTCCGCTCGACCTCCGGTTCCGGGTGATGAGCCTGTACCTGCACAACACGGGCAACGAACTGCCCGACTGGTACCGGGACTTGGTGGACCGCTCCGTCGGCCCGGTGCGGGTCGCCGTGGCCGCCGCCGAACGGCACGGCGCGAAGGTGCTGCGCGACCTGTACACCGCGTTCGGCACCCGGATCCACGAACGCGGCACCCAGGACTTCGACCAGGTGATCAACGAGGCGCTCGACGAACTCGGGCTGCCCGCCGAGCTGTCGGCCGCCGCCCACGACCCGTCGTACGACGACGCGGTGCGCCGCAGTCACACGGCCGGCGCCGAGCCGGACTCGGGCGGCTACGTGGGGACGCCGACCCTCCACATCGACGGAACGGTGTGGTTCGGGCCCGTGCTGCGTGCCGTGCCGCGCGGAGCCGCGGCGGCCGAACTCTTCGACAGCTTCCGGGTGCTGGCCCGCCACCCCGACCTCTTCGAACTCAAGCGCACCCGCACCGGTGCCCTCCGCTTCGACTGACCGGGAAGCACAGTGGCCGATAAACGCCCCTCGCGCCCGACGAGTTCGCCGACCGTGTGACACAGGGGCCGCGACCGGCGCAGTACGAAGAGCCGTCGCGGTCCGACGTCACAGGGGAGCGCCGGACCCGGCGGCCTCTACCACGCCCACCGCCCCCAGGGCCGGTGCTCGCCGAACCTCGCGACAAACCCGCCGGGTTGTCCCTAGGGTGAAGCGCGCTGACAGCCGGAGGGGGCGTATGAGCGTGACGGGCCGACCATGGGCGGTGCTGCCGTGGTACCGCGGGGACGGAGCGCCCCGGCGTCCGGGAACCCGGTCAACGAACACCGGTCACCCGGAAGGGTGGCGATTTTCGGACGTCATCGACCCGGACACCCGCGTGTCACGCCACCTGGAGGGCGTCTGCGGACCGCGGGGGCCGCGGATGAGGAACCGGCTCCCCTTCCCCCGCAGTACGCGGACCCACGACATCGGTAACGTCAGCGGTTCCGGCAACTTCGGCCGTCCAGGGCCAACGCCCCACCTGCGAGGGCCCGTTCGGGCCACGAACGAGGACAGGACATGAGCACCTACAACTTCGGAAACCTCAACGGCCCGGCCAGCTTCGGCGACTACGGCCGCATCGACACCAATTACGGCACACCCGACCTGGAGACCCTCATGGCCGTCGCCGAGCGGCTCACCGAGGCACTGCGCGCCGAGTACCCGGCGCTGGCGCGGTGCGGGGAGAGCATCCAGGCCGAGCTGGCGCTGTCCGCCGAGGACGGCCTGCCGCCCAACCGGGGGCGGATCCGCACCGCGTTGGAGACCGTCGCCGTCGCGGCGGGGGCCGGCACCGGCAGCCTCACCTTCACCCGGCAGCTCACGCACGCGCTCGGCCTGTGACCGGCCGCAGCCCCGCCGCCGGGGCCGCCCGCGTCGGACCGGACCGCGACGGCACCGTATGACGCGTCGGCCGGCGAGCACGCCGTAGGCGGCCACGAGCGGGCTCGGCGGCGGCCCCGGCAGGGCCCCGGGCGGCCGGCAGGAGTCTGCCGGGGCGGCCGGAACGGTCAGGCGCCCAGTGCCGCCAGCGCCGGCCGGCATGCCGCGTCGTAGCGTTCCAGCAGTACCCGCGCCACCTCGGGCGCCGGGCCCAGCACGTCGGCCAGCACGTCGGCCCCGGCCGCGCCCCGCGCGATACGGTCCGGCAGGAAACCGGGGGCCAGGACGTACGGCGCGACGGCGACCCGCCCGCAGCCGAGGGCGCGCAGCTCGGCCACGGCGTCCTCGGTGCGGGGGAACCCCGCGGCAGAACCGGCGGAGGCGAACGCGGGCCGCACGGCGCACCAACCGGTGTGCCACCACTCCCGCGCGATGTCGGCGACCACGGCGATCGCCTCCGGGTCGGAGGACCCCGCCGAGGCCAGCACGACCCCGGTCGAGGACTTGTCGGCGGGTGTCAGCCCCGCCTCGTACAGCCGCCGTTCCAGCGCCGACAGGAGCAGCGGGGAGGGGCCGAGCACGTCCGCCTGGCGGATCCGCAGCCGTGGCGGCGCGGCCCGCAGTACGGCCGGAATGTCCGCCTTGGCGTGGAAGGCGCGGGTCAGCAGGAGGGGGAGGGCCACGACGTCACGTACTCCCTCGCGTCGCCCGCCACCACCCCCGCGACGAGGCGCTTCGCGCCGCACCTCTTCTGCCAGGGACTCCAGCACCCCCTGCACGGACGGGACGTTGAAGTCCAGGAAGCCGGTCTCCACGCGCAGCCCCGGCCGCAGCGACCGTACCCGCTCCACGAGGGCGTGCACGGTCGCGGCGTGCCGTGGGTCACGGCTGCCGTGGGCGACGACCACGAGGACGGGGCGGAGCGGACGGTGCACGGTGTGCCTCAGCCCTTCACCAGCAGGCCGCGGCTGCGCAGCACCCACCGCTCCAGCGGGCTGAAGATCAGCAGGTCGATGGCGATGCCGACGAACAGGATCAGGAAGATCGCCTCGAACACCATGGACATGGAGCTGGCGTTGCGGCCGTTCTCCAGCAGCGCGCCCAGACCGATGCCCAGATCGGGCGAGGAGGCGATGATCTCCGCGGCCATCAGCGAACGCCAGGAGAAGGCCCAGCCCTGCTTGAGACCCGCCAGATAGCCGGGCAGCGCGGCCGGCAGGACGATGTGCCAGGCGCCCTTCAGCCCCGTCGCCCCCATGGTGCGGCCCGCCCGCAGGAACAGCGGCGGCACCTGGTCGATGCCGGACACCAGGCCGTTGGCGATGGAGGGGACGGCGCCGAGCAGGATCACCGCGTACATCATCGAGTTGTTCAGGCCCAGCCAGATCACGGCCGGCGGCACCCACGCCACCGAAGGCAGCGACTGCAGACCGGACAGCACCGGGCCGATCGCGGCGCGCACGAACTTCACCCGGGCCACCAGCAGCCCCAGCGGAGTGCCGATGGCCAGTGCGAACAGGAAGCCCAGCAGGCCCCGGGAGACGCTGGTCCAGATGTAGCCGAGCAGCTTGCCCTGCAGCCAGGCGTCCTTGAACTCGCCTCCCACGTCGGCAGGGGAGGGCAGCTTCGCCGGATCGGCGACGATCTTGAAGGAGATCAGCGCCTGCCACACCACCAGCACCACCAGGGCGGCGACGAGGGGAGGCAGGATCTTGTTGCCGAACGTCTGCCGGAACGGGGTCCGGCCGACGACACCGGCCTCCAGGGCGTCCAGGCCCGCCTCGACGCTCGCGGCGTCCTGCAGGGCGGCCTTGGTCGTGTCAGTGCTGGCCATGGCGGCGGATCTCCCCACGCAGGACTTCGGTGATCTCGAGGGACAGTTCGGCGACCGGCGCGTCCTCGATGCGCCGCGGCTGCGGAATGTCCACCTGCCACTCCCGTGCCACCCGGCCCGGACGGGAGGACAGCAGTACGACCCGCTGCGCGAGCCGCACCGCCTCGCGGACGTTGTGCGTCACGAACAGGACGGACAGGCCCGTCTCCTCCCAGATCCGGGTCAGTTCGTCGTGCAGCAGGTCACGGGTGATCGCGTCCAGCGCGGCGAACGGCTCGTCCATCAGCAGCAGCCGGCTGTCCTGGGCGAGCGCGCGGGCCATCGCGACCCGCTGGCGCATACCGCCGGACAGCTCGTGCACCCGCTTGCCGTACGCGCCCTGGAGCCGGACGAGTTCGAGCAGTTGCTCGGCCCGGCCGCGCCGCTCGTTCTTCGCGACGCCGCCGAGCTTCAGGGCGAGTTCGATGTTCTTGCCCGCGGTCAGCCACGGGAACAGGGCGTGCTCCTGGAACATCAGGGCCGGACGCCCGCCGGTCGTGATGCTGCCGGCGGAGGGCTGGTCCAGCCCGGCCACCAGGTTCAGCAGCGTCGACTTGCCGCAGCCCGAGGCCCCCAGGAGGGTGACGAACTCGCCCGGAGCGACATCGAGGCTGATGTCGTCCAGGACGAGCTGCTGCCCACCGGGTCCCGCGAAGGACTTCGAGACATGCTCGATGCGTGCCGCGTGCTCGACCGACTCGGCGGCCTTGGCGAAGGTCGTGGCCATGGTCGTCACCTCCTGGGAACTCATCGGCTACGGGGGTTACTTGACGCCGAGCCCGGCGTCGCCGACGGCGCTGTCACCCTCGGCCCTGAGGACCTTGTTCAGGAGGGTGAGGTCGTAGATCCCGTCCAGCTTCGGGTTCTCCAGCAGACCGGCCCTCACGGCGTGCTGCGCCTCGGTGTCGAGGGTGGCCGCCAGCGGGTCGTCGGTGAACCGGATGGACTTCCACGCCGGATCCAGGACCTTCGCCGGCAGCGCCTTGCCGGTGTCGGACTCCAGCTGCTTGTTGGCCGCCGCCTTCGCCTGGTCCGGGTTGGCGTTGATCCACTTGTTGGCCTCGACCGAGGCCTTCAGCACGGCCTCGACCGCCTTCGGGTGCTCCTTGAGGAAGGCCTGCCGCACGATGATGTTCGTGATCACGAACTTCTTGTCCGGCCACAGCGCCGACTCGTCCAGCAGCACCCTGCCGCCCTCGGCGACCAGCTTGGACGCGGTCGGCTCCGGCACCCAGGCGCCGTCGACGGAACCGGACCTGAAGGCGTCCGGGGTCACCTTGTTGTCCGTGCGGACGACCGACACGTCGCCCTTGCCGCTCTGCGCGTCGACCTTCCAGCCCTGCGAAGCCACCCAGTTGAGGAACGCCACGTCCTGCGTGTTGCCGAGCTGCGGGGTGGCGATCTTCTTCCCCTTGACGTCCTTCAGGGACTTGATCTTCTTCGGGTCGACGACCAGCTTCACCCCACCGGATGCCGAACCGCCGATGATGCGCAGGCTCTTGCCGTCCGACTTGGTGTAGCCGTTGATCGCCGGGGAGGGGCCGATCCAGCCGATGTCGATGGAGCCCGAGTTCAGGGCCTCGATCTCGGACGGCCCCGCGTTGAAGATCTGGTACTTGGCCTCGGTGGCGCCCAGCTCCTTCTGGAAGAAGCCCTTCTGGTTGCCGACCAGGGCGGTGGCGTGCGTCAGGTTCCCGAAGTAACCGATCTTGACGGTGTCGAGCCCGTCGATCTTCTTGGCCCCGGCGGCGATCTTGGCGGTGTCGCCGTTCTTGGCCTGGGAACCGTAACCGCAGGCGGCGAGCGTGAGCAGGGGGAGTGCGGCGGTCACCGCGAGTATGCGGCGCAGGGCTTTGCTGGCAGGCACGGGAGGGTTTCCTCTCGTTGGCCCGGCGGTCACGGCCTTTCAGGCCGTGGCCGGGAAGTCGGCAGGTCTTCGTCTACGGCGGTGGGGGGTGAGGGCGCGCGAGCGGTGCGCGTACGTCACCGCGCACATCGCGCCACTCCGCCCTGCCCGCTGCCGAGGAAGCCGCTGCCGATGCGGCCGCCCTCCTTGGCGAACGTCGAGTAGACGTCGGTCGTCTTCATGCTCAGAAGTCCCAGCCGCCGTCTTCGGACGCGTCCGTGACCGGTTCGGGGGCGGCGAACGACTCGCCGACCATGCCCGCGGTCAGCGTGGTGCCGTCCGACGGGTCGATCAGGATGAAGGAGCCGGTGCGACGCGAGTCGGCGTAGGAGTCGACCGGGAGCGGTTCGGCGGTGCGGATCTTCACGCGGCCGATGTCGTTGGCGACGAGCCGGCCCGGGTGCGGGTGCAGGGACAGGTCGTCCAGCGTCAGCCGGGACGGGATGTCCTTCACGATCGCCTTGACCGTGCGGGTGCCGTGCTTGAGCAGCACCCGGTGGCCGACGGTCAGCGGTTCGTCGGCCACATGGCAGACGGTGGCCTCCACGTCCTGCGTGGTGGCCGGCGCGTCCTTCGACGGCACGATCAGGTCGCCGCGCGAGATGTCGATGTCGTCTTCGAGCAGCAGCGTCACCGACTGCGTCGTCCACGCCACGTCCACCGGCTCGCCCAGCAGGTCGATGCCGGAGATCCGGGTGGTCCGCCCGGACGGCAGGACCGTGACCTCGTCGCCGACCCGGAAGGTACCGGCCGCGATCTGTCCCGCGTAGCCCCGGTAGTCGGGGTGTTCGGCGCTCTGCGGCCGGATCACGTACTGCACGGGCAGCCGGGCGTGGCAGTGCGCCAGGTCATGGCTGACGGGCACGGTTTCCAGGTGTTCCAGGACGGTCGGGCCGCCGTACCAGTCCATGTTCGCGGACGGCTCCACCACGTTGTCACCGGCCAGCGCCGAGATCGGGATCGCGGTGACCTCGGGCACGCCCAGCTCGGTCGCGTACGCCGTGAACTCCTCGGCGATCGCGGCGAACACGCTCTCCTCGTACCCGACGAGGTCCATCTTGTTGACCGCGAGCACGGCGTGCGGGACGCGCAGCAGGGCCGCGATCGCCGCGTGCCGGCGGGTCTGCTCGACCACGCCGTTGCGGGCGTCCACCAGGATCACGGTCAGCTCGGCCGTGGAGGCACCGGTGACCATGTTGCGGGTGTACTGCACATGGCCCGGCGTGTCCGCGAGGATGAACCGGCGCCGGGGCGTGGCGAAGTAGCGGTAGGCCACGTCGATGGTGATGCCCTGCTCCCGCTCGGCGCGCAGGCCGTCGGTGAGCAGCGCGAGGTCCGGGCCGTCCTGGCCGCGGCTCGCGGAGGCCCGCTCCACGGCCTCCAGCTGGTCGGTGAGGACCGACTTGGAGTCGTGCAGGAGGCGTCCGACGAGCGTGGACTTGCCGTCGTCGACGGAGCCGGCGGTGGCGAACCGCAGCAGCGTGGTGGCCGAGAGCGCCTCGGTCGTGGTCGTGCTCATGCTTAGAAGTACCCCTCGCGCTTGCGGTCTTCCATCGCGGCCTCGGAGAGCTTGTCGTCGGCGCGGGTCGCGCCGCGCTCGGTGAGCCGGGAGGCGGCGATCTCGGCGATCACGGCGTCTAGCGTGGTGGCGTCGGAGTCGACGGCACCCGTGCAGGACATGTCACCGACGGTCCGGTAGCGCACCAGGCGCTTCTCCACGACCTCGTTCTCGCGAGGGCCGCCCCACTCGCCGGCCGTCAGCCACATGCCGCCCCGCTGGAACACCTCACGCTCGTGCGCGAAGTAGATCCGCGGCAGCTCGATGCCCTCACGGTCGATGTACTGCCACACATCCAGCTCGGTCCAGTTCGACAGCGGGAAGACCCGGACGTGCTCCCCGGGGGCGTGCCGGCCGTTGTACAGGTTCCACAGCTCCGGGCGCTGACGGCGCGGGTCCCACTGGGAGAACTCGTCCCGCAGCGAGAACACCCGCTCCTTGGCACGGGCCTTCTCCTCGTCCCGGCGCCCGCCGCCGAAGACCGCGTCGAACCGCTCGCCCTGGATCCTCTCCGTCAAGGGGAGGGTCTGCAACGGGTTACGGGTGCCGTCGGCACGTTCCTTGAGCACACCCCGGTCGATGTAGTCCTGGACGGACGCCACATGGAGGCGCAGCCCATGGGCTGCGACCACACGGTCCCGGTACTCAAGGACCTCCGGGAAGTTGTGTCCCGTGTCCACATGCAGCAACGAGAACGGCACGGACGCCGGCGCGAACGCCTTCAGCGCCAGGTGCAGCATGACGATGGAGTCCTTGCCACCGGAGAACAGGATCACCGGGTTCTCGAACTCGCCCGCCACCTCACGGAAGATGTGCACCGCCTCGGACTCCAGCGCGTCCAGGTGCGACAGGGCGTACGGGCTCTCCGTACCCTCGCCGCCCGTCGCGGCCTTGGCGACGGTCGTCATGCCAGTCCCCTCTCGCTCAGCAGGGCGTACACCGACGCCGCGGACTCCTGCACGGTCTGGTGCTGCGACTCGATCCGCAGGTCCGGCGTCTCCGGCTCCTCGTACGGGTCGTCGACCCCGGTGAGCCCCTTGAGGTCGCCCGCGGCCTGCTTGGCGTACAGCCCCTTCACATCGCGCACGCTGCACACCTCCACCGGGGTCGCCACATGGATCTCCAGGTACGACGTCCCGTTCTCCTCGTGCCGCTTGCGCACCGCGTCCCGGCTGTCCGCGTACGGCGCGATCACCGGCACCAGCGCCTTGACGCCGTTACGGGCCAGCAGTTCCGCGACGAAGCCGATGCGCTGCACGTTGGTGTGCCGGTCCTCGCGGGAAAAGCCGAGGCCCGCCGAGATGAACTCGCGGATCTCGTCACCGTCGAGCACCTCGACACGGTGGCCCTCGGCCCGCAGCCGGCCGGCCAGCTCGTACGCGATGGTGGTCTTGCCGGCGCTCGGCAGACCCGTGAGCCAGACGGTGGCTCCGGTGGTCACGTGGTTCTCCTGAGACTGTGAGGTCTGGGTGGTTGTCATCCGTGCAGCCCGCACTCGGTCTTGGCCCGCCCGGCCCAGCGGCCGGCGCGCGCGTCCTCGCCCTCCAGGACCCTGCGGGTGCAGGGGGCGCAGCCGATCGAGGCGTAGCCGTCCGTCAGCAACGGGTTGGTCAGCACGCCGTGTTCGGCGACGTAGGCGTCCACGTCGTCCTGCGTCCAGCGGGCGATCGGGGAGACCTTGACCTTCTGCCGCTTCTCGTCCCAGCCGACGACCGGGGTGTTCGCCCGGGTCGGGGACTCGTCGCGGCGCAGGCCGGTCGCCCACGCCTGGTAGCCCTTCAGCCCCTCTTCGAGCGGCTTGACCTTGCGCAGCGCGCAGCACAGGTCGGGGTCACGGTCGTGCAGCTTCGGACCGTACTCCGCGTCCTGCTCGGCGACCGTCTGCGCCGGCGTGAGGGTGATGACGTTGACGTCCATCACGGCCTCGACGGCGTCGCGGGTGCCGATGGTCTCCGGGAAGTGGTAGCCGGTGTCGAGGAAGACCACATCCACGGGGGCCTCGCCCTTCAGCACGCGCGAGGCGAGATGGGCGACGACGGCGTCCTCCATGGACGAGGTCACGCAGAACTTGGCGCCGAAGGTGTCGACCGCCCACTGGAGGATCTCCAGCGCGGAGGCGTCCTCCAGGTCACGGCCCGCCTGCTCGGCAAGCGCCTTCAACCCCTCGGTCGTACCCTGCTGTTCCTGAGCCGTCGTCATATCCCGTCGTCCCCTCCGTGGTCGGCTCGCTGAAGGCCCCGGGTGAGCAGCCCGAGGAACTTCAGCTGGAATGCGCGGTTGCATGCCGCGCATTCCCAGGCGCCGTGGCCGCCTTCCAGAGCTTCGCTCGGCCGAAGGTCCTCGTCGCCGCAGTAGGGGCAGTAGAAAGGTGCGGCCCGCTCGCTCACGACAGGGCCTCCTCGGAAGCGCGGGAAGCCCAGGTGGCGAACCGCTCGCCGGCCTCGCGCTCCGCCTGGAACCGCTTGAGCACCCGCTCGATGTAGTCGGGCAGTTCGTCCGCGGTGACCTTCAGACCGCGCACCTTGCGGCCGAAGCCCGGCTCCAGGCCCAGGGCGCCGCCGAGGTGCACCTGGTAGCCCTCGACCTGCTCGCCCTGGTCGTTGAGGACCAGCTGACCCTTGAGACCGATGTCCGCGACCTGGATACGGGCGCAGGCGTTGGGGCAGCCGTTGAGGTTGATGGTGATCGGCTCGTCGAAGTCCGGCAGCCGGCGCTCCAGTTCGTCGATGAGCGTGGAGCCGCGCTGCTTGGTCTCGACGATGGCGAGCTTGCAGAACTCGATGCCGGTGCAGGCCATGGTGCCGCGCCGGAAGGAGGACGGCCGGGCGGTGAGGTCCAGCGCCTCCAGCCCCTCGACCAGCGACTCGACCTTGTCCTGTGCGACGTCGAGGACGATCATCTTCTGCTCGACGGTGGTACGGACCCGGCCCGAGCCGTGCGCCTCCGCGAGGTCGGCGATCTTCGTCAGCGTGGCACCGTCGACGCGGCCGACGCGCGGCGCGAAACCGACGTAGAACCGGCCGTCCTTCTGCCGGTGCACACCGATGTGGTCGCGCCACTGCTGGACCGGCTGCTCGGGAGCGGGCCCGTCGACCAGCTTGCGCCCTCCCAGGTACTCGTCCTCCAGCACCTGCCGGAACTTCTCCGCGCCCCAGTCGGCGACGAGGAACTTCAGGCGGGCGCGGTTGCGCAGCCGGCGGTAGCCGTAGTCACGGAAGATCGAGATGACGCCCTCGTAGACGTCCGGGACCTCGTCGCTCGGCACCCAGGCGCCGAGCCGTACGCCCAGCTTGGGGTTGGTGGACAGGCCGCCGCCCACCCACACGTCGAAGCCGGGGCCGTGCTCGGGGTGCCGTACGCCGACGAACGCCACGTCGTTGATCTCGTGCACCACGTCCAGCACCGGCGACCCCGAGATGGCCGTCTTGAACTTCCGGGGCAGGTTCGAGTACGCCTTGTTGTTCAGCACGCGGCGCTTGATCTCCTCCAGCGCCGGCGTGCCGTCGATGATCTCGTCCTCGGCGATGCCCGCCACCGGGGAGCCGATCATCACACGCGGGGTGTCACCGCAGGCGGTGACGGTCGACAGGCCCACGCCCTCCAGCCGGTCCCAGATCTCGGGCACGTCCTCGATCCGGATCCAGTGGTACTGGACGTTCTGCCGGTCGGTGATGTCCGCGGTGCCCCGCGCGAACTCCTGTGAGATCTCGCCGATGACGCGCAGCTGCCGGGTGGTGAGCGCACCGCCGTCGATGCGGACCCGCAGCATGAAGTAGCGGTCGTCCAGCTCCTCCGGCTCCAGGATCGCGGTCTTGCCGCCGTCGATCCCGGGCTTGCGCTGGGTGTACAGCCCCCACCAGCGCATCCGGCCGCGCAGGTCGCCGGGGTCGATCGAGTCGAAGCCGCGCTTGGAGTAGATCGTCTCAATGCGTGTCCGCACATTGAGACCGTCGTCGTCCTTCTTGACCTGCTCGTTGCCGTTGAGCGGGGTGAAGTGACCCACGGCCCACTGACCCTCACCACGGTGACGGCTCACCTTGCGGCGGGGCGCGGAGGCAGCGGGGTTCGGTGGAGTGGCGGCCATGGTTCTACGTCCTTCGGGACCGGGGGGAATCAGCTCTGACCTGCACAGAAGCGCGCACGCGGGCAGGCGTGCGCGTCCTTGCGCAAGGAGAATCGGGTACGGGGGTTCGCGGCGGTGCTGGAGGCTCAGCTCGCCGGACAGATGGCGCTGGACATGCGGCCGAGGTCGACGTGCCGCCGACTCACCAAGGCAATTCCAGTTCCAGGCATGACGGAAGCGTGTCACGGCGATCTGGACACAGTCCAGCTTTATCCAACATGCGGACACCCTTGTCCCGAAATGTGGAACAAGGGTGTCATCGCTCACAAACGCTGCGGGAAGGCTTGTCCCGCCAGGTCGGACGGGCTATCAGGGACGGGCCGGTCAGGACGGGCTGTCAGGGAAGGTCTGTCAGGGAAGGGCCGTCAAGGAAGGACTGTCGGGGAAGGACTGTCAGGTGGGGTACGCCCCGGGCCACGGCCCCGGCGGCGCCACCTCCGGCTCCGGTTCGACCTTGGTGTCGAACAGTTTGAAGCCGCGCCGTGTGTAGTTGTCCATGGCGAACTCGCCGTCGAGACTGCAGGTGTGCAGCCACACCCGCTTGGTCGGTGTCCGCCGCGGCCACCGCTCGGCCAGGTCCCAGGCGCGGGCCGTACCGTACGACAGCAGATGCCCGCCGATGCGCCGGCCACGGAAGGCGGGCAGCAGACCGAAGTAGACGATCTCGACGACACCCTCGTCCTGCGGGTCCAGCTCCACATAGCCGGCCGGGGTGCCCCGGTCGTAGGCCACCCAGGTCTCCACGCCGGGCCGGTCCAGATGCTCCTGCCACCGGGCGTACGTCCAGTCCAGCCGGTCGGTCCAGTGGATGTCGCCGCCGACCGACGCGTACAGGAAGCGGCTGAACTCGGGGGAGGGCACCTCGGCACGGACGACCCGTACGTCGCCCTCGGGCGCGGCGGCGGCCAGAAGATCGGCCGGCGAGGTCTGCTCCAGGGACCAGGTGGTGACGGGGACGCTGCTCATGGGGGCCAGGGAACCATCCCGGCACCCGGTCTGTCGATCGGCCGGCTCCGCCCGGGACGACCGGGACAGGCCCGGCGGCGGCCGGGTCAGCCCAGGGTACGGTCCAGGTCGGGCAGAGGGAGGGCGAAGAGCATGCGGTCGGACATGGACCACACCTCCCCCGTCTCCTGCCAGTAGGACAGCGACCCCGCCGACTGTGCCCAGCAGCGGTGCGAGGCGTCCGCGCCGCAGTGCGCGGCCTTCGCTCCCGTGGAGTCCTGCCGCCACAGGCCGCCGTGTCCGTCTCCCGAACCGGGCAGATGTCCCACATACCAGGACGGCTGTTCCGCCCCGGGCTGCCGGTACGACAGCACGCCCCGGATCCCGGCCGCCCGCGTCCGGTACGCCTCCACCGCCGTCACCCGCCCCGCGCCATCCGTGGCGAGCAGCCCGCCGCGCGCGGGATCCGTACTGAACGCATACCGCCACAGCCGCGCGTTCCGGTCCCCGTCCGGCGCGGTCCACTCCGCGGCGACCAGGCTGTCGGGGACCGTGCCCCGGTCGAGTGCGAGCGCGCCGGGACAGGGCGGCCCGGAGCGGGCGCAGCGGCCCGCGGTGAAGCGGTACGAGCCGACCGCGGGCATCACATACCGGTAGCCGTCGGCGGACCAGCCGCCGGGCACCCGGCCGATCGCGGGCCCGTCGACGCCGGCGCGCTGGATCCGGTCGAGGTCGTAGACATACAGCGCGTCGGCGCTGCCGGTCCTGGCCGTGACCAGCAGCTTGTCCTGGTACCAGACCATCCCGGATATCCCGGAGCCGAGCCCCCGGTAGTCACGGCCGCCGTCGACCGGCACCACCAGCAGCACCCAGCGGTAGGCGAGCCGGGCGGGGTCGTCGGCGTTCACGAAGGCGACCCTGGCCAGACCCCGCTCGTCGGCCCGGCCGGTGGCGGCGCTGTGGGTCCAGCCGGCGAGGACGACCCGGTGGGCGCCCCAGACACCGTCGTCGTCCGCGTCCCCGGAGGTGGTAACCGACGCCGGCCGCCAAGCCGTGCCCGCGGAGTCGGCCGGGTCCCAGCAGTAGGCGCGCGTGGCGGCCGGGGCGACGGGCAGGGACGCGCGGTCGGCGGAGGAGCAGTCGGCGGACGCACGCATCCCGCGGTCGGCGCTCGCCAGCACGGCGTCCACCCCGACCGGACGGCCCATCGCGGCGGAGAGCCGGTTCAGCGCACCCGTGGGCACCAGGTGCTCCTGGAGCCGCAGCCGGCCGGTCTCCGCCGAGGAGAGCGGCCTCAGCGCGCCGGGGCTGTCGGTGACACCCGCCTGGGAGACGCTGATCAGGGTGGCGGCCGCGGTGAGCGCCAGCGCGGTCCCGGTCAGGACCGCGCGCAGTGCAGCACCCCGCCTGCGCCGGCGATGTCTGCCGCGATGCTTCATCTCGTCCCCTCTTCCAGGGCTCCTCCGCCGCCGGTGCGCGCCGGCGCCGACGGTCCAACTGCGCCTGATGATCCGTACGTTGGAGCAGTGGTCAACCGGGGCGCCCCCTAGGGGATGCTACGGCAGTAACGGCCCGCGCAGGGTGAAGACGCCGCACATCCGCGGAAGACACGCTCACCGAGTCACGGGCCCGCCGCCCCGCGCGGCCGTCCGGCTCCGCGTGATCGCCGGCGCCGTAGACGAAGGCAGCAGGTCACGAGGGTCGTCGGGGAGCAGCACCTCGATCTCCGCGTCCTCACGGAAGCGATACGGCCGGTGCTGGAGAAGTTCCCCGAAGTACCGCCGGACCCGGGACATCTCAGCCCGTACCGTCACCGTGCGTGAGGGATCCCCGAACAGGTCCCCGGCCAGCTCCGCGGCACCGCGGCCGGACCGGTGGGCCGCGAGCAGATACAGCAACTCGGCGTGCCGGGGACTGAGTTGACGCGACCAGGAACCCGCGGACCCGGAAACCGTCAGGGTGCTGCGGCGCGGCCTGGCCAGGTCCAGCACGATCCGCGTGGCGGTGCCGAGCGGTTCCTCGGCCGCCCGCAGCAACCAGCCCCCGGCCAGCGGCTCCACCACGCACGAACCCAGCGACGGCAGCCACCGGCAGCCCGGCACCAGCGACTTGGGCAGCGCGACGCGCCGCACGTACGGCATCCCCGACACGGCCGCCGTCCAGCCGTCCCGGTCCACCACCAGCGCCCGCCCGTCCAGCCGGGCCAGCACCGGAGCCGCCACCGACCGCAGCCGCTCCAGCGCGTTCAGATGCAGCTCCCGCAGCCGGGCCTCGGCCAGCTTGGCCACCGAGTCGACCCAGGCGAGGGTCGCCGGATGCATCGTCTCCAGCGGGCCGCTGACGTCCACGACACCGATCAGCCGCCCGTCCCTGGGGTCGGTGATCGGCGCGCCCGTGCAGGTCCACGAGGTGTGCGAGCGGACGAAGTGCTCGGCGGCGAAGACCTGGACGGGCCGTCGTACGACCGCCGGAGTGCCCACCCCGTTGGTGCCGACGACGTCCTCCCGCCAGTCCGCGCCGAGTTCAAAACCGAGACCGTCCGCCTTGCGCAGCACCGGCGGGGCCCCCTCCCGCCACAGCACCCGCCCGTCGGCGTCCGCGACGACCATGATGTGCTGGGCCACATCGGCGACCGAAAGCAGACCCTCACGCAGCACCGGCAGGACATGCCTGAGCGGTGACTCCTCGCGCCGCCGCCGTACTTCCTCGAAGGACAGCAGTCCGGACCTGAAGTCGCGGTCGGGATCGACACCGCTGCGCAGCATCCGGTCCCAGGACTGCTCGATCACCGGCCGGGGTGCGATCCTCGCACGCCGACCGGCAAGCGTGGCGTCACGTGCCTCGCTCAGCAGCCGCGCCGCCTGTGCCGCGTCCACGGCGGCCAGGCGCGCCACGTTCATCGGCGGGTTCACCACGGGGGTCCTCCCGGAAGAGCGTCGAACAGAGTTGTCAAGCCGTCCGGGCGGCGGTTTCCGGTCCGGCTGTGCCTCTCATACTGCCGCTCCGGACAGACCGGAGGCACGCATCCAGCAGCACGTGCCCCGACAAGTTGCAACCCCTTGCAACCCTGGTGGACGGTCCAAGGGTGGCCGAGACTTGTCGCGTCCGCGGGCTCAACGGGCCCAGGTGGGCGGGGTGGTGCCGTGTCGGCGCAGCACCACCCCCTCCGGGAATCCGGCCGACTTCGCGGCAGCGGCTGCGTGGTGGGGGCGCGTCGGCGGCTGCGGGTTGCGGGTGGCCCCTCGCGCAGTTCCCCGCGCCCCTTGAGGCAGGACAGCGCGGCCCGTGCTCAAGAAATCGGGCGTGCTCGTTCCACAACGGCTTCCAGGTCCAAGCTCGTCGGCAAGGTTCCGAACGACGCGCCGTGGTCACCGCCCAACCGTGAGGCGCAGAAAGCGTCTGCTACCTCCGGTGGGGCGAAGCGGACCAGCAGGGAGCCCTGGAGGACCAGGGCGAGGCGCTCCACCAGGCGGCGGGCGCGGCCCTCGATGTCGCTCAGGTCGGCGAGTTCGGTGAAGAGGTCCTTCACGGCGCGGTCCAGGCGGTGGTCGGCGCCGTGTGCCCGGCCGATCTCGGTCAGGCAGGCGTCCAGCGCGCCCGGCTCCCGTTGCAGCGCCCGCAGCGCGTCCAGCGCCTGCACGTTTCCGGCCCCCTCCCAGACGGAGTTCAGCGGCGACTCCCGTACGAGCCGGGGCAGACCCGACTCCTCGACGTAACCGTTTCCGCCCAGGCACTCCGCGGCCTCGACCGCGACGGGCGCACATCGCTTGGTGATCCAGTACTTGGCGGCCGGCACCGCCAGCCGCAGGAAGGCACGCTCCTGCTCGCCGCCGTCGTCGTACGCGGCCGCGAGCCGGAGGGCGAGCGTGGTCGCCGCCTCGGACTCCAGCGCGAGGTCGGCGAGGACGTTGCGCATCAGCGGCTTGTCGAGCAGCCGCCCGCCGAAGGCCTCCCGGTGGGTGCAGTGGTGGATCGCCTGCGCCACCGCCTGCCGCATCAGGCCCGCCGAGCCCACAGCGCAGTCCAGCCTCGTCGCCGCGACCATCTCGATGATCGTCCGCACCCCGCGCCCCTCCTCACCGACCCGGCGGGCCCAGGTGCCGGCGAACTCCACCTCGGCGGAGGCGTTGGAACGGTTGCCCAGCTTGTCCTTCAGCCGCTGCACGAGGAAGACGTTGCGGCTGCCGTCGGGCAGGACACGCGGCACCAGGAAACAGGTGAGGCCGCCGGGGGCCTGGGCGAGCACGAGGAATGCGTCCGACATCGGCGCCGAGCAGAACCACTTGTGCCCGGTCAGTGTGTACGCGCCGGCCTCGCCGAGCGGCCGGGCCTCGGTGGTGTTCGCGCGGACGTCGCTGCCGCCCTGCTTCTCGGTCATGCCCATACCGAAGAGCACGCCGGCCTTCCGCCCGGCGGGCCGCAGCTCCCGGTCGTAGACCGTGGACGTCAGCCGCGGCTCCCACTCGGCGGCGAGCGCCGGGTCGGTGCGCAGCGCCGGCACGGCCGCGTGCGTCATCGACAGCGGACAGCAGTTGCCCGCCTCGGCCTGCGTCCAGACCAGGAACCCGGCGGCCCGGCGAACGTGCCCCGACGGCCGGATCCAGGCCCCGGTCAGGCCCGCCGACACACCCTTGCCGAGCAGCCGGTGCCAGGACGGATGGAAGTCGACCTCGTCGATCCGGTGGCCGTACCGGTCGTGGGTGCGCAGCCGCGGCGGGTGCTCGTTCGCCTGCGCCCCCCACTCCTGCACCTGCGCCGAACCGGCGGCGCGGCCCAGCGCGGATAGCTCCGCGCGCACCTCGTCGAGCACGTCCGGGCCGGTGTGCCGCTCGACGGCCGCCACGAGGGCCCGGTCGGCGGTGAAGAGGTCGTAGCCGACCAGCGGGGGCGGCTGGTTCGTCACGGTGTGGGTGGAAAGGCCTGCCATGATTGCGAACCTACCCGGGACGGCGGCGGTGATGACCTCCAGAGTGGCACAGCGGCACCGCCGGGCGCGCCGGATGCGGTCACCCGCCCCGGAAGATGAGGGCGGTCCCGTGCTGCGGATACCTTTGGGTCGTGCAGCCAGCAAGTGAACCCCCCGAGCCGCCCGCCGGTCGCCTTCACCGGGCCAGGGCCCTCTACCGGAACGTCTCCAAGCGCAGGACCGCCTGGCTGCTGCTCAAGGACACCGTCAACTCCTGCATGGAGTACCGCATCCTGGGCCTGGCGGCCGAGGCGGCCTTCTTCACGCTGCTGTCCGTGCCGCCGCTGCTGCTCTGCCTCATCGGGCTGCTCGCCTACGTCGACACCTGGACGGGCGCCCACACCATCCGCAGCCTGGAGACCAACATCCTCGACGCCTCGCGGACGGTCCTGTCCGACAAGGGCGTGAAGGAGATCACCCAGCCGATCCTGCACGACGTGATGAAGGGCGGCCGGCCCGACGTCATCTCCATCGGCTTCGTCTTCGCCCTGTGGTCCGGCTCCCGCGCCGTGAACGTCTTCATCGACACCATCACCGTCATGTACGGCCTCGACGGCGTCCGGGGCATCGTCAAGACCCGGATGATGTCGTTCCTGCTGTTCATCGTGGCGCTGCTGATCGGCTCGGTGGCACTGCCGCTGATGGTGGCGGGCCCCGACGCGGTGGTGCGGGTGGTGCCCTGGTCGGAGACGGTCGTGCAGGTCCTGTACTGGCCGGTCGTCATCGTCCTGTCCATCGCCTTCCTGACGACCCTGTACCACGTCTCCGTGCCGGTCCGCTCCCCCTGGATCGAGGACGTCCCCGGCGCCCTCGTCGCCCTGGCCATGTGGGTCCTCGGCAGCTTCCTGCTGCGGATCTACCTCGTGCACACCATCGAGGGCGCCACCATCTACGGCTCCCTCGCCGCGTCCGTCGCCGTCCTCCTGTGGATCGGTGTGGCGGCCTTCGCCGTCCTCGTCGGCGCGGCCGTGAACGCCGCCATCGACCGGGTCTGGCCCGCCGCCGCCACGGCCGCCGCCCGTGCGGCCAACGAACGGATCCGCGAGACCCAGGTCGCCGAGTACGTCGCCCGGGCCACGTCGGCCCGCGACACCGACCCCGACGACCCCGACATGCCCTCCGAGTTCCCCGAGCGCTGGTCCCGCTTCCTGCCCCCCGAGGACGTCACGTCCCGCCTGCGCACCCACCCCAAGCACCCCCACCACCCCCACCACGCCCACAAGGCCAACGGCCGGCATCCGCACGAGCCGGGCGGGGACGGGGGGACGGAGGGGACGACAGAGCCGGAGAAGTGAGGGACGCGCCGCGGCTCTCACGGGCGCTGTACAGCCTCGGTGAACGGCCCCGTGTCGATGTCAGACTGCCCAGAGCTCGGTGAACGGCTCCGCGTCGACGTCAGACGGCCCAGGGCTCGGTGAAAGGTTCCGGGTCGGTGCCAGAGCGTCCGGGTCCCCCGGCTGCCGGCGCGTCGGCAAGGCCTGCTCCTCGCCGCAGGCCGACAGCAGCACCAGCCGCCGTACCCGAGCGCCCACGGCTGCACGGGCGAGCCGGCCGACCGTCTCCGGCGCGTCCGGCGCGTCCGGCGCGCCCACGTCGAGCGGATGGACGAGGTAGGCGGCACGGACCGTCAGACGGCCGAGATCGTCCGCGACGAACCAGGCCAGGAACGGGAACGTGAGCCCGAAGGAACACCGGGTCGGCCGAAGCGGGGGCCGGGCCTGAGGGGGACGGGTCTCCACCCGGTGAGTGATGCGGTGTTCCACCCATCTTCCACCCGTCTCTCCACCCGTGCTCCGATCCGCCCCGCACTGCCCCTCACCTAGCGTTTTTCCGCAGGCCGGTGCTGTCCGGCAGCGGGCATGGCGCGGGGCGAGGAGGCGGACGACATGGTGGACGTGGCGGACATGACGGGCCGGGAGCGGCGGGCGCGCACGGGAGCGAACGCGGGGGCCAACGCGGATGAGAGGAAGGGGGCGAGTACGGGGGCGAGTACGGGCGGGTCCGTCCACGGCCCGCTGCTGTCGATCGCCGTCGACCTCGTCCTGCCGCTCCTCGTCTACTACGCGGCCCGCGCCCTCGGCGCCGGACAGGGCCCGGCCTTGCTGCTCAGCGGCGCGCCACCCGCCCTGCGCCTGGTGACCGGCGCGGTCCGGCAGCGCCGCATCGACGGCGTGGACCTGTTCTTCACCGTGCTGCTGGCCGCCGCCGCGCTGACCACCCTGATCGGTGGCAGCACGCGGATCCTGCTGTTCAAGGACGCGGCGCTGTCCCTGGTGGTCGGCGGCTGGGTGCTCGGCACCGGCTTCACCGGCAGGCCGCTGGCCTTCCAGCTGGGACAGCGCCTGCACCGAGGTCCGGCGGCCCGGATACGGGCGGGGATGTGGCAGGACTTTGCCGAGTTCCGCCGGGGCCTGCGCGTCCTGACCGTGGTGTGGGGCGCCGAGCAGCTGCTCGACGGGGGCATCGGCGCACTCGCCGCCGCCACGCTGCCGACCGACGTGGTGCCGCTGCTCGGCCGCGTCCTCTCGTTCCTGCTGCTCGCCCTGGCCGCCGCGGTCACCGCCGCCTACGCCCGCCGTTTCCGCACCCGGCACGGTCTTCCGCTGTTCGGAGCCCCCGGCACCGGGGGCGGTGCCGGAGATCCGAGCGAGGGACGGCAGGCGGCGCCGAACGGCGCGATACGCACCCCGGCGTCTCCGGCGTCCCCGGACCGGCGCCCGAGTCGAGCCGGCGGTCGCGCCGCACGCCCGGCGGCGGGCACCGTCGGCGACGTAGGCTGGTCCCCGTGTACACGGAGCGGGCGTCCCGGCTGACCGGCGCTGTCGTGTGGACGAACACCCCGGAGGGAGCCGGTGGCGGCCCCGTGCTGCCCGACGGCTGCATGGACCTGCTGTGGAGCGAGGGCCGGCTGCTGGTCGCGGGCCCTGACACCGGCCCCTACGTCCCCGAGGGCCCGTCCCGCTTCTGGGCGGATGTCCGCTTCTTCCCCGGTACCGCTCCTGCCCTGCTCGGCGTACCGGCGCACGAACTGCGCGACCTGCGAGCCGAGTTGGCCGACCTCTGGCCCGCCGCCCGCGTCCGGCGGCTGCGCGACCGCGTCGAGGCGGCACCCGATCCGGCGACGGCGCTGGAGGACATCGCCCTGGAGCAGGCCGAGCGCACCGCCGCCCCCGACCCGCTGATGCACCGGCTGGTGGAGCGCCTGGACGAGGGCCGCCCGGTGTCCGCCACGGCCGCCGAACTCGGCATCGGCACCCGCACGTTGCACCGCCGCTGCCTGGGCGCGTTCGGCTACGGCCCCAAGACCCTGGCCCGCATCCTGCGTCTGCAGCGGGCGCTGGCGCTGGCCCGCTCCGGGACGCCGTACGCCGAGACGGCCGTCCGCGCGGGGTACGCGGACCAGCCCCACCTCGCCCGTGAGGTCCGGGAGTTGACGGGTATACCGCTCGGGAAGCTACTCGGCGGCGGGTAGCGGAGCGAACAGGTCGACGCCGTTGCCGTCGGGGTCGTGCACGGTGGCGTACCGCTGTCCCCAGAATGCGTCCCACGGCTTCAGCTCCCCGTGGTACCCGGCGGCCACCAGGTCCTCGTACAGGGCGTCGACCTCGGCGGGCGAGCCGCACCGGAAGGCGAGCCCCATGCGGCCGCCGCCCTCGGGCGGACGCCAGCCGGGGGAGAAGGAACGGACGGTCTCCTCGGTGTCCAGGGCGAAGATCAGTCCCCCGGGCAGTTCCGCATCGACGTGCGGCTGCTCCTCGGATCCCTCGGGGAAGACGAGGCCGAGGCGACGGTAGAAGGCGAGCGAGGCTGCCATGTCGGAAGTCACCACGCCGATCAGGGCGAATTGTGCAGTCATGCGGCCACCGTAGGCAGGCCCGGACCGTCCGGTCTTGAAGGAATCGGACACCGCGGGCTTCCGGGAAAGCGCGAGCCCGGGAGAACCGCAGGCCCGGGAAAAGGCGTTGCCCCGCGGCCGTTCCGGTCAGGCGTACCCCGCTGGTCGGCGCGGGGGCGGGGGGAGTGGCACACCGGCGCCCAGACCTCCGAAGCGCCTCCGCCCCCCGGTCTTCAGCCAAAGTTGACCGGCTCAGCCAAAGTTGACCGGCTCAGCCAGAGTTGACCGGCTCAGCGGAAGGTGACCGGCTCAGTCGAAGGTGACGGGTCCGTTGGGGGTGTCCACGGTGAAGGAGAGCGTGGCCGGTCCCGCGGCGAGCGCCAGCCCGGTGCCGAGGGCCGCCAGCGCGCCGCGCACCTCCTGCGGGTCCGGCGCCGTGGCGGACACCCCCAGCAGCGGGGTGACCGGCAGCCCCGTGGCCGCCGGGTGCCGGGAGTCGCCCCAGTCGATCAGGAACGGGACCAGACCGGAGGGATGCGCGTGGCCGCCGTCGGTCAGCCGCCACCGCAGCACGGTGCCGTCCGGCGTACGGCGGCTCATCGGGCGCACCGGACCGGGATCGTGACCCCGCACGCGGGCCGCCGTGATCGCCGTGTCCAGGTCGGGCGGGCTGATCGCCCAGGTAAGGGTGCGCGGCCCGGCCAGCCGGTCGACACCGAAGGGCCGCGGCCCGGCGGGCTCGGGCTGCCCAGGGTCGGGGCCGAGGATCTCCAGATAGCTCCGGCCGCCCAGGCCCACCAGATGGTTGCGCGTGCCGAGGCCAGGATGCACACCGCCGGGCACGGGCGTCACCCCGGTCCGCCGCGCGAAGTCGGCGACCGTCGCCGCCACGTCGGGCGTGGCGAGCACGAGATGGTCCAGGAGCGGGGGAACGGCGCTCATGCCGGGCGAGGCTACGGCCACCGCATCTGTGCTACAAGGGAGTTGGAACGAGCGGCAGCTGATCCGTACGGCTTCCTCCGTGACGTTTCTGCGGTGAACCGGTTCCGCCATTGGAGTGAGTAAAGCTCGCTTATGTGGATGGTCATGTGAGTATCTAGAGATGCTCTTGTCTTGGCAAAGGGCTTCGAGGCGCGGTGGTCCATCCGGCCCCGCGTCACCCACCCACAGGAGGAGCCGGACCTTGACTTACGGTAAGAAGCTGCGCGAGCGCATCGCCGGGCCCGGGACCACACCGCTGATCGGCGTGTACGACATGTACTCGGCGTCGATCGCGGCCAAGCACTACGACGGGATGTTCGTCTCGGGCTTCGGGTTCGCGGCCTCGTACTACGGGCTGCCGGACATCGGTTTCATCGCCTGGCCCGACATGGTGGCCTTCGTCCAGCGGCTGCGGGGCGCGTTCCCGCACCATCACCTGCTGGTCGACATCGACGACGGGTACGTCGACCCCGAGGTCGCCTGTCACGTCGTCGAGGGGCTGGAGCGCATCGGCGCCTCCGGAGTGATCCTGGAGGACCAGAAACGGCCCCGCCGCTGCGGCCACGCCGACGGCAAACAGGTGCTGCCCCTGGAGGAGTACCTGGAGAAGCTGCACAAGGTCCTCGAAACCCGGAGCGACCTGGTCGTCGTCGCCCGTACGGACGCCACAGACGAGCACGACATCCTGCACCGCGCCGAGCGCCTGGCCGCCACCGACGCCGACGTGGTCCTGGTGGACGGGGTGCGCAGCGTCGAGTGGATCAAGCGCATCCGCGAGGTCGTCGGAACCAAGCCGCTGCTGTTCAACCAGATCGCCGGCGGCAAGTCGCCCCGCCTCTCCCTCGGCGAACTGTCCGACCTCGGCGTCGATGTCGCGATCTACAGCACCCCGTGCCTGTTCGCCGCACACCAGGCGATGGACTCCGCGCTCACCGGACTGAAGGCGGCCGACGGCCGGCTGCCGGAGGTGGACCCGGCGAGCGGGATCGGTGTGAAGGCATCCACCAGCCTGCTCGAGCGCAACATCGCCCGCGAGCGGCTCACCCCCGAGGGCGTGGGCGCATGACCGGCGCCGTACCCCGGCTCGGGATGGCGGCGGCGGTCGCCGTCGCGGTGCTCGCGGCCGGTGCGGCACCGGCGGTCGCGTCCGGCAGCCTGATCACCGTGGTCGACAACTCCCACGCCGACTCCTGGCTGGAGGTCGACCGCACGGCCAACGTCCAGACCGGCAAGGGCACCGCCGGCAGTGACCACGACGGCAGCGCCGTGGACGCGATCGAGGCCCTCGCCGGAGGCGGCCACCAGCACCGGGAGGTCTGGGACTGAGCGGCCGGGAGACAACCGGTCACCGGACGACGACCGGTCACCGGACGACGACCGGTCACCGGACGACGACCGGTCACCGGACGACGACCGGTCACCGGACGACGACCGGTCACCGGACGACAACCGATCGTCGGACGGCAACCGGTCACCGCACGACAACCGATCGCTGACGCACGGCCGTCGACGACGGCGGCCGGGCACCCCGTGGAGGAGGCGCCCGGCCGTTGCCCGAACGGCACGCCGTACGCCTCGAAGGCCCGCTGCGCGCCTCTCAACCTGCCCTGCGCCGTGCTGAGTCCGGCGGGCCACGACGCGTCCTCGTGCTGCCGTAGGCGCCGCCCTCGTTGTCGTAGACCTTGGCCACATGGGCGAACGCGGCGCCGGTGATGCTGTTGATGAGGATCGCCACCGTCGGCGTGCCGCCACCGGCCAGGGAGCGGGCGTGCGCGTTGGTCACGTAGTCCAGGTCCCGGACGACCTCCATCACCCGCCCGCGCAGCGCGTCCGACACCGGGTAGTTGCCCGACAGCACCCGCGAGACGCTCGCCACGGACACACCAGCGCGCTCCGCGACGTTACGGGTGGTCGCCCGGCCGGCGTCACTGGGCACCTTGCGGTGACTCGCCGTTGCGGCTCCTTCGACGTCGTCGCGCGATCGCACCGGTCCGGGCCCCACCGGCACCGGTGCGCAGACCGTATCCCATCGTCACTCCAGGCCGACGGGCCTGTGGACAACGGTCCCGGCGCGCACATCAGGCGACCCGGGCCAGATCCGCGTGCCGCACCTCGTGCCGCAGCGGCACGTCCTCGGCCAGCCGCTCCAGCTCCTCGACGACGATCGCGCCCAGCCGCTCCAGCTCGTTGCCGAGAGAGCCCGCGATGTGCGGGGTGAGGAAGACGTTGGGAAGCTCGTACAGCGGGGAGCCGGCGGGCAGCGGCTCGGGGTCGGTGACGTCGAGGACCGCGCGCAGGCGCCCCGAGACCAGCTCCTCCGTCAGCGCGTCCTGGTCGACCAGCGCACCGCGCGCCGTGTTGATCAGCACGCCCCCGTCCGGGATGAGCGCGAGCCGGGCCCGGTCGAGCATGTGGTGGGTCTCGGGCATATCGGGGGCGTGCAGGCTGACGATGTCGCTGTGCCGCAGCAACTCCTCCAGCGGCAGCGGTCGCGCGCCCAGGGCGGCGGCCTCGGCCGGGCTCACATAGGGGTCGTGCAACAGGACCGTGAGGTCGAACGGCCGTAGCAGCTCCATGAGCCGGCGGCCCACACGCGAGGCCCCGACGACCCCGACGCGGCGGCCGAGGTTGCCGGTGGCCGCGGTCTCGGCGGGGGTCGGCACGGCGTGGGTGCGGCGGTAGCGCTCACGGTGCCCGAAGGCGTCCTTGCCGAGGAGCAGGATCATCGCGAGCGTGTACTCCGCCACCGGAAGGGCGTTGCCGGTGACCGCGCTGGACACGGTGACACCCTGTTTCCACAGGGCCTCGCCGACCAGGGAACGGACCGAGCCCGCGGCATGCAGGACGGCACGCAGCCCCGGGGCGGCGGCGAGGACACCGGCGTCCAGGTGCGGGCAGCCCCAGCCGGTGATCAGGACCTCGGCCGCGGCCAGGGCGTCGGCCACCGCCGGATCACCGAAGTCCCGTACGGCGAGCGCCGGGTCGAGGTCGGCCGTCCGCCTCAGCCGGGCCATGAGCGGCGGGGGGAAGAGCAACGGGAGGTGCACCGGATCCATCGCGAACACGGCCCGTGGCGGCTGGGGGCTGGGCATGACTCTCCTGACGAAACGGCGGCAGTAACGTTTCCAGAAAGCGCCTTCTACCGTAGGTCTGCCGGGAATGGCCGGTCAATCGGCGGGAGCGGAGCCGGACCCGGCGGGGCGGGGGGTGATTCCCGCTCCGGCGGGACGGCCGGGACCGTCGCGGCGCGGCCCGGCGCCGTAATCGGCACCTCGACGACACGCACACCTCCGCGAAGCACCACTCGATTACCACCAAATACCCCCAAAGGGCGGCGGCGGGGATTACGGCTCCACCAGCGGCGGCCACGACCAGCTCGGCTTAGGCACCCTCATGTACGCCAAGTGACCGACCCCGCACCCACCGCCCCGCCGTAACCCGAACGGCCCTCCCGCCTGCCCGAGCGCCGGAATACCGGACGCTCTTGTGGTGCTCTGTTGTTGCACAGTGCACGAGTGCGCCGGTGCACGAGTGCACGAGTGCGCGGCGAAGGGCTGGTGGGCGATGACGGCGGACCAGGCGAACCCCGCGGCCGGAACAGACCGGGAGGGCCCCGTGGTCCGGACGCCGTACGGGGCCGTACGCGGCCGGTACGAGCAGGGCGTCGCCGTGTTCCGGGGCATCCCGTACGCCGCCCCGCCCTTCGGGCCCCGCCGGTTCCGCCCGCCCGAGCCGCCCGAGCCCTGGGACGGCGTGCGCGACGCCGGGACCTTCGGGCCGACCGCCCCGAAACCGCCGTACTCCGAGGCGTTCGCGCAGTACCTCTCCGACCCGGAGATCCCCGGCGACGACTGCCTCAACCTCAACGTATGGACCCCGGACCCCAGCCACGGAGCCCGCCTCCCGGTCCTCGTCTGGCTGCACGGCGGCGCCCTGACCAGAGGATCCTCGGCCGTACCCGTCTACGACGGCGCCACCTTCGCCCGGGACGGCGTCGTCTGCGTCTCCGTCAACTACCGCCTCGGCATCGAGGGCTATGGACTGTTCCCTGACGCACCCACCAACCCCGGCCTGCGCGACCAGCTCACCGCCCTGCGCTGGGTGCACGACGCCATCGCGGCCTTCGGCGGCGACCCGGACCAGATCACCCTGTCCGGCCAGTCGGCCGGCGCCATCAGCGCCGGCGTCCTGCTCGCCGCCCCCCACACCCGCGGCCTGATCCGCCGGGCGGTGCTGCAGAGCGGCCCGCCCGAGGTCTCCGAACGCGACAAGGTACGGCGCATGGTGCGCCGCATGGCCACCCGGCTGAAGATCCCCGCCACCGCGGCGGCCTTCGCCGCCGTCGACCGCGACCTGCTGCTGCGCACCCAGGCCGAGGCCGGCCGGCTCAGCAGCCCCGTCCTGGGCGGACCCCAGTTCGGCATCGTCGTGGACGGCGACCTCGTGCCCCGCGACCCGCTCAAGGCCCTGATCGACGGTGACGCCGCCCCGGGCGTCCAACTGCTCCTTGGCTGGACCCGCGACGAGTACCGGCTCTGGTTCGTACCCGGCGGGCTGCTCGAACGCGTCGACCGGCTCGGCCCCGTCGCCCTCGCCGGGGCCATGGCCCGCTGCCACGCCGGCCACGAAATACCGCGCGCCTACCGCACCCTGCACCCCGACGCCGGCACCGCCGAGATCGTCGGCCAGATGGTCACCGACCACCTGCTGCGCGTCCCGCTGCACCGCCTCGCCGACGCCCGCCCCGGCACCTCCTACCTCTACGAGTTCGCCTGGCCCTCCCGGCTTCCCGGCCTCGGCGCCTGCCACGCCCTGGAACTGGGATTCGTCTTCGACAGCGGTGACATACCCGAATCGAAGAAACTGGCCGGCGAGGGCGCCCCACACGAACTGTGCGACGCGATGCACGGGGCCTGGGTCCGATTCGCGACGACCGGGAACCCCGGCTGGCAGGCCTGGGACGCATCCCATCCGGTGCGGATCTTCGGCGACGGTGAACCGCATATCGCATACGGTCCACGAGATGCGGAATACACCCTCTGGCAGACCTCCTCCACGGCCCCGACCCCCGACCCCGCCACCGACATCAGAGCCCCCGGAGCGGAACTGGCGGCAGCGGTACGGCGGTTACGACGGTCGGTCGGAGGCAGACGCCACTGACAGTCGGGGGGGGACCTGCGGGCCACTGCCGGACGAGCGGCTCAGGTCCTGCCCAGCGCCCGCGCGATCGAAGCGATCGCCTCCGGCCCCACCCGGCAGCACCCCCCGATGAGCCGTGCGCCGGCGTCCCGCCATGCCCCGACCTGCCCGGCGCCGAACCGCGTACGCCCCGTCCAGGCGCGCGCCTCGGCGTCCCAGGTCTCCCCGCTGTTCGGATAGACCACGACCGGCTTGCCGGTGACCCGCGCCGCGATCTCCACCGCGGGTTCCACGTCGTTCGGCGCGCAGCAGTTCACTCCGACCGCGATCACCTCGTCCACGTCGGCGGCGAGGCTGAACGCCTCCTCCAGGGGCTGCCCGGCACGCGTCCGCCGACCGTCGACGGTGTACGAAAGCCAGGCCGGCACGCCGAGTCCGCGCACCGCTCCCATCAGCGCGGCACCCTCGTCGGTGTCCGGCACGGTCTCCAGCGCGAGGACGTCCGGTGCGGCGGCGGCCAGCACCTCCATGCGCGGCCGGTGGAACCGCTCCAGCTCGGCGACGCTCAGCCCGTACCGGCCCCGGTACTCGGACCCGTCCGCGAGCATCGCGCCGTACGGGCCGACCGAGGCCGCGACCCACAGCGGCCGTTCGACGCCCTCGTCCCTGGCCTGGCGGGCGGCGTCCCGCGCGAGGTCCACGCTCAGCGTGAGCAGGCGCACGGCGTCGTCATGACCGATACCGCGCCGTGCGAAGCCCTCGAAGGTGGCCTGGTAGCCGGCGGTGATGGCCACGTCGGCGCCCGCGCGGAAGTACGCGAGATGGGCCTCCGTGACCGCTTCGGGCCGCTCGGCGAGCAGCCGCGCCGACCACAGTTCGTCGCTCAGGTCATGCCCGGCGGACTCCAGCTGGTTGGACATGCCGCCGTCGAGCACGACCGTCCCGGCGGCGAGCGCGTCGGCGAGGCCGGGGGAGGTGTCGCTGATCATGTCATGACGCTAAGGACTTGTTCCGCGATGCACCAGGGGGTGAGGGCCGCTGGGGACCGGAGCGATCCGGCGCCCCCTGCCGAAGGTGGCCCGTGCCGTTGAGCAGCTGCACCGACGCCTCCCCGTCCGCGTGGTACGCCGCCGCCGACAGCGACGCGACCCGACGTGCCACCGCGCCCCGACGGGCCGCCGCGTCGAGCGACTCGCCGCCGCCCGGGGGTGCCGTCGCCGGGGACTTCAGCCACGCCGACAGGTCATCCGCGTAGGCCTCGCGCACCTCCGCGAAGGTCAGCCCCCCGCTGGACCAGGCCTCCGTTGAACACCAGCGTGAAGTCGTACCGTGCCGGCACCGTTCCAGCGCGCCGCCCTCGGCCCATCCCGCGTCCTTTACCGCAGGTCCGGACACGATCTTCCCCAGCTTCATGGGGTCGCGGACCTCGGCCCAGAGGGTGTCCGGATCGGCGTCGACGATCGTCGAGTGGTGGTGCATCGTGCGCTTCTGCGTGGCCGTCACGAGACACCTCGTCAGTGACGTCAGTAGGCGATGCGGTCGGCCTTGGCCAGCCAGGCGTCGAACGGCGCCGTGCGGTTCGGCAGGTCCAGGTGCTCGACCGACATCGGCCACATCGACTGGGGCCTCTTCTCGAACAGATCGTAGAAGGTGCGGTCGTCGAAGCCGGCAACGGCGGCGTCGTGCCGGTCGGCGGAGTAGACGAGCCGGTCGACGCGCGCCCACAGTGCGGCGGCCAGACACATCGGGCACGGCTCACAGGACGTGATCAGGACACACCCCTCCAGCGAGAACGTGTTCAGCTTCTTGCAGGCGGCGCGCATCGCGCTCACCTCGGCGTGCGCCACCGGGTCCAGGGTCGAGGTCACCTGGTTGTGCCCGGTCGCGACGACCTCGCCGTCCTTGGCGACCAGTGCGCCGAACGGACCGCCGCCGTTCGTCACGCTGTCGGTGGCCAACGTGATCGCCTCGTGCATCCAGGCGCGCTCGAACTCGCGGACGCTGGTTTCCTGGGTGTGCGTGGTCATGATGACTCCTTCGTGGAGAGAGTGGAGAGGGTGGAGAGAGTGGAGAGGGTGGAGAGGGTGGAGAGGGTGGATAGGGCGGAGCGGGTGAAGAGGGTGGATGCGGGCCGGCCCGGGCGGGCGGCCGTCGCGGCTGGACGCCGCCCAGCTGCCCCGGCGTGGCCGGGGTGTGGGTGAGGTTCAGCCCCGTCGCGTCGCGGAACTCGTTCGCGATCGCCGGGGTGGCTGAGAGGATGGGCGGTTCGCCGACGCCGCGCACGCCGTAAGGCGCGTTGGGGCCGGCCCTTTCGATCACGTCCACCGTCATCGGCGGCGTGTCCAGGACAGCCGGGAACAGGCAGCCGGTGAACGACGGTAACGGTGACTCCGAGATCGGGCCAGGCGATCTCGACATGCCGGCCGGACAACGTTTCCGTCAAGGCTTCCCCCCAGTTCGGCAAGATGCCAGGATGGTCGAGCGGGGCAGGAAGCCCACGGCACTCATCCCTCGCTTCGTCGCAACTCGCCGTGCCCGTTGCAACTTCTGTGAGGAGTACACAGCCAACCGAGCGAGGTCAGCCAGGAGCGGAAGACATGAAAGCTCCCGCAGGTCGAGACCGGGTCTTTGTAGATTCCTACATGAACTAGTCGGGTCGTGGCTGTGGGGAAACTCCCAATACTCCAGCGGTACAGCTGGATTGGGCGGGCGGCAGGGATCCGGCTGGCCTGAGGGGATGACCACCCGACTCCCCGGCCCGCTCCACGGCGAACTCCGCGCCGTTCTCGGCCCCGTCAGCCGAGGCTCCGGTCTGTACCTCGCTCGCTCGCAAACCCCCGCAACTCCCGCAACGGTGTCATGCCCGGCGTCTGGCGGGTCCGGACTGGGCACCGCTCCGCCGCCCTGAAGGTGCTGACGCGGCCGGAGGCGACGGACGCCGCGTGCCCAGCACGGCGGCTGGGCGGCGTCGGGGGATCCGCGTCACTGGAACTACTGGCACCGCGAGGCCGAGGTGTACGCGTCCGGGCTCGCCGGGGTGTGGTGGGCGTCCGGCCTGCGCGAACCCCGGCTGCCGGCCGCGGCCGAACGAGCCGACGGCGACGTGGCGTTGTGGCTGAAGGACGCGCCGGGCGAGCCGGCCACCGCCTGGCCGCCGGACCGGCACGTGGAGCCGGCCCGCCGCCTCGGCGCCGCCCAGCGCGCATCGCGCGTCGCCGACCGGCCGTGGCTCTCGCGGCACTTCCTGCACGGCTGCACCGGCGGGCAGACGCTCGGCGCGGAGCTGCTCGACGACGACGCGACCTGGCGGCAGCCCCTCGTCCGCGACCACTTCCCGGCCGGTCCTCGCGAGGAGGTGGTCCGGCTGCGGCACGACCGGGAGTCGTTCCCCGATGTACTGGAAGCCCTTCCGTGCGCTTTCTGCCGCCTGGACCTGTGGCCGGCGAACGTCGTCGGGAGCGGCCCGGACGCGCTCCTGTCCGACTGGCGCTTCGCCAGTGACGGCGGCGCCCCCGGTGAAGACCTCGGAAACTGCGTTCCCGACTCGGTCTCCGACCTCTTCGTCCCGGCCCCCCGGCCCCCCGGCTGCCCGGCTGCCCCGACACGGTGCGGCGGGGGCCGTGCGTGCCCCGACGGTCACGCACGACTGGCTCACCCGGCGATGCCGGCCGCGCAGGCGAGGAGCAGCTCGACCACGGCGGCGGGCGCACCGTCTCCGGCGAACTGCTCTGTCAACACGCGCACTCCGTGCACGGCGCCACCGTCTACGCGGCTCTGGTCCGCGACGAACTCCTCGCCCTGCATCTGGTGCCCGAGGGCGCCGTGCGGGTGGGATGAAGCCCTGGGGCGCCCCGACCGGAACCGGGCGCCTCAGGCCCTGTCGTGAAACTCCCGCCTGCCCCGCGACGCCATGCACGCTCCCCCGGCCTTCGGCCGGCAGGATCCCCGGAGCACGCACCTGACGCCGCGAGGCCCGCCCCACCGGCGGACGACGGGACTTTGACGACAGGCCCGACCCGCCAGGAAGGAAAGCCACCGCCGTGATCGAACTGCCCGCCGACGACCGCGCGTCCAGCCCGTACACCGGATACACCCGCGCCCACTGGGAGGCCGCCGCCGACGCCCTGCTGGCCGCCGTCGAGCCCTACGCCACCCCCGACCGCGCCCTCTACCACCTCCCCGGCGACCATGTCAGCCACGCGGGCCACCTCTCCGACGGCCTGGAGGGATACGCCCGTACGCTGCTGCTGGCCGCCTTCCGCCGCGACGAGACCGCGCTCGGCCGCTACGCCGACGGACTCGCGGCCGGTCCCGGCGGGGTCTGGCCGCGCATCGAGGACCGCAGCCAGCCACTCGTCGAGGCCGCGTCCGTCGCCCTCGCCCTGCGGCTGACCCGGCCGCTGCTGTGGGACCGCCTGGACGACGCCGTGCGGCAGCGCACCGCCGACTGGCTGGCGGACGCGCTCACCGCCGAACCCTGGCCGTGCAACTGGGAGCTGTTCCCGGTCACCGTCGGCGGCTTCCTGCAGGAGATCGGCCACCGGCCGGAGGCGGCCCGCAAGGCGATCGACCGGGGCCTGGAGCGGATCGAGGGCTGGTACCTCGGCGACGGCTGGTACACCGACGGCGACGGCCGGAAGTTCGACTACTACAACGGCTGGGCCATGCACCTGTATACGGTCTTCCACGCATGGTTGGCGGACGACAGTGAACTGCTTTCTGTATACGGTCGACGGTTGTCGCGCCACCTCGCCGACTACGCCCGCCTCTTCGGCGGCGACGGCGCCCCTCTGCACCAGGGCCGCTCCCTCACCTACCGCTTCGCGACGACGGCCCCGCTCTGGCTCGGCGCCCTGACCGGCCAGACCCCCCTGGCACCCGGCGAGACGCGGCGCCTGGCCTCCGGCACCCTGCGGTACTTCCTCGACGGCGGCGCGGTCGACGAGCGTGGTCTGCTCCCGCTGGGCTGGCTCGGCCCCGACACCTCGCTCGTGCAGAGCTATTCGGGTCCGGCCTCCCCCTACTGGGCCAGCAAAGGCTTTCTCGGACTGCTCCTGCCCCCCGAGCACGAGGTGTGGACGGCACCCGAGGAACCCGCCCCGGCGGACCGCACGGACGAGGTGCGCCCCCTCGCCGTCCCCAACTGGCTCCTGCAGTCCACCCGTTCGGACGGACTGGTCCGGCTGCACAACCACGGCAGCGAGGACGTCCGCTACGACCCCTACTACACCCGGCTCGCCTACTCGACCGCGACCGTGCCCGCGCCGTCGTACGACAACAGCGTGATCGTCGGCGGTGAACCGAGCCGCACCCGGATCGAGCCGCTCGGCACCGGCGAGGGGTGGATCGCCTCCCGGCACACCGTGCGCGACGGGATCACCGTCACCAGCCTCGTGCTCGCCGAGGGAGCGGTGGAGGTGCGCGCCCACCTCGTGGCCGGCGCCGAGCCCGGCACACCCGTGCGGGTCACCGGATGGTCCGCGCCGGACGGACTCCGGGCCGACCTTCTGCCCGTGTCAGGGCTGTCGGCGGAGCCGCAGGGGCTGACAGGGAGGACCGGGACGGGCGGGGCCACGCTGTTCGTGGCGCTCGCCCGGCTCACCGGCGAGCCGGACCCCCGGCCCCTCACGGACCTGGTGTCCGTGAAGGTGGCGGAGGAACACGAGGCGGATCACGAAGTGCGCGTCCGCTGGGCGTCCGGCGCACGCGGTGTCTTCGTTCTCACCGCTTCCGACGGGCAGGTCTCACGGCTTCCGACGGGCGATCCTGAGGCTCGTCGTGGTCGGTGACGCCCCGGTGAGAGGGGTGGCGTAGGCCGGCGTGACGTACGACAGCTTGTCGCCGTAGTGCCCGCCGGCAAGCCGCCCGCGCCGTGCACCACGAAGCAGGCGCCGTACGCCGTGCCGTTCCAGGTGAGTCGCCCGTCCAGCAAGGGGAGCGGTGCCAGGGAGGAGGTGCCGGTCAGCCTGGTGGTCCAGGTCCGCTGCCGCCGGTGTCGCGGCCGGTCGCCGTGGCCGTCTCCGTCCACTTGTCGCTGTCGGGGCCCGGCACCTGCCCGCGACCGGAAGCCGGAGGCGGCTCCACTTCTCCAGGAGATCACAGGCTGGGGTCAGGGCGTTGGGAACTTGGCAACGTACTCGTCGAAGGGCTCGATGCCGACGTCCGCACGCCGTTCGTCCATACGCCCGGGATCCTCGCAGGGCCACGGAACGGGCGCTCCGTCCTTCACGCCGGCGATCTGCGTGCCGTCGACTGCGACGCGGCGGGCAGGGTGTCCACGAGGCACCGCGCGAACTCCTCCGGATGCTCCAGGACGCCGAGGTGGCCGCCGGGGTACTCGGTGAAACCGGCGCCGGCCGACTCGGCCGCCACCCCGGCCGTACGGTGCAGCAGCCGACCACGGGAGCCGCTGCCCGCGACCAGGGTGAGACGCGCGGAGACGGACCGCAGGGCGGCCGTGTCCGGCACATACGCGGTGAACGGGAGCAGGACGCGGGTGAGGAAGACGCCCATGGGCGTGGTCAACTCCTCGCCAGGTGCGGGCGGTTGCGCATCGGTGTGCTCGGCGGCGGGCGCGGGTGTGCCGTCGAGCACGGCGGCCAGCCCGGCCCCGGCCGCCCGCAACCCGGCGGCCCGAAACGCGCCGGCCACCTCCGCGAACCTCGCCCGCTGCCGGGCCGCGTCCGCGAGGACCTCCACGACGGGCGGTTCGTGCGCGACCACGTGCGCGAGCCGCCCGGGGTGCCGGGCGAGCAGGTCCAGGGCGGCGATACCGCCGGAGCTCATCCCGAACACGTACGCGGATTCGCCCGCCGGGAGCACCGCCTCCAGCACCCGGTGCGCACCCTCGCTCCAGTCCGTCACCCGCTGCTCGGCCACCGGCCGGCCCAGCCGCCCATGCGCGAGGCCGAGCGGGTCGTACGTGACCACGGTGAAGCGTGCGGCCAGCCGTTCGGTCAGCGGCCCGAGCCTCATCGGGTGCCCGGCCCCGCCCGGCACGACGAGCAGCACGGGACCGCTGCCCGTCACGTCGTAGTGAAGTTCCTCGGTCATGAACGGCGTTCTCCTGTCCGGGTCTCGCGCGGCCAGTGCTCCAGTGCGAGGTGCAGGGCTTCGACCGCCTTGTCCCAGGACGCCTGTACGTCCCGGCCGGCACCGAAGCCGCCGGCGGACTCCAGGGCGCAGTAGCCGTGGAAGGTGCTGCGCAGCAGGCGTACGGCGTCGGTCAGGTCGGGCTCGTCCAGGCCGTAGGCGCGCAGCATGCCGTAGGTGATCTCGGCGGTGCGGCGCATCGCGGGGGAGTCGGCGACCAGGGACTGGTCGATGCGGATCTGGGTGGCCGCGTACCGGCCGGGGTGCTCCAGGGCGTAGGCCCGGTAGGCGCCGGCGAAGGCGGCCAGCGCCTCCTTGCCCGCGCGGCCCGCCACGGCCGGCGCGATCCGGTCGATCAGCTCGCCGCCGGCGTACAGCGCGAGCCGGGTGCGCAGGTCCCCCAGGCCCCGGACATGCGAGTACAGGCTCGCGTCCTTCACACCGAAGCGGCGGGCCAGCGCGGACAGGGTGACGTTCGCGAAGCCCGCCTCGTCGGCGAGTTCGGCGGCGGCCGCGACGACGCGGTCGACGGTGAGACCTGCCCGAGCCATCCGACACCTCCTCCTTGGGGACCTAGGAGTAATCCTAGGGCACATAGGTTCGGGAGGTCCCGCCCGTACAGAACTCAGCCGATCGGCGTGAGCCCTTCCGGCAGACCGGCCATGTTGTACGTCAGCACGAGGAAACGGCCCGCCGTCATCATCAGCCAGTACACGGACGTCGCCGACGCCGCCACCGCCGTGCCGTAGCCGACGGTCTCCAGATGCGTCGGCTCCCAGCCGCCGACCCCGCCTCCACGGCCACGTTGAGGACGTACAGGTCGAGGAACCCGAGCAGGATCCGCGGCAGACCGAGCGCCGGGGGCGGGGCCGGGTGCCCGTCCGTGTCGGCAGGCCGCGTGCCTACGCCCCTGGTGCCCACGAGCGAGGTACACGCCGCGCGAGCGGCCAGCCGGGCGCCGGCGCGAACCCGGCCGCGCCCCCTGCCATCAGCCCGTAACCCGCCGCCGGCAGGACCCTGTTGGTGATCCGGGTGTGCACGGCGTTGAAGGCGAGCACACCCGCGACCCTGCCGGTGAAGTGCAGGCTCAGGCCCAGCCCCGCGCTGGACGGGGACGGGCCGGACGCGGCGCCCAGGCCCGGGACCGCCGGACCGTACAGCGCCTGGAGCATGCCGATGAGGACGAAACCCACGCAGGACGCGACCGCGGCCGGCCGCGTGAAGAGCCGGCCGGCCGCGGTGGGACTCAGGACCGTGGCGGTCAACTGGTCTCCGGGACAGGGGTGGTGGAGAACACGAAGGAGAACTCCGCGGGCTCGGCCCTGAGGTGATACCGGGGGAGCGGGCCGGGACCGCAGGACTGGGAGCCGAGGCCGTGCTGGCCGTGGTCGAGGTTGACCCACACACTGTCACCGGGGGTGAGATCGGTACGGTGCGCGGCCGCGTCCAGCTGTTCGGTGGTCCAGCGGCGGGCGGTGAGGAAGAACTCCGGGGCGCCCTCGATGCGCAGGCCGCCGAGCTCCGCCCAGCGGACGTCGGCGCGGGCGCCGTTCTCCTGCGGACGGACATACGGCGTCTGTAGATCGTCTACAGTCGACCGCCAACGGCCGACTGCAGACGCCATACTGCTGTCGGGATACGCCTCACCCGGGCCGCCGCCGTACCACTGCACACGGTCGGCTGCAGACAATCCGAAGCGGACGCCGAGCCGGGGCAGCGGTACGGTCCAGTCGCCCTCCGGTGTCACGGATACCGTCAGCTGTAGACGATCTCCGTCCGACGTCCAGCGGTATACGGTCGACAGGCCCACCTCCCAGGCCGCCGGCGCCACTCGTGTACGAACCGTCAGCGCGTCGTCGCCCAGCTCCACCGCGTCCAGCCGGTGCCGCATGCGGTGCAGGCCGAGCTTGCGCCAGAACAGGCCGTAGCGGGTGTCGGTCTGCCAGGCGGCGCCGTCGTCGTTGTCGGTGGTGGCCCGCCACACGTCCAGGCGCAGCCCGGTGACCTCCACCCCGCCGACCGTCTTCAGGGCACCGGTGCGGGCGTCGAAGGTGGCCGGGCCGAGGGTGATCCGGCCGTCGCCGATCGACGGTCCGGCGGTTGCCGCGACCGACGGCATCTGGCGTGCGGACACGGCGAACTGGCCCCAGGCGACGACGTGGTCCTTCGCAGCCCACTGGGTACCGGCGGCGAGCAGGGCCCGCACCGTCCAGTGGGCCTCGCCGGCAGCCGTGGCGACCGGCGGCTCCGGCAGCTTCACCTCGGCCGACTCACCGGGCGCCAGCGCCGGCACCGACAGGGTGCCGGACTCCACCGTCTCGCCGTTCACCTGGTAAGCCCAGGTGAACACCAGCGCCGACAGGCCCGCGAAGTCGTACTTGTTGGTGATGCGGACGGTGCCGTCGGCGGCATCCCCGTCGATGGCGACCGGCTCGATCACCTTCTTGTACTCGATCAGCCCGGGCGAGGGCTCCCGGTCCGGGAAGAGCAGGCCGTCGCAGACGAAGTTGCCGTCGTGCAGTTCCTCGCCGAAGTCGCCGCCGTAGGCGTAGCCCAGCTCCGGGTGGGCGATGCCGTGGTCGATCCACTCCCAGACGAACCCGCCCTGGAGCCGGTCGTACGACTCGAACAGCCTTTGGTAGTCGGCGAGTCCGCCGGGACCGTTGCCCATGGCGTGGGCGTACTCGCACAGGAGGAAGGGCAGTCGGCGCCGCTTGTGGGCGCCGCCGTCCAGACCGCGTCCGATGCGCTCGACCTCGGCGTGGCCGGCGTACATCCGGGAGTACACGTCCGTGTCCCGGCAGGTGAGGTCGCCCTCGTAGTGCACGAGCCGGGAGGCGTCCCGGCCCTTGATCCACTCGGCCATCGCGGTCAGGCCGCGGCCGGTGCCGGCCTCGTTGCCGAGAGACC
This sequence comes from Streptomyces sp. NPDC007205, assembly GCF_040634095.1. Taxonomy (NCBI): domain Bacteria; kingdom Bacillati; phylum Actinomycetota; class Actinomycetes; order Kitasatosporales; family Streptomycetaceae; genus Streptomyces; species Streptomyces sp. NPDC007205. Next base: position 91,260 of record NZ_JBEYEW010000002.1, read on the forward strand.
AGATCACGACCGAGGGATGGTTCTTGTCCCGTTCGACCATGCGGGCCGCGCGGTCCAGCAGGGCCGGGGTCCAGCGGTCGTCGTCGACGGGGTTGTCCCGCCAGGCCTGCTCGGTGAAGCCGTGCGTTTCGAGGTCGCACTCGTCGATCACCCAGAGCCCGTACTCGTCGCACAGATCCAGGAAGGCCGGGTGCGGCGGGTAGTGGGAGGTGCGGACGGCGTTGATGTTGTGCCGCTTCATCAGCAGGACGTCCTCGCGCATGGTGGCGAGGTCCAGTGCGCGGCCCTTCTCCGGGTGCCACTCGTGCCGGTTGACGCCCTTGAACAGCACCGGTCTGCCGTTGACCTTGATCAGACCGTCCGACAGTTCCACCGTGCGGAAACCGATGCGCAGCGGGATCCGCTCGCCCTCGGTGGCCAGCTCGCCCGCGTACAGCCGCGGTGTCTCCGCCGACCACGGCTCGACCGGCACGGTCACGCTGTCGCCGGTCGCGATGTCGACGCCGAGTTCGGAAACGGTTACCCGGCCGTCCACGTCGGAGTCGACGCGCAGGGTGCCGGTGCCGGCGCGGTGGTCGTAGGAGGCGTGCACGAAGAAGTCGACTGCGGCGCCGGCCGGTCGGTGCAGCAGGGTGACGTCACGGAAGATTCCCGGCAGCCACCACTGGTCCTGGTCCTCCAGATAGGAGCCGGCCGACCACTGGTGGACCCGGACCGCCAGTACATTGTCTACAGTCTTCAGTAGATGGCCGACCGTGAACTCGTGCGGCAGCCGGGATCCCTTGAACTCGCCGAGGTCCGTGCCGTTCAGCCATACCCGGGCGCAGGACTCCACGCCGTCGAAGCGCAGCACCGCACCCCCGTCCGACGGCCAGTCCTCAGGCAGGTCGAAGACCCGCAGATGGTCGCCGGTGGGGTTCTCGGTCGGCACGCGCGGCGGGTCTACCGGGAACGGGTAGAGGTGGTTGGTGTAGATCGGGGCGCCGTGACCCTGGAGGACCCAGTGGCCGGGGACGGCGATCTCCGCCCAGTCACCGGCGTCGTACCCCTCCTCGGCGAAGGAGTCGTCCTCGGCGCCGGCCGTCGGCGACAGCCGGAACCGCCAACTACCGTTCAGGGAAAGGGATGTGGCGTCCGAGGACGCGTACCAGGCGCGGGGTGGCAGCGCCCCTGAGCCCGGTGAGACGTCCTCGACGTAATCGGTGACGGTGCGGATGCTCACAGACATCGGTCTCCTAGCTCAGCCCTTGATGCCGGTCTGCGCGATTCCCTGTACCAGCCTGCGCTGGAGGAAGAGGAACACGAACACCAGGGGCAGCCGTTGATGAAGGTGATGGTGGCCATCGCGGCGAAGAAGTTGAGCGAGTTCGGTACGACGATCCGCCAGTAGGCGCCCCAGTAGCCGAGCCCGTCCACCTGTGCCGCCTCCTCCAGCTCCCTGGGGAACCCCAGGAAGTACTGCCGGAACAGGAAGCAGGTGAAACCACTGAACAGGCCGGACATGATCAGACCCCGGTAGCTGTCCACCCAGCCGAGCGACGACACGAGGACGAAGCTGGGCACGAAGGTGACGGCGAGTCGTCGATCATCCGGACGCCGTAGATCTTCCCGTCGAACGTGTGCGAGGCGATGTCGGCCGCGTTGAAGTCGTCCTTGACCGGGGTGATGAGGTCCGTCAGGTCCGCCACCTGGCCGCTCTTGACGAGCTGCATCTGCGGGTGGCACTCGAAGACGTCGGGCGCCTGCTGGGTGAGCAGGGAGGCGAAGAGCTTCGTCTCGTAGTCGTTGCTGGTGATCCACTGCGTGGACACGTCGGCTTTCGCGCACGCCTTCGCGTCCCACTTCACGGCCTGTTCGACCCCGGCCTCGCCGTACGCGTGGAAGAACTGGGTCAGCTGCTTGCCCGACCCGCTGCTCCCGCCCCGGCCGGCGGCGGCCCGGGGTATCGAACGGCGGTCCCAGTTGCTGTTGCTCAGTGCCGGCATGCTGACGTCCTTGTCTGTATGAAATGCCGCTGCGGCTCCCTGCCCGGCGGCCGGGCCGGATGGGTCGGATGCAGGGTGTGGTGCGGGACGCTAACCTTCGACTAAGGCTTCGGCAAGGGGTTGGACGAAGCCTGTTCGAAGCGTTGTGAAACGTTCGACGTCACGAACGAACAGGGCGGGGAGGCAGGGAGTTGGGGGCCCGCTGGGCCACGGGTGTGGCCGGCGGGTCCCCGGCCGGTGGGTCCCCGGCCGGTGGGGAACGGGGCCTGCTGCCCGGCCCAGGCCTCGCTGCTCCCGCCGTTGCAGCTGCAGACGATCACCTCGCTGCCGACGGCGGTCGCCTGTCCGTCGACGTCGAGACACCTGCCCGACGCCTCGTTCACGATCTGCCCGTGGGAGTTCAGCGGCCAGCGCTGGGCTGTGTCGCCGGGGGTCGCAGCGTGCCGGTCCGCCCCGAACTCCCCGCCCCCCAGACAGCCGTATCCGCTCTCGGAGAAGAGGAGTCGAACGACCCGGGCCTGGGCCTTCGGGTTGAATTGCTGGAGGTCGTTGACCCACCAGGCGCCGGACGCGTCGATGTCGTCAATGGTCTGGGCAGCGTGGGGGGCGACCTCGGCGGCGGCGGGGCGGTGGTGGCACGCGCGGGTGGGGAGGTCAGGAGGCTGCGGTGACAGCCAGTGCGGCGGGGGCTGTCAGCGGCAGGGATCTCTTGCGGGGTGAGACACGTGCATCCCTTCCGGTCATGAAGGCGGTGCGGTACGGCTCCTTGCGGGTGTGGTGCGCTTGGTGGTGACTTTGGCGGTGCCTTTGGGGGTGCCGGTCCTCTGTCCGACGGACTGCAGCGCCCCCTCCAGCGCGAACGTGGCCGCGCCGAGGGAGACCGGGTCGGTGGGGATCGGGGAGAGGACGATCTCGGTGACGGCCAGCGGCCGGCGCAGCGCGTGCCGGGCGACGGCCTGGCGGACCTCGCCGAGCAGCGGCTCGCCCAGCCGGGAGGCGACCCAGCTGCTGAGCACGACCACTTCGGGGTTGAGCAGATTGATCAGGTCGGATATGCCCGCGCCCAGATAACGGGCGGTGTCCCGGACCACCTTGAGCGCCACCGGGTCCTCGGCGGCGACCGCCCGGGCCAGCGCGTCGATGGTGGCCGTCTGGTCCTCGGGATGCAGCAGGGTGGACTGCGGGCTGAGTTCACGCAGGTTCTGCATGATGCCGGGCGCACCGACGTACGTCTCCACACACCCGTGGTTGCCGCAGTGGCACAGCCGGCCGTCCAGCACGAGCGTGGTGTGGCCCCACTCGCCGGCGCTGTTGCTCACGCCCCGGTGCAGCCCGCCGCCGAGGGCCAGACCGGCGCCGACCCCCGTGCCCAGGTTGACCACGACCGCGTCGCCGCGGCCCCGCGCGGCCCCGAACCACAGCTCGGCCACCGCGCACGCGCGCAGCGGATTGTCCAAGTGCAGCGGATATGCGATGTGTTCGGCGAGCAGATCGAGCAACGGCACGTCGTGCCAGTCCCAGTTGGGCGCGTACTCGGCGATGCCGGTTTCCCGGTCCACCTGCCCCGGCACGCTCACCCCGACCCCGAGTACCCGGGCCGCCTCGGTGCCGGCCTGCGCCACCACGGAGCCGACGGCTGCGGCCACATGGCCGACCACCTGCTCCGGGCGGCTCTCGCCGGGCCGCATGTCCTCGTCGGCGCGGGCCAGTACGTTCAGCGCCAGGTCGAACAGCTCGACATGGACGTACGTCTCCGCGATGTCGACGCCGATCAACGCGCCCCCCGACGCGTTGACGGCCACCAGGCCCCGGGGCCGGCCACCGGCCGAGTCCTCGAACCCGACCTCGGTGATCATGCGGAGGTCGAGCAGTTCGCCGACCAGCGTGGCCACCGTGGCCAGGCTCAGACCGGTGGCGGCGGCCAGCTCCTGCCGGGAGGCGGGAGACTCGGCGATGATCTGGCGCAACACCTCGTAGCGGTTCGCGGTGCGGATGTCACGTGATGTGCGCTTCACGCGGGTGCCCCTCCCCTCCCGTCCAGGCCGGGGCGGCATCGGCACCGGCGCAGGCGCCAGGCTATGGGCTGCGAGCGGCTTTCGACAAGGGGTTAGGAAAGGGGCTGGGGAAAGTCGCTGGAGAAAGGTCCGAGGCGGCTGTCAGTCGTCGAGGAGGCCGAGGAGGTCCCATACGAAGGCGTTGGCGAACGTGCCGGAAGGATCCACGGAGCGGACCAGGGCCCGGAAGTCGTGGAGCCGTGCATACCGTCCACGGAGTACGGCCGACGGGGTTTCGAAGACCTTCCCCCAGTGCGGGCGCGGGTCGAACGGGTCCAGCACCTCCTCCAGCCGGCGCAGCACCGGCAGCACGGCCGCCTCGTCCCGCACCCAGGTGAAGTGCAGCGCGACCGAATCCCGTCCGTGGGCCGGGCTCAGCCACTGCGTGTCGGCGGCGACCGTACGCACCTCGCAGGTCTGCAGAACACCGGCGACCGTCGACCGGATACCGTCGATTGCATACAGTGCATCGACGGCAGTCGACCGCGGCAGCAGATACTCCGACTGGATCTCCTCCCCGCTGCTCGGCGTGAACTCCGCCCGGAAGTGCGGCAGTCGCTCGTGCCACGGCCCGGGCACGCCCAGCTGTTCGGTGCAGTTCTGTGCGGGCATGCCCGGCACCGGGTGCAGCGGGCCCGCGGCGGGTGCGGCCCACGGGAAGTCCACCGCCGGCCGGTCCGTGCGCCGCTTGACCCACACCTGTCTGAAGCCCGGCTTCCGCCAGTCCGTGAACAGGCTCACGCTGTACCCCGCAGCCATCACGGCATCGAAGTCCAGCCCTTCCAGCGGGAGTTCGGTGTAGACCCGCTGCTCCACCTCGTACGCCGGCTCCAGGTCGAGCGTGAGCGCGGTGACGACGCCGAGTGCGCCGAGGGAGGTCACGGCACCGTCGAACCGCGGGTCGACCCGGCCGATCGTCGCGGGCATGCCATCCGCGACGACCATCTCCACCTCCCGGACCGCCGACGCCAGCGGGCCGTTGCCCACGCCCGAGCCGTGCGTGCCCGTCGCCACCGAACCGGCCACCGAAATATGCGGCAGGGAGGCCAGGTTGGGCAGGGCGAGACCGTGCGCGTGGACCGTGCGGGCCAGTTCGGCGTAGCGGACCCCGCCCGACACCCGGACCGTGCGCGCCGCCGTGTCGACGTCGATCACCCGCGGCAGCCCGGCGGTGGACAGCAGCACACCGTCCGGGCCCGGGTCGGCGATCCGGTTGAAGGAGTGCCCGCTGCCCAGCACCCGCACCCGCGCACTGTCCGCCACCAGCGCCGCGAGCGCGTCCAGCGAGCGCGGACGATGGAACTCCCGTGCGGTGTAGGTGATGGTGCGCGCCCAGTTGGTGACCGTCCCGGCGGTCTCGGCCGTCCCTGCCACAGTTGCGTCCCTCCCGGAGAGTGCGTCTGCGCCGACCCTCTCATCCGGCATGACACGGGAGGGAGACGTGATGCGGATTTCGTTGTCACACCTGCCCTTGATTGACGTATCCGAAATTCCGCTGGCCCGATGCATGCGATATCGATACCTTCTGCTCCATGGCCGAGGAACCGCTGCCCGCCCGTCTGCCCGTCACCGACCGCACCCGCCACCGCCGCCTGCGCGAGCAGGGCAGTCTGGAACGGGCTGAGCTGGAGGCGATCCTCGACGCCGGCTTCGTCTGTCATCTCGGGGTGCTGGTCGACGGGCGGCCGGTCGTCCTGCCCACCGTGTACGGGCGGGACCAGCGGTGGCTGTACCTGCACGGGTCCGTGGCCAGCCGCAGCCTCGCCGCGGACACCCCCGTGTGCGTGACCGTCACCCACGTGGACGGGCTCGTGCTCGCCCGGTCCGTCTTCGAGCATGGCGTCAACTACCGCAGCGCCATGATCCACGGCACGGCGCGTAAGGTCACCGACCCCGAGGAGAAGCTCGACGGCCTGCGCCGGCTCACCGAGCACTCGGCGCCGGGCCAGTGGTCGTACGCCCGCCGCCCCAGTCGCAAGGAGCTGGCCGCCACCACCCTCCTCGCGCTCTCCCTCCAGGAGGCCTCCGTCAAGATCCGCACCGGCGCCCCGGACGACGGCGAGGGACCCGACGCGGCCCTCGGCCTGTGGGCCGGCGTCCTGCCGCTGTCCGCGGTCTGGGGCACCCCGCAGCCCGATCCGGCGCTGCCGCCCGGGGCTGCCGTACCGGAACACATCCGGCGCCGTGCGGGGACCCGGCACGGCTGAGCCGCAGACGGGGGCATACGGTGTCGGATGTACGCCTGAACCGGGAGGAGACAGACGGATGGGCAGTCGTACCGCGCTGGTCGAGGATCTGATGGAGCGGTTTCCGCACGTACCGCGGGAAGCCGTCTTCAAGGAGGACCTGCTCCGCGGGGGCGTCGCCTTCGACCCGTCCGCCCTCAGCGACAACGAGAGCGGCGAGGTCAAGCCGAAGTCGTACTTCATCTTCTCCTTCGACCACGGCACCCTGCCCGAGCTCGGCGAGGCGGCCCTGCGGCGCCCGCCGGAGGAGATCATCCTCACCGGCGGCCCGTACGACCTGCGGCGTACGGTGGTCTCCGTACGGGTGAACCCGGCCTCGCCGTACCGGGTGGCCGCCGACGACGAGGGGCTGCTCGGGCTCTACCTCGACGGACGGCGGATCGCCGACGTCGGCGTGCCGCCCATGCCGGAGTACTACCGGCACACCCTCTCCAACGGAAAGTCCGTGATGGAGGTGGCCCCGACCATCCAGTGGGGCTACCTGATCTACCTCACCGTCTTCCGGGTCTGCCAGTACTTCGGCGCCAAGGAGGAGTGCCAGTACTGCGACATCAACCACAACTGGCGCCAGCACAAGGCCGCCGGTCGACCGTATACAGGAGTCAAGGACGTCGAGGAGGTCCTCGAGGCCCTCGAGATCATCGACCGGTACGACACCCAGAAGGCCTCCACCGCGTACACGCTGACCGGCGGAGCCATCACGAAAACGGTTGCCGGGCGGGACGAGGCCGACTTCTACGGCCACTACGCCAAGGCCATCGAGGAGCGCTTCCCGGGCCGCTGGATCGGCAAGGTCGTCGCCCAGGCGCTGCCCAAGGCGGACGTGCAGCGGTTCAAGGACTACGGTGTGCAGATCTACCACCCCAACTTCGAGGTGTGGGACCGCCGGCTGTTCGAGCTGTACTGCCCCGGCAAGGAGCGGTACGTCGGCCGTGACGAGTGGCACCGGCGGATCCTGGACTCCGCCGAGGTCTTCGGCGCGCGCAATGTGATCCCCAACTTCGTGGCGGGCGTGGAGATGGCCGGGCCGTCCGGCTTCACCACCGTCGACGAGGCGATCGCCTCCACCACCGAGGGGCTGCGCTTCTTCATGTCGCACGGCATCACGCCCCGCTTCACCACCTGGTGCCCCGAGCCCACCACCCCGCTCGGCAAGGCCAACCCGCAGGGCGCGCCGCTGGAGTACCACATCCGGCTGCTGCAGGCCTACCGCCAGACGATGGATGACTTCGGGCTCTCCTCCCCGCCCGGCTACGGCCCGCCCGGGCCCGGCCGCGCGGTCTTCTCCGTCAGCTCCTTCATGGACAGCCTGCCGGCGGACGAACCCGTGGAGGAGCCGGCCGAGGTGTGATCCGGCCCGGCGGCCCGGCGGGACTGTGAGCGCGGCGGCCCGGCGGGACTGTGAGCGCGGTGGCGTCCGCGTCCGTACCAGGGGCGGGAGTTGCGGTCCCGTCGCGTCACGCGTCCGTCCCGCCACCGTCGGTAACCGGATGTGAACAGGCAGCTTGTCAGTTGTGTCGAGGACGTGAAAGGCTCTGTGACTGCCGCGAGGTTTCCTGCAACTCCCTTTTGCCTATGGTGAGTTGACCTCGCTCGTGGATGCAGGAGTCCCATGCCCGACCTGCCGACCCCCCAGGACGCCACCGAGTCCGCGCTGTTCTCGGAGGGCTGGGACGCGGTGCTCAGTTACGCGGACCTGTGCACGTCCGGTTCCCTGACGGCTCATCAGCTGGCGACGGAGGCGTTCACGCTCGGCATGCGCGAGGTCCGCGCCGCCGCGCGCACCCATGTGCGCGGCGCGGGCCGCCGTACCGCGCGGCTGCCCGCGATCCCGGCCCTGCTCACCGCCGTACGCGACACGGCGGCCGCCTGGGAGGCCGACGGCCGGGGGCACACGCTCGACCCCGACCTGCGGCTGTGGCTCAACTCCCGGAAGGCCGCCCGCTTCTCGGGGCCGCCGCTGGAACGCCCGGTCGCGCTGCGCGGCCTCAGGGACCTGCAGGAGGCCGACGCCTCGCTGCTGTGGCTGGCCGAGGTGGAGGCGCTGCCCCTGCCCGCCGTCGCCCGCCGGCTCGGCCTGGACCCGGCCACCGTCGCCGCCGAACTCGACCAGGTTCGCACCCTGTTCCGGGACCGCTGCCACCGCGCCCATCTCGACGCCCCGATGGACGCGCGGTGCCGCTCCTACGCCCGCCTGCTGGACGCGGTCACGCGCTCGCCGTCCGCCGGCACCCCCGACGATCTCTCCCGGCACCTGGCGACCTGCGTGCGGTGCGCCGAGGCCGCCGCCTGTCTGCGGCTGCACGGCGGCGGACTGCCCGCCGCGCTGGCCGGCGGCGTCATCGGCTGGGGCGGCCTCGCCTACCTGGAACGCCGCCGCCGCGCCGCCGAGGTCCGCCTCGGCGCGGGTCGCCCCGGCGGCGCCGACCCCACAGGCGACGATCCGGAGGAGGGCACCGGCCGCAGCCGCGTCCTGCGCGGCGGCCTGCTCGTCGCCGCCGTGCTGCTGTCGGCGCTGGCACTCGGCGTGTCGATGATGCCGTTCGGCGGCTCCGGCGACGGTACCGCCGCCACCCGCGACGACCGGCAGCCGGTCGCCGACCCCAGCGTCTCCCGCGTCACCGCCCCGCCGGACCCGGCGGCGACGGCGCCCGCAGCCACCCCCTCCGCGCGGCGGACGACCGCCGGTTCGCACCGCACGCAGCCCGACCCCGAACCGCAGGGCGCCTCCTCCGCCACGCACCCGCCCGTACCCGGCCCCCGGTCCGCCGCACCCGCGACCACCTGCCGGGTCGCCTACGACCTCGTCAACCAGTGGTCCGACGGCTTCCAGGCCACCGTCACGTTCACCACCGACCGGCCCCTCGACGGCTGGAGCGTGTCCTGGGCCTTCCGCGACGGCCAGCAGGTCGGCCAGATGTGGGACGCCACCGCCCATCAGAACGGCTCCCGCGTCACCGCCACCGCCGCCGACTACGACAAGGCCGTCGCCGCGCACGGCACGCTGTCCTTCGGGTTCCTCGGCACCTGGCAGGACCGAAACCGGTCTCCGTACGGTTTCACGCTCAACGGGGCGGCCTGCAAGGGTGGCTGAGCAAGCGGGGCGAATCGTCCGACGCACCGTCAGGCGTTCGGTTCCCGTCTTGTGAAGCCGCGGCCCGGGGCACCTCTGCGCTGCGGTACGCGAATGTGTCCGTCGTACGGCCGGGTCGTCATCGCGGTACGGAGCGGGCGCGGATGTGGGCGCGTTCGCCTTGGCGGCCGAACAGGATGAGCACCTCGCCGTACACGGGTTCCTGTCCCGCGACGGCGGTGGAGGCGCGTCGTACCGACGACGGGTTAAAGGTGACTCTGGATCACGTCGGCACGGAACACATAAAAAGGGTTGGCAACGCGGCTCCCCTGCCCCGTAGGCTCTGCGCAAGCCGTTGAGCGTGTGTGCGTGTGTGAGCTCTTGCAGGAACAGGAGGTGAGGACCGTCATGACTGTCGCTGCGCTGGGCGTTGCCCAGATCCAGAAGTTCATCCATCCCACCCCTGTGGTCTCCGGCTGAGTTTTCCTGCATCGTGCGCGCCTGCGAGCGCGCAGGGCCGGGACCGCCCTTGTGAAGGGTTCCCCTTGAATCTCTCTTCTCCTTCGGCCTCTTCTGCTTCGCCGCACCCTCTCGCCCCGTACGGCTGGGACGAGGGGTGGGAGGCCGAGTTCGCTCCGTACGCCGAGCAGGGTCTCCTGCCCGGCCGTGTCCTGCGTGTCGACCGTGGCCGGTGCGACGTCGTCACCCCCGGCGGAGTCCTGCGCGCCGACACCGAGTTCGTCGTCCCGCGCGACCCGGCGAAGGTCGTGTGCACGGGGGACTGGGTCGCCGTCGACCCGGACGGCGATCCGCGGTACGTACGGGCGTATCTGCCGCGCCGCACCGCCTTCGTGCGCTCCACCTCCTCCAAGCGGTCCGACGGGCAGATCCTCGCCGCCAACGCCGACCACGCCGTCGTCGCCGTGTCGCTCGCTGTCGACCTCGACCTCGGCCGCATCGAACGCTTCCTCGCCCTCGCCTGGGAGTCCGGCGCCCAGCCCGTCGTCGTCCTCACCAAGGCCGATCTGGTGCCCGACCCGGTCACCTTGGCCCACTTGGTGCAGGACATCGAGACGAGCGCACCCGGCGTGCCGGTGCTCACCGTCAGCGCCCTGCACGGCGAAGGGCTCGACGTCCTCGTCGCGCTGGTCGGCTCCGGTACGTCCGTGCTGCTCGGCCAGTCCGGCGCGGGCAAGTCCACGCTGGCCAACGCGCTCGTCGGTGCGGACGTCATGGACGTGCGGGCGGCGCGGGACGTCGACGGCAAGGGCCGGCACACCACGACCACCCGCAACCTGCTCGCCCTGCCCTCCGGCGGGGTCCTCATCGACACGCCCGGACTGCGGGGCGTCGGCCTGTACGACGCCGAGAGCGGCGTCGGCCAGGTGTTCGCCGAGATCGAGGAACTGGCCGAGCGGTGCCGTTTCCACGACTGCGCGCACGACGGCGAGCCGGGCTGCGCGGTGCGCTCCGCCGTGGAGAGCGGGGAGCTCGCGGTGCGGCGGCTGGAGAGTTACCGGAAGCTCGTGCGGGAGAACCAGTGGATCGTGGCGAAGACGGATGCGCGGGTCCGTGCGGAGCTTCGGCGGGACTGGAAGAGGAAGGGGGCCGCCGGTAGGGCCGCGCTGCAGATCAAGCGAGGCCGTCTCCGGTAGGCGCCCTGCGCTGCGGCCGGCCGCGACCGCAGCGCAGCTCCCCGCGGCCCCATCGTGACGTCCGAATCCCGCTGGCCCCACCCCCCTCCCCGTCCCACACTGGAACACGTGATGGACGAGGACACCAGGTACGAGGCGGTGCGCAGCCGGGACGGGCGGTTCGACGGGGTCTTCTTCTTCGCCGTCGAGACGACCGGGATCTACTGCCGGCCCAGCTGCCCGGCGGTGACGCCGAAGCGGCGCAACGTGCGGTTCTTCCCCACGGCCGCCGCCGCGCAGGGCTCGGGGTTCCGGGCCTGCCGGCGGTGCCGGCCGGACGCCGTGCCGGGGTCGGCGGAGTGGAACGTGCGGGCGGACGTCGTGGGGCGGGCCGTGCGGCTGATCGCCGACGGTGTCGTCGACCGCGAGGGCGTCGCCGGACTCGCCGCGCGGCTCGGGTACAGCGCCCGGCAGGTCCAGCGGCAGCTCACGGCCGAGCTGGGCGCCGGGCCCGTGGCGCTCGCCCGGGCGCAGCGGGCGCACACCGCACGGGTGCTGCTGCAGACCACCGGACTACTGGTCACCGAGATCGCGTTCGCGGCCGGGTTCGCCAGCGTGCGGCAGTTCAACGACACCGTCCGGGAGGTGTACGCCTCGACGCCGACCGAGCTGAGGGCCGCCGCCCACCGCGGCCGGGGCGGTGCCCGGGGCCGTGGCGTGCGCCGGCCGGCGCCGGGCGCCGGGATACCGCTGCGGCTCGCCCACCGGGGCCCGTACCAGGCCGGCGCCGTCTTCGACCAGCTCGCCGAGGAGGCGGTGGCCGGCGTCGAGGAGGTCTCCGGCGTGCCGGGCGGCCGTACCTACCGGCGCACGCTGCGGCTGCCGTACGGCACCGGAATCGTCGCCGTCGAGGAGCGCACCCGGGCGCCGAGGACCGGTACCGGCACCCGTCCGGGCGGCTGGCTCGACGCGCGGCTGAATCTCACCGACCCCAGGGACCTCACCACCGCCGTGCAGCGCCTGCGGCGTCTGTTCGACCTCGACGCCGACCCGTACGCCGTCGACGAGCGGCTCGGCGCCGACCCCCGGCTGGGCCCGCTGGTCGCCGCCCGTCCCGGACTGCGCTCGCCCGGCAGCGTGGACCCGCTGGAGCCGGCCGTCCGCGCCTTGGCCGGGAGGGAGGGCGCACAGGAGCTGGTGCGCAGGTACGGCAAGGTGCTCGACGCGCCGTGCGGCAGCCTCACCCATCTCTTCCCCGAGCCCGCCGCCCTGGCCGGGGCCGAGCCCGGCGGCCCGCTGGGCGCGCTGGCCGGGGCCCTCGCCGACGGCACCGTACGGCTGGATCCGGGAGCCGACCGCGACGACGCGCAGGAGGCCCTGCTCGCCTTGCCCGGCATGGACCCGGAGACCGTCGCCGCCCTCCGCGTCCGCGCCCTCGGCGATCCGGACGTCGCACCACCCGGCGCGCAGGTGCCCGACGACTGGCGGCCCTGGCGCTCGTACGCCGTCCAGCATCTGCGCAGGGCAGGGGAGTGGAGCCGATGACCACCGTGTACTGGGACCGACTGGACGCTCCCGTGGGCCCGTTGCTGCTCACCGCCGACGCGGACGGGGCGCTCACCTCGCTGTCCGTGCCCGGACAGAAGGGCGGGCGGACGGTGCGGGACGGCTGGCGGCACGACACCGGTCCGTTCCGCGCCGCCACGGACCAGCTCGCCGCCTACTTCGCCGGCGAACTCAAGGAGTTCCGACTGCCGTTGAGCGCGCACGGCAGCGATTTCCGGCAGCGCGTGTGGGCGGCGCTGGACGAGGTGCCCTACGGCGCCACCCTCACCTACGGCGAGATCGCCGCGCGGATCGGCGCACCGCGCGCGGCGGTTCGCGCCGTCGGCGGCGCGATCGGCGCCAATCCCCTGCTGATCGTGCGCCCGTGCCACCGGGTCATCGGTGCGAACGGGGCGATGACCGGGTACGCGGGCGGTGTCGAACGCAAGGTGTGGCTGCTGACCCTGGAGGGCGCGCTCGCCGCCGGCACGCACTGACGCGGGTCCGTGGTCCGCAAGATCCGGTCCAGGCGGCAGGCGAGGACGGCGGTGGCGGCGTCCCGTTCCACGCCGTTGTGCCGGGTGCTCGGCAGGCGCAGCCTCCTGGCGCACCCGGACCGGCAGGCCGAACGCGGGCCTGATGCCGGGCCTCACGAACTCCGCCGGACGCGGCCGGCCGGCGGTGCGCCGGCTCTCCTCCAAGGCGGGCCTGCGGAAGGCGCCGTGCCGGTCGACGGTGGCTCTGCTGCCGAGCCGCTACGCCGCCGGACACGCGCTGTGCCGCGCTGAATACGGTCATGACGCGACGGTCGCCCGCCACGCCGCCCGCGCCCCGCGCCCCGCGCCCCGCGCATCGGCTCCGCGCCCGGGGGCAGCCGTCCGAATTCCGTTGCGCCGAGCGGGTGGACCGCCGTCGAAGGTGCGGCGGCGCGGCCCGGCCGTGTGGCACGGTCTGCTCCGACGAGCCACGGGAAGGACGGGTACGCAGATGGCCGAGGTCGGACGGGCCCTGGCGGTGCTGCTGTTGGCGATCCTGCCGGGCACGGCGGCACCGGCCGTCGCGGAGCCGGTGCCGCCGCCCTGGACCGGCAGCTGGGAGACCGCGCCGTCGGGCACCGCTTCCGCACTGCCCGGCGCCGCCGTCCGCAACGTCGTCCACCTGAGCGTCGGCGGCACGGCCGTGCGCATCCGGCTCAGCAACCGTTTCGGTACCGCGCCCCTGCGGCTCGGCGCGGTCACCGTCGCGCTGCGCGCGTCCGGCCCGAACGCCGTACCGGGCACCCTGCGCACCGCCACCTTCCAGGGCGCCCCGACCGTCACCGTCCCGTCCGGCCAGGACATGGTCACCGACCCGGTGCCGCTGCCCGTCCCGGCCGCCGCCGACCTCCTCGTCACGGTGTACACGCCCGGCGACAGCGGCCCCGCGACCTACCACCAGACGGCCCTGCAGACCAGCTACCTGGCCCCGGCCGGGGCGGGCCGGGCCACCGACGAGAACGGCGCCGCCTACACGACCGCCATCAGCCGCTGGTACTACGTCACCGGTGTCGACGTCCTCGGCGGCGCCGCGGGCAGCATCGTCGCGTTCGGCGACTCCCTCACCGACGGAAACGGTTCCACCCCCGACACCAACCACCGCTGGCCCGACCGGCTCGCCGAACAGGTGCGCGCGGGCCGGCTCGGCGTCCTCAACGCCGGAATCTCCGGAAACCGTCTGCTGCACGACGGCGCCGGCCCGAGTGCCCTCGCCCGTCTGGACGCCGACGCCCTGGACCGGGCCGGGGTACGGGTCCTGGTCGTCCTGGAGGGCATCAACGACATCAAGGGCACACCCACGGCCGACGACGTCAGCGCGTACGCCGGCGCCTACCGCACGCTCGTCGCCCGCGCCCACGCCCGGGGCGTCCGGGTCATCGGCGTCACCCTGACGCCGTACCGCGGCTTCCCGGCGTACACCGACGCCCGCGAGGCGGTACGGCAGCAGGTGAACGCGTTCATCCGCACCGGCGGCGCCTTCGACGCGGTCGCCGACGCCGACGCCGCCCTGCGCGACCCCGCCGACCCGACCCGCCTCCTGCCCGCCTACGACCCCGGCGACCACCTGCACTTCAACGACACCGGGATGGCAGCGATCGCCGGCACAGTCCGCCGGGCGCTCACCGGCATGCCGCGGTGACACCGGTTCCCGGCTCCGCGCAGGGAGGCCATCGCCTCGCCGTGCCCGCCCAGGCGCAGCCGCTCGTGCACATAGATCCCCGCGACGAAGCCCGGCAGCGCGCCCAGCACCGGCAGCAGGATGCAGCCGAGCAAGGACCCGGCGCGGCGGCAGCGCGGCGCGCACCGCCAGCGACAGCAGCAGCACCGCGGTGGCGCACCCCGGGGCCCGGCCGCCTGCTGTCGTCATCTGCCGCTTGCCGTACGGCTGTTCACCCCCTCACCCGACGCGCCGTACGACGCGGCCGGTACGCCGGATTTTCCCGATGACCCGTTTTCATACCGCCTGTGCGGTGGACAATGAGCGGCATGAGCCAGCAGGGGGGAAGGCCCGCCCGTCCCGAGGACGACTGGTGGGGACAGCTGTACGACGACTCCACCGAGGACACCGGACCCACGGCCGCGCCCGATACCCTGGACGACCGGTTCGCCTCCGCGAAGCGCACGGTGACGGGCCGGCCGGTCAACGCACCACCGAGGGACACCCCGGGGAGCACGCCGCCCGGCCGGACCACACTGCCGCCCCAGCGAACCCCCTGGGAACCATCCCCGACCCACCGGGAATCACCCCCGACCCACCGGGAACCGCCCCGACCAACCAACTCCCAACCCCGTGGGCCCCTCACGGAACCCCCGGCGCCCAACCCGTCGGCACCCGCCACGCCGCCCACCGGCCGGCCCGAGCGGGCCGCGTCCGCGCCCCCGTCGCCCCTGGAACCGCAGACGCCGTCGGCGCCCGCCGCGCCCGCCGCACCGCAGGATCTCCCAACGCCCCGCGAAGGCACCGCGCAGGACCGGCCTCACGCCGCCCCCGCAGTCACCGCTCCCACCCCGCCCGAGCCCACCCCGCCGGCCCCCTCGTCCGTGTCCTCGCCCGTCACCCCGCCCCCGCCCCCCTCCGTCCTCGACTACGTCGGCTCCGGGCCGCCCACCTACGACCCCGAGCCGACCGCGTTGCCGGCCGCCGATCCCGAGGGGCTGGGAGAGCTGGTGGCGGACACGGTGCTGGACGGGGCCCGGTACGGGGCGTGGGCGTTGCGGGCCGTGTCGTCGCGGGGGGACTCGGCGCGGTACCGGGGCGAGCCGCGGCGGGACTCGCTGCTGACCGCCCGGTTCGGGACGGGGGACCAGGCAGTGGTGCTGGTCGCGATGGCGACCGGGGCGCGGGGCACGCCGGGCGCGCATCTCGCGGCGGCCGAGGCGTGCCGGTGGATCGGGCGAGCCGTGGGCCGCAGCCACCACCGGCTCGTGGCAGACCTCCGGGCCGCCCGGCGCGGCGACCTGAAGGCGGGCCTGCACCGGCTGACCGACCGCAGCCTCGGCAAGCTCCGGGTGAGCGCGGCGGAACAGGGCCGCGACCCGACGCAGTACACGGCGAGCCTGCGCTGTCTGCTGCTGCCCGCCGACCCCGACTGCCGTACGCGCGTGTTCTTCGGCGTCGGCGACGGCGGCCTGTTCCGGCTGCGGGACGGGGAGTGGCAGGACATCGAGCCGCGGGTCACGCCCGACGACAGCAACGGTGGCGAGGGCGACCGGCTCACCATGGATCTGGGCATCCCGACCCCGCCGAGCCCGTACGAACCGGCGCCCGAGCCGCCCTCCGAGCCGTTCCGGTTCCGTGCCTCGGCGGCCCGCCCGGATGATGCACTGGTCATGTGCACCGCCGGCCTCGCCGACCCGCTGCGCGGCGAGGCCGCCCTCTGCGCCTATCTGGCCCGCCGCTGGTCCGGCGGCCGTACCCCGCCGGGCCTCGCCGCGTTCGTCGCCGACGCCCAGGTGCGGGTGAAGGGTTACGCCGACGACCGTACGGCTGCGGCCGTGTGGGAGGCGTAACCGCTTCCCCGGTGGCGTCTGCTCCGGATGGCCCGCGCCGACCTGTGGGACGTTCCCGGCCCTTGACCCGTCGGAAGAGGAGCGGGTTTCGGCCACTTTCACGGCGTGTGACGCTGTGCCGACGGCCGGTGCCGGACGCATCTGCCCGGCCGTCCCGGGGCGTCCGTGGCGCCCAGCGCCGTACGGGAGGCCGGCGAGGCGGGTGAGGTGCGGCTCGGCGGGCGGTCCGGAACCCGTAGGGCCGTGGCCGAACCTCCGGTCATCGGGGATCTGCCAGGACTGCCCGGGTTCGTGCTGGGCAAGCATCCTCCGTGAACGTGTTCGACCAGGAGGGGCAGGGTCCAGCGGCGTGCGGGCGGGGGTCATGAAGAGTCAGGCACGAGGGGGCGGTCCCGCGGTCGTCGGGGGCTCCTCGGCGACGACGGGGGAAGAGGCCGACACCAACACGGAACACGCGCACCGGCTCCGGCGCAGGCTGGGGCGGGCGGATCTGAGGGCGGTGCCCGAGGCCCGCCGGGAGCTGCGCGAGCTGCTGCGGCACTGGGGTAAACCGGGCCGCTCGGAGATCGCCGAACTGCTCACCAGCGAACTGGTCACCAACGCGCTCGTCCACACCGACGACGACGCGGTCCTCACGGCCGTGGTGGAGCCGGGCGGACTGCACGTGGAGGTACGGGACTTCGTGGCCCGCAGACCGGACCTGAGAGGCCCGGACACGGACGACGACACCCACGGGCGCGGCCTGCTGCTGGTGCAGTCCCTCGCGGACGCCTGGGGCGTACGGCCGCACGGGGTGGGCAAGTCGGTGTGGTTCGAACTGGGCGCCGAGGCGGCGTGACGCTCCGCGGGAAACGCGCCGGGGGCCTGACCCGTGCGGTCACGCCCCCGGCGGTTCGCAGTGACGGCGCTAGCCGAACTGCTGCTCCAGGTCCTTCAGCTTGCGCTCGAGGGAGTCCAGGCGTGGCAGGGCCATGGTGTCGTCCTCGGCGGTGAGGTCGACGGTCACCTGCTCAGCGGAGCCGCTGCGGACCGGCTGCAGGGAGGGACGGGGGCGTACGGGCAGTTGTTCCGCGGTGGATATGGCAGGCTCCGCGGTCGCCGGGGCGGGGCCACGCTCCACCGCCTGCACCTCGACCTGCCGTGCGCCGCGGCCGACGAAGCCGCGGTGGCCCCGGCTGATGGCCTTCAGCTGGGCCCGCTCGATCCGCTGCTGATCGCGTCGGCGCTGCCGCGTCTCCTCCTTCTGCCGCTTGTCCTCGCGGACCTCCTCCACGGCCTCGTCCAGGCTGCGCACGCCCTCCAGGAGCATCAGCGACCAGGCCCGGTAGGTCTCGCGGGGGGCCCGCAGCCAGCGGACGATACGGATCTGCGGCAGCGGACGCGGCACCAGGCCCTGCTCGCGCAGCGCGGCCCGTCGGGTCTGCTTCAGCGCGCGGTCGAACAGGACGGCCGCCGACAGCGACATACCGGAGAAGAACTGCGGGGCGCCCGCGTGCGCGGCGCCCCGGGGCGCGTGCACCCAGTTGAACCACGCCGCGGCGGCGGCGAACAGCCACACGAGGATCCGGGAGCCCAGGGCCGCGTCACCGTGGCTGGCCTCGCGCACCGCGAGGACGGAGCAGAACATCGCCGCACCGTCCAGGCCGAAGGGCACCAGGTACTGCCAGCCGTCGGTCAGCCCCAGGTTCTGTTCGCCGAAGCCGACGAGGCCGTGGAAGGACAGGGCGGCGGCGACCGCCGCACAGCAGAACAGGAGCACATACGACGCCGTGCCGTAGACGGCCTCCTTGCGTCTGCGGCGCTCCTCGCTGCGCTCCCACGAGTCGTCCGCGCTCGCGTTCTCCCCGGAGGAGCGCTTGCCGCGCGCGAGCACCGCCACCGCCGCCAGCATCCCCAGGAGCAGTACGGCGCCAGGAAGCAGCCAGTTCAGCGATATGTCGGTCAGTCTCATCACGGGTCCCTTGCCTTGGGATAGGGCGTAACGCCCGACATAGTGGCCCACTCCCGAGGGCGCTCAGGGGGGTTTCGGGGCAAGAGGCCGCCAACGAAGTGCAAGGGGATACCCAGGACGCCGTTCTGCTCGAACTGCCGTGTGGAGAGCGGGAGTTGAGTTCGAATAAGAGTACCTGCACGGGTGGTTCCGCGGAAAGTTTGAGTGACGGGTGGGGAAGGTGTGAGTCACCTCGTCCGTCGATCATATGAAGGTAAGCCTAGCCTCATTTATTTTTGGTGAATTGGAACTGTCGCCCCGGGCGCCTATGGTGCTTGACGGACAAGTGACAACTCACCGTCAATGACCCAAGTGCCGACAACCCCGCCAGGAGGACCCGTGAAGCACGGCGCACAGGGCTCCGCCGAGGCGGGGACACCGGAGTGGCGGGCGCCCGGCGCCGCCCGGGTGCCGGCGCAGGCGCGCGCGGGGGACGGCGCGGACGGCTGCCGCGAGCGGGACACCGCCCTGCTCGCCGTGCGCGGCGAGCACACGCACGGTGAGCGGCCGGTTCCGGGGCCGCGGCCGGCGGTGCAGCGGTCCTCGGTGCGCGGGCAGATCCTGGACGCGCTGCGGACGGCGCTGGTCACCGGGGAGCTGAAGCCGGGCGAGGTCCACTCGGCGCCGGTGCTCGGCGAACGGTTCGGTGTCTCGGCCACGCCCGTGCGCGAGGCCATGCAGCAGCTCGCCCTGGAGGGCGCCGTCGAGGTCGTGCCCAACCGTGGCTTCCGGGTCGTCGAGCGGGGGGCACGGGAGCTGGCCGAGCTGGCGGAGGTGCGGGCGCTCATCGAGGTGCCGGTGATGCTGCGGCTGGCCCGGACGGTGCCGGGCGAGCGGTGGGCCGAGCTGCGTCCGCTCGCGGAGGAGACGGTACGGGCGGCGGCCTCCGGCTGTCCGGCGACGTACGCGGAGTCCGACCGGGCCTTCCACCAGGCGCTGCTCGCCCTGTCCGGCAACGAGCAGCTGGTCCGTATCGCGTCGGACCTGCACCGGCGCTCGCAGTGGCCGTCGGCCGGGGGTCCGGTACGGCACGGGCGGGCGGACCTGGTGGCGGACGCGGCGCAGCACATGGCGTTGCTGGACGCGCTGGTCTCCCGGGATCTGGATGTCGTACGGGAGTTGGCGGAGGAACACTTCGCGGGCGCGTGCTGAGCGGGTGCCGGTGCGCGACCGGCCCCCGC
This sequence comes from Streptomyces sp. NPDC007205, assembly GCF_040634095.1. Lineage (NCBI taxonomy): Bacteria > Bacillati > Actinomycetota > Actinomycetes > Kitasatosporales > Streptomycetaceae > Streptomyces > Streptomyces sp. NPDC007205. The sequence goes on from NZ_JBEYEW010000002.1 coordinate 111,014, forward strand.
CGGCCCGCACCCGGCGATGAGACGGTACCCGCCCGCCCCTACGCCGTGGCCACCCCCGGCGTCGGCGGGGACAACTGCCGCGCCAGCCACGTCGGCACGCCCCCGAGCAACCGGAACAGACGCCGGGCCTCCTCACGGAGGCGGGACGCCTCCGGCTCGGACTCCGCGTCGGCCAGAGAGGCCAGCGCCGGGGCCGTACCCACCAGGTAGCCCAGCTCCTCGCGGATCCGGAGGGATTCGGCGAAGCCGTGCCGGGCCTCGGCCAACTCGCCCTCGCGCAGGGCGAGTCCGGCGAGATGGCGCCAGGTGAAGGACAGCAGCAGCGGGTCCGCGTGCGCGGCGGCGCCCGCGTGCGCCCGGCGGTACGCGGCGCGCGCGGCCTGCGCGGAACGGGTCAGGTTCTCGGCGATCAGTCCCCGGCGGAAGTCCAGCAGAGCCCGGCCCGGCGCCCCCGGAGGGATCAGCGCCGCCGCCCGCCCCAGCGCGGCCCGCGCCTCGTCCGCACGGTCCCGCACCCCGTGCAGCGTTGCCGTGTAGGCGAGTTGACCCCGCTCGCACGCGGCGGCGCCCCGTTCCTCGTCGGTGTGCGCGACCGCCTCCGCCGTCCGCAGGGCGTCCTCCGCCTCCTCCCAGCCCCGCTCGGTGTACAGACACCGTTCGACCAGCAGCGCGGCCCGCTGCAAGGCCGTGGCGGGGGTGTCGGGCGGCAGCAGGGCCGCCGCGTCCGCCCAGCAGGCCCGCGAGCGCAGCCGCCATACCGCGGTCTGGAGCGGATCGTCACCTGGGGTCGTTCCGTTACCAGACATGGCGGTATGCGCCACGTTGCCCTCCCCGAGCACGCCATCGAGCTGTTGAGTGGTGGCGGCATTCCAGCACCAATCGCCGGGCCGGGCCAAGAGGGTGGGTGAAAGATTTCACAAAGTCGTGGGGTGCGGCGTGACGCGTCCCGGCCACCGCGGCCACCGCGCGCCCCCCGCTGACCTCAGCTCATCCGCAGCGCCAGGAAGAAGTCCAGCTTGTCCTCCAGCCGCGACAGGTCCCGTCCCGTCAACTGCTCGATCCGGCCGACCCGGTAGCGCAGCGTGTTGACGTGCAGGTGGAGTCGGGTGGCGCAGCGGGTCCAGGAGCCGTCGCAGTCCAGGAACGCCTCCAGGGTGGGGATCAGCTCGGCCCGGTGGCGGCGGTCGTAGTCCGTCAGCGGGTCCAGCAGGCGGGCCGTGAAGGCGCGGCGGACGTCGTCCGGGACGAACGGGAGCAGCAGGACGTGCGAGGCCAGCTCCTGGTGCCCGGCCGCGCAGACCCGGCCGGGGCGGGCCGCCGCGACCCGGCGGGCGTGCCGGGCCTCCTCCAGGGCGCCGCGCAGGCCCTCCGCCGAGTGCACGGCCGCGCTGACGCCGAGGGTGAGCCGCCCGTCGCCGTCCAGGCCCGCCGACAGCGTCTCGCGCACCGACTGCAGCAGGGAGTCGGCCTGCAGACCGGTCTCCGAGCCGTCGTGCTCGGCGGAGACCGCCGGGAGCGGGACGAGCGCGATGGCCTCGTCGCCCGTGTGCGCGACGGCGATCCGGTCCGAGGGCTCGGGGCCGGTGGCCAGCGGGTCGACCAGCACCTCCTCCAGCAGCGACTGGGCGACCGGGCCGCCCTCGACCTGATCGCCGTCCCACTCCACGCGGGCCACCACCACCTGCCAGTGCGGGGCCGCCCCGAGCCCGGGCAGCAGCACCGGCGCGGCCACCCGCAGGCGGGCCGCGATCTCGGCCGGCGCGGCACCCGTCTGCACCAGCTCCAGCACCTCCTGGGCGAGCCGGCGCCGCACCGTGCGCGCCGCGTCCCGGCGGTCGCGCTCGACCGCGATCAGCTGGGTCACGCCCTGCAGCAGGTCCAGGCGCTCCTCGGGCCAGTCCCCGGCGTCCGCGTCGACGGCCAGCAGCCAGTCCGACAGCACCGTCTCGCGCACATCGCGGGCGGCCTGCGGGGAGCGGCCCGAGGAGCGGATCGGGAACAGCGAGTACGTCGTACCGCCCAGCAGGACCCGGTGCGGGCCGCGGCGGCCGGTGCGGGTGGCCGCCAGATGCTCGGCGGCGAGCTTCGCGCAGATCTCCGCGGGCAGCGCCGGGCCCGCCACCTTGGAGCCGGCGATCAGCCGGCCGGTGGGGGAGAGCACCCAGGCGCGCAGGTCCAGGTCGGAGCCGAGCAGGTCCAGGACCACGTCCGGGCCGCCGCCCGCCGGGCCCGAGGTCATCATCCGCCGGTGCCGGTCCACGACGGCCGCCAGGTCTCCGGCGCGCTCGCCGGAGACCTGCCGTACGACGTGCTCGGTGATCGTGGCGAAGGCCACCGACTCGTGCACGGCGAACAGCGGCAGCCGGTGCCTGACGCAGGCCAGCACCAGGTCGTCCGGGATGTCGCCCAGCTCCGCCTCGCCGGCCGCGAGCGCCGCCACCCCGGCCTGCGCCAGGATCCGTACGAACGGCTCGGAGTCGTCCGCGTCCCGGCGCCAGGCCAGGCCGGTCAGCACCAGCTCGCCCCCGGACAGGTAGCGGCTCGGGTCGCGCAGGTCGGTGGTCATGACCCCGCGTACCGACCGGTCCAGTTCCCCCTCGCCGCCGAGCAGCCGCAGGCCCAGCGCATCGGTGTCCAGAAGTGCGCGCAGCCGCATCTCGTCGCCGCCGTTCTTTGTCTCGAAACCTACGATGGATCTTTGGAGGGTGACGGGAGACGAGCCCGGCACCGGCCGCACAGGGCGCTCCCCGGGGTCTCCGCGCTGTTTCCCGCGTTTCCCGCGTTTCCCCAGGAAATCGGAGAGGTTACCGATGACCTCCGTTCATACGAATCTACAAGATGCCCGGCGTGGCCAGCCAACTCCTTCATGGTTTCGGTGACTGACCGCGTTGGAGTACGGGGCGGTGTACTGAGTCCACTGCGCGTTAACAGCACATGAACGAGCCGGGACCGCCGCACACGGATTGGCTCAATCTGTACGACCCATGAGACCAAGAAGAGAGCCGGTCATGGACTTCCTTCGCCCCGCCAGCTGGGAGGAGGCGCTCGCCGCGAAGGCCGAGCACTCCACCGCTGTGCCGATTGCGGGTGGCACCGATGTGATGGTCGAGATCAACTTCGACCACCGCCGGCCCGAGTACCTGCTCGACCTCAACCGCATCGGCGACCTCTACGAGTGGGAGGTCGGCGAGGAGACGGTACGGCTCGGTGCCTCCGTTCCGTACACCAGGATCATGGAGAATCTCCGTGCCGAGCTGCCGGGTCTCGCGCTCGCCTCGCACACGGTCGCCTCCCCGCAGATCCGCAACCGCGGCGGCGTCGGCGGCAACCTCGGCACGGCCTCGCCCGCCGGTGACGCCCACCCCGCCCTGCTCGCGGCCGGCGCCCAGGTCGAGGCGGAGTCGGCGGCCCGCGGCACCCGCCTCATCCCGATCGACGAGTTCTACACCGGCGTCAAGCGCAACGCCCTCCAGCCCGACGAGCTGATCCGCGCCGTACACGTGCAGAAGGCCGACGGCCCGCAGCAGTACTCGAAGGTCGGCACCCGCAACGCCATGGTCATCGCCGTGTGCGCCTTCGGCCTCGCCCTGCACCCCGAGACCCGTACGGTCCGCACCGGCATCGGCTCGGCCGCCCCCACCCCGGTGCGGGCCAAGGCCGCCGAGGAGTTCCTGAACGCGGCCCTGGAGGAGGGCGGCTTCTGGGACAACGGAAAGATCATCACCCCGTCGGTCGCCAAGCAGTTCGCCGGCCTGTGCTCGGCCGCCTGCAACCCGATCGACGACGTCCGGGGCACCGCGAGCTACCGCCGCCACGCGGTCGGCGTCATGGCCCGCCGGACGCTCACCTGGACCTGGGAGTCGTACCGCGGCAACCACCGCACCACCGAGGGAGCTGCGTAATGCGCGTCAACTTCACCGTCAACGGACGCCCGCAGGAGGCCGACGACGTCTGGGAGGGCGAGTCCCTGCTGTACGTCCTGCGCGAGCGCCTCGGCCTGCCCGGTTCGAAGAACGCCTGCGAGCAGGGCGAGTGCGGCTCCTGCACCGTGCGCCTGGACGGCGTGCCGGTCTGCTCCTGCCTGGTCGCGGCCGGCCAGGCCGAGGGCCGCGACGTCGTGACCGTCGAGGGCCTGGCGGACTACGCCAAGCAGCGCGAGGAGCACGGCGGCTGCGCCACCGGCGCCTGCGGCACGTCCCTCCAGGACGCCCGGCAGTGGCAGGCCAAGGGCACCGACTCCCAGACCGGCGAGGGCAGCACCTCCCCGCGTGCGACGCTCTCCCCGGTCCAGCAGGCGTTCATCGACGCCGGCGCCGTCCAGTGCGGCTTCTGCACCCCGGGTCTGCTCGTCGCCTCCGACGAACTCCTGGAGCGCAACCCGAACCCGTCCGACGCGGACATCCGCGAGGCGCTGTCGGGCAACCTGTGCCGCTGCACGGGCTACGAGAAGATCATGGACGCGGTCCGCCTGGCGGCCGCCCGTCAGTCCGAGGAGGTCTGACATGCCGTCCCCCACTCTCGGCTCCGCTCGAGCGGGAGGTGCCCCCACCGGCGCCCCTACGAAGATCACGCAGGGTTCCCAGACCAAGGGCGGCATCGGCGAGTCCACGCTCCGCCCGGACGGCACCCTCAAGGTCACCGGCGAGTTCGCGTACTCGTCCGACATGTGGCACGAGGACATGCTGTGGGGCCAGATCCTGCGCTCCACCGTCGCGCACGCCGAGATCGTCTCGATCGACACCTCCGAGGCCCTGGCCACGCCGGGCGTCTACGCCGTCCTGACCTACGACGACCTGCCCACCGAGGTGAAGACCTACGGCCTGGAGATCCAGGACACCCCGGTCCTGGCGCACGGCAAGGTACGCCACCACGGCGAGCCGGTGGCGCTCGTCGCCGCCGACCACCCGGAGACGGCCCGCCGCGCCGCCGCCAAGATCAGGGTCGAGTACCGCGAACTCCCGGTCGTCACCGACGAGAGGTCGGCCCTCGCTCCCGACGCGATCCTCGTCCACGAGGGCCGCGACGACCACCACATCGGCCACGTCCCGCACCCGAACATCGTGCACCGCCAGCCGATCATCCGCGGCGACGTGGAAGAAGCCCGCAAGCGGGCCGACGTGATCGTCGAGGGCGAGTACACCTTCGGCATGCAGGACCAGGCCTTCCTGGGCCCCGAGTCCGGCCTCGCCGTGCCCGAGGAGGACGGCGGCGTCCACCTCTACATCGCCACCCAGTGGCTCCACTCCGACCTGCGCCAGATCGCGCCCGTCCTCGGCCTGCCCGAGGAGAAGGTGCGCATGACGCTGGCCGGCGTCGGCGGCGCGTTCGGCGGCCGCGAGGACCTGTCGATGCAGATCCACGCCTGCCTGCTGGCGCTGCGCACCGGCAAGCCGGTGAAGATCGTCTACAACCGGTTCGAGTCCTTCTTCGGACACGTCCACCGGCACCCGGCGAAGCTCTACTACGAGCACGGGGCCACGCGCGACGGCAAGCTGACGCACATGAAGTGCCGGATCGTCCTGGACGGCGGCGCCTACGCCTCCGCCTCCCCGGCGGTCGTGGGAAACGCTTCCTCCCTGTCGGCCGGCCCGTACGTCATCGACGACGTCGACATCGAGGCCATCGCCCTCTACACCAACAACCCGCCCTGCGGCGCCATGCGCGGCTTCGGCGCGGTCCAGGCGTGCTTCGCCTACGAGGCACAGATGGACAAGCTGGCGAAGCAGCTGGGCATGGACCCGGTGGAGTTCCGGCAGCTCAACGCGATGGAGCAGGGCACCCTCATGCCGACGGGCCAGCCCGTCGACTCGCCCGCCCCCGTCGCCGAGCTCCTGCGCCGCGTCAAGTCGATGCCGCTGCCGCCCGAGCGCCAGTGGGAGTCCAGCGAGGGCGCCGACGTACGGCAGCTGCCCGGCGGTCTGTCCAACACCACGCACGGCGAGGGCGTCGTACGCGGAATCGGTTACGCGGTCGGCATCAAGAACGTCGGCTTCTCCGAGGGCTTCGACGACTACTCCACCGCCAAGGTGCGCATGGAGGTCATCAACGGCGAGCCGGTCGCGACCGTGCACACCGCCATGGCGGAGGTCGGCCAGGGCGGCGTCACCGTCCACGCGCAGATCGCCCGCACCGAGCTGGGCGTCACCCAGGTGACCATCCACCCGGCCGACACGCAGGTCGGCTCGGCCGGCTCCACCTCCGCCTCCCGGCAGACGTACGTCACCGGCGGCGCCGTGAAGAACGCCTGCGAAATCGTCCGCGAGAAGGTCCTGGAGATCGGGCGCCGCAAGTTCGGCACCTACCACCCGGCCTGGGCGACCGCCGAACTCCTGCTGGAGGGCGGCAAGGTCGTCACCGACGGCGGCGAGGTCCTCGGCGACCTGGGGGACGTCCTGGAGGACGAGGCCGTCGAGATCGAGGCGGAGTGGCGGCACCGGCCGACCGAGGCCTTCGACCTGCGCACCGGCCAGGGCAACGGACACGTCCAGTACTCCTTCGCCGCGCACCGCGCCGTCGTCGAGGTCGACACCGAACTCGGCCTGGTCAAGGTCATCGAGCTGGCCTGCGCCCAGGACGTCGGCAAGGCGCTCAACCCGCTCTCCGTCATCGGCCAGATCCAGGGCGGTACGACCCAGGGCCTGGGCGTGGCGGTGATGGAGGAGATCATCGTCGACCCGAAGACCGCCAAGGTCAGGAACCCCTCCTTCACGGACTACCTGATCCCCACGATCCTCGACACGCCGACCATCCCGGTCGACGTGCTCGAACTCGCCGACGACCACGCCCCCTACGGGCTCCGTGGCATCGGCGAGGCCCCGACCCTGTCGTCCACCCCGGCCGTCCTCGCGGCGATCCGGAACGCGACCGGGCTGGAGCTCAACCGCACGCCGGTGCGGCCCGAGCACCTCACGGGGACCGCGTAGCACCGAAAAGCTCTCCGGGCGGCGCAGGGAACGTCACACACTCCGCCGTGCCGCCCGGAGGAACCCCCTTTGAGTTCCGCACCGCTCGCGGTCCTTGAAGTACCAGGAAATTCGTTCGTCTCGGGCCGTCCCCCGGGTCGTCCATTCCCCAAATCCCGTGACCGTCCAAGCGGTTGCACGGGTGCCCCTGTGAACCTTGGGAGATGGCACCATGACCCAGCAGTCAGTGGAGCCCACGACCACCGCCGAAGACGCGGGCGCGGGTTCGCGTCCGTCGGCCGGCAGGTCGTGGCTCGACCGGTACTTCCACATATCCGAAAGAGGATCCACCATCGCGACCGAGGTCCGCGGTGGCGTCACCACCTTCATGGCGATGGCGTACATCCTTCTGCTCAACCCGGTGATCCTCAGCGGCGCGGACAGGTCCGGCGACTCTCTGAGTCAGAAGGCCCTCATCACGGCCACCGCGCTCGGCGCGGCGTTCACCACTCTCCTCATGGGCTGGGTCGGCAAGGTGCCGCTCGCCATGGCCGCCGGACTCTCCGTGTCCGGCGTGCTGGCCGGTCTGGTCATGGGCACCAAGGACCTGACATGGGCCCAGGGCCTGGCGATGTGCGTCGCCTACGGCGTCGTGATCATGCTACTGGTGGTCACGGGACTCCGTGAGATGATCATGAACGCGATCCCGCTGCCGCTCAAGCACGGCATCACGATCGGCATCGGTCTGTTCATCGCGTTCATCGGTCTGGTCAAGGCCGGCTTCGTGCACGCCGGTACGGCGACCCCGGTGACGCTGGGCAACGGGGGTGAGCTCGTCGGCTGGCCCGTCCTGCTCTTCGCCGTTACGTTGCTGCTCATCTTCGCGCTGCAGGCGCGGAACGTTCCGGGTGCCATCCTCATCGGCATCGCCACCGGTACCGTTCTCGCGCTCGTCGTCAACGCGGCCGGCCTCGTCGACGACAAGTCCTGGGCCAACGGTGAAGGTCCCGCGCTGCACGGCAGTGCCGTGTCGATGCCGGACTTCTCGCTCATCGGCAAGGTGTCCTTCAGCGGCCTGGGCGACGTCGGCTACATGACGGTCACCTTCATCGTCTTCACGCTGGTGCTCGCCGGCTTCTTCGACGCGATGGCGACCATCATCGGCATCGGTACCGAGGCCAACCTCGCCGACTCCCAGGGGCGGATGCCCGGCCTGTCCAAGGCGCTGTTCATCGACGGTGCCGGCGGCGCCATCGGCGGCGCGGTGGGCGGATCCGGCCAGACCGTGTTCGTCGAGTCCGCGACCGGCGTCGGAGAGGGCGCCCGTACCGGACTGGCCTCGGTGGTCACCGGCGGGTTCTTCGCCCTCTGCCTCTTCTTCACGCCGATCACGGCGATCGTGCCGCGCGAGGTGGCCTCGGCCGCCCTCGTCACCATCGGCGCGATGATGATGATGAACGCCCGCCACGTGGACTGGGGCGACCGCTCCGTCGCCATCCCGGTCTTCCTGACCGTCGTGATCATGCCGTTCACGTACTCGATCACCCCCGGTGTCGCTGCCGGTGTGATCTCCTACGTCGTCATCAAGATCGCCCAGGGCAAGTGGCGGGAGATCGGCCCCTTCATGTGGGGTCTGACCGCGCTCTTCCTCGTCTACTTCTCCCTGCATCCGATCCGGGCCCTGCTGGGCGTGCACTAGCCGCCCCGCCGACGCCCTTCCCGCGCAACCCGTTAGGAGACCGACAGATGCTGGACATCGCCGAGGAGCTGAACCGGTGGGTCGAGCAGGGCCGTGACTTCGCCGTCGCCACCGTGGTGGCCGTCGGCGGCAGCGCCCCGCGCCAGCCCGGCGCCGCCCTCGCGGTGGATGCCGAGGGCACGGCCGTCGGTTCGGTCTCCGGCGGTTGCGTGGAAGGGGCCGTGTACGAGCTGTGCCGGCAGGCGCTGGAGGACGGCGAGACCGTCCTGGAGCGCTTCGGGTACAGCGACGAGGATGCCTTCGCCGTCGGCCTGACCTGTGGCGGCATCATCGACATCCTCGTCACGCCGGTCCGGGCGGACGGTCCCGCCCGGCCGGTGGTCGCCGCCGCGCTGGCCGCCGCCGCCCGTGGGGAGGCGGCAGCGGTCGCGCGGATCGTGGAGGGACCGGCACAACTGCGGGGCCGGGCCCTCCTCGTGCGCCCCGACGGTTCGTACGACGGCGGCTTCGGCGCCCATCGCGGACTGGACCGCACCGTCGCCGCCGAGGCCGGCGCCTTCCTGGACGCGGGCCGCACCGGCACCCTGGAGATCGGAGAGCAGGGCTCGCGCTGCGGCGCCCCGCTCACGGTCCTGGTCGAGTCCGCCGTCCCGGCACCCCGGATGATCGTGTTCGGCGCGATCGACTTCGCCTCCGCGCTGGTCCGCGTCGGCAAGTTCCTCGGCTACCACGTCACGGTGTGCGACGCCCGCCCGGTGTTCGCCACGCGCACCCGTTTCCCGGAGGCCGACGAGATCGTCGTCGAGTGGCCCCACCGGTACCTGGAGCGCACCGAGACCGACGGCCGTACGGTCCTGTGCGTCCTCACCCACGACGCCAAGTTCGACGTACCCCTGCTGAAGCTGGCCCTGCGCCTGCCGCTCGCCTACGTCGGTGCGATGGGCTCCCGCCGCACCCACCTGGACCGCAACGAGCGGCTGCGCGAGGTCGGCGTCACCGACCTCGAACTCGCCCGTCTGCGTTCCCCCATCGGCCTCGACCTCGGCGCCCGCACGCCGGAGGAGACGGCCCTGTCCATCGCCTCGGAGATCGTGGCGAGCCGGCGGGGAGGCTCGGGTGTGTCGCTGACCGGCGCGCACACGCCGATTCACCGTGACGTGAACCGGGCAGCTGTCGGTCTCATCGGCTCGGTGGCCTGAGCACGGCCGTGCCTCTCCGGGGCGCTGCCGCTCACGCCCGTCGAAGCAGCTGATTGACCGCCCGGCCGAACATCACACGTGCCGTGCGTTCCAGTACGCCGTCGAAGGCACGCGGCAGGAAACGCACACGGAGCTCCTCGCGCCACACCACCCGGCTGCGGCCCCCGGGCCCCGGCAGGACCTCGATCTCCGCCCAGCCCCGCACCACCCGGCCGCGCTTCTCCAGGCGGCACAGGCCGGCCTCGCCGTCGGCGGGCGGGCGCCAGACCGTCACCTCCATGACGTCGTCGACGGCCAGCGGGCCGAGGCCCGAGCGGGCCACGAAGCGGGTGCCCACGCCGGTGGGCTCCGGCGTGAGCACCCGGACCCGGGTCAGCGGGACCGCGTCGGCGTGGCGGGGCCAGACGGTGAGCCGGCGCCACGCCTCGTCGAGCGGAAGCGGGGCCGTGCGGGCGAAGGAGAAGGTCGGCACGGCACGATCGTAGGCAATGGCCGCCAGGCACCTGCGCGTTCGCCCCCGTCTCACCCGGCCGGCCGAGCGGTCGGGGCCGGTACACCGTGCCCGGTTCCGCCTGCTCCGACTGCGCTCCGCTCGCCTCGCGGCAGCCGACGGTCCCGGACTCCGCCGAGCGCGGCCGACGCGAGCACGCCCTTGCGCGCCTGTTCCTGGTTACGTGCTGCGGCGCCGGGATCGTGCCGGCCGGCTGAGGCATGCGTGGGCTCTGCACTCGGTGCGGAGATCTGGCGTGCGCATGCCGTGTGCCCGGCCCCGCACGGAATCCGACCAGGACGCCCGACCAGGAGCACCATGGAAGGAGAGGCTCCGCGGAGGAGGACGAGCCATGCGCTTCCGGGACCGTGCCGAAGCCGGGCGGGAACTCGCCGGACTGCTGAGCGACCTGCGCGAGCAGGGGGCCCTCACCGACCCCCTCGTCCTCGCCCTGCCGCGCGGCGGCATCGCCGTCGCCGAGCCCATCGCCCGCGCGCTCGACGCCCCGCTCGACGTGCTCATCGTGCGCAAGATCGGCGCCCCGCACCACCAGGAGTTCGCCGTCGGGGCGCTCGTCGGCGACGACCCGCCCCTGTTCAACGCCGGGACACTGGACCGGCTCGGCCTGACCGAGGAGTCCATGGCCCCGGTGGTCGAGCGCGAGCGGAAGGAACTGCGCCGCCGTGAGGAGCGTTACCGCGGCGACCGCCCGGCGCCGGACCCGGCGGGCCGCACGGTGATCGTGGTCGACGACGGGCTCGCCACCGGCGCCACCGCCCGCGCGGCCCTGCGCCACGTCCGGCGCCGCCGGCCCGCGCACCTCGTCCTGGCCGTCCCCGTCGGCGCCCCGGACTCCCTGGACCAGCTCGCCGGCGAGGCCGACACGATCCTGTGCCCGCACCGGCCGGCCGCGTTCACCGCCGTCGGGCAGTGGTACGAGGACTTCGAGCAGCTGACGGACGCCGAGGTGCTGGCCGCACTGAGGCTGCGCCGGGCCTGAAAAGACGCTGCGGTCCCTTGCAGCATGCCGACGAGCGGGTGGGTGGCGCGCCGGAACTCGACTGTCTCGCGGGAGAGTTCGAGATACGGCGGGACACCTCGGGGTCGCCGCGGAACACCTCGGTCTCGATCTCGTCGATGTCGTTCTGGACACCGCAGACCACCGGGGCGTAGCCGTCGACGACGGCATCGAGGATCGCGTACAGCACGGCCTCCGGCCCGAGTCCGAGCAGATCGGGGGAGTCCTCCATACGGCGGCGGACCGCCGACAGGTCCGGGGCCGCGCCGTGCCGCGGGGCGGGGTGAGGGCGCGGTGCCAGACGGGTCTGCGCCTGCCGTTCCTGGCGTGTTCTCGCTCGGACATCGCACGCCTCTCCGGCGAGCCCGCGTACGCCCGATCACTCACCGGGTTCCCTGCGTGCAAGCCGGAACCGGCCGTCCCGCAGAGCAGTCGCAGGCGCAGCCTCATACAGCAGGGGCACAGCGGCCGCCAGTGGACCGTCACACCCTCGCGATCCCCGGTCAGCGTAGAGGCCGGTGTCGCCGTCCCTCTACAGTCGGCCCATGGAACTCCGTCAGCTCAGCTATTTCGTCGCCGTCGCCGAGGAGCTGCACTTCGGGCGGGCCGCCGAGCGGCTGCACATCGTGCAGTCGGCGGTCAGTCAGCAGATACAGCGGCTGGAGCGGGAGCTGGGCGCCGAGCTGTTCGACCGCTCGCCGCGCCGGGTGCGGCTGACCGGGGCGGGCGAGCGGCTGCTGCCCGAGGCACGGGCGGTGCTCGCGGCGGCCCGGAAGGCGCGGGCCGCCGTGGCGGCGCCCGCCGGGCTGCGCCTGGGCACCAGCACCGGGCTCGGCGCGCACCTGGACCGGGTGCTGGCCGCGTTCGCCGAGCGGGCGCCCGAGGTGCCGGTGGAGCTGGTCTCCCTGCCGGCCGGCGAACGGTTCGCCCGGGTCGCGGCGGGCCGCCTGGACGCCGCGTTCGTGCGCTCGGCCGAACCCCCGCCCGGGGTACGGGTGGTGCCGCTGTGGTCCGATCCGCTGGTGGCCGCTCTGCCGGCCACGCATCCGCTCGCGGCGCGGGACGAGATCGACCTCGCGGACCTCGCCGGGCTGCCCCTCGCCCTCACCCCGCGCCGGACCAACCCCGCCCTGGTCGACCTGGTCGTCGGCGCCTGCCACACGGCCGGGTTCGAGCCGGTGCCCGGACCGGCCGGCGGCACGCTGCACGACACCCTCGCCACCATCGGCGCCCGCCCCCTGTGGACGGTCGTCTACGCCTCCCACGCCCGCGTGCTGGCCACGCCCCGGGTGGCGTACGTCCCCTTCCGCGCGCCCGGACTGGCCCTGGCCACCGGTCTCGCAGTGTCCGCCACCGCCCCCTCCCGGCACCTGGAGGAACTGCTGCTGGCCTGCGCCGATCACGAGAGCTGATCGCTGCGGTCGCGGACTGCTTCTTGGTCGCGGACCTGCGCCGCGATGGACTGGACCCACCGAACGGGAGCACCACTCAAAGGAGTTCAGTCATGCCGATCGTCACCATCCAGCAGGGTCCCCGCGACGTCGAGCTGAAGCGGGAGCTGGTCAAGCGGGTCACCGACGCCTTCGTCGACGCGTACCGGATCCCGGCGGAGACCGTGCAGGTGTGGATCCACGAGGTCCCGGCGGACAGCTGGGGCGCGGCCGGCAGGCTCACGGCCGACAAGTAGCCCCCGCGTTCCACGGGGTGAACGTGGAGAGGGGGGCGTTGCGGGCCGCTCGTGGTGGCTCGCAACGCCCCCCTGGCATCTGCCCGAGGGGGTGCTCGGGAGATTTCGGGGCTAGGAGTCGACCTGCGCGGTCACCAGGTCCGAGAAGGTGGTCAGCCGGGTGTACACACCCGGGTAACCGGCCTCCGCGCACCCCTCTCCCCAGGAAGTGATCCCTGCCAGGACGCCCCCGATGAGCAGGGGACCGCCGCTGTCGCCCTGGCAGGTGTCTACGCCGCCGGTGCTGTATCCGGCGCACACCATGTCGGACTTCACGTAGTCCGAACCGTAGGAGGAACCGCAGCTGGAGTCGGACACGACCGGGACGGTCGCGGTCCGCAGCTGGTTGGAGGAGCTGCCGTTCTCCGCGGTGGTGCCCCAGCCGAGGATGCGGGCCTGGGTGCCGGCCGCGTACACGCTCGTCTGGGAGGAGGAGACGTACGACGCCGGGTGGTACGGCATCGACGTCGCCAGGGTCAGTACGGCCACGTCGTCGCCCTTGGTGGCGTCGGTGTAGCCCGGGTCGACCCAGATCTTACTGACCTTGCCGACCGTGCCGTCGGTGCCGTTGAGGAAGGTCCGGCCGCCGACCACGCGGACGTTGGCCGCGGACTCGCCGGCCATGCAGTGCGCGGCCGTCACGACCTTTGTGGCGGCCACGAGCGTGCCGCCGCAGAACTGGTTGCCGGACGCGTCGGTGATCTGCATGACGAACGGGTACGCCGTCGTCGTGGTGGTCGTACCGCCGACGACGGGCTGCGGGGCGGCGCTCGCCGTGGGGGAGGCGAGCAGCGCACTCGCCGCGGCGGCGGCGGTGGCCACCAGCGTCGCGGCGGTCCTTCTGGCACGTCTGAGCCCGAACATGAGTCTCCTCAGTGGGGGTTGCACCGGTGGGGGGTCGCACGGGTGGTCGGACACGAGGCGGGGGCACCCCCTGCTCGGGCGAGGCCGAGAGCTGGGGAGGGACCTACCCCGTGTGCCCGGGCGAGCGGCACGCCCCTTACGCTAGGACCCGGAACCCTCGGCTCCCAATGAGGGAACCCCCTAGGGGGTTGGGTGAGGGAAAACCCTCGGTCCGGTTCAGTTAACTAGGGCCGTGCTCGGCGCGCCCGCGAGCCGCCGCCAATCGGACGATGTCCACGCGCGAGCGGATCCCCAGCTTGCGGTAGACCCGGGTCAGGGTCGCCTCCACCGTCTTGACGCTGATGAACAGCCGGGCGGCGATCTCCCGGTTGGTGGCACCCTCCATCACCAGCGCGGCGACCTGACGCTCCATCGCGGCCAGCACCGCCAGCGCGTCCAGGGCGTCCGGCGCGGGAAGGGCCGGTTCCGGCTCGGGGGCGGTGAGGGACTCGTCCACCTGACGCAGCCAGGGCAGCGCCCGGCAGCGGCGGAACATCCGGGTCGCCTCGTCGTACGCCGTCGGGCCGGTGCTCGTCCGGGCCTTGGCAGCGCCGAAGCCCGGGGCGGGAGCCCGGCCGTGCTCGGCGTTCCCGGCCTCCGCGCCGCCCAGGGGCTCCGGCCACAGCCGCGCTCCCTCGGCCGGGCGCCGTCTGCCCCGCAGCCGGGCCAGCGCGAACGCGGCCCGCGCCTCCTCCAGGCCGTATCCCAGCTTGCCCAGCCGGTGCTGAGCGGACGTCAGCTGGGCCACCGCCGCCTCCAGGTCACCCCGCGCGGCCCGCACCAGGGCCTCGGAGCGGTCCAGGACGGCGAGGACGCTCTCCCGGCCGAGCCTGAGGGCGTGCTCACGGCTCGCGTCGATGACGTCCTGCGCCTCGGCCGCCTCACCGGTCCGGACCAGCGCCTCGGCGAGATCCCCCTGCCAGCGCCCGCGCGCCGGGTCGGTGATGCCGAGCCCCAGCTCCAGCGTCCGCACCCGGCGCAGCGAACGGACCGTGCCCGCCGGGTCCCCGGCCACCAACTGGGCGTACCCGAGCGCGCCCAGCGCCCGGGAGAGGTACATCTGGTCGCCGTCCTCCTCGGCGTGCGCCACCGCCTCCCGGGCGAGGGCCAGAGCCCGGTCGACATCGCCGCCGGAGGCCTCCGCGAGCGAGGTGAGCATCGCCGACGCGGTCTCGCCGATCCCCGAGTCCCGGGCCAGGCGCAGGCTCTCGCGGGCCAGCTCCAGGGCGCGACCGCAGTGCCCGGCGCGCAGTTCGGTCTCGGCGAGGCCGCGCAGGAAGTGCACCTCGGACTCCACCGAGCCGCGTCGGCGCACCTCGCGCAGCAGCGCGGTGACCGTCGTCCGGGCCTCGGCCAGCTGGTCGCCCATGACCAGCCAGCGGAACCGGGCGCTGGCCGCCCCGTTGTGGTGCCACGCCACCCTCGGGTCCTGGGGCTCCCGCAGGGCGCGCTGGATGGTCCGGGGGGCCTCCGGGTGGCCCATCAGGGTCTCGGTCTGCGCCTGGAACGCCAGCGAGAGCAGTTCGGTGCGCCGGTCCCCGCCGAGGGCGGCCAGCTCGGCGGCGTGCGCGGCGGCCTCGCGGGCCTCGGTGAAGTCGCCCTCCACGATCAGCGTCCGCCAGGCCAGCTGGTAGTGCACCAGGGCCAGCAGCCGGGGGTCGTCGCCGGCGTCGGCGAGGGCCTGCGGGAAGACCGCGTCGACCTCGGCCATGGTGTGGCCGGCGCTGTCGATGACGATGATCCAGGCGCGGACCCGGTCGGCGGGCACGGTCGCGCGGGCCAGCACCTCACGGGCGATGTCCCGGGCCAGGTCGATCTCGCCCGCGGTGATCGCGTCCTCGGCGGCCTGCAGCCGGCGCTCCTCCTGGCCGGGCGCCCCGTCGGCCGGGGTGTGCCGGGCGGCCAGCAGTCCCAGATGGGCGGCGACCGAGGGGGCGCCGCGGTCCCGGGCGAGGGCGGCGGCCCCGGCGAGCCGGGCGGCGACCTCCGGGTCGGTGCCGGTGGTGGCGAGGGCCAGGTGCCGGGCCCGTTCGATCGGGTCGGATGCGGCCGTGGACAGCGCCGCGTGCGCGGCGCGCCGCTCGTGCGCGGGCGCCTCCGCGTACAGCGCGGCGGATATGAGGGGGTGCGCGAAGCGTACGGCCGGGGCGTCGGGCTCGGTGGCGAGCAGCCCGAGTTCGGCGGCCTGGGCGCACTCGGCCTCGGCGTTCTCCCGGCCGGCCGCGTGCAGCAGCGCCGGGGTGGGCCGGGCGCCGGCGCTGGCCACCAGCAGGGTGCGGCGGGCCTCCACGGAGAGCATGTCCAGGCGGCTGAGCACCAGGGCGCGCAGGCTGGTCGGCACCGGCAGCGGCTCGCCCGGCCGGGGCGGGGTGGGGCTGTCCGCGAGGGCACGGCCGAGTTCCAGGGCGAACAGCGGGTTGCCCCCGCTGGTCCGGTGGATCTCGCGGACGGTGGAACGGGGCAGGCCGCCGTGGCCGCGGTGGTCCAGCAGCTCGGCGATCCGGGTGCGGGAGAGCGGACCGAGCCGGACCGCGAGGGTGCCCGGCGGGCAGGACCTCAGATGCCCGTCGTACTCCCGGCTCTCCTGGCCCTCGGTGCGCACCGCGCACAGCAGCTGCACCGGAGTGCCCTCCAGGCGGCGGGCGGCGAAACCGAGCAGCTCGGCGCTGGCCGGGTCCAGCCACTGCAGGTCGTCGGCGACGACGAGGACACCGCCCCGCGCGGCCAGCGCGCGCAGCGCGGAGAGCACCGCGAGGCGCAGGGCGAGACCGTCGCGCTGCAGGCTGGACTCGCCGCGGCCGGTGAGCGCCGACTCCAGAGCGGTGCGCTGGGCCGCCGGCAGCCGGGGGGAGACGTCGTCGAGGACCAGGCCGAACAGGTCGGCGAGGGCGAGGAAGGGGAGATGGGATTCGGACTCGGTGGCCGAGCAGCGCAACACGGTCCGCGCGGTGGCGCCGTATTCCTCGGCCAATGCCCGCAGGACAGTGGATTTCCCTATTCCGGCGGGACCGTGGAGCAGCACACTGCCGCCCGAGGCGAGTTGGTCGCGGGCGCCGGCGAACAGTTCCTCGCGGCCGATGACCAGGTCGGAGCGGCACCTGGCAGGCTCCTGGAAGTCCCGTCGCACGGTCACCGCTCCCCTCGTGTGTCGTGTCCGGGCCAAATTCTAGGCAACGATCGTCGAAATTCGGACGGAAGCCGTGGTGAGGGAAATAACAAACCGTCAAGCACAAGGAAATTCAAGGCGTCCGCGCTTGAATGGAAAGGTTTCCTCACCGCCTCGCTTCACGGCAGCAGCCCCGCCCTGCGTGCCGCGGTCACCGCCTCCCCTCGGGTGTGCGCGCCCAGCTTCCGCATCGCCGAGCGCAGATAGCCCTTGACCGTCTCCGGGCCGAGGCCCAGCCGCTCGGCCACGGCCGCGTTGGTCGCCCCCGCCGCCACCCAGGACAACACGTCCAGTTCGCGCGGCGCCAGAGTCGTGCCCCCGGCCGGGCGCGGCGCGGTCAGCAGCCCGCACGCGGCCAGCAGTTCCGCCCGCAGCTCCGGGTCGGCGATCCTGGGCGCGAGCGCGCGCAGCGCCGCGTGCGCCTCGCGCACCTGCTCCCAGCCGGCGCCCCGCCCGCCGCCGGCGGGCTCCGGCCGGGCCGCCGCCAGCAGCCCCCGCGCCTCGTCCCGCACCACCAGCGCCTGCTCCACGTCCCGCGCCACCGCCATCGCCGCGCCCAGCGTGCGGTCGCCGAGCGGCCGGGCCGAGCGCAGCGCGCCGTAGAGCACCCCCCGCACCCGGCGCCGTACCACCACCGGCACGGCGACGACCGAGCGGATGCCCTCCGCGGCCACCGGGATGTCGTACTCATGGCTGATCTGCCGGGAACTGGAGTAGTCCGTCACCGCGCACGGCCGAGCCAGCGCCACCGCCTTGCCGCCGAGCCCGTTGCCGGAAGTCACCGCCAGCGAGCGCAGCGCCGTCGTCGTCGTGCCGCTCAGCTCACTGATCCGGATCCGCGACAGGCCGGACTCGACCAGACCGCCGAAGGCAACAGGAAGCCCGGTCGCCCGCCGCAGCCGGGCCAGCGCGCCGCCGATCTCCACCGTCCCCGCCGCGTCTGCCGTCACCTGTCCGCTCCTTCTGGCACCCCCACCCCCGTTCAGGGGTAGTGAGACCTGCATCACGGATTAGACGATGCCAGAGAGCCGCCCGGCAATGGTCCGGCACCGCAAGGAGGACACGATGACGACGGCGACGGAGCTGTTCCGCAGCGCCCGGGACTTTCTGCTGGAGCACCGCGAGGACTACGCCACCGCCTGCGAGGGCTTCGCCTGGCCCCGGCCCCAGCACTTCAACTGGGCACTGGACTGGTTCGACGTGATCGCCGCCGGCAACGAGAAGACCGCACTGCACATCGTCGAGGAGGACGGCGGCGAGACCCGGCTGTCCTTCGCCGAGATGTCCGAGCGGTCGAGCCGGGTCGCCCGGTGGCTGCACGAGCGGGGCGTCGCCGCCGAGGACCGGATCCTCGTCATGCTCGGCAACCAGGCCGAGCTGTGGGAGACCGCGCTGGCCGCGATGAAGCTGCGCGCGGTGGTCATCCCGGCCACCCCGCTGCTCGGCCCGGCCGACCTGCGCGACCGCGTGGACCGGGGCCGGGTGAAACACGTGATCGTGCGGGCCGGGGACACCGCCAAGTTCGCCGACGTGCCCGGCGCCTACACCCGGATCTCGGTCGGCGGCCTGCCCGAGGAGGGCTGGGAACCGTACGAGGACGCCTACGCCGCCCCCGCCGAGTTCCTCCCCGACGGCCCCACCCTGGCCGACGACCCGCTGATGCTCTACTTCACCTCCGGTACGACCGCCCGCCCCAAACTGGTCGAGCACACCCACACCTCGTACCCGATCGGGCACCTGGCGACCATGTACTGGATCGGCCTGAAACCCGGCGACGTCCACCTGAACATCTCCTCGCCGGGCTGGGCCAAGCACGCCTGGTCCAACCTGTTCGCGCCGTGGAACGCCGAGGCGACCGTCTTCCTCTTCAACTACACCCGCTTCGACGCGGCCCGGCTGATGGCCGAGATGGACCGGGCCGGGGTCACCACGTTCTGCGCCCCGCCCACCGTGTGGCGCATGCTCATCCAGGCCGACCTGAGCGGGCTGCGCACCCCGCCCCGCGAGGTCGTCGCCGCCGGCGAGCCGCTCAATCCCGAGGTCATCGAGCGGGTCCGGCGCGCCTGGGGCGTCACCATCCGGGACGGCTTCGGGCAGACCGAGACCGCCGTGCAAGTCTCCAACAGCCCCGGCCAGGTACTGAAGACCGGCTCCATGGGCCGCCCGAGCCCCGGCTACCGCGTGGAACTCCTCGACCCCGTCTCCGGCGCGCCCGGCGCCGCCGAGGGCGAGATCGCCCTCGACCTGTCCGAGCGGCCCGTCGGCCTGATGACCGGCTACCACGGCGACCCCGACCGCACGGCCGAGGCCATGGCGGGCGGCTACTACCGCACCGGGGACATCGGACGCCGAGACGAAGACGGATATGTCTTTTATGTCGGTCGCGCGGACGATGTGTTCAAGGCCAGCGACTACAAGATCAGCCCGTTCGAGCTGGAGAGCGCGCTGCTGGAGCACGAGGCGGTGGCCGAGGCCGCCGTCGTCCCCGCGCCGGACGAACTGCGGCTCGCCGTACCGAAGGCGTACGTCGTCCTCGCCGAGGGCTTCGAGCCCGGTCCCGACACCGCGAAGGCCATCTTCGAGCACTCCCGTCAGGTGCTCGCCCCCTACAAGCGCATCCGCCGGCTGGAGTTCGGCGCACTGCCCAAGACCGTCTCCGGCAAGATCCGCCGGATCGAACTGCGCGAGGCGACGGCCCAGGGCTCGGACGACGAGTACCGCGAGGAGGACTTCCGGTGAGCGCTGAACTGTCGTACACCCACGGAACCGGTCCCACCGCCCTGCTCGGGGACACCATCGGCGCCAACCTGGACCGGGCCGTGGCCGCCTGGCCGGACCGCGAGGCGCTGGTGGACATGGTGTCGGGGCGTCGCTGGACGTACGCCGCGTTCGGCGCCGCGGTCGAGGAGCTGGCCCAGGCGCTGGTCGCGAGCGGCGTCGCCAAGGGCGACCGGGTGGGCATCTGGGCGGTCAACTGCCCGGAGTGGGTCCTGGTCCAGTACGCCACCGCCCGCATCGGCGCGATCATGGTGAACATCAACCCGGCCTACCGCACCCACGAGGTCGAGTACGTCCTGGGCCAGGCCGGAATCTCCCTGCTGTTCGCCTCCCTCAGCCACAAGAGCAGCGACTACCGGGCGATGGTCGAGCAGGTGCGCGGCAGGTGCCCCGAGCTGCGCGAGGTCGTGTACATCGGCGACCCGGGCTGGGAGGCGCTGCTGGCCCGGGGAACCGCTGATGCCCCGTACGAGGAACTGTCCTGCGACGACCCGATCAACATCCAGTACACCTCGGGGACCACCGGTTTCCCGAAGGGTGCCACCCTCTCCCACCACAACATCCTCAACAACGGTTACTTCGTGGGGGAGTTGATCGCCTACAGCGAGCAGGACAGAATCTGCATCCCCGTCCCCTTCTACCACTGTTTCGGCATGGTCATGGGCAACCTCGCCGCCACCTCGCACGGCGCCTGCATGGTGATCCCGGCCCCGTCCTTCGAGCCGAAGGCCACCCTGGAGGCCGTGCAGCAGGAGCGCTGCACGTCCCTGTACGGCGTGCCGACCATGTTCATCGCGGAGCTGAACCTCCCCGACTTCGCGGCATACGACCTCTCCTCGCTGCGCACCGGCATCATGGCGGGCTCGCCGTGCCCGGTGGAGGTGATGAAACGGGTCGTCGCCGAGATGCACATGGCGGAGGTCTCGATCTGCTACGGCATGACCGAGACGTCACCGGTGTCGCTGCAGACGCGCAGGGACGACGACCTGGAGCACCGCACCGGCACCGTCGGCCGCGTCCTGCCGCACCTGGAGGTCAAGGTCGTCGACCCGGCCACCGGAGCCACCCGGCCACGCGGCACGGCAGGCGAGCTGTGCACCCGCGGCTACAGCGTGATGCTCGGCTACTGGAACGAGCCCGAGAAGACCGCCGAGGCCGTCGACGCGGGCCGCTGGATGCACACCGGGGACCTGGCGGTGATGCGCGAAAACGGTTACGTCGAGATCGTCGGCCGGATCAAGGACATGATCATCCGGGGCGGCGAGAACATCTACCCGCGCGAGATCGAGGAGTTCCTCTACGCCCACCCCAGGATCAGGGACGTCCAGGTCGTCGGGGTGCCCCACGAGACATACGGCGAGGAGGTGCTCGCCTGTGTCATCCCGCACGACCCGGCGGACCCGCTCACCCTGGAGGAACTGCGCGCCTTCTGCCAGGGCAGGCTCGCGCACTACAAGATCCCCAGCAGGCTCCAGATCCTCGACTCCTTCCCGATGACGGTGTCCGGGAAGGTGCGCAAGGTCGAACTGCGGGAGAAGTACCAGGTGTGAAACGGCCGCGAGCGAGCATCCGGTAGATGCTCGGGGACGGGTCCCGGAGGAGCGCGCTGTCGGCGGCACACTCGACCGGGACCCGTCGACGGGCCGTGCCCGCCCGTCCGGGCGTGGTTCAGCGCGCCCCGCCGGGCATGCGCAGGGTGGTGAGGTAGCCGACCGCCGCGTCCACCGTGGCGGGGCTGTTGAGCCACGCCGTGTGGCCGTCACCGTCCCAGCGCAGCAGCCTGCCCGTCGGCAGCGCGCGCCGCACCCCGTCGGCGAACGCCGGGGGTGTCGCCACATCGTGCGTGCCGGAGAGCAGGAGCACGGCGGGGAAGTGCGCCGGCACCCGCCACGCGTGCGGCGTCCAGGCGGAACCCACCGGCCAGCCCGCGCAGCCGCTCGCGATGTCCCAGAACTCCGAATAGCCGCGCAGAACGGGGCCGCCGGCGCGCATCGAGGGCACCGCGGCCGGCAGCGCGGCGCCGGGGTCCTCGGGGCCGGGCACGTCCTGGCAGACGATCGAGCGGTACAGACCGTACTCGCCGGTGTGGCCAGGGGTGAGGAAGACCAGCGGCGCCATGTCCCCGTCGGCGTCCGTCCTGCCGAGCGCGGTGGCCAGCGGTGCATACAGAGACGGCGACTGGAGACCGGCGTTCACCGCCTGCGCGATCTCCTCCGCGCGCACCGGCCGGCTGCCGTCCTTGATCCGGCCCTGGTCGGCGCGGCGCAGCAGCGAGGCCAGGAAGCCGGTGACGTCCCGGCCGTGCAGCGCGCTGCGGCCGTCCCGGTCCGACCAGCGGGCGAATCTGTGGACACCGTCCTGCACGGCGGCCGCGTCGGCACGGGCCAGCCCCCGCCAGGACAGCGACCGGTCGACCACACCGTCCAGCACCATCGCGCGCACGCGGGAGGGGAACCGCTCGGCGTAGCTCTGCGCCACCATGGTGCCGTAGGACACCCCGAGGAAGCTGATCTTCGCCTCGCCCAGCGCCGCGCGCACCGTGTCCATGTCCCGGGCGACGCTTGCGGTGTCCAGGTGGGGGAACACGGGGCCGCCCCGCCGGGCGCAGACGGTTCCCATACGCCGGTTGCTGGTGACCAGTGCGGCGGCGGCCGGCCGGTCGGCGGGGAACCTGCTCACCGTATGGTCGACCGGCAGCGGGCAGTTCAGCGGCGGATTGACGCCGGTGCCGCGCGGCTCGACGGCGACGATGTCGAAGCGGTCGCGCAGGGCCTCGGGGAAGTACTGCCGGCGGGCCTGCCTGGAGAGCAGATAGCCGACCTCTCCCTCGCCCGGACCACCGGGATTGAAGAAGAGCGTGCCGAGACGGTGCTCCGGGTCGGCCGCCGGCAGCCGTGCGACGGCGATGCTGGTCCGGGCGGACGCGGCGGGCCGGGACCAGTCGAGCGGTACGGAGACCTGCCCGCAACGCACCGTGTCGGTCCGGGCGGCCCCCTGGCAGCGCTTCCAGTCGATGTGTGGCGCGGTCGGCGCCGACGCGTGCGCGGGGACGCCCAGCACCATCGTGGCCAGTACGGACGCCGCGACCGCGGTCACCCTCCTGCGGGGTAAACGCATACCCTTCCTCTCTTCGGCCGGTGTTCGCCCTGCACGTTAGGCAGCCGGGGGAGACCGGCACATCGACCCGCCGGTGGAGAGAACCCGCTGCCCTCGTCCGACCTGAGGCCGATCCCTTCGCGGTGGCAGGGCGGCCTGGGCAGCGGTCAGCTGGGCAGCGGTCAGCTCTGTCGGCCCCGGGACCGGGGTTCCGCTTCCGGCGCACCCGTGGCGTTCAAGGCGTCGGCGTGGTCGTTCACCGGCTGTGGGACGCCCGCGAGGTCCAGGACGAAGAGGGGGATGCCGAGGGTGTTCGCTCGGACCCGGGCGTCGTCGGTGTAGCCCGCGAGGGAGAAGTACACACAGTCCGCGGACTCCGTCATCGCCGTCAGCCACAGGCACTCCACGTCCCGCGGCGCCGCCGGGCGCACGGTCGGGTCCACCTGGGCGAGGAGTCCGTGGGCGGCGAG
Source organism: Streptomyces sp. NPDC007205 (assembly GCF_040634095.1). NCBI lineage: Bacteria > Bacillati > Actinomycetota > Actinomycetes > Kitasatosporales > Streptomycetaceae > Streptomyces > Streptomyces sp. NPDC007205. The sequence goes on from NZ_JBEYEW010000002.1 coordinate 134,461, forward strand.
CCCGATGCCGTTCGGGGGCCGCTGGTCGGCGCGGCGGATGTCCCGGTATCCGAGCCAGCGCAGATAGAGCGCGGCGACCGTGACGGCGTCGCGCGCGGTACGGATGGCGCGCGGCTGGAAGGCGGGGCGGCTTGGGGAGGCATCAGGACGGCCCACCGGCGACGGCATGCTGCCGTCTGTCGACGGGATGCTGCCGTCCGTTGACGTCATACCGCCGTCTGTCGACGTCATACCGCCGTCTGTCGACGTCATACCGCCATCCGTCGACGGCATACCGTTGTCCGTCGCCAACATACTGCCGTTCGTCGACCGCATGGGGGTGCCCGGCGCCGGTATACGGCTGTCGGTCGACCGCATACCGCCTTTTGTCGACGGCATAGCGCTGTCCGGCGGAGGTGTCTCGGCCACCGGGACGCGCAGGACCGTTCCGCATGAGCAGCCCAGTTCCGGGTGCGGCCACTGACCCGGGCGCCCGCAGGCGGCACACGGCACCGCGATCCACTCGTCGTCCCAGGCGCGGTGTGCCGCGACGACCGGTTCGGCGGCCGGATCCAGCCGTGGGGCGGTGGGGGCGCCGCACGCGCACGGATACACCGGCGCGGTGTAGACGTGCTCGCGCCGGCAGGCCGGGCAGCGCACCGGCACGCTCTCGGGCATGGCCCCCTCCCAGGCGTCGCGTAGGAACCGTCGCGTCGGAACAGCGCACCCATCGTCCCCCTCCTCCGCCCCGCTTGTCCGGCGCTTGCATCTCTCTTGGCTCTCTTGACGACATGGGCGCGCGCTTCTACATTGTTTCCAGATAGTAGAAGTTAAGTTCCGCAATGCGGAATTTCGAAAATCTGGAGACTGTGCTCACCGCGGGGCGCGACGGGAGTACGCATCCGACAGCCGAAGCAGGAGTACTCGATGGCCCGTATGACCGCTGCCCGCGCGGCAGTTGAGATCCTCAAGCGCGAGGGCGTCACCGACGCCTTCGGTGTGCCGGGCGCGGCGATCAACCCGTTCTACAAGGCGCTCAAGGAGGGTGGCGGCATCGCCCACACCCTCGCTCGCCACGTCGAGGGCGCCTCGCACATGGCCGAGGGGTACACCCGCACCAAGCCGGGCAACATCGGTGTCTGCATCGGCACCTCCGGCCCGGCCGGCACCGACATGATCACCGGCCTGTACTCGGCCATCGGTGACTCCATCCCGATCCTGTGCATCACGGGCCAGGCGCCCACGAACGTGATCCACAAGGAGGACTTCCAGGCGGTCGACATCGCCTCGATCGCCAAGCCGGTCACGAAAATGGCGGTCACCGTCCTGGAGGCCGCGCAGGTCCCCGGAGTCTTCCAGCAGGCCTTCCACCTGATGCGCTCCGGCCGTCCCGGCCCGGTCCTGATCGACCTGCCCATCGACGTCCAGCTCACCGAGATCGAGTTCGACGTGGAGACGTACGAACCGCTGCCCGTCTACAAGCCGGCGGCGACCCGCGCCCAGATCGAGAAGGCGATCACCTTTCTTCTGGAGTCGGAGCGCCCGGTCATCGTGGCCGGCGGTGGCATCCTCGGCGCCGACGCCGCCGACCTGCTGGTGGAGTTCGCCGAGCTGACCCAGACCCCGGTCGTCCCGACCCTGATGGGCTGGGGCGCGCTGCCGGACGACCACGAGCTGAACGCCGGCATGGTCGGTGTCCAGACCTCGCACCGGTACGGCAACGCCAACTTCCTGGAGTCGGACTTCGTCCTCGGCATCGGCAACCGCTGGGCCAACCGCCACACCGGCTACAAGCTCGACGTGTACCGCGGCGAGCGGAAGTTCGTCCACGTCGACATCGAGCCCACCCAGATCGGCAAGATCTTCCCGCCGGACTACGGTGTCGTCTCCGACGCCAAGGCCGCGCTGGAGCTGTTCGTGCAGGTGGCGAAGGAGCTGAAGGCGGCGGGCAGGCTGCCCGACCGCGCCGACTGGGTCGCCTCCACCCAGGAGCGCAAGGCCTCCCTCCTGCGCCGTACGCACTTCGACAACGTGCCGATGAAGCCGCAGCGCGTGTACGAGGAGATGAACAAGGCCTTCGGCCCGGACACGCGGTACGTCACGACCATCGGCCTCTCCCAGATCGCCGGCGCGCAGATGCTGCACGTCTACAAGCCGCGCCACTGGATCAACTGCGGCCAGGCGGGCCCGCTCGGCTGGACCATCCCGGCCGCGATCGGCGTCGCCAAGGCCGACCCGGAGTCCCCGGTCGTCGCCCTGTCCGGTGACTACGACTTCCAGTTCCTGATCGAGGAGCTGGCGGTCGCCGCCCAGCACCGGATCCCCTACGTCCACGTGCTGGTGAACAACGCCTACCTGGGCCTGATCCGCCAGGCGCAGATCGGCCTGGACATCAACTTCCAGGTCAACCTGGAGTTTGAGAACATCAACGCGCCCGAGCTGGGCGTCTACGGCGTGGACCACGTGAAGGTCGCCGAGGGCCTGGGCTGCAAGGCGATCCGGGTCACCGAGCCGGACCAGCTGGGGGCGGCCTTCGAGCAGGCGAAGAAGCTGGCCGCCGAGTACCGGGTGCCGGTCGTGGTCGAGGCGATCCTGGAGCGGATCACCAACATCTCGATGAGCCGCACCATGGACATCAGCGACATCTCCGAGTTCGAGGAGCTGGCCACCGAGCCGGGCCACGCCCCGACGTCGATCAAGCCGCTGAAGGTCTGACACCCCCAGGTACGCCAAGGGCGGCCCGTCCTCTCGGACGGGCCGCCCTTTCGCGTCCCCCGTTGTTTCCCCCGTTGTGTCCCCTGTTCTGTCCCCCGTGTGTCCCCCGTCGAGGGGCCCGCCGCCCCCGTGCCGGCGAGCCCCGTGTGCACGTAATCTGCCCTGCCGCGGGGGCGGTTGAAGCCTCCAGCCCTGTCTTCAGAGGTTTATTTGAGGATGGCGTAGCCCGTCTACGACCGCTGCGGTACGCCCGGCCGTTACAGCTCGTGCTCCGACAGCCCGGGCCAGTCGTCGGGTCCGCCGCCCTGCCACTCGATGAGATCGTTCTCCTCGACCTCGATCCGGTCCAGATCGGCCAGCCGCAGGATCTCCACGACATCGTCCAGATGCGAGGCGATCCCCAGGGTCACGTCTCCCTCGGTGACCCGCCGGGACCCGTCCAGGGCCGGGGAGTGGACCACGATGTGCGGGTACTGCGTATTGCCCATGTGTTCAGCGTGCGGCGGACGGGGCGGACCCGCACGCCGGGCCCGGACAGCACGAAGCGCTCCCCCTGGCCGGGGGAGCGCTTCGTGACCGTATGGTGACCGTCCGACGACGCGAGGCTGGGCGCGACAGGACGTTCGCGCCGCCGGACGGAGCATGCGGCCCCTGAAAAGGGGCTGGGTGGGACCGCGGCGGTGTGCGACGGAGCCGGGGCCCCTTCCCTCAGGTCGAGAAGGGGACCCGGTCCTTCACCACCGCACTGGCTCGCACGCCGCCACGGTCCACGCCCTGCCCGCGCCCACCGCCGTACGACCACCCCTCATCCGGGTCGTGCGGCGTGCCGCGCGGGCCGCGTCCGGAGTGCCTGACCTCCCGTCAGACTCCGTACGCTGCTTGCGGGTTACTGGCGATCAGTCCTCGCGCAGGGCGCGGACCGCCTCCTCCACGCGCTTGCCGTACTCGGGGTCGGCGGCGTGGAAGTGGGCCAGGTTCTTCTCGATCACGTCGTCGCGCGAGACCTGCGAGAGGCCGCCGGCGATGTTCGCGATCAGGCGGGACTTCTCCTCCGGGGACATCAGGCGGTACAGCTCGCCGGCCTGGAAGAAGTCGTCGTCCTTGGTGTGCAGGGGGGCCTCGTGAGTACCCGTGTGGCCCGAGACCGCCAGGGGGGCCGACAGGGGGCGGCCGGTCTCCACCGGGCCGTCGTAGGAGTTCGGCTCGTAGTTCTTGGCGCCGCGGCCCTGGCCGTTGACCGCCATGAAGCCGTCGCGGCCGTAGTTCTGGGCACCGCCCGGGACCGCCTTCGGGGCGTTCACGGCGAGCAGGGTGTGGTTGACGCCCAGACGGTAGCGGTGCGCGTCCGCGTAGGCGAACAGGCGGCCCTGGAGCATCTTGTCGGGGGAGGGGCCGATGCCCGGAACGAAGTTGTTCGGGGAGAACGCGGCCTGCTCGACCTCGGCGAAGACGTTGTCCGGGTTGCGGTCCAGCACCAGGCGGCCCACCCGCTGCAGCGGGTAGTCCTTGTGCGGCCACACCTTGGTCAGGTCGAACGGGTTGAAGCGGTAGTCCGCCGCCTCGGCCGCCGGCATGAGCTGGACGTACAGGGTCCAGGACGGGTGCACACCCCGCTCGATGGCCTGCAGCAGGTCCGTCTGGTGGGAGTTCGGGTCCTTGCCCGCGAGCTCGGCGGCCTGCTCGCTGCTCAGCGAGCGGATGCCCTGGTTCGTCTTGAAGTGGTACTTGACGAAGAAGGCCTCGCCCTGGGCGTTGGTCCACTGGTAGGTGTGCGAGCCGTAGCCGTTCATGTGGCGGTACGACGCCGGGATGCCGCGGTCGCCCATCAGCCAGGTCACCTGGTGCGTGGCCTCGGGGGCGTGCGCCCAGAAGTCCCAGACGTTGTCCGGCTCCTGCTTGCCGGTGAACGGGTCGCGCTTCTGCGAGTGGATGAAGTCGGGAAACTTGATCGGGTCCTTGATGAAGAACACCGGGGTGTTGTTGCCGACGAGGTCGTAGTTGCCCTCTTCGGTGTAGAACTTCACCGCGAAGCCGCGCGGGTCGCGGACCGCGTCCGCACCGCCGAGGGAGTCCGCGACCGTGGAGAAGCGCAGGAACACCTCGGTGCGCTTGCCGATCTCGCTCAGGAAGTCGGCGTGGGTGTAGCCGGTGACGTCGTCGGTCACCTCGAAGTGGCCGTACGCGCCGGAGCCACGGGCGTGCACCACGCGCTCCGGGATCCGCTCGCGGTTGAAGCGCGCGAGCTTCTCCAGGAGCTGCTGGTCCTGGAGCAGGAGCGGGCCGCCTACGCCGGCCGAGGCGGAATTCTGGTTGTCTGCGACCGGGGCGCCGGACTCCGTGGTGAGAGTTCGCGCCGTGAGCACGCGCTTCGACATCGTGGACCTTCCGTGCGGGTGTCAGCGGAAACCTGTTTCCGCTTTGTGGAGCCTAAAAGTGGGTGGTCTGAGCGTCAACAGTTTGTTGAAGTCGATTCCGGGCCGCGGCGCCGCCTGGGCGCGACAGGACAGGTGTCAGCGGCGCCGCGGCCCGGAAGTCTCAGAGCTGAGCGCCCGAGAGGCGCTCGACCGCGCGCAGCAGGGCCGAGTGGTCCAGGCCGCCGTCGCCCTGGGCGCGCAGGGAGGCGACCAGCTGGGCGACCACGGCACCGACCGGCAGGGCGGCGCCGACGTTGCGGGCGGCGTCGGTGACGATGCCCATGTCCTTGTGGTGCAGGTCGATGCGGAAGCCCGGCTTGAAGTCGCGGTTCAGGAAGTTGTCCTTCTTGCGCGTCAGCACGGTGGAGCCCGCGAGGCCGCCGTTGAGGACGTCCAGCGCGGCCGTCAGGTCCACGCCCGACTTCTCCAGGAAGACCACGGCCTCGGCGCAGGCCTGGATGTTCACGGCGACGATCAGCTGGTTGGCGGCCTTCACGGTCTGGCCGGAGCCGTGCGGGCCGCACAGCACGATGGTCTTGCCGAGCGCATCGAGGATCGGCTTGGCCTGGTCGAAGTCGGCCTGCTCACCGCCCACCATGATCGACAGTACGGCCTCGATGGCGCCGGCCTCACCGCCGGACACCGGGGCGTCCAGGACGCGGATGCCCTTGTCCTTGGCGGCGGCGGCCAGGTCGACGGAGGTCTGCGGGGTGATCGAGGACATGTCGATCAGCAGGGCGCCCTGCTTCGCGTTCTCCAGGATGCCGTCCGGGCCGTAGGCGATGGCCTCGACCTGCGGGGACGCGGGCACCATGGTGATGACCACGTCGGCGTCGCGCACGGCCTCGGCGATCGAGGAGGCCGCGGTACCGCCGGCGGCGGCCAGGCGGTCCAGCTTGTCCTGCTCCAGGGTGAAGCCGGTGACCTGGTAACCCGCCTTGATCAGGTTCTCGGACATGGGGGAGCCCATGATGCCGAGGCCGATCCAGGCGATCTTGGGGAGGTTGCTCATGATTCGGGGTGCCTCTCTCAACTGCCTTGCAGAGTCAGGGGGTTCAGCGCGCGGCGCGCGCCTCGCGCGGGAGCCAGCCGAAGGCCTCGGCGCTCGGGCGGTCGCCGGCCTTGTACTCCAGGCCCACCCAGCCGTCGTAGCCGGCCTTCTTCAGCTGGTCGAGCAGCTCCTCCAGCGGGAGCGAGCCCGTCCCGGGGGCGCCGCGGCCGGGGTTGTCGGCGATCTGCACATGGCCGGTCTTCGCGGCGTACTGTTCGATGACCGACGGCAGGTCCTCGCCGTTCATGGACAGGTGGTACAGGTCCATCAGGAACTTGGCGTTGCCGAGCCCCGTCGCCTCGTTGACCTTGTCCACGATCTCGATCGCCTTGGGCGCGCTCACGAGCGGGCACTTCGGCGACTCGGGCTGGTTGAGCGCCTCGATCAGGACGGTCCCGCCGATCCGGCCGACGGCCTCGGCCGCGAGGACCAGGTTCTCCAGGGCGAGCGCGTCCTGCTCGGCCGGGTCCACGCCCTCGACGCGGTTGCCGTAGAGGGCGTTGAACGTCGTGCAGCCCAGGGACTGCGCGAAGGCGATGGCCACGTCGATGTTGGCGCGGAACTTCTCCGACTCCTCACCGGGGATCGACAGGGCGCCGCGGTCCGGGCCCGGCAGCTGTCCGGCGTAGAAGTTCAGGCCCGTGAGCTGGACGCCCGCGTCCTCGATCGCCTTCTTCAGGGCGTCGAGCTCGGACTGCTCGGGGGTGGGGGAGTCGACCCAGGGCCACCACAGCTCGACCGCCGTGAAGCCCGCCGCGGCGGCGGCCGCGGGACGCTCCAGGAGCGGGAGTTCCGTGAAGAGGATCGACAGGTTGACGTTGAAGCGCTGGTCTGCGAATCCCATTCGGGCCGCGCTCCCTTCCATAGGGTCGAGATTCCATAATGTGGAAGTTCGTTTCTGCTTAATGGAAGATTGCCGTCGTGTGTCGGCGCTTGTCAAGAGGCGTAGGTCACCGGCCGCCCGAAAGGCCCCGCCGGGCGCTAGGTTGAGCGCGTGCGACTGAGAGTGGAGTTCACGACCGAACCCTTCGACCTGGACGAGGCGCCCGCGCACGCCCTGGCGGCGCGGGAGGTCATCGAGACGGCGGAACTGGACGGCGTCGACGTCGGCCCGTTCGGCAACACGGCCGAGGGGGCCGCGGACCGCGTGCTCACCGCCGTGGACGCGCTGCTGCGCAGGAGCCTGGCGGCCGGTGCCACCCGGATCTCGCTCCAGGTCAACGTGATAGACGACGGGATCGGGGAGGGGGAGAGGTGAGCGCGGACGAGCCCTTCATCACGGCCGTGAAGCCGCTGGTCGACGCCATGGGCGGGCAGATGCTCCCGCCGGACGAGGCCGGCCCCGAGGATGTCGTCCTCGCCTGGGAGGGCGTCGACGTCGTCGCCGTACGCCTGCCCCAGCTCGCCGACTCCCTCGACCACATCCTCGCCGCCATGGAGCGCCGGCAGGGCCGGCCGCTGGCCGACCTGGACCGCAGGGCCAAGCAGGAGATCGTGCGTACGCTGGAAGCCCGGGGTGCCTTCGCCGTGCGGCACGGCGTGGAGACCGTGGCCGGCGCGCTCGGCGTCAGCCGCTTCACGGTCTACAACTACCTCAACCGGGAGAAGGGTGCCTGACCAGGCACTTCGAACGGGAGGAGGGCGCCTGGCCGAGGCGGGGGCGGGGTGGTCGTACCGCCCTCCGGATGAACCGGCTTGTTACGCGGATTTTTCAACAAAGTGTTGACGTGACGTTTCCGGGGGCGTTAGCTATCGGCAGCCCGTTCAGCACGAAGGCCGAATCCGGCCACGGAGGCTCCCGTGACTTCGACTCCCACGCCCCCGGGCCTGGCCCGGTTCAACGACCTGGAGGAACGCGCGGCCCTCGCCGCCCTCCACGAGGCGTGTGCCTCCACCGAGTGGGCCCGGCGACTGTCCGCCGGCCGCCCCTACGCCGGCGCCGACGAGCTCTACGCCGCCAGTGACGCCGCCATGGCCGAGCTGGGCACCGCGGACCTGGAGGAGGCGATGGCCGGGCACCCGCCGATCGGGCGGCCCAAGCCCGGCGACCCGACCTCCGCCCGCGAACAGCGCGGCATGGCCGGCGCGAGCGAGGAGCTCAGGGACGAGATGCTCGAACTGAACCTGGCCTACCAGGAGAAGTTCGGCCATGTGTTCCTGATCTGCGCCACCGGCCGGACCGGCGAGCAGATGCGCGACGCGGTCAAGGAGCGGATCGGGAACTCGCCGGAGCAGGAACGGGAGATCGTCCGCACCGAGCTGGGCAAGATCAACCGCATCCGACTGGCCCGACTCGTCGAAGAGGACGCCTGACACCATGAGCACCAGCACCACCGCCTCCGTGTCCACACACATCCTGGACACCTCGATCGGCCGCCCCGCCGAGGGCGTCGCCATCCAGCTCGCCGCCCGTAGTGGCCGGGGCGCGGACTGGCAGGCGCTCGGCGGCAGCGCGACCGACGCCGACGGCCGGTGCAAGGACCTGCCGGCACTGCCGGAGGGGACCACACACGTACGGCTCGACTTCGCCGTCGAGGCGTATTTCGAAGAACAATCTGCGAACAAGCAAGCCGATGCGCAGCAGGACGCCCCCGCGAATCGGGACAGCGGTGCCGTGTTCTTCCCCGAGGTGGCGATCACCTTCGCCGTGAAACCCGGGGAGCATTACCACGTACCGCTGCTGCTCAACCCGTTCGGCTACTCCGTTTACCGAGGGAGCTAGCTAATGCCGACCATCCTGGGACAGAACCAGTACGGCAAGGCCGAGAACCGAGTCGTAAAGATCACGCGGGACGGCGCCACCCACCACATCAAGGACCTCAACGTCTCCGTCGCGCTGAGCGGCGACATGGAGGAGGTCCACTACTCCGGCTCCAACGCCAACTGCCTGCCGACCGACACCACCAAGAACACGGTGTTCGCGTTCGCCAAGGAGTACGGCATCGAGTCCGCCGAGCAGTTCGGCATCCACCTCGCCCGCCACTTCGTCACCTCGCAGGAGCCGATCCACCGCGCCCGGATCCGGATCGAGGAGTACGCCTGGGAGCGGATCGAGACCTCCGACGCCAACTCCAAGTTCATCGGCGCGGACGAGGTCAAGCACTCCTTCGTCCGCAAGGGCCAGGAGACCCGGGTCACCCAGATCACCTACGACGGTGAGCAGTGGGAGGTCGTCTCCGGCCTGAAGGACCTGGTCGTGATGAACTCGACGAACTCCGAGTTCTGGGGTTACGTCAAGGACAAGTACACGACCCTGCAGGAGGCGTACGACCGGATCCTGGCCACCCAGGTCTCCGGCCGCTGGCGGTTCAACTGGACCGACGACGAGCAGAAGATGCCCAACTGGGAGAAGTCCTACGAGCAGGTCAAGAAGCACATGCTCCAGGCCTTCGCCGAGACCTACTCCCTCTCCCTGCAGCAGACGCTGTACCAGATGGGTGCGCGCGTCATCAACAACCGCAGCGAGATCGACGAGATCCGCTTCTCGCTGCCGAACAAGCACCACTTCCTGGTCGACCTGGAGCCCTTCGGGCTCAAGAACGACAACGAGGTCTACTACGCCGCCGACCGGCCCTACGGCCTGATCGAGGCGACCATCCTCCGGGACGGCTGTGAGCCGAAGATCCCGGTCGACATGACCAACCTCTGACGCGGGACGCGCGTCCCCGGTCCCGCCCGCCCGGGCCGGGGACACGCCACACCGGAGGGAACACCATGGCACAGCCTGCGCAGGGGCCCGCCGAAGCCCCCTGTCCCACCCCGTCGGCGCACAGCGAGGACGCCGTGGCGTCCCTCGGCGAGACCTGCGACCGCCGCGCCGACGCCGGGGCCCTCATGCGCGGCCTGCGCACCGACGGCATCGCCACCCTGCTCGGCCCGGTCATCGGTGGCTTCCCCACCTCCGCCTTCGCACAGAACGTCGGTGTCGTCTCCCTCACCCGGGTGCGCAGCCGCCACGTCGCCGCCGCCGCCGACGGTGCCCTGCTCGTCCTCGGCGCGTTTCCGGTGCTCGGCGCGGTCGTCTCCCTGGTGCCCATGCCGGTCCTCGGCGGCGCGGGTATCGTCCTGGTCGCCGTGGCCCTCGGAGCCGGCATCATCCCGCCGGCCGCACCGGCCTTCTACGCCGGCTTCCCGGCCTGGGCGCAGACCGTGCTCGGCTCCGGGATCAGCGCGGGCGCGCTCGTCGCGGTCCTGCTCAACCTGTTCTTCCATCACCTCGGCACCCGGAGCCGCCAACCGGCCCCGGCACTCAAATCCTCCTAGGGTCCTGCCGTGCCCTCCCCCGTGGACACTCCCCCTCCCCCCGTTCACGGGCCCGCCACTGAAAGACAAGGAAGCACGATGGCACCATCGGCAGCCCAGCGCATCGTCATCGAGAACTGTGCGATCGCGACCGTGGACGCGGGCGACACCGAGTACGCCTCCGGGTACCTCGTCCTCGCCGGCAACCGCATCGAGTCGGTCGGCGCGGGCCAGGCCCCCCGACACCTGGACAACGTGGTGCGCCGGATCGACGCGAGCGGCCATCTGGCCACGCCCGGTCTGGTCAACACCCACCACCACTTCTACCAGTGGATCACCCGGGGTCTGGCCACCGACCACAACCTGTTCAACTGGCTCGTCGCGCTCTACCCCACCTGGGCGCGCATCGACGAGCAGATGACCTACGCGGCCGCGCAGGGGTCCCTCGCGATGATGGCGCGCGGCGGTGTCACCACCGCCATGGACCACCACTACGTCTTCCCGCAGGGCTCCGGCGACCTGTCCGGCTCGATCATCCGGGCCGCCGCCGAGATGGGCGTCCGCTTCACACTGGCCCGCGGCTCGATGGACCGCAGCGAGAAGGACGGCGGGCTGCCGCCGGACTTCGCCGTGGAGACGCTGGAGGGCGCGCTCGCGGCGACCGAGGCGACCGTCAAGGAGCACCACGACGCCTCTTTCGACGCCATGACCCAGGTGGCCGTGGCCCCCTGCTCGCCGTTCTCCGTCTCCACGGAACTGATGCGGGAGGGTGCCCGGTTGGCCCGCCGGCTCGGCGTACGGCTGCACACCCACGGCTCGGAGACCGTGGAGGAGGAGAAGTTCTGCCACGAGCTGTTCGGCATGGGCCCGACCGACTACTTCGAGTCCACGGGCTGGCTCGGTGAGGACGTGTGGATGGCGCACTGCGTCCACATGACCGACTCCGACATCGCCGCGTTCGCCCGCACGAAGACGGGCGTGGCCCACTGCCCGTCGTCCAACGCCCGCCTCGCCGCCGGCATCGCCCGCGTCCCCGACATGCTCAAGGCGGGCGTCCCGGTCGGCCTCGGCGTCGACGGCACCGCCTCCAACGAGTCCGGCGAACTCCACACCGAGCTGCGCAACGCCCTGCTGATCAACCGCCTCGGCGCGCACCGCGAGGCCGCGCTGAACGCCCGCCAGGCGCTGCGGCTCGGCACCCACGGCGGCGCGCAGGTGCTCGGCCGGGCGGAGCAGATCGGTTCGCTGGAGCCGGGCAAGCTGGCCGACGTGGTGCTCTGGAAGATGGACACCCTCGCCCACGCCTCCATCGCCGACCCGGTGACCGCGCTGGTCTTCGGTGCGGCGGCCCCGGTCACGGCGTCCTTCGTCAACGGCCGTCAGATCGTCGACAACGGCCGCCTGGTCGCCGTCGACGAGGACGCCATCGCCCGCAGCACCCGCGAGGAGGCCCAGCGCCTCGCCCGGATCGCCGCCCAGGCCTGATCCCCACCCACCCGGCAACCGGCCGTCCCCGCGGCCGGCCCCGGACAGACTCGTCGGCCACCTCGCACAGGTGGCCCACGGACAAACTTGGCGGTCACCCCGTACAGGTGGTTCGCCGGCAAACTCGGCGGTCACCCCGTACGGGCGGTCCGCCGGAGGTCTCGGCAGGACTGCTCATGCGGCGGGGCTGCCACAAGGCTTGGCGGTCGCCCCTCGCGGGCGGTTCGCCGGAAAGCTCGGCGGTCGCCTCGTACGGGCGGCCGGCCGGGGAGGACTCGGCGGGCCGGCTCATGTGGTCGGCCTGTCGGAAGGCTCCGGTCGGGAGGGACGGCTCCCGACCGGGTCCGTGGACCCGAGCGGGGTCCACGGCAGCCGTTCCGGGGCGCGTGTACACGCACGTGCCCCGGAACGGCACCGCTCGACCCGCTCACAGCGCCCCCACCCCCGTCCCGGTCCCGCACGACCACCCGCACCACCTCCATGAAACCCACGTCGACGACGACGCGTTACCCGCCCGGAGGAGCCGCTGTGGCCGCCCATCCAGTTGACGAGAAACTCCCCGCCCTGAAAATGGCGACCAGCGGCCTGCAGCACGTGGCCGCCATGTACGCGGGAGTTGTCGCACCACCCCTGATCGTCGGCGCGGCCGTAGGCCTGTCCGGCACCGAGCTCACCTTCCTCACCGGAGCCTGTCTGTTCACCGCCGGGCTCGCCACCTTCCTGCAGACCCTCGGCTTCTGGAAGATCGGTGCCCGGCTGCCGTTCGTCAACGGCGTCACCTTCGCCGGCGTCGCCCCCATGACGGCGATCGTCGCCTCCGCCAAGCACAGGTCCGACGCGCTGCCGGTGATCTTCGGCGCGGTCATCGTCGCCGGCCTCCTCGGCTTCCTCGCCGCCCCCTTCTTCAGCAAGGCGATCCGCTTCTTCCCGCCCGTCGTCACCGGCTCGGTCATCACCCTGATCGGCGTCTCGCTGCTCCCCGTCGCGTTCGGCTGGGCCCAGGGCCCCGACCCCAGGGCGAGCGACTACGGTTCGACGACCTACCTCACCATCGCCGGCATCACCCTGGCCATCGTCCTCGTCCTGCGCCGCTTCACCCGCGGTTTCGTCAAGCAGATCGCGGTCCTGCTCGGTCTGATCACCGGCACGCTCATCGCGATACCCTTCGGCGTCACGGACTTCGGCCCCGTCGCCCACGCGGACGTCGTCGGCTTCCCGACCCCGTTCCACTTCGGTGCCCCGCAGTTCCAGATCGCGGCGATCCTGTCGATGTGCGTGGTCATGGTCGTCTCCATGACGGAGTCCACCGCCGACATGCTGGCGCTCGGCGAGGTCGTCGAACGCCCCGCCGACGAGAAGACCATCGCCGCCGGACTGCGCGCCGACACCCTCGGCTCGGCCCTCAGCCCCCTGTTCAACGGCTTCATGTGCAGCGCCTTCGCCCAGAACATCGGCCTCGTCGCCATGACGAAGATCCGCAGCCGCTACGTCGTCGCCGTGGGCGGCGGCTTCCTGGTCCTGATGGGCCTGTGCCCGACGGCCGCCTCGCTCATCGCGGTCGTACCCCGTCCGGTCCTCGGCGGCGCCGGCGTCGTCCTGTTCGGCTCGGTCGCCGCGAGCGGCATCCAGACGCTGGTCCGGGCCGGACTGGAGAAGGACAACAACATCCTGATCGTCGCCGTCTCCCTCGCGGTCGGCATCATCCCGATCACCGCGCCCGGCTTCTACCACGCCTTCCCCGGGACCGCGAAGATCGTCCTGGACTCCGGCATCTCCACCGGCTGCGTCACCGCCGTCCTGCTCAACCTCGTCTTCAACCACATCGGCAAGGGCAAGGACGCCGAGGACGTGACCCATCCCATGGAGGCGGGCCAGGAACTCACGCCCGCGCACTGAGAACCGGCGCGGGGTACGTCCGCCGGCGTACCCCGCGCCGCTCGGGCCCCGGCCGGCCCGGCGGGCCCCTCCGGGCCGTACGGTGTGGCGGGTGACGCGGGGGGTGCGGCGCGTCCGGCACGATGGGGAGGCACCGAGCGCCGACGGGGGAGTACGCATGAACGAGTCCGGCCGTGTCGAGGCCTTCAGCGACGGCGTGTTCGCCATCGCCATCACTCTGCTCGTCCTGGACATCAAGGTGCCGAGGACGGGCGACCACGGCGGCCTGTGGTACGCCATCGGCGCGCAGTGGCCTTCGTACGCCGCCTATGTGGTGAGCTTCCTCGTCATCGGCATCATGTGGGTCAACCACCACCAGCTGTTCAGCTATGTCTCCCGGGTCGACCGGCCGCTGATGTTCCTGAACCTGATGGTGCTGATGGTCGTGGCCGTCGTGCCCTGGCCGACGGCCATGCTCGCCGAGTACCTGCGCGAGGGCACCGCCTCGCACGCGGCGGCCGCCGTCTACAGCCTGGTGATGGTGGCCATGGCCCTCGCCTTCCAGGCCCTGTGGTGGCATCTCACCCGCACGGGTCACCTCTTCGACGCGCGCGTGGACACCGCGGCCGCCCGGGCGACCCGCGCCCGCTTCGCGCTCGGCTCCCTCGGCTATCCCCTGACGGTGGGCCTCGCGTTCGTCTCCGCACCCCTGACCCTGGCCGCCCACGGCCTGCTCGCCCTCTACTACGGTTTCAACCAGGTACCGGTGCCGCTCCGCCGCGACCAGGCCACGCCATGAGCTCCACCACCGTCAGCCGGTCCCGCCGTGCGGGAACTTCCCGGAGCCGGGCGACGCGGACGGGCCAAGACCCACGACCCCCTCCGCACCGCCCGAGCCGCTCGGCGTGCAGGCCCCGTGCGGGGCTACAGGCCGAACAGGCCCGGATCGCAGGCCAGTTCCCTGAAGACCTTGCCCGGGTCGGCCACCAGTCTGCGCTCCGTGAGGTCCAGCAGGCCGGTGACCGCGGTGAGTTCGGCCGCGACCGTGCCGTCCGTCTTGCGGACCTCCTGCCGGATCCGGAAGGTCTTGCCCTCGCCCCACTCGAACGCGCAGGTCACGTCGACCTCGTCACCGGCGAGCAGCTCCCGCAGGTAGCGGATCGTCGTCTCCAGCGACACCGGGCCCACCCCCTGCCCTATGAGCTCCGCCTGGGTCACTCCGGCCGCCTTCAGGAGGGACCAGCGGGCGTGCTCCGCGTAGTTGACGTACACCGCCTGGTTCAGATGGCCCTGCACATCCGTCTCGTAGCCGCGGACGGTCACGCGCACGGAAAACGGTTCGCTCACGGGTTCCCCTTCTCGTGTACGGCACACTGACCCGCCGATCCTCGCACGCCGCTCACACCCGGCGTGGCGAGGCGAGCAGATACCGCACCCTCGTCCGCGGTTCGGTGTACTCGCCGGCCTGCCAGCCCGCGCGTGCCAGCGTGGCCGCGCAGGCCGCCAGGGTCTCCGCGTCCGGCGCGTACACGGCGACCGCCTCCGGCTGCGGGGTCGCGCGGACCCGGTAGCCGTCCGTGTCCCCGCCCGCCGGACGGTGCCCGGCCGCCTCCAGGGCGAGCGCCGCCGCCCGCACCAGATGCGTGCGCTCCCAGCCGCACGGCCGGTCCGCCGCGCCGTCGGGGTTGGTCATGCGGCGCAGCTCCAGCAGCCCCTGCCAGGCGCTGTGCACCTCACGCAGCCGCGCCGGGCCGTCCGCGGGCGGCGCCTCCTCGCCACCGACCCGCGCCGCGAACACGCCCGTGGCCGGCGCAGGCTCCCCCGGCGCCGCGGGCTCCGCCTCCCGTATCCGATGCCCGGCCGGGGTCAGGAAGTGCTCGTGCGGCGGCCTCGGATGCCGGAACGCCAGCCCCCGCCCGACCAGCGCCGCGAGCTGCGCCCCGGTACCGTGCAGCCGTCCGGTCACCGGATCGGCGGCCTCGATCAGACGCCGCTGCGCGGCGGTCGGCGGTCGCGTCACAGCGCGCTCCTTCCGGTGCCGTTCCCTGCCCGGACCGCCCGTCGGACGGCCCCTTGCGCAGCGTACGGTCCCGGTCCGACAACGGGGGCGCCGCTACTCCCGCGGCCGGATGTTCCACCCCGCCACCACCGGCCGCCCGTGCTCCGTTCCCAGGCGGCACAGTGCCCCCGTCGCGAGCTGGAACAGGGCCCCGTGCCGGGGCGGGAGACCGAGGCGGCGGGCGGTCAGGACGCGCAGGAAGTGGCCGTGGGCGATCAGGACGACGCCGCCCTCGGTGGCGGCGAGGGCGGCATCGGCCTCGGCCAGCACCCGGTCGGCGCGCTCGCCGACCTGCTCCGGGGTCTCGCCCGGATGCTCCGGCGGCCCGGGCGCGACCCCGTCCGTGAACAGGAACCAGCCGGGCCGGCTCCGCTGGATCTCCGCGGTGGTCACGCCCTCGTAGCCGCCGTAGTCCCATTCGCGCAGGTCGGCGTCGACCCGGGCGTCATGGAGCCCGATGAGTCCGGCGGTCTCCCGGGCCCGCTGCAGGGGGCTGACGAACGCCGTCCCGATCCGGTGCGAGCGGATCAGCGGCACCAGCCGGCGCGCCTCCTCCCGTCCGTGCTCGGTGAGGGGTACGTCGGTCCAGCCGGTGTGCCGTCCGGACCGCGACCACTCGGTCTCGCCGTGCCGGACGAGAAAGAGGTCACCCACGTCAGCGCCCTTCCCGCTCGCCTGTCAGCACGGTGTCACAGGGATTTCGCCGCGCGCAGGACGGACTGCGCCAGACGGCCGTTCTCCGGGCCGGCCCCCACCCCGGAGGGGAATCCGAACCGGCGCCGGGTGTAGGCGTACGCGAGGCCGTTCGCCGGGTCGGCGAAGGCCAGCGAGCCGGTCGCGCCGCTGTGCCCGAAGGCGCCGGTACCGAGGAACGGCAGCAGTGCGGGCACGTACTCGAAGCCGCGCGCGAAGTGGTCGTCGCCGCCGGTGACCAGGTCCGGCCCGCCCGGGGTGCGCAGGGCGCCGAAATCGGCGGCGGTCGCGGGCGTGAGCAGCGGCGGGCGGCCGTTCACGGAGGAGACGGCGGCCGCGTACATCCCGGCGGCACCGCGCGCGTTGCCCACCCCGCCCGAGGACGTCGGGCCGAGGGCCTTCACCCGGGGGTGGTTGCCGAAGGCCACCAGGTCGGTCGGGGCCGGCCCATGCGCGTTGAAGGCGATGCCCCGGATGCTGTCCGCGGCCGCCGCCCGCTCCTTCAGCAGCGCGGCCTCCTCGGGCGTCGGCACCAGCGGCTGCACGTCCACCCAGCGCTTCTCGGCCGCCGCGGGCAGGCCCAGGTAGTAGTCGAGCCCGTACGGCGCCCGGATCCGCTCCTCGTACAGCTCCTGGACCGACCGGCCGGTCACCCGGCGCACCACCTCGCCGGTGAGGGCGCCGATGACGAAGGCGTGATAGCCCCAGGCGCTGCCCGGCTCCCACAACGGCCGGCGCGCCGCCAGGCGGGCCGCGACGACCCGGTCGTCGGCCAGCTCCTCGACGGTGAACGCCTGTTCGGCGTCGCCGACGAGTCCGGCCCGGTGCTCCAGCAGCTCGCCCAGTGTCAGCCGGTCCTTGCCGTGGACGCCGAACTCCGGCCAGTACGCGGCGACTTCGCGGTCGAGGTCGAGCACCCCGTCCTGCACCAGGAGTGCGACGACGAGGTGCGCGGCTCCCTTGGCGATGGAGTACAGGCTCGTCAGCGAGTCCCCGTCGATGCCGTCGCCGCCCCACAGGTCCACCACGCGCCGCCCGTGCCGGTACACCACGAGCTGGGCGCCCGGATCGTCCCGTTCCCCGGCGAGCACCGCCGCGAACTCCTCGCGTACGCCCTCGAATCCCTCCGCCACCGTGCCGTGCACATCGATCGGCATGCGTCGTTCCCCCTGTTCGGTGATCACCAGCAGAGACCGTCAACGGCCTGTGGCCGCCGGGCATTCCCGGTGGCTCAGGTGCCCGGCAGGACCAGTGTGTTCTCGGTGCCGAGGGACTGGGTGCCGGTGTCGGCGTACAGCGTGGTCTCGCCGTCGGACCAGCGCACGACCAGGTCGTTGCCCGTGTGGTCGGAGGTGAGGTCACCGGTGGTCATGACCTGGGCGTGCGTCCAGGTGCCGTTCGGGCCGCGCAGCCGGGACCGGGTGCCGAGCCCGCCGGCCGAGACACCGGCGTAGCTGTCGAGCGAGCCGTCGGACGAGCGCACGAGCAGGTCGGCGCCGGCCGTGCCCCGGAAGGCGCCACCGCTCAGCAGCGCGGCCTTGGTCCAGGTGCCGTTCGCCGCGAGGAGCTGCTTTCCGGTGCCGAAGGACCCGGCGCGGATTCCGCTGTAGAGGACCAGGCTGCCGTCGGAGCGGCGCGCCAGCACATCGGTCGCGCCCTTGGCCCCGTGGAACTGCCCGGCGGTGAGCTGTACGACGTTCTTCCAGACCGAGTTGGGTTTCGCCATCTGCACCTCGCGGCCCACTCCGGAAGGGCTGAGATCCGGGTACAGGGTGGCCTCGCCGTCCGACCAGCGCACCAGCAGGCCCGGCCGGCCGCCGGTGAAGGTCCCGCCGGTGATGTTCCGGGCGTGCGTCCAGGTGGAGTTGGCCTTCAGCAGCCGCTTCTCGGCACCGAACGCGCCGTTGCCGTCCCCGGTGTACAGGGTGACCCCGCCGTCGGACCAGACGACGAGCAGGTCGCCGAGGTGGTCGCCGGTGTAGTCCGCGGAGGCCATCAGCGCGGCCTTCTGCCAGCGGGCCGCGCCGCCCGGCAGCTGGAGTCCCTGGTACGCGGGCAGACCGGCGGACGGGGCCTGGTTCGCGACGGCGTCGGCGAGCAGGTTCTCGGCGTCGGCGCCGAACGCCGGGGCGTAGCTGATGTAGTCGACGTTCGCGTCGTTGCCGCCGCCGTTGTAGCCGCCGAGGTCGCCGATGACGTGGCCGGTGCCCGCGTCGTCCTGGTAGTCGGTGATCCACGGGCTGCCGGACACGCCGCCGTAGTAGCCGCCGCAGGTCATCGACATCTGCCGGTAGCCGGGGAGTTGTGTGGTCGGCACGGTGCACTTGACGGCGTTTCCGGCGCTGTTGTGCCCGTAGGCGGGGTAGCCGACGACGGTCACGTTCTTGTGCGTGTAGCCGTTCGCGCGGGTGAAGGTCAGCCCGCCGCCGACCGCGTCCTGCAGGCTCTGGCCGCGCTGGTTGGCCGAGACCCTGGCGAACGCGGTGTCCAGGTCCGACGCGGGCCCCTTGGTGGTCGACGATCCCTTGTCGGGCACGTAGCGGGGGTCGGTGAAGACCCGCTGGATGTGGAAGATGCCGTACGGCTGCTGGTCGGCGCTCGCGCCCTTCACGAACCTGGGGACGAAGACGTAGTCGCCCTGCATGCTCAGCGCGCAGTGGGCGGCGGTCAGCACGATGTTCCGTGCCGTGGTGTCGATCACACTGCCCGTGCAGTGCCAGGTGGTGCCGCCCGGCCCGTCGGACCCGAAGAACGTCCCGACGACGCGGGTCCCCTGGAAGGGGGTGCCCTGCGGGCGGCCCGCCGCCGCGGCCCCCGGCCCGGGCCTGTCCGGCCGTGTCCGGTCCGCGTCCAGCGGTGCCGCGTCCGCCATGCGCTGCGCGGTCCAGAAGCGGGCGGCCTGCCGCGCCTCCTGCCCGGCGGGGGGCGCCGGCGACGGGGCGGCCCCGGCCTGCGCGGGCGCGACGCCGCCCCCGAGGGCCGCGCCGCACACCACGGCGACGGTCGTCCGGCGTATGCGCGACGGTCTTCTGGACGAGGACAACGGTGCTCCCCCTGGTCTGCTGCGGGTCTGTCGGAACCGGCCCGGGGGAACGGCGGCGCGGCGCTCATCGGGCGCGACGATCCCCCCGGTTCGTGCGGGGCGATCTTCGCACAGGCGCGCGAATCCGCGAAACGGGCTACTGCCGGTACCCGCCGAGGAACCGCCCGATCCTGCCGATCGCCGCCTCCAGGTCCTCCGCGTGCGGCAGGGTGAGGATGCGGAAGTGGTCGGGGGAGGGCCAGTTGAAGCCGGTGCCCTGGACCACCTGGATCTTCTCGCGCAGCAGCAGGTCGAGGACGAACCTCTCGTCGTCGTGGATCGGGTGCACCTTCGGGTCGATGCGCGGGAACGCGTACAGGGCGCCCTTGGGCTTGACGCAGGACACACCGGGGATCTCGTTGAGTTTCTCCCAGGCCACGTTCCGCTGCTCGTACAACCGGCCGCCGGGCACGGTCAGTTCGCGGATGGACTGACGGCCGCCGAGCGCGGCCTGGATGGCGTACTGGGCGGGCGCGTTGGCGCACAGCCGCATGGAGGCCAGCATGGTCAGGCCCTCCAGATAGTCCTTCGCGTGCTGCCTGGGGCCGGTCACGACCAGCCAGCCGGAGCGGAAGCCCGCCACCCGGTACGTCTTCGACAGGCCGCAGAAGGTGAGGACGACCAGGTCGGGGGCGAGGGCGGCGGCCGAGTGGTGGACCGCGTCGTCGTACAGGATCTGGTCGTAGATCTCGTCGGCGAACACCATCAGGCCGTGCCGGCGGGCCAGGTCGAGGATGCCCTCGACGACCTCCTTCGGGTACACCGCGCCCGTCGGGTTGTTCGGGTTGATGATGACCACGGCCTTCGTCCGGTCCGTGATCTTCGAGGCCATGTCGGCCAGGTCCGGGTTCCAGTCGGCCTGTTCGTCGCACAGGTAGTGGACCGCCTTGCCGCCGGCCAGGGTGGTCGCGGCCGTCCAGAGCGGGAAGTCCGGTGCGGGGACGAGGATCTCGTCACCGTCCTCGACGAGGGCCGTCACGGCCATGGAGACCAGTTCCGAGACGCCGTTGCCCAGGAAGACGTCGTCCACGCCGACGTCGAGGCCGAGGTGCTGGTAGCGCTGGGCGACCGCCCGGCGGGCGGAGAGGACGCCGCGGGAGTCGGTGTAGCCGTGCGCCTGCGGCAGCATCCGGATCATGTCCTGGAGGATCTCCTCGGGCGCCTCGAAACCGAAGGCGGCGGGGTTGCCGGTGTTCAGGCGCAGCACGCTGTGCCCGGCCTCCTCCAGCGCGTTGGCGTGCTCGATCACCGGGCCGCGGATCTCGTAACAGACCTCGCTGAGCTTGTTCGACTGCCGGAACTCCATGCGCCCCTCCGGAAACTCGTGGTGCTTGGTTTTACCAAGTGGCAGCTTGGAAAGTCCAATGACATGTCTAGACTGCGGGTCATGTCACCTCGCCGAAGCTACGACCAGTACTGCTCCGCAGCCCGCGCCCTCGACCTCGTCGGCGACCGCTGGACCCTGCTGATCGTCCGGGAGCTGCTGGCCGGCCCGCGCCGCTACACGGACCTGCACGCGGACCTCCCCGGCGTGAGCACGGACGTACTCGCCTCCCGGCTGAAGGACATGGAGCGCGACGGCCTCACCACCCGCCGCCGGCTGCCCCCGCCGGGAGCGGCCTACGTGTACGAACTCACCGGGCGCGGCCGGGCGTTGCTGCCCGTGCTGCAGGCGCTGGGCAGCTGGGGCGAGGCCGAGCTGGGTGAGCGCCGGCCGACCGACGCGGTTCGCGCCCACTGGTTCGCGCTGCCCCTGCTGCGGGCCCTGGAGGGCGAAGGAGTCGTGGAAGTGCGTCTGGAGCAAGGGGAGTTCCATCTGCGCGTCGGCGCGCAGGAGGGCCCGGTGTACGGCCACGGACCCGCACCCGGCGAGGCCGACGCCCGGCTGGAGCTGGACGCGGCGGCCTGCGAGGCCGTGGCGCGGGGCGAGTGGGACCTGCCGGACGCGGTACGGGCCGGCCGGGTGACCGTGACGGGGGACGGCACCCTCGCCAAGGCGCTGCGGGAGGCCTGACCGTTCGACCGGGGGCCCGGAAAGCGGAAGGCCCGCCGGCAGGCGGGCCTTCCCGTACGCCGGCTCACACGTTCGGCGGCACCCGGGACGGCCGGCCCGACCCCCGGGTCAGCGCGTACCCGCCGATACCGGCGAGAGCCGCGAGCACACCGCCGATCGCGGTCCACACCCACCGGTCGGACCACCAGCCGGAGGACCAGCCGTCGTCGGAACCGAAGCTGGACAGGACCGCCGCCTTGGAACCGTTCCCGTCCGCCGCGGATGTGACGGCGATCCCGGGAACCAGCGGCTTGCCCAGCGAGCCGTCCACCGCCGCCGCGCCGCCGATGTCCTCGGAGTCGGCACGGACGCCGACGCTCACCGGCTTGCCGAGGTCGGCGGAGCCGAGGTCCACGACCGTCAGCCGGACGTAGTACGTGCCCGGCAGCGGATCGCCCGCCCACGGCTCCGACCAGGACCGCACCGTCCGCAGCACACAGGCCAGTTCGACGGAGGGCGCGCCCTGCCCGGCCGTACGGGCCGACGCCCCGTACTGGCAGGCCTGGCGGCGCCGCAGTCCGTCGTACACATCGATCTGCCAGGTCTGCGCCCCGTGCGTGTCAGGCAGCTTCACGCTCGCCGTGACGGTGGGCCGCTGCCCGGTGTCCGCGGGAAACGACCAGTACAGGTAGTCACCCGTCGAACCGGACGCCGTGGCCCGCTGCCCCTGCCGGATCTCCGTCGCCGTACGGAACGAGGTGCCCGCCCGCGTGGGCGCCTTGCCGTCGGCCGAGGCGCCGGGAGACGGAGAGGAGTCGGCCGCGGCCGGTCCGGCCGCGAGCCCGAGCGCCAGCAGCGCCGCACCCATCACACGTGTGATCCGCATCAGTTCGTCCTCCAGACCGCGACCCGCCAGCGCGACAGCCAGCCCCACAGCAGACCCGCCAGGAAGCCGGTCAGCACCAGCGCACCCAGCAGCCACCAGCCGCGGCCGAGCCCGAAGGCGGCCACGTCGTGATGCCCGGACGGCCCGTCCACGACGTCGACCGTCAGCTCCAGCGGCAGACCCGGCGTGGTCCTGACGCCCGCCGCGGCCGAGAAGGAGTCGGTGACCTGCAGGCACACCGTCTCCGCGGGCGCGTTGTCGTCGTCGCTCCCGGGCTTCGGGTAGCGCAGCCCCGTCGAGATCACGTCCGTACGGCCCGTGCCGGCGGCCTCGCCGCGCACGATCTCCCGTCCCCGCACGGTCACCGCCCGCAGCAGCACCCCGTAGTCCGGGTTCACGGCCCGGTCGTCGGCCACGCTCACCGAGGCGCGCAGCTCCTTGCCGGGGGCCACCTCGACCTTGTACCAGCGCTGCTGCCCGAACTCCGCACGGTCCGTGTAGAGCCCGGACTTCAGCGTCGGTGCCTTCTCGCACTGCGCGGCGCCCTCGGTGGCCACCGGCGTCACCACCGGATCGGCCGCCCGGTCCACCAACTGCCCGACCCGGTCGGACAGTTCCTCCTTGTGCCGGACGTCGGTGTAGGTGCCGCCGGTCGCGTCCGCGATGCAGCTGAGCTGGTCGCGGGTCTTGGCGTCCGGCACCAGACCGAGGGTGTCGATGGTCAGCCCGATGCCCTTGGCGGCTATCTCGCGCGCCACCTCGCACGGGTCGAGCGGCTGACAGGTGTCCTCGCCGTCGCTGATCAGGACGATACGGCGGGTGCCCCCGCCGCCGTTCAGGTCGTCCGCCGCCTTCAGCAGCGCGGGCCCGATCGGCGTCCAGCCGGTCGGCTGCAGCGTGGCCACCGCCGTCTTCGCGTCGGTCCGGTTCAGCGGGCCGACCGGGTACAGCTGCGCGGTGTCCTTGCAGCCCTCCTTGCGGTCGTTGCCGCGGTAGTTGGCGCCCAGGGTGCGGATGCCGAGCCGGACCTCCTGCGGCGTCGCGTCCAGCACCTCGTTGAACGCCTGCTTCGCCGCGGCCATCCGGGAGCCGCCGTCGATGTCCCGCGTCCGCATCGAACCGCTGACGTCCAGCACGAGTTCGACCTTCGGGGCGGACGCCTGTGTCTCGTCGGCGACGGCTGAGCCGGGGAACGCGATCCCGGGCGCCAGGGCGGCGAGCAGCGCGCAGACTCCCGCCGCCAGCCGTTGTCTTGTGATCATCGCCGGATCTTATGGAGCGGACGGGCCGGGCTCCAAAACGAGCGGCGCCCGGATCACCGCCCCGCGCCGGACAGGCCCGTTCCGTCCGGTCGTGTCGTCCGACGTCTCAGCTCATCGGGTTCGGCAGCGCCGTCCACTGGTCGCCCGGAGTCTTCGGGGACAGCCGCATCAGGGTCAACGCCTTCGCCGGCAGCGGGCCTTCGCGCAGGGTGCGCAGGTCGGGGGTGTCCGTCAGATCCGGTACGGCGGCGGACAGGGCCGCCCCCAGCGCCGCGCCGGAACCCGCCGTACCGGCCAGCGCGCCCGCCACCAGGGAGCCGAACAGCTTGCGGCGCAGGGCCGTCTCGTCGTCGGTGACCAGGCGGCCGCTGAGCGCGGGCGGGGCGATGCCGTGCCGGGTCAGGCGGGCCGGGCTGATCCGGATGTCGGCCAGGTCGCGGTAGACCAGCCGCCGGGGGGTGCCGTCCGCCGCCAGGATCACCAGCAGGTTCTGGCCGTGCGCCTCCAGGGCCACGCCGAGGCCGAGCAGGCGCAGCCCCACGGTCAGGGTCAGGCGGGTGAACGCGGCCATCCAGTCGGGCGCGTCCGGCAGGCCGGTGGCGGGGAGCGCGGCCACCGGGAGGACCCGTTCGCCCGGGCCCGTGTACACCTCGGGCGACTCGCGCAGCAGCGCGGCCAGGTCGGGGGAGTGCGCCGAGACCGCGCCCAGCGTGCGGGTGAAGTGCAGCAGGCCGTCGGTGCGGGCCGCCAGCTCCTCGCCGAGAGCCGTCAGCGGCGCGGCGGCCCGGACCGAGTACACCGAGATGCTCCGCACGGAGGACGTCAGCCGGGCGCTCAGCGCGGTCTTCACATGCGCGCCGCCCGGCAGCGCGAGGGTGCGCAGGGACAGCAGGGGACGGGCGGGGCGCCAGGGGCCGTACGAGCGCTTCAGGACGTGGTCGGCCTGCCAGGGGTGCACGGGCACCAGCAGCCGTCCGCCGTCGCGCAGTTCCTCCGGCCAGTCACCGCTCACCACGCAGTCCGCCGCCGGCACGGGCACCGTCCCCAGCTCCACCACCGGCCGGTGCTCCGGGCCGTACGCCAGCTGGTCGGCCACCGAGAAACCGGGCCGGGAGCGGCAGCCCGGGTGGTACGGATGCCCGTCGGTCACCCGCTGTTCCCACTCCCAGTCCCTTCCCCGGCCTCCGGCCGGGAGGACCCCCACGGGCCACTCCTCCGGGTGATCCGCGTCGGCCCGCGACAGCGCCAACGAGGCGACACTGTCCGCCAGTTCGGCGGCGAAGGCCGCGCCGTGCGGCACCGCGAGGGCGGTCACCAGTCCGGCCGGATCCGCGTGGCGCTCCCGGTCCAGGCGGACGCCGGTGACGTACGCGCTGGTGCTGTACGGGTCCGCGGGCGGCCCGTACAGCGTCCGGCCGTCGGCGAGCCGCAGCGCCAGGCTGTGCGCGCCGTGCACCCGGCCGGTGATCCACGGCAGCGGCTCGTGGGCCAGCGCCCGCCACAGCCGGGTCAGCACGGCGGCGCGGGCGCCCGGCAACTCAGCCGTGTACCGGGGCAGCAGCGCCGGCCGTACGGCGGCCAGCTCCTCGGCGACCCGGGCCTCGGTGGTGGGGGGACGGTGCACGGTCGGCTCCTCGGTTGCACACTGCACGCAGGACGATTGTCGGGGACGACAGACATACTGGGCGCGACGACCCCCGACGAAACGAACGGATCGCGTGGACCTCACACCCCCCACCGACGCCGTCGGCCGCCGCGCCGACGCCTACGCGGCCGCGCCTGTGCTGAACTGCCTGCTGCGCGAGGTGGCCGAGCCGGACCCCGGTGACCCGCGGGTGCACCGGCTGCCGAGCGGGCGGCTGCTGCGTGTGCGCCCCGGCCGGCGCCCCGCCGAACCCGAGGTGTGCGCGGCCGGGGTCTGGCACCGCGTGGACCACGCCGAACTGGTCAAACTGGTCGCCGAGGAACTGCGCCGGCACACCGGGCTGGCGGGCGGCGACCTGCCCGCCGAGATGGCCGACAGCCGGGACGCGGTCGCCGCGCTGCTCACCGCCCGCGCCCGGGCGACGCCGCCCGCGGACCCCTATCTGCTCTCCGAGCAGTCGCTGATCACCGGCCACCCCTGCCACCCCGCCCCCAAGGCGCGCGGCGGCGGCCCGGTCGCGTCCTGGCTGCCGTACGCCCCCGAGGCGCACGCCCGTTTCCCACTGGTGCTGCTCGGGGTGCGCGAGGACCAGGTGGCCGAGGAGGGTGACACCGGCGCCCTGGACGCGCTCGGCACCGCCCCGCCCGGCTACCGGCTGCTGCCGGCCCACCCCTGGCAACTGGAGCTGGCGGGCCCGGAGCTGGCGGAGGCCTTCGCCGACGGCCGCCTGCTCCGCCTCGGCGAGACCGCCTTCGACACCTGGCCCACGGCGGCGGTCCGCACGGTGTACGAGCCGCGGCGCGATGTGTTCCTGAAGTTCAGCCTGGACGTCCGCATCACCAACGACATCCGCCGGCTGTGGCGCCATGACCTGCGCCGGCTGCGCCGCACCGACAGGGCCGCCGGGCACGCCTTCGCGGCGCTGGGCCCGCCCGCGGCCTGGCTGAGCGACCGTGGCTACCGCACGGCCGCCTTCGCCTTCGAGGAACTGGCCGTCCTCGTCCGGGACGGTCTGCGCGGCCACCTGCTGCCGGGCGCCACCCCGCTGCTCGCCGCCGGTCTCGCCGAGGGCTTCGACGGCAGCCCGCTGGCCGGTGCGGCCGACCCGGCGGCCTGGTGGGAGGCGTATCTGCGGCAGGTCGTCCCGCCCGCCCTGACGGCCTTCGACGCACACGGAGTCGTCCTGGAGGCCCACCTGCAGAACACGCTCGTCGCCGTGGACGCGGCCGGGACCCCCGTCCAGGCGCTGTTCCGCGACGCCGAGGGCGCCAAGCTGCTGCCGGACGTGAGCAGGGCCGCGGGCTGGGAACGGCTGGTCTACTGCCTGGTCGTCAACCACCTCGCCGAGATCGCCGCCGCCCTCGCCGAACACCACCCCGGACTCGACCCCTGGCCGGCCGCCCGCGGCGAACTCGCCCGGCACCGCCTGCCCGAGATCCCCGGCCTGCTCACCGCGCCCACCCTGCCCGGCAAGACCAACCTGCTGCTGCGCTGGACCGGCGCGGACGGCGCGGACGCCCGCTATCTGCCCCTGCCGAACCCGCTGGCGGCCCGCTGATCCCCGGCGCGGCTCACCGGGCCGTGCCGAAGTCCTGGGTCCAGTAGCTGCCCGGCTGTGCGAGACCGACGCCGATCTGCTGGAACGAGCAGTTGAGGATGTTGGCCCGGTGTCCGGGGCTGGACATCCAGCCCGCCATGACCTCGTCCGCGGTGCTGTAGCCGTAGGCGACGTTCTCGCCGTAGGCGCTCCAGGCGTAGCCGGCAGCCGTGATGCGGTCGCCCGGGGCGGATCCGTCGGACCCGGTGTGCGACATGTTCTGGTGGGCCGCCATGTCCGCGCTGTGGGCCTGCGCGGCCCTGGTCAGCGCCGGGTTCAGGGTCAGGTCCTGGCAACCGGCCCGGGCGCGCTCGGCGTTGACGAGCTGCACGATGCGCGCGACGACCCCGGACGCCGTGGCGGTGGCCTTGGGCGTGCTCGGCGTGGCCTTCGGGGTGCTCGGCGCGGCAGGGGCCGTGGGCGCGGCGGCGGTGGCCCTGGGGACGGTGGTGGTCGCGGGCGCGGGGGCCGCGGCCTTCGTCGGGACGCTCGGGTGAGCGGTGGCCCGGGGCGCGGACGGCGCGGTGGACGGCGCAGTGGACGGCGCTGTGCCGGTGTGGTGGCCGTTGCGGTGGTGATGGTGGTGATGCCGGTGGGCGTGCTGCCACTGCAACGAGGCCGCGGTCGGCACGGCGCCCTGGGCCGGGTCGTCCGGGCCGTACGGCCAGTCGGAACAGGCCAGGGCGACGGATGGTACGCCGACGGCGCCGATGGCGACGGCGGCGATGACTATCCGCCGGTAGTACTGCGTCCTGCGGTGCTTGCCCATGCGTGAACCTCACTCGGTGATCGCCGAGCGGTCATTCTCAGGACGGCCTCACAAAGAGCGCAAAGGTCCCTTCCACCCTGCTTCTACTACCCCGCCTCGTAGGCCGGGGCGGGCCTTGCCAGACGGGCGAAGAGATGCCGACTTCGCATGCGCGACGTTTGCTCTCTGCTGTCGTCCTGTCAGAAACGCGCAGGGGACGGGGTATGGGAGGCGTCGCCGGGCGGGTGACGCGCCCTCGCTCGCCGGGCGACTCGAATCCGTGGCAAGACGGACAAGTCCTCTATATCCCCGGGGCGGCACCTACTATCCGGCCTCCTTAGTGGCCGACACTCCTGTGAGGGATGTCACCCGGCGGCCTGCTTTAGGGTGGCTGGTGTGCTGCGCGACGTGACTGCTGTTCGATACGTGACCCCGCTGCGGTCCGGCGGCTCCGTGCCCGGGGTCGTCGAGGCCGACGACGACGGCACGTACGTCGTCAAGTTCACCGGCTCGGCACAGGGGCACAAGGCCCTGGTCGCCGAGGTGATCGTCGGCGAACTCGCCCGCGCGCTCGGCCTGCGCTTCCCCGAGCTGGTCCTCGTCCACTTCGACCCCGCCATCGCCGCCGGCGAACCGCACCAGGAGGTGCGGGAGCTGCACGGCGCGAGCGCGGGGGTGAACCTCGGCATGGACTTTCTGCCGGGCGCCCGGGATTTCACCCCTCAGATCGCGAAGACCTTCCCCGTGGACCCGCTGGAGGCCGGCCGGATCGTCTGGCTGGACGCGCTGACCGTCAACGTGGACCGCACGGTCCACAGCTCCAACCTCATGGTCTGGCCGACGCTCGGCACCGCGCCGCCGCGCCTGTGGCTGATCGACCACGGCGCCGCCCTCGTCTTCCACCACCGCTGGGACACCACGACCCCGGGCAAGCGGTACGACTTCCGCCACCACGCCCTCGGCCACTACGGCCCCGACGTCCGCGCCGCGGACGCCGAACTCGCGCCACGGGTGACCGGGGAACTGCTGCGCGGCATCGTCGCCGAGGTCCCGGACGCCTGGCTGGCCGAGGACGCCGGCTTCGCGACGCCCGACGACGTCCGCGCCGCCTACGTCGACTACCTCCTGGCCCGTGTGCGCCTGTCGCACGAGTGGCTGCCCACCGACTTCCCGGGCCGTGCACA
Organism: Streptomyces sp. NPDC007205; assembly: GCF_040634095.1. Taxonomy (NCBI): domain Bacteria; kingdom Bacillati; phylum Actinomycetota; class Actinomycetes; order Kitasatosporales; family Streptomycetaceae; genus Streptomyces; species Streptomyces sp. NPDC007205. Next base: position 163,371 of record NZ_JBEYEW010000002.1, read on the forward strand.
GCTCGCGGCCGAGGAGGCCGCCCGCGCCGAGAAGACGCAGGCGGGCCGCCCGGACTGGCTCAAGCGCGTCCCCGACCTGCACGGCAAGCCGGCGGCGGAACAGGACTGGTCGGCGCACCTGGGCTGAACGCCCAGTGGCCCCGGGGGAGTCCCCGGGGCCACCACCGGGTGATCGTCAGCCCTTGAGCTGCTCGTACGCCGGCAGGGTCAGGAAGTCGGCGTAGTCCTCGTCCAGAGAGACCGTCAGCAGCAGGTCGTGTGCCTCCTGCCAGTGGCCGGCCGCGAAGGCCTCCTCGCCGATCTCCTTGCGGATGGCGTCCAGTTCCTCGGCCGCGACCTTGCGGGCCAGTTCGGGCGTGGCCCTGTCGCCGTTCTCGAACTCGACGCCCGCGTTGATCCACTGCCAGATCTGGGACCGGGAGATCTCGGCGGTGGCCGCGTCCTCCATGAGGTTGAAGATGGCGACCGCGCCGAGTCCGCGCAGCCAGGCCTCGATGTAACGGATGCCGACCTGGACGGCGTTGACCAGACCGGCGTACGTCGGCTTCGCCTCCAGCGAGTCGATCGCGATGAGGTCGGCCGCCTCGACGTGCACGTCCTCGCGCAGCCGGTCCTTCTGGTTCGGCTTGTCGCCGAGGACCCTGTCGAAGGACTCCATGGCGATCGGGACGAGGTCGGGGTGGGCGACCCAGGACCCGTCGAAGCCGTCGTTCGCCTCGCGGTCCTTGTCGGCGCGCACCTTCTCGAAGGCGACCTTGTTGACCTCCGCGTCCCGGCGGGACGGGATGAACGCCGCCATGCCGCCGATGGCGTGCGCACCGCGCTTGTGGCAGGTGCGGACGAGGAGTTCGGTGTACGCGCGCATGAACGGGGCGGTCATCGTGACCGCGTTGCGGTCCGGCAGGACGAACCTGGCGCCGCCGTCACGGAAGTTCTTGACGATGGAGAACAGGTAGTCCCAGCGGCCGGCGTTCAACCCGGAGGCGTGGTCGCGGAGTTCGTAGAGGATCTCCTCCATCTCGTACGCCGCCGTGATCGTCTCGATCAGGACGGTGGCACGGACGGTGCCCTGCGGGATGCCGACGTAGTCCTGCGCGAAGACGAACACGTCGTTCCACAGCCGGGCCTCGAGGTGCGACTCGGTCTTCGGCAGGTAGAAGTACGGGCCCTTGCCGAGGTCCAGCAGCCGCTGGGCGTTGTGGAAGAAGTACAGGCCGAAGTCGACGAAGGCGCCGGGGACGGCACGGCCGTCGGTGTCGGCGAGGTGCCGCTCGTTCAGGTGCCAGCCGCGCGGGCGCATGACGACCGTGGCCAGTTCCTCGTTCGGCCGGAGGGCGTACGACTTCCCGGACCCCGGGTCGGTGAAGTCGATGCCGCGGGTGTAGGCGTCGATCAGGTTGATCTGGCCGAGGACCACGTTCTCCCAGGTGGGCGCGGAGGCGTCCTCGAAGTCGGCGAGCCAGACCCGCGCACCCGAGTTGAGCGCGTTGATGGTCATCTTGCGGTCGGTGGGGCCGGTGATCTCGACGCGCCGGTCGTTCAGCGCGGCCGGTGCCGGGGCGACCTTCCAGGAGTCGTCCGCGCGGATCGCGGCCGTCTCGGGCAGGAAGTCGAGGGTGGAGGTGCGGGCGATCTCGGCGCGGCGCTCGGCCCGGCGGGCGAGGAGTTCGTCACGGCGCGGGGTGAACCGCCGGTGCAGCTCCGCCACGAAGGCGAGCGCCGCGTCCGTGAGGACCTCTTCCTGCCGGGGCAGGGGCTCGGCGTCGACGATGGCCAGCGGGGACGGCGCTGGTGCGGACATGAGCTGTCACTTCCTTCAGCGGTGGCACCGGGTGCCTAGCGGCACGAATAGGGCGAACAGCGCCGACTGTGCGGGCAGGCGCTTCTGAACAGTGGATACTAGTTTTCTCATTGTGGAACTTCAATGGTTTGTTGATGTCGAGATTCTCTGGGTCGAGGCAAGGTGGCGCTCAGTGCCACCCCCTTCACTCAAGGTGGCGCAGGTCGGCTTCGGTGTCGATGTCGTACGGCGCGGCCACGTCCGCGCACTCCACGAGCCGGATGTGCCCGGCGTGCTCCGCGAGGTAGGCGCGGGCCCCTCGATCCCCGGTGGCCGTCGCCGCGATGCCCGGCCAGTGGGCCGCGCCGAAGAGCACCGGATGCCCGCGCGTGCCGTCGTAGGCGGCCGAGACCAGCGACTTCTCGTCCTCGAACGCACCGAGTACCCGCGCCACGGCCGCCGGTCCGATGGCCGGCTGGTCGACGAGGCTCACCAGGGCCGCGTGCGCCCCGGTACCGGCGAGCGAGGCCAGCCCGGCGCGCAGCGAGGAGCCCATGCCCTCGGCCCAGTCGGGGTTGTCCACGAGCACACAGCCGGCCAGATCGGCACGCGCCCGTACCTCGTCGGCACGGGCGCCCAGGACGACGTGCACGCGTGCGCACCCGGCGGCGCGCAGCACCCCGGCCGCGTGCTCGACCAGCGGGCGCCCCCGGTGCTCCAGCAGCGCCTTGGGGCGCCCGCCGAGCCGTCTGCCCCCGCCGGCGGCGAGCAGCAGCCCGGCGACCTCCTCGTGATGCTTGTCCGTCATGCGTCCTGCATACCTGACGCGAGGGGCGACGGCCCGTTTCCCTTGGGCTGAATTTCGGTCCGCGCGGTGGCGCTCCCGGACGCGGTGGCGTTTACTGACCCGCGCACGACGGCGTGTGAGGGGGAGGGCTGTGTTGCGGAGCTTGGGGCAGAGGTCAGTGACCGGCAGGGGCGAGGACCCGAGAGTGGCGGAACTGCGGACCGCGGTGTCCCGGCTGCGCCGCGAACTCGCCGCGCTCCCGTCCGAGTTTCCCGACCGTGCCATAGCCGAGGACGAACTGGCGGCGCTGGCGGCGATGGCCTCCGGCGGTTCACCGGAGATCCCGCGTCTGCGCAGCTCCCTTTTACTGATCGCCGGTGCGATCGGCTCGGTGAGTGCCTTGGCCAGGGGCCTGGGGGAGGTACGGCAGGCGGTGGACATGTTCGGGGGGCCGCCGCAGGCTTGAAGGCGTGCGGCGGTGTGACCTACCCAGGGGCGCGGGGCATGGCGCGATCAGCCACGGTGCACCCGCAGCCGCCCGCGCACGTGCGGCGCAGCCTCCTCAGGCGCCCGAACTGGCCAGAGCCTGGGACAGCTCGAGGGCGATCTGCTGCAACATCGGCACGATCTTGTCGGTGGCCGCTTCCGTCACCCGCCCGGCAGGCCCCGAGATGGAGATCGCCGCAGCCGTCGGAGACTCCGGTACGGACACCGCGAGGCACCGAACCCCTATCTCCTGCTCGTTGTCGTCCACGGCGTACCCCGCCTGCCGCACCTCCTCCAGCGCCGCCAGGAATCCCTCCGGCGTGGTGATGGTCTTCTCGGTGGCCGCGGGCATCCCGGTGCGGGCGAGCAGCGCCCGCACCTCCTCGTCCGGCACCCCGGCCAACAGCGCCTTGCCCACCCCGGTCGAGTGCGGCAGCACCCTGCGCCCCACCTCGGTGAACATCCGCATCGAGTGCTTCGACGGCACCTGCGCCACGTACACGATCTCGTCGCCGTCCAGCAGCGCCATGTTCGCGGTCTCGCCGGTCTCCTCGACCAGCCGCGCGAGGTACGGCCGCGCCCACGTGCCGAGCAGCCGGGACGCCGACTCGCCGAGCCGGATCAGCCGGGGACCGAGCGCGTACCGCCGGTTCGGCTGCTGGCGGACGTATCCGCAGGCGACCAGCGTGCGCATCAGCCGGTGGATGGTCGGCAGCGGCAGCCCGCTGGTCGCGGACAGCTCGCTCAGGCCGACCTCGCCGCCCGCGTCCGCCATCCGCTCCAGCAGATCGAAGGCGCGCTCGAGGGACTGGACGCCGCCTCCGTTGGAGGGCTTGGCGGAGTCGGTGGTGCTGGCGCTGGACGTCGGCACGGCGCGTTCCTTTCGGGGCTGACAGGAGGGCAGAAGCCTACCCGGCGGCCGGTTGACTCCCTGATCGTACGTAGCTACGTTCTGCTTGCTGGAATTCTAATTCCGCTTTGTGGAAACGTCCAGAGTCTGTGCGGCTGCGTGGTGCCCAGAAGTGTGCCCCTTGACGGCGGAGAAGCGGGAGTGAAGACTCCTTCAACAGAACGTTGAAATCCGTTACGTGGGTGTAAATCCCGTTTTCGGCGGCGTAAAACGGCGATACAGAGAGGGGTTCGGGTGTCCGACGCTGAACTGGTCCTGCGCTCGACGCGCGTCATCACTCCGGAGGGGACACGGGCCGCCACGGTCACCGTGGCCGCCGGGAGGATCACGGCCGTCCTGCCGTACGACGCTCAGGTCCGGGCCGGCGCGCGGCTGGAGGACTTCGGCGACCACGTCCTGCTGCCCGGCCTGGTCGACACCCACGTGCACGTCAACGACCCCGGCCGCACCGAGTGGGAGGGCTTCTGGACCGCCACGCGCGCGGCGGCGGCCGGCGGCATCACCACGCTGGTCGACATGCCGCTCAACTCGCTCCCGCCGACCACGACCGTCGAGAACCTGCGGGTCAAGCAGCAGGTGGCCGCCGACAAGGCGCACGTCGACGTCGGCTTCTGGGGCGGCGCCCTGCCGGACAACACCAAGGACCTGCGCCCGCTGCACGACGCCGGTGTCCTCGGCTTCAAGGCGTTCCTGTCCCCGTCCGGCGTGGACGAGTTCCCCCACCTCGACCAGGACCAGCTGGCCCGGACCCTGGCGGAGATCGCCGGCTTCGGCGGCCTGCTGATCGTGCACGCCGAGGACCCGCACCACCTCGCCGCCGCCCCGCAGCACGGCGGCCCCAGGTACGCCGACTTCCTCGCCTCCCGCCCGCGCGACGCCGAGGACACGGCCATCGCGAGCCTCATCGCGCAGGCCCGCCGCCTGGACGCGCGCGTGCACGTCCTGCACCTGTCCTCCAGCGACGCGCTGCCGCTGATCCGGGCCGCCCGCGCCGAGGGCGTGCGGATCACCGTGGAGACCTGCCCGCACTACCTCACCCTGACCGCCGAGGAAGTCCCGGACGGCGCGAGCGAGTTCAAGTGCTGCCCGCCGATCCGCGAGGCCGCCAACCAGGACCTGCTCTGGGAGGCGCTGGCCGACGGCACCATCGACTGTGTCGTCACCGACCACTCGCCCTCCACCGCCGACCTGAAGACCGCCGACTTCGCCACCGCCTGGGGCGGCATCTCCGGCCTCCAGCTCAGCCTGTCCGCCGTGTGGACCGAGGCCCGGCGGCGCGGCCACGGCCTGGAGGACGTCGTGCGCTGGATGTCCACGCGGACCGCGTCCCTCGTGGGCCTGGGACGGAAGGGCGCCATCGAGGCCGGACGTGACGCCGACTTCGCGGTCCTCGCCCCCGACGAGACCTTCACCGTCGACCCGGCCGGTCTCCAGCACCGCAACCGGGTCACCGCGTACGCCGGCAAGACCCTGTACGGCGTCGTGAAGTCCACCTGGCTGCGCGGCGAACGCATCGTCGACGGCGGCGAGTTCACCGAGCCGAAGGGCGCGCTGCTCGCCCGCCCCCAGTAAGCCCCCACCGCACCCCCACCCGGCCGACTCCAGAAAGGACCCCCTGATCACCGTGACGGCGCAGCAACATTCGAGTTGGGCCACCTTCACCGGCGACGCGAACCCCTACGGAGGCGGCGACCCGTACGCGGACTACCGCACCGCCGACTTCCCCTTCACCCAGTACGCCAACCTCGCCGACCGGCAGCTCGGCGCCGGTGTCATCGCCGCCAACGACGAGTTCTTCGCCCAGCGGGAGAACCTGCTGGTGCCCGAGGCGGCCGAGTTCGACCCCGAGCACTTCGGGCACAAGGGCAAGATCATGGACGGCTGGGAGACCCGCCGCCGGCGCGGCGCCTCCGCCGAGCACCCGTGGCCGACCGCCGAGGACCACGACTGGGCGCTGGTCCGGCTCGGCGCGCCCGGGGTGATCCGCGGGATCGTCGTCGACACCGCCCACTTCCGCGGCAACTACCCGCAGGCGGTCTCCATCGAGGCCGCGTCCGTACCCGGTGCGCCGTCCCCTCAGGAGCTGCTGGGCGACGACGTGAAGTGGACGACGATCGTCCCGCGCACGGCGGTCGGCGGCCACGCGGCGAACGGTTTCTCCGTGTCGGTGGAGCAGCGCTTCACGCATCTGCGCGTCAACCAGCACCCCGACGGCGGCATCGCCCGCCTGCGCGTGTACGGCGAGGTCGTACCCGATCCCGAGTGGCTGGCGGTCCTCGGCACCTTCGACGTGGTCGCGCTGGAGAACGGCGGCCGGGTCGAGGACGCCTCCAACCTCTTCTACTCCCCCGCCACCAACACCATCCAGCCGGGCCGCTCGCGCAAGATGGACGACGGCTGGGAGACCCGCCGCCGCCGTGACCGGGGCAACGACTGGATCCGCTACCAGCTGGCCGCCCAGTCGCAGATCCGCGCGATCGAGATCGACACGGCCTACCTGAAGGGCAACAGCGCCGGCTGGGCGTCGGTGTCCGTGAAGGACGGTGAGAACGGCGACTGGACGGAGATCCTGCCGCGCACCCGCCTGCAGCCCGACACCAACCACCGCTTCGTGCTCCCGGAGCCGGCCGTCGGCACGCACGCGCGCGTGGACATCTTCCCCGACGGCGGCATCTCCCGCCTGCGCCTGTACGGCTCCCTGACCGAGCAGGGCGCGGCCGGCCTCGCCGCCCGGCACCAGGAACTGGGCGGCTGACCCACCCCGTACCCGCGCGGGGCGCCCCCGGCCTGGACAGCACCGGGGCGCCCCGCGTGTCACCCACAAGGACCCGTTTCCGGTCACCTGGAACTTACGGGTCCGCCTCCCGCGTTCTTCCCGCGTGACCCTTCAGCAAGAGATCGTCGGCAATGCCATGCAGATGGCGGTCGTCAACCTGCAGCCCGGCCAGACCGTGTACTGCGAGGCCGGGAAGTTCCTGTTCAAGACGACGAACGTGACCATGGAGACGCGCCTGTCCGGCCCGTCCGGAAACGGCGGGCAGCAGGGCCAGGGCGGCGGGGGCGGTATGGGCGGCCTGCTGCGCCAGGCCATGGGCACCGCCATGCAGGTGGGCCAGCGCATGCTCGCGGGCGAGTCCCTGGCGTTCCAGTACTTCACCTCCCAGGGCGGCGAGGGCACGGTCGGTTTCGCCGGCGTGCTCCCGGGCGAGATGCGGGCCCTGGAACTCGACGGCACGCGCGCGTGGTTCGCCGAGAAGGACGCCTTCGTGGCCGCCGAGTCCACCGTCGACTTCGGTATCGCCTTCGCCGGCGCCCGCACCGGCATGAGCGGCGGCGAGGGCTTCATCCTGGAGAAGTTCACCGGGTACGGCACGGTGATCATCGCCGGCGCGGGCAACTTCATCGACCTCAACCCAGCGGACTTCGGCGGCCGTATCGAGGTGGACACCGGCTGCGTGGTCGCCTTCGAGGAGGGCATCCAGTACGGCGTCCAGCGCGTCGGCGGCCTCAACCGCCAGGGGATCATGAACGCCGTGTTCGGCGGCGAGGGCCTGTCCCTGGCCACCCTGGAGGGCAACGGCCGGGTGATCCTGCAGTCCCTCACCATCGAGTCCCTCGCCAACGCCCTGAAGAAGGCCCAGGGCGGCGACAAGCAGGGCCCGACAGGCGGCCTGTTCTCCACCCACGCCGGCTGAACCGATGAGTTGCGGATGCCTGCGGGGTCTGAGCTGATGACACAGACCCCGCACCCGGAAAGAAGGCACCCGCCATGGGCAAGCTCGTCTCCACCATCTTCGTCACCCTCGACGGCGTCTACCAGGCGCCCGGCGGCCCCCAGGAGGACACCCGGGGCGGCTTCGAGCACGGCGGCTGGAGCTTCACGTACGGAGACGACGACTTCGGCCGGTTCGTCACCGAGGTCTTCGGGCGCGCGGGCGCATTCCTGCTCGGCCGCCGCACGTACGAGATCTTCGCCTCGTTCTGGCCGAAGGTGACCGATCCCGCCGACCCGATCGCCGCCAAGCTGAACGCCCTGCCGAAGTACGTCGCCTCGTCCACCCTCACCGACCCCGGCTGGTCCGGCACCACCGTGATCGGCGGCGACCTCGCCAAGGAGGTCACCGCCCTCAAGGAGCGCACCGACGGCGAGCTCCAGGTGCACGGCAGCGGTGCCCTGGTCCGCTCCCTGCTCGACCTCGGACTCCTCGACACCCTCCATCTGCTCACCTTCCCGGTGGTGCTCGGCACCGGCCTCCGCCTGTTCGCCGAGGGCGCCGTACCGACCGCCTTCACGCACACCGCCGGACGCGTCACCTCCGCCGGTGTCTCCATCCAGTCCTACGACCTGGCCGGAAGGCCGCGGTACGGCTCCTACGAGCTCCCGGAAAACTCCTAGTCCCAAGATCGCCCCCGCCGGTACGGTGATCGCGCCCCGTGCGAGCCGCCGACGTCTGCGCACCCCCTCCGGAGACCGGGAGTGCCGCACCCATGTCGTCGATCGCCGTACCGGGAGCCGCCGCGCCCCGCCGCGCCTGGCACACCGACCTGCCGCTGCTGCTCGTCGCGGTCTGCTGGGGCGCCAGCTATCTCGCGGCCAAGGACATCACCACCGCCCGTTCGGTGCTCGCCGTCCTGGTGCTGCGCTTCGCGCTCGCCCTGCCCGTCCTGGCCGTCGCCGCCCGCCGCGCCCTGCGCGCCCTGACCGCGGCCCAGTGGCGCGGGGCGGCCCTGCTGGGAGTGATCCTCAGCGGGATCTTCCTGCTGGAGACCTACGGGGTGGTGCACACCTCGGCGACCAACGCGGGGCTCATCATCAGCCTCACCATGGTCTTCACGCCGCTCGCCGAGGCCGCCGCCACCCGTACCCGGCCGGCCCCCGGCTTCCTCGGCGCGGCGCTGCTCTCCGTGCTCGGCGTCGTACTGCTCACCCAGGGCGGCGGCTTCACCCGGCCGGGCACCGGCGACCTGCTGATGCTGCTCGCCGCGCTGGCCCGCACGCTGCATGTGCTCGCCCTGTCCCGGACCAGGGCCGTCCAGGGCGCCGACGCGCTGCCGCTCACCACGGTCCAGCTCGGCGCGTCCGTCGCCGTGTTCGCCCTCCTGTGCGCCGTCTCCGGGGGCCCTGCGCCCTGGACGGCCGCGGGGGACTTCGGTCCGCGGGACTGGGCGGGGCTGCTGTTCCTGTCGGTGCTGTGCACGGTCTTCGCCTTCTTCGTGCAGATGTGGGCGGTCCGCCGTACCTCCCCGTCCCGGGTGGGACTGCTGCTCGGCACGGAGCCGCTGTGGGCCGCCGCCGCGGGTATCGCCCTCGGCGGGGAACGGCTCGGGGCGCCGGGGCTCGCGGGAGGCGCGCTGGTGCTTGTGGGGACCGTGTGGGGACGCCGGGCGGCAGGTTAACTTCGCGAAAACTCATCGGACTTGACGGGAAAACCTTCAACTTTGTCGTTGACATGCCAACGTCTACGCGCGTCATCATGAGGGCATGAGATTCCCCCCACGCGCCACTCGTGTCGGCGCCGCAGCCGCACTCCTGTCCGCCCTCCTCGTGGGCGGCACCGTCTCCGCCACCACGGCGAACGCCGCCCCCACGACGGCCGTCGCAACCGCGTCGGTCGGCAGCATCTGCTACGGCGACCTGCCCTCGCAGGCCCACGACACCCTGAACCTGATCGACCAGGGCGGGCCCTTCCCGTACTCGCAGGACGGCACCGTCTTCACCAACAAGGAAGGTGTCCTGCCCAGCCAGAGGTCCGGCTACTACCACGAGTACACGGTGATCACCCCTGGCGCCCCCACGCGCGGTGCCCGGCGCATCGTCACCGGTGAGGAGTCCCAGGAGGACTACTACACCTCCGACCACTACGCCACGTTCGACCTGATCGACTTCGGCTGCTGAGCCGAGTTCACAGCTCCCCTCGCCCCGCGGCCTGCCCCCACGGCCACGGGGCGAGCTTCGTGGCGCCGCACGACTGCTCCCCCCGGTGTCACGCCGCCGAAAGTCCACAAGCGTGCGACTTTGGTCGCTGATCGGGTGTACGCCACGGCCCCGGCGGCCGATCCTGCGTAGATTTGCCGACCGTGAGCAAGGACGAGCCGATACGGATGACGCAGGGGTTCGCGGGCCGCCGCTGGCTGTTCCCCTCGGCCCTGGTGCACGAGCTGGACCTGGACGCCCGCGCTTCCGGCCGGCGGCCGCGGCGCACCGCGCGTGACTGGGTCGTCGACACCTCCTGTTTCCTGCTGGCCGCCGTCATCGGTCTGGCGGCGGCGCGGTCCGTGTCCGACGAACCCGGTCTGCCGCACTCCCTCGCCGTCCTCGACCAGACGCTCGGCGCCGTGGCCTGCGCGGCGGTCTGGCTGCGGCGCCGGTGGCCGGCCGGGCTCGCCGCCGCGATGGTCCCGGTCGGCCTGCTGTCGGACACCTCGGGCGGTGTGGCGATGGTCGCCCTGTTCACGCTCGCCGTGCACCGCCCCTTCCGCTACGTGGCCTGGATCGGCGGCGTCGACCTCGCGCTGGTCCCGCTCTTCTACTGGCTGCGGCCCGACCCCGACCTGTCCTACGCCGGAACCGTCGTGTTCACCACGCTGCTCACGGTGTCGATCACCGGCTGGGGCATGTTCGTCCGCTCCAAACGCATGCTGATGCTGAGCCTCAGAGACCGGGCCCACCGGGCGGAGACCGAGGCACGGCTGCGGGCCGAGCAGGCCCAGCGCCTGGCCCGCGAGGCCATCGCCCGCGAGATGCACGACGTCCTCGCCCACCGGCTCACCCTGCTCAGCGTGCACGCGGGCGCCCTGGAGTTCCGGCCGGACGCACCGCCCGAGGAGATCACCCGGGCCGCCGGGGTGATCCGGGAGAGCGCGCACGAGGCGCTGCAGGATCTGCGGGAGATCATCGGCGTGCTGCGGGCCGGCGAGTCCGAGGAGACGGCCGGCGAGCGGCGTCCGACGCTGGCCGCGCTGGACGCCCTCGTCGCCGAGTGCCGCGAGGCGGGCATGAAGGTCACCCTGGACCACCGCGTCGCCGACCCGGCCGCCGTCCCCGCCTCCGTCGGCCGCACCGCCTACCGCATCGCCCAGGAGGCCCTGACCAACGCCCGCAAACACGCCCCCGGCGCCGAGGTCACCCTGAGCCTCACCGGCACCCCCGGGGACTGTCTCACCCTCGCGATCACCAACCCGCCGCCCACCACCGAGCCCGCCCCCGTTCCCGGCTCCGGCCAGGGCCTGATCGGCCTCACCGAACGCGCTAGCCTGACCGGCGGCCGGCTGGAGCACGGCACCACGGCCGACGGGGGGTTCGCGGTACGGGCCTGGCTGCCGTGGGCCCGGACCGGACCGGCGGACTGACGATCCCGTCGTCCGCCGGCGGGGCCCCGCGCGCCGCCCGCACCGTGATTACGTAAGGCTCATGACACCGATCAGACTCCTCCTCGTCGACGACGACCCGCTCGTACGCGCCGGACTGGCGCTGATGATCGGCGGGGCCGAGGACATCGAGATCGTCGGGGAGGCCGCGGACGGCGCCCGGGCCGAGGAACTCGTCGCGCGCACCCGGCCGGACGTCGTCCTCATGGACCTGCGGATGCCCTCGGTGGACGGGCTCACCGCGACCGAGCGGCTGCGCGCACGGGCCGACGCCCCGCAGGTCGTGGTGCTCACCACCTTCCACGCCGACGAGCAGGTGCTGCACGCCCTGCGCGCGGGCGCCGCCGGATTCGTCCTGAAGGACACCCCGCCCGCCGAGATCGTCGACGCCGTGCGCAGGGTCGCGGCCGGCGACCCCGTCCTGTCGCCCGCCGTCACCCGGCAGTTGATGCGGCACGCGGCCGGTGGCGCCGCCGACGCACGCCAGGCACGCGCGCGTGACCGGCTCGCCGCCCTCAACGACCGCGAACGCGAGGTCGCCGTCGCCGTCGGCCGCGGCCTCGCCAACGCGGCGATCGCCACCGAACTGTTCATGAGCGTGGCCACCGTCAAGACGCACGTCTCCCGCATCCTCGCCAAGGTCGGCCTCGACAACCGCGTGCAGATCGCGCTGCTCGCCTACGACGCCGGACTCCTAGAGGAGGACGGGCACTAAGCCCGCGCGCCGCGCGTTGTGCCTGTACCGGGGGGCGCCCGGAGAGCCTCGGGGGAGTCCGGAAGGGGAGCGATGGACAGGCAACACGTGATCGACCTGGGGGAGTTGGGGGACGCCTTTCGCGCGGATCCTCATCCGGTGTACGCCCGGCTGCGCGAGCAGGGCCCCGTCCACCGCGTCCGGCTGCCGGACTGGCAGGACCCGGCCTGGCTGGTCGTCGGGTACGAGGAGGCGCGTGCAGCCCTCGCCGACAACCGGCTGGCCAAGGACGTCAGCAAGATCGGCGTGACCGTCATGGAGCAGGAGATGATCGGCGAGCACCTGCTGGCCACCGATCCGCCCCAGCACACCCGCCTGCGCGCGCTCGTCACGCGCGCGTTCACGATGCGCCGGGTGGAGCAGCTGCGCCCGCGCATCCAGCAGATCACCGACGAACTGCTGGACGAGATGCTCCCGGCCGGCCGTGCCGACCTCATCGCCTCCTTCGCCTACCCGCTGCCCATCACCGTCATCTGCGAACTCCTCGGCGTCCCGGACATGGACCGCGAGGAGTTCCGCAAGACGTCCACGGAGGTGGTCGCGCCGACCAATGAGCAGACGGCATACGACGCGGTCGTCAGCCTCGGCGCCTACCTCACCGAGCTGATCGAGGACAAGCGCCGCTCCGGCGCCACCGACGACCTGCTCAGCGATCTGATCCGCACCACCGCCGAGGACGGCGACCGGCTCTCCGCACAGGAACTGCGCGGCATGGCCTTCCTGCTGCTGATCGCCGGGCATGAGACCACGGTCAACCTCATCGGCAACGGCGTCCTGGCCCTGCTGACCCACCCCGCCCAACTCGCCGCCCTGCGCGCCGACATGAGCCTCCTGGACGGCGCCGTCGAGGAGATGCTGCGCTACGACGGCCCGGTGCAGAGCACCACCTACCGGTTCGCCGCCGAGCCCCTGGAGATCGCCGGTGCGGCCATCGAGCAGGGCGCCCATGTGGTGATCAGCCTCACCGCCGCCCAGCGCGACGGCGAGCGCTACGACGATCCGCACCGGTTCGACATCCGCCGCGACACCCGAGGCCACCTCGCCTTCGGCCACGGCATCCACCACTGCCTCGGCGCACCCCTGGCCCGCCTGGAGGGCAGCACGGCCATCGGCACCCTGCTGCGCCGCGCCCCCGGCCTCGCCCTGGACGGCGACCCGGGCGAATGGCTCCCGGGCCTGCTGATGAGAGGCGTACGCAACCTGCCGGTGCGCTGGTAACCACCGCACGCCGCACGCCCCGCCGGAGTCGGCGAGGCCCTCGGCGCCACTCGGGCCGGCGGGGCGAACCGCACCCCCACGGCCGGCGAGGCAGGGCGGCCGGCGGCAGCCGGGCCGGGCCACACCAGCGGCCCAGCCCGAAGAATCCCCCGGCGCCGCCCCGCCGGGGAGGCGGCCCGTGCCACGGGCGCTCGGCCGACGGCGGCGCCGCGTTGCCGTCGCCTGGGGCGGCGTGGTCGTCCGCGTTACGCCGACGACCGGTGGCATGGCCCGGTGCGGTCGTCCGAGTCGGGCGGTCGTCGCGGTGCCGTCGCCCGGCCCGTGGCCGTGTCGTGGTCAGCCGTCGGACGGGCGTGGGCGGTTCGGGATGTCGGTGAGGGGCACCGGGCGCCGCTCCCGTCGGGAGACCTCGCAGGCCTCGGCGATCCGCAGCGCCTGCAGGGCCTCGTGGCCGTCGCACGGATTGGGGCGCTCGCCGCGGATCACGTCCACGAAGGCGTTCAGCTCCGCCTCGTACGCGGGCCCGAACCGTTCCAGGAAGCCGGTCCACGGCTTGTCCGCGGGCGGCGGTCCGGTCGGTTCGGTGGACGCGAGCGGCGTACGGTCGTCCAGGCCCACCACCACCGTGTCCCGTTCCCCGGCCAGCTCCATGCGCACGTCGTAGCCCGCGCCGTTCAGCCGGGTCGCCGTCGCCGTGGCGAGCGTGCCGTCGTCCAGGGTGAGCAGTACCGCGCCCGTACCGACGTCCCCGGCCTCGCGGAACAGCGGGAGGCCGCCGTCCGAGCCGGTGGCGTACACCTCGGCCGCCTCGCGGCCCGTCACCCAGCGCAGCACGTCGAAGTCGTGGATCAGCGTGTCCCGGAACAGCCCGCCGGACAGCGGCAGCCACTCGGCCGGGGGAGGGGACTGGTCGCAGGTCATCGCGCGCACGGTGTGCAGCCGGCCGAGCCGTCCCGCGCGCACGGCCTCCCGGGCGCCGGCGTATCCCGCGTCGAAGCGCCGCTGGAACCCCATCTGCAGAATCGTTCCGGCCGTCTCCACCTCGGCGAGCGCCTGCAGCGTGCCCGGCAGGTCGAGTGCGATCGGCTTCTCGCAGAAGACCGGCAGGCCCGAGCGGGCCGCCCGGCCGATCAGTTCGGCATGGGCCGGTGTCGCCGTGGTGATCACCACCGCGTCCACCCCCCACGTGAAGATCTCGTCCACACCCGGCGCCGCCGTCTCGCCCAGCCGGTGCGCCAGCGCCTGCGCCCGCGCCGGATCCGCGTCCGTCAGGATGAGCGATCCGATCTCGCGGTGGCGGCTGAGCGTTCTCGCGTGAAGGGTGCCGATGCGGCCCGTACCGATGACCCCGATGCGCATGGAAACAAAGTGAGGGCGGACCCCGCACCCTGTCAATGCATATGTCCGGACAATCGGACTACACAACTTCCCGTCAACCGATCACAGGGCTACGCTCGGGCTCGTGCCGAAACCAGATGTGGACCCGACCGTGTCGCTCGACCTCCGTGTGGACCGTAGCTCCCCGGTGCCGCTGTACTTCCAGCTCTCCCAGCAGCTGGAGGCCGCCATCGAGCACGGCAGCCTCACCCCGGGCAGCCTGCTGGGCAACGAGATCGAGCTGGCCGCACGGCTCGGCCTGTCCCGGCCGACCGTCCGCCAGGCCATCCAGTCCCTCGTCGACAAGGGACTCCTCGTGCGCCGCCGCGGCGTCGGTACCCAGGTGGTGCACAGCCAGGTCAAGCGCCCGCTGGAGCTGAGCAGCCTCTACGACGACCTGGAGGCGGCCGGCCAGCGCCCCACGACCAAGGTCCTGGTCAACACCGTCCTGCCGGCCTCCGCCGCCGTCGCCGCCGCGCTCGGCGTCCCCGAGGGCAGCGACGTGCACCGCATCGAGCGGCTGCGCCTCGCGCACGCCGAGCCGATGGCGTACCTGGTCAACCACCTCCCGCCCGGCCTGCTCGACCTGGACACCGGCCAGCTGGAGGCCACCGGCCTGTACCGGCTGATGCGCTCCGCCGGTATCACCCTGCACAGCGCCCGCCAGTCCATCGGCGCCCGCGCGGCCACGGCCGCCGAGGCCGAGCGGCTCGCCGAGACCGAGGGCGCCCCGCTGCTCACCATGCAGCGCACCACCTTCGACGACACCGGCCGCGCGGTCGAGTTCGGCGATCACACCTACCGACCGACGCGCTACTCCTTCGAGTTCCAGCTGCTCGTCCGGCCCTGACGCACCCACCGGTTCGTCGCAATGTCCGGACAATCGCACGGGGTGGGTGCTCCCTGCCGCGTCACGAGTGTTCCCTGTGTTTGATACTGGAGCGTTTGGGGCTGCCGGGGCGTCCGGCAGTCCCTCTCGTCCGTCGGAGCAGGAACACAGAAGGGGCACTGCCGCGTGGCACGGTTTCGGACCTGGGCAGTCATCGCGCTGACAGGGGCACTTTCGCTGTCCCTGGGGGCGTGCAGCAGTACCGGGGGCAAGCGGGCCGAGGACGCCCGCAAGGCCGCCGCGGCCCAGGGGAGGGCGGCGGTGAACACCCCGCGCTGGACCTTCGCGATGATCACCCACTCGGGAGACGGCGACACCTTCTGGGACATCGTGCAGAGCGGCGCCAAGCAGGCCGCCGTCAAGGACAACATCAACTTCCTCTACTCGCACGACGACGAGGCCCAGCAGCAGGCGCAGCTGGTGGACGCGGCGGTCGACAAGAAGGTCGACGGCATCATCGTCACCCTCGCCAAGCCGGACGCCATGAAGGCCGCCGTGGCCCGCGCCGAGAAGGCCGGCATCCCGGTCATCACCGTGAACTCCGGCTCCGCCGAGTCCAAGGCCTTCGGCGCCCTCACCCACATCGGCCAGGACGAGACGATCGCCGGCGAGGCCGTCGGCGACGAGCTCAACAAGCGCGGGAAGAAGAAGGCCCTGTGCGTGCTGCACGAGCAGGGCAACGTCGGGCACGAGCAGCGCTGCGACGGCGTCGCCAGGACCTTCCACGGCGCCCTGCAGAAGCTCTACGTCAACGGCACCAACATGCCCGACGTCCAGTCCGCCATCGAGGCCAAGCTGCAGGCCGACGGCTCCATCGACTCCGTCGTCACCCTCGGCGCGCCCTACGCGGACACCGCCGTGAAGGCCAGGTCCGACGCCGGCAGCAAGGCCGAGATCGACACCTTCGACCTCAACGCCAAGGTCGCGGCCTCGCTGAAGGACGGCACCCTCGGCTTCGCCGTGGACCAGCAGCCGTACCTCCAGGGCTACGAGGCGGTCGACCTGCTGTGGGCCTACAAGTACAACGGCGACGTGCTCGGCGGCGGCAAGCCGGTCCTGACCGGCCCGCAGATCATCACCAGGGCCCAGGCGTCCGCGCTGGCCGCGTACACCGAGCGGGGCACCCGATGAGCACCCCCGTTGATGAAAGGATTCTTCAGACCTCGCCGCTGAGAAGGCTGCTCGCACGGCCCGAACTGGGCTCGGTCGTCGG
Source organism: Streptomyces sp. NPDC007205 (assembly GCF_040634095.1). Lineage (NCBI taxonomy): Bacteria > Bacillati > Actinomycetota > Actinomycetes > Kitasatosporales > Streptomycetaceae > Streptomyces > Streptomyces sp. NPDC007205. The sequence continues at coordinate 180,153 of NZ_JBEYEW010000002.1, forward strand.
CGCACTCGCCGTCTTCGTCTTCTTCGCCCTCGCCGCCGACGGCTTCCTGCGCGCCGCCAGCCTCAGCACGGTCCTGTACGCCTCCTCGACCATCGGCATCATGGCCGTACCCGTGGCCCTGCTGATGATCGGCGGCGAGTTCGACCTGTCGGCCGGCGTCCTGGTGACGTCGTCGGCGCTGATCTCGTCCATGTCCAGCTACCAGATGACGGCGAACACCTGGGTCGGCGTCGGCGTGTCCCTCCTCGTGACGCTGGCCGTCGGCGCCTTCAACGGCTTCCTGCTCACCCGCACGAAACTGCCCAGCTTCATCGTCACACTGGGCACGTTCCTGATGCTGACCGGCATGAACCTCGGCTTCACCAAGCTGATCGACGGCACGGTCTCCACCAAGACCATCGCCGACATGGAGGGCTTCCCGAGCGCCCACGCCGTCTTCGCCTCGACCCTCACCCTCGGCGGCGTCGACTTCAAGGTCACCATCCTGTGGTGGCTGGGCCTGGTCGCCCTCGCCTCCTGGATCCTGCTGCGCACCCGCGCCGGCAACTGGATCTTCGCCGTCGGCGGCAACGAGGACGCGGCGCGCGCGGTCGGCGTCCCGGTCGCCAAGACCAAGATCGCCCTCTATATGGGCGTCGCGTTCGGCGCCTGGATCTCCGGCCAGCACCTGCTCTTCTCCTTCGACGCCGTCCAGTCCGGCGAGGGCGTCGGCAACGAGCTGATCTACATCATCGCGGCCGTCATCGGCGGCTGCCTGATCACCGGCGGCTACGGCAGCGCGATCGGCTCCGCCGTCGGCGCCCTCCTGTTCGGCATGACCAGCAAGGGCATCGTCTTCGCCGAGTGGAACCCCGACTGGTTCAAGTTCTTCCTCGGAGCGATGCTGCTCCTCGCGACCCTGCTCAACGCCTGGGTCCGCAAGCGCGCGGAGGCGAGCAAGTGACACTGGTGGAGCTGACCGACGTCAGCAAGCGCTACGGCACCGTCCGCGCCCTGGAAGGCGTCTCCCTGGAGGTCCACGCGGGCGAGATCACCTGCGTCCTGGGCGACAACGGCGCGGGCAAGTCGACCCTGATCAAGATGATCGCGGGCCTGCACCGCCACGACGGCGGCACGCTGCGCATCGAGGGCGAGGAGACCCACTTCGCCTCCCCGCGCGAGGCCCTGGACCGGGGCATCGCCACGGTCTACCAGGACCTGGCCGTCGTCCCGCTGATGCCGGTCTGGCGCAACTTCTTCCTGGGCTCCGAGCCCCGCAAGGGCGTCGGCCCCTTCAAGCGCCTGGACACCGGCCTCATGCGCCGCACCACCCGCGAGGCACTGCACCGCATGGGCATCGACCTCCGCGACGTCGACCAGCCCATCGGCACCCTCTCCGGCGGCGAACGCCAGTGCGTGGCGATCGCCCGCGCGGTCCACTTCGGCGCGAAGGTCCTGGTCCTGGACGAGCCGACGGCGGCACTGGGCGTGAAGCAGTCCGGTGTGGTGCTGAAATATGTGGCCGCGGCACGTGACGAGGGCCTGGGTGTCGTTCTCATCACCCACAACCCGCACCATGCGTACCTGGTGGGCGACCGCTTCGTCCTCCTGCGGCGAGGCACCATGGTGGGCAATTACACACGGGACGAGATCACGCTGGACGAGCTGACCCAGCAGATGGCGGGAGGATCGGACCTGGACGCTCTACGCCATGAACTGCAGCGTGGTTGAAGGGTCGCGGGGAACCGCGCGGCCAACCGGAACGGACCCGCACCCGGCCACGACCGGGCACTCCCAGCCACCTGCCCCGCGCAGCACTCAGCGTGAGGGTGCGGCACAATCGAGCCCGATGAGCACCTACCGCGACCTCACCGCCCCCATCGGCTCCCGCCGAGCTCCCGTCCTGCGAACAGTGGGCACCAGGGAACGCCGGTCACACCTGACCGCCCCCCGTGTCCCCACGGTCGGCATCGACATCGGCGGCACCAAGGTCATGGCGGGCGTCGTGGACGCCGACGGCAACATCCTGGAGAAGCTCCGCGCGGAGACCCCGGACAAGTCCAAGAGCCCCAAGGTCGTCGAGGACACCATCGTCGAACTGGTCCTGGACCTGTCCGACCGGCACGACGTGCACGCGGTCGGCATCGGCGCGGCCGGCTGGGTCGACGCCGACCGCAACCGTGTGCTGTTCGCCCCCCACCTGTCCTGGCGCAACGAACCGCTGCGCGACCGCCTGAGCGGCCGCCTGTCCGTGCCGGTCCTCGTGGACAACGACGCCAACACCGCCGCCTGGGCGGAGTGGCGCTTCGGCGCGGGGCGCGGTGAGGACCACCTCGTCATGATCACGCTCGGCACCGGCATCGGCGGCGCCATCCTGGAGGACGGCCAGGTCAAGCGCGGCAAGTTCGGCGTCGCCGGCGAGTTCGGCCATATGCAGGTCGTCCCCGGCGGCCACCGCTGCCCGTGCGGCAACCGCGGCTGCTGGGAGCAGTACAGCTCGGGCAACGCGCTGGTCCGCGAGGCGAAGGAGCTGGCGGCGGCCGACTCCCCGGTGGCCTACGGCATCATCGAGCACGTCAAGGGCAACGTCGACGACATCACCGGCCCGATGATCACCGAGCTGGCCCGCGAGGGCGACGCCATGTGCATCGAGCTGCTCCAGGACATCGGCCAGTGGCTCGGCGTCGGCATCGCCAACCTCGCCGCCGCCCTCGACCCCTCCTGTTTCGTCATCGGAGGTGGCGTCTCGGCCGCCGACGACCTGCTCATCGGCCCGGCCCGGGACGCCTTCAAGCGCCATCTCACCGGCCGCGGCTACCGCCCCGAGGCCCGCCTCGTCCGCGCCCAGCTCGGCCCCGAGGCCGGCATGGTGGGCGCCGCCGACCTGGCCCGGCTGGTCGCCCGCCGGTTCCGCCGGGCCAAGCGCCGCCGGGTGGAGCGGTACGAGCGCTACGAGCGGTACACCCAGGCCCGCCGCACCCGGGACACCGCATGAGCGCGTCGCTGCCCCGCCAGGCCGCCCCGCCGGACCGGCCGCATCGCACCGCCGAGACACCCCGGCACAAGGTCCGGCGCCGCGTGCTCACCCTGCTGATCATCGGCCTGCTGATCGGCATGCCGGCGCGCTACCTGGTGATCGCCGCCAACCTGAGCCGCGACAGCGGCAAGGACAAGGAGGCGAAGTACTCGGCGACCGGCCTGACCCCGGGCTGGCCGTCGAAGGTGCAGATCCGCCTCTACCAGGTGCCCGTCCCACGTCCGGCCGACGACATCGCCTCCTACGAGACGAACAACTGGAAGACCAGCCGGCTCTACGTGCAGTTCCGCACCAACGACGCCGGCCTGGACAGCTTCCTGCAGACCATGGGCGCACGCCGGGAGCAGCTGAAGAAGGGCGACATCGCCATCGGCACCCGCGACCAGAAGGTCAGCGGCTGGCACTTCACCGGACCCGGCCGCTGGTGGGGACTGACCCACGAGCAGAAGAACCCGGCGCCGACCCAGGACGTGATCGTGAACCTGGCCGACCCGAAGAACCCGATGGTCTACGTCGTCTCCCGCACGGTGCCGTGAGCAGCGGCCCCGGCCGGTCTCCGGGGCCGGTTGTCAGACCCCGCCCGTAGAGTCGAAGACGTCTGATCCGACACACGGGCGGGAGGTGGCAGGACGTATGGCAGAGCGGATGAACGGCGGCACGGCCGCGGTGGCCGAGCGCACGGGAGGCTCCGGCCCGGCCGGGAACCCGGCCCCGGTGCGCCTCGCCTCCGTCTACCTGCCCGCGCCCCTCCCGCGCGAGGGCCGCATCGCCTTCTGGGACCCCGACGGCGGCCCCGTCGAGGGCGACACCGCCGAGCTCACGGTCGTACGACGCCATGGTGCCGGGGTGCGCCGCCGGCAGGTGCCGGCGCTGACCCTGCCGCTGACCGAGGCCCTGCCGCTGCTGGTCCGGGCCCGCCGCGACCCGGCCGCCCATCCGGCCACGGCCTGCTGGGGCGCCGCGGCGCTGCACGCGCTGCGGCTGGTCGCGCGCGGCCGCCTGCTGCCGGGCCTGACCCCGGGCGGGCACGACGCCTGGCGGGCCGGACCGCTGGGGCCCGACGACATCGCCCACGCCCGCGCGATCGCCGCGGCCCTTCCCCCCGAGGGCCACGCGGTGCCCCTCCCGGACCCGGGGCCGCTGCGGCTGCCCGAGCCGGAGGCCCTGGTCCGCCACTTCCTGGACGCGGTCGCCGACACCCTGCCCCGCACCCCGGCCGCCCCGTTCACCTGCGGCCGGCCCTTCGCCGCCCAGGAGCCGGTGGCGCTGCCGCAGGCCCATGAGTGGGCGGCCGAGGTCGCCGCCGGCATGGACGCGGGCGTGCGGATCTCGCTCCGCCTGGACCTGTCGGCGTACGACGTCTTCGACGCCGCCCCGGCACCGGACGAGGGCACCCCGCGGGCCACCGGCCCGAGGAACGCCGGCGCCGCCGTCGTGCAGGTACACAGCCTCGCCGACCCCACCCTGGTGGCCGACGCGACGGCCCTGTGGTCGGGGGAGGCCGACACGGCGTTCGGGCCCCGCGCGCGGGTGGACGCCGCCCTCGCCGTGCGGCGCGCGGCACGGGTGTGGCCGCCCCTGGACCGGCTCGCTCACCAGGACGTGCCCGACGTCCTCGCCCTCTCGGAGGACGAGCTCGGCGAACTGCTCGGCGTCGCGGCCACCCGGCTGGCCGCCGCCGGAGTCGCCGTGCACTGGCCGCGGGACCTCGCCCGCGACCTCACGGCCACCGCCGTGGTCCGCCCGGCGCCCGGCTCGGCCACCGACGGCACCGGCTTCTTCGAGAGCGAGGACCTGCTCCGGTTCCGCTGGCAGCTGGCGCTCGGCGGGGACCCGCTCAGCGACGCCGAGATGGACACCCTCGCCGAGGCCCACCGCCCGGTCGTACGGCTGCGGGACCGCTGGGCGCTGGTCGACCCGGCCCTCGTCCGCAAGGCCCGCAAACGCGAACTGGGCCTGCTCGACCCGGTCGACGCGCTGTCCGTCGCGCTCACCGGCACCGCCGACGTCGACGGCGAGACCGTCGAGGCCGTGCCGGTCGGCGCGCTGGCCGCCCTCCGCGACCGGCTCACCGCGGGCCTGCGCCCCGCCGACCCGCCCGCGGGCCTCGCCGCCACCCTCCGCGACTACCAACTGCGCGGCCTGGCCTGGCTGGACCTCATGACCTCCCTCGGCCTGGGCGGCTGCCTCGCCGACGACATGGGCCTCGGCAAGACCGTCACCCTCATCGCCCTGCACCTGAAGCGCGCCCGCCCCGAACCGACCCTCGTCGTCTGCCCGGCCTCCCTGCTCGGCAACTGGCAGCGGGAGATCACCCGGTTCGCGCCCGGCGTGCCCGTCCGCCGCTTCCACGGCCCCGATCGCACCCTGGACGGCCTGGCCGGCGGCTTCGTCCTCACCACGTACGGCACCATGCGCTCCACCGCGGCCCGCCTGGCCGACCAGCCCTGGGGGATGGTCGTCGCCGACGAGGCCCAGCACGTGAAGAACCCCTACTCGGCCACCGCCAAGGCACTGCGCACCATCCCCGCCCCCGCGCGCGTGGCGCTGACCGGTACCCCGGTGGAGAACAACCTCTCCGAACTGTGGGCCCTGCTCGACTGGACCACCCCCGGGCTCCTCGGCCCCCTGAAGTCCTTCCGCGCCCGGCACGCGCGAGCGGTGGAGAACGGCGAGGAGGACGCGGTGGAGCGCCTGGCCCGCCTGGTACGGCCGTTCCTCCTGCGCCGAAAGAAGTCCGACCCCGGCATCGTCCCCGAACTGCCGCCCAAGACCGAGACGGACCACCCGGTGCCGCTCACCCGCGAACAGGCCGCGCTGTACGAGGCGGTGGTGCGCGAGTCGATGCTGGCCATCGAGACGGCCGAGGGTATCGCCCGCCGGGGTCTGGTCCTGAAGCTGCTGGGCGCGCTGAAGCAGATCTGCGACCACCCGGCGCTGTACCTGAAGGAGGAGACACACCCCGACCGTCTCGTGGCCCGCTCCGGCAAACTCGCCCTGCTGGACGAACTGTTGGACACCGTCCTCGCCGAGGACGGCTCGGCGCTCGTCTTCACCCAGTACGTCGGCATGGCCCGCCTCATCACCGCCCACCTGTCCGCCCGGGCGATCCCGGTCGACCTCCTGCACGGCGGCACACCGGTCCCGGAGCGCGAGCGCATGGTCGACCGCTTCCAGGACGGCGAGACCCCGGTCCTCGTCCTGTCCCTGAAGGCGGCGGGCACCGGCCTGAACCTCACCCGCGCGGGCCATGTCGTCCACTTCGACCGCTGGTGGAACCCGGCCGTCGAGGAACAGGCCACCGACCGCGCGTACCGGATCGGCCAGACCCAGCCCGTCCAGGTCCACCGCCTGGTCACCGAGGGCACGGTCGAGGACCGCATCGCCGAGATGCTCGCCGCCAAGCGTGCCCTGGCCGATGCCATCCTCGGCTCCGGCGAGGCGGCCCTCACCGAACTGACCGACCGCGAGCTGTCCGACCTCGTCTCCCTGCGGAGGGCCGCATGACAGCCCCCGCCCCCCGCCCCGGCGACGCCGCCCGCCGCGCCCTGCGGGCAGCCCGGGAACGGGCCGAGGCCGAGCGCTCGGAGCAGGCCGGGGGCGCGGCACCGGAGGGAACGGACGCGCCGCCGCCGGCGGCGGTTCAGGACGTGCCGGGCGTGACCGCGGGCTCGGATCACGCCGGTCCGGGCACGTCCGACCGGCAGGGCCGCCCCGGACCGGGCGCCCCGAAGGGGCCGGCCCAGGCCGGACCCCGTGCACCGCAGGGGCCGGTTCAGCGCGGCTCGGGTGCGGAGAGGGGGCTCGAGGAGCGGGTCGAGCTGGTGGGGAGGGTGGCTGAGAGGTTGGTTCAGCGCGGGCCGGGCGCGGTGGAGGGGTCGGCGGAGCCGGTGGAGAGGGGGCTCGACGACACGGCTGGGCGAGGGGAGAGGACGCCCGAGAGGTCGGTTCAGGGCGCGTCGGAGGTGTTCGGCGGGTCGGTTCGGGGCGGCGGGGAGGCGTCGGAGCCGGAGGGGGCTGTGGGGCTAGCGGCGGGTGTTTCTGAGGGGGCTGTGGGGCTAGCGGCGGGTGTTTCTGAGGGGGCTGTGGGGCTAGCGGCGGCTGTTTCTGAGGGGGCTGTGGAGCGAGCGGCGGGTGTTTGCGAGGGGGCTGTGGAGCGAGCGGCGGGTGTTTGCGAGGGGGCTGTGGAGCGAGCGGCGGGTGTTTCCGAGGGGGCCGTAGAGCGAGCGGCGGGCCTCTCCGAGGGGGCCGTGGAGCGAGCGGCGGGTGTCTGCGAGGCAACCGTCTCCGGCGCGGCGGGGACGACGGATGCGCCGGCCGAAGCGGCACCGGGACGGCCGTCGACCACCGGCCCGAGGCCCGGCGACGCGGCGCGCGCGGCGCTCCGGGCCGCGGTGTCCGCGCGGCGGAGCGAGCGCGAAGCTCCGACGGCTGCTGCCCCGCCACCGAACCGGGGTGACGACACGGTACAGCCGGCCTCCGCTTCCCCCGTCGCCGCTTCGGCGCCGGCCGGCGCGAGGATCCCCGGTCAGGACGGCTTCCCGGACCATGTCGGGACCGTGTCGCGGGCCCGCTCCGAGAACCCTGCGGGCGGCCGTCCCGCCGACGCCGCCAGGGAAGCGCTGCGCGCGGCCCGGCGGGAGGCGCCGCGTGCGGAGGAGCCGCGTGGTCGACACCAGGCGCCCGCCACGGGAAATCCCGGCTCGCCGGCGCCGCGCACCGGTTCGATGTCCGGTTCGGACGCCGCCTCCGGGGCCGCCCGGCTCAGGACCGCCCAGGACATACGGCACTACCTGGCGAACGCCTTCCGGATGCCGACCTGGTCGGACACTCCAGAAGACGACACAGGCACCATCGGAACCGGCGACACCGGCGACACCACCGAGACCACCGCGGGCGCCGAGCCGTGCCCCGTGTCCGTCTCGACCACGTCCCCGCACACACCGCTCACCGACTCCGCCGAGCCGCGCCCCACGCCAGCCGTCCGCGCCGGGCATCCCGCGCCCACCGAGCCGGCCACCCCGCACACGTCCCCCGAGACAGTCACCCCCGCATCCCCCCACGTGCCGCCCACCATGGCCACCCCCCACCGCGACACCGAACTGCGGCGTACGTTCGCGGCGTTGGCCTCCCGTGAGGCCGGGAAGGAAGAGGTGCCGTTCGCGGCGACCTGGTGGGGCAACGCCTGGGTGGAGGCGCTGGAGCAGGGTGCGCTGGATCCCAGGCGGTTGGCGCGCGGACGCGGGTACGCGGACCAGGGCCACGTGGACGCGATCACCGTCACCCCGGGGCACGTGCTGGCGTACGTGCGCGGGAGCCGCCCCCGGCCGTACCGGGTCCAGGTGCGGGTCCGCACGCTGGAGGACGAGGACTGGGCGCGGTTCCTGGACGCGGCCGCCGACCTGCCGGGGCACATCGCCGCACTGCTCGACAAGGAGCTGCCGCACGCGCTCGCCGACTGCGGGGTCCCCCTGCTGCCCGGTCCCGGAGACCTCGTCCCGCGCTGCAGCTGCCCCGACTCCGGGCATCCCTGCAAGCACGCGGCGGCGCTCTGCTACCAGACGGCACGGCTGCTCGACGCCGACCCGTTCGTGCTGCTCCTGCTGCGCGGCCGGGGCGAGAAGAACCTGCTCGACGCGCTGTCCCGGCGCAGCGCCGCCCGTGCGGCCCGCGCCGCCCAGGAGCGCCGGCCGCAGTCCCTGCCCGGCGTACGGGCCACCGACGCCCTGGCCCCGCGCGCACTCCCGCCGCTGCCACCGCCGTTGCCGGCACCCCCGCACCCCGAGCAGCCACCGGTGTATCCGGCGGCACCCGGCGGTCCGGACCCCTTCGCGCTGGACCAGCTGGCGACCGACGCCGCCGCCCGCGCCCATGCGCTGCTCGGCACCGGACGCGACCCGGTGGGCGAGCTGACGCTGTGGCAGGACGCGGTGCGCCTGGCCGCAGCCCGTCCCGGTTCCGGCCTCACCGCCACCACCCGCACCCTGTACGCCGAGCTCGCCACGGCCGCGGAGCGCACCCCGGCCGACCTCGCCCGTGCCGTCGCCGCCTGGCGCCAGGGCGGGCTCGCGGGGCTGGCCGTCCTGGAGGAGCCGTGGGATCCGCCGGCCGGCCGCTTCGACCGGGCCCGCCCGTTGCTGCTCGCCGCCGACCTGCCGGCGTTCCGCCCTTGGCGCAACCGCCTCACGCACCCGCGCGGCCATGTCCAGCTCCGCCTGGGCCGCGACGGCCTGTGGTACGCCTACGAGTCGGAGCCCGGCCACGACGACTGGTGGCCCCGCGGCACCCCGGACCTCGACCCCGTGGGCGCGCTGACGGGCCTCGGCACCCCGGACGCCACCTGACCGGGGGCCGCATCATGCGCGCGATGCACGACGGGGAGCACCACTTCGGGAGGAGCACCGACCACGCGGGCGGCCCCGGCCCGGCAGATGTGGCCGCTGTACGCGGCGCGCATCACCGCTCATATCGCCCCCGCCGACCTCCCACGCGCACCGGCGACGCCGCTGGGCCCGTGGCGCCGGCGCTTGCCAAAACGGATCTTGTTCGTGAATGATCACGCCCGGCGGGGCGTGCTCAGCCGTCGATGTGCCTCTGGCCCGTCTCACCGCCGTACACCCGCCTCAGCGCAAGGCGACCGCTTTCATCAGCAGGAAATTCCAGGGGGGAACCATGTCTGCTCAGGATGCCATGAGCACGTCAAGACCGGAGACGTGTGCGGCGCAGGGGGAGGAGCGCCCGCTGCCGCCCGCCCGCTCCCGGGGCAGTGCCATGGGCGGCTGGTTCCTCACCATCGCACTGAACGCGGCGGCGCCGATTCTCACGTACAACGCCCTGCGGGATCAGGGGTGGAGCGAGTTCGCCGCGCTGCTGGTGAGCGGTGTCTGGCCGATGCTCGACAGCGCCGTGCACCTGGCGTGGCGGCGCCGCCTCGACGAGTTCGCCGTCGTGACCCTGGTGTTCCTGGTCATCACGGCTGTCGTCTCACTCGTCGGCGCCCACTCGACCCGGGTCCTGCTGCTCAAGGACTCGGCCATCACCGGGCTCTTCGGCCTGCTGTGCCTGGCGACGCTGCTGGCGCCGCGACCGCTCATGTTCTACTTCGGCCGCAAGTTCGCCACCGACGGCAGCGCCGCGAGCACCGCCTGGTGGAACGGCCTCTGGCAGTTCGAAGGCTTTCGCACGACCGTGCGGACGATGACGACGGTCTGGGGCGTGGCCTACTGCACCGAGGCGGTGGCCCGCGTCGCGCTGGCCTCCGTGCTGAGCACCGGCACCATGGTGACCCTCAGCCCGGTCCTGATCTACGGCGTTCTCGGCAGCCTCATCCTGTGGACGACGCTGTACGGCAAGCGGGCAGGGCGCAGAGGCGAGGAGCGCACCGCCGCGGCCGCCGCCCAGGGGTAGGGCGCGGACCGAGCCGTGAGGTCCAGCCCCGGCGAACCGGCCGGCCACGCCGTCGGCCGGTCCCGCGCCATCGGCGCCCGCCTGCGCCGGCGCGGCATCCGGCCACACCGTTGACGGCGTCCACCGCCCGCACGCAAGCCCTGGGCCCTGTCTAGGCATCCGTCAGCCGGGCCTCCTCCAGGTCCAGCGCGCGCTGCAGTCTGCGGCGGGTGGTGTCGCTGATGGCGTGGGCGTCGTAGAGCCGCTGGAGTTCCCCCGTCTCGACGGCGATCAGGTCGCGCCGCAGCTGGCGGTAGACCAGGTCGGCGGACTCGGTGGCCGTGCCCTCGGTGCCGTCGCTCTCGGCGAGGCGGTCGCGGGCGTCGTCGAGTCGGGCGGTCAGGCCGCGGCGGAGCCGGTCCAGGACGACGTCGGGTACGACCTCCAGCTCCGCGAGCTCCTCCAGGCGGGCGAGGCCGGCGTGGGCGAGATGGGCGCGGGCTCGGGCCTCCTCACGTGCGGTGTGGGCGGGCTCCAGGGCGATGCCGGAGGCCCGCACGACCGGGGCAAGGGTGAAGCCCTGCCCGACCAGGGTGACGACGACGACCGAGGTGGTCAGCACCAGTACCAGCGGGCGGTCGGCGAGCGGGGTGCCGTTCCGGGCGACCTCGGGGATGGACAGGGCGGCGGCCAGCGGCATCACCCCGCGGGTGCCGGCCCAGGTGAGGACCATCGGCAGCCGCCAGTTCATACGGCTGACGCCGCCCCTGCGCTGCACCACCGCGGACAGCGGCGCCAGCCACAGCAGGCGTACCGCGACGAGCGTGGCGGCGACCGCGAGGGCGTACAGCGGCCAGGACCGGTCGCCGTGGGCCAGGGCCCGCACCTGCGCGGGCAGCGCCAGCCCTATGAGGCTGAACACCACGCTTTCCAGCAGGAACACCACCGTGCCGTACACGGCGTGCAGCTGGAGCCGGATGCGGGCGTTGGTGAGCCGGTCGCCGCGGCCGCCCAGGATCACCCCGGCGACCACGCACGAGGTGATGCCGGAGGTGTGCGCGGCCTCCGCCAGCAGATAGGAGGCGTACGGGGTGACCAGCGCGATCACCGTCTCCAGTACCGGGTCCTCGGTACGGCGCCGGATCAGGGTGATCACTCCGGCCACCGCCGCCCCGATCACCGTGCCGCCGCCGGCCAGCAGCAGGAACTGACCGCCCGCCGCACCCCAGTTCGCCGCCGTCGCCGCGACCGCGATACCGGCCGCCACCCGGACCAGCACCAGCGAGGTCGCGTCGTTGAACAGGCTCTCCGCCTGCACCAGGACCTGGACCCGGGGCGGCAGGGCGAGCCGGCGGCCTAGCGCGGTGACCGCGACCGGGTCGGTGCTGGCCAGCACGGCCCCGAGGACGAAGGCCATCTGCCAGGACAGGGGGGTCACGAACGCCGCCACCGCCCCTACGGCGGCAGCCGAGGCCAGGACCAGACCGATCGCGAGGATACCGACCGGTTTCCACACCGCCCGCAGCTCCCGCCACGGCATGTCCTCGGCGCTCGCGTACAGCAGGGGCGGCAGCACCACGAGCCCGATGATCTGCGGGCTGATCTGGATCTGCGGGGTGCCCGGCAGCAGCGCCACGGCCAGACCGGCGACCACCAGCAGGGAGGGAGCGGGAATGCGCCACCGGCGCGCGAAGGTGGCGACCACCGTGGCGAGGACCACGAGGGCGAGAACCGTACCGACGCTGCGCATGCCGTCCCCCTGGGATTGCGGAAGCCACCCTGGCCTCCGGCCGACCAGACTTCCCGGCACACCTGCCCTCACCCTATAGGGCCGGGCCACGTCAAGACAGTGTCAAGGTCGTCCGATCGCCGCCGATGTGCGGGAGACGGCCGCCACCGAGCCGGGCACGCGGGTCACCGTGCTGATCCCCGGGCCCGAGCCCGAACGTCCCGTAAGAGCCCCGTCAAAGCCGTACGGACCGCCGTAAGAGAGCCGTCAACGACGACCGGATCCGGCCACAGGGGCGGTTTCCTCGAACCGTCCGTTTCCACCGCACCTCACTCCAGGAGTTCACGATGGCCGATCTGGCCTTCGTCGTCACCGTGCTCGCGGGTTTCGCGCTGGTGGCCCTCGTCGCCAAGGGGGTGACGAAGCTGTGACCGCCGAGCACATCACCGGCCTGGTCGTGGCCGTCTCCCTGCTGGGCTATCTCGTCCTCGCCCTGATCTTCCCGGAGAGGTTCTGACCGTGACATCAGCTGCCTTCGCAGCGGGCGACATGGGTCCCGTACTCGCCGGCCTGCTCCAACTGCTGGCCCTGACGGGCGCACTGGCGCTCGCCCACGTCCCCTTCGGCACCTACATGGCCCGCGTCTACTCCTCGAAGAAGCACCTGCGGGCCGAGAAGTGGATCTACAAGGGCATCGGTGCCGACCCCGACGCGGAGATGACCTGGCCCGCCTATCTGCGCGGTGTCCTCGCCTTCTCCGCCGCCGGCGTCCTCTTCCTCTACCTGCTCCAGCGGCTCCAGGGCGCGCTGCCCGGCTCGCTCGGCTTCTCCTCGGTCGACCCGGCGCAGTCCTTCAACACGGCCGTGTCCTTCGTGACCAACACCAACTGGCAGTCGTACGCCGGTGAGCAGACCATCGGGCACGTCGTCCAGGTCGCCGGCCTGGCCGTGCAGAACTTCGTCTCCGCCGCTGTGGGTATCGCCGTCGCGGTCGCTCTCGTCCGTGGTTTCGCGCGCTCACGCACCGGTGAACTGGGCAACTTCTGGCGGGACTTGGTCCGGGGCACGCTGCGGATCCTGATGCCGGGTGCCGCGATCGCCGCGGTGATCCTGGTCGCCTGCGGAGCGGTCCAGAACTTCTCCGGCATCCACGAGGTCGGTCGGTTCCTGGGCGGTTCGCAGCAGTGGAACGGCGGCGCGGTCGCCTCGACGGAGGCCGTCAAGGAGTTCGGCACCAACGGCGGTGGCATCTTCAACGCCAACTCCGCCCACCCCTTCGAGAACCCGACCCCGTTCACCAACCTCCTCGAGATCTTCCTGATGCTGGTGATCCCGTTCTCGCTGACCCGCACCTTCGGAGTGATGGTCGGCTCGGTGAAGCAGGGGTACGCGATCCTCGCCACGATGTTGACGATCTGGCTGGGCTTCACCGCGCTGATGATGTGGACCGAGTTCGCGCACCACGGGCCGGCGCTGCAGATCGCGGGCGGGGCGATGGAGGGCAAGGAGGTCCGCTTCGGCATCGGCGGCTCCTCGGTCTTCGCGACCTCCGCGACCCTCACCTCGACCGGTGCGGTGAACTCCTTCCACTCCTCCTTCACCGGCCTCGGCGGCGGTATCGCCATGCTCGGCATGATGCTGGGCGAGATCGCGCCCGGCGGTGCCGGCTCAGGTCTGTACGGCATGCTGATCATGGCGGTCATCGCGGTGTTCATCGCCGGTCTGATGGTGGGCCGTACGCCCGAGTACCTGGGCAAGAAGATCGGTGGCCGCGAGATGAAGCTCGCCGCCTGCTACCTCCTGATCACCCCGGCGCTGGTGCTGGTCTTCACCGCGGCCTCGACGGCCCTGCCGACCCCGCCGCACTCGATGCTCAACTCCGGCGCGCACGGGTTCTCCGAGGTGCTGTACGCCTTCACCTCGGCGTCGAACAACAACGGCTCCGCCTTCGCGGGCCTGAACGCGAACACCGACTGGTTCAACACCATGACCGGACTCGCGATGCTGCTCGGCCGCTTCCTGCCGATGGTGTTCGTCCTGGCCCTGGCCGGTTCGCTCGCCGGGCAGACGCCGGTCCCGGTCACCGCGGGCACCCTGCGCACCGAGAAGCCGCTGTTCACCGGCCTGCTGGTCGGCGCGATCCTGATCGTCACCGGTCTCACGTACTTCCCGGCGCTGGCGCTGGGGCCGCTCGCGGAAGGGCTGGCGTGATGACCACCCGAACGGAAGCCCACGAGGACTCCATGACCACCCCCACCCTTGCGCCCCACCAGGACGCGCCCACCGGGCACAAGCGCACCGGGCACAAGCACACCGGGCACAAGCCCGCCGAGGGCCGCGTCGGAGCGGGCCTCTTCGACCCCAAGGCGCTGGTGAAGTCCCTGCCGGACGCCTTCCGCAAGCTCGACCCGCGGGTGATGGTCACGTCGCCCGTGATGTTCGTGGTGTGGATCGGCTCCGCGCTGACCACCGTCTTCTCCGTCAAGGACCCGGGCGACTGGTTCGGCTGGACGATCAGCGCCTGGCTGTGGCTGACCGTCATCTTCGCCAACCTGGCCGAGGCGGTCGCCGAGGGCCGGGGCAAGGCGCAGGCCGACACCCTGCGCAGGGCCAAGACCGACACCGTCGCGCGCCGGCTGCTCCAGGACGGCTCCGAGGAGCGGGTCCCCGGCACCGCGCTGACCATCGGTGACCTGGTGGTCTGCGAGGCCGGCGATGCGATCCCCGGTGACGGTGACGTCGTCGAGGGCGTCGCCTCGGTGGACGAGTCGGCGATCACGGGTGAGTCGGCGCCGGTCATCCGCGAGTCCGGCGGCGACCGGTGCGCCGTCACGGGCGGGACGAAGGTGCTGTCCGACCGGATCGTCATCAAGATCACGACGAAGCCGGGCGAGACCTTCATCGACCGCATGATCAACCTGGTCGAGGGCGCGGCACGGCAGAAGACGCCCAACGAGATCGCCCTGAACATCCTGCTGGCGTCGCTGACGATCGTCTTCCTGCTCGCGGTGGCCACCCTGCCGCCGTTCGCGGACTACGCCGGCACCCATCTGACCATGGTCGTGCTGGTCGCCCTGCTGGTCTGCCTGATCCCGACCACCATCGGCGCGCTGCTGTCCGCGATCGGCATCGCGGGCATGGACCGCCTCGTCCAGCGCAATGTGCTGGCGATGTCCGGACGCGCGGTCGAGGCCGCCGGTGACGTCTCCACACTGCTGCTGGACAAGACCGGCACCATCACGCTCGGCAACCGCCGGGCCGCCGAGTTCGTGCCGGTGAAGGGCACCGCCGAGGCCGAGGTCGCCGACGCGGCCCAGCTGTCCTCGCTGGCCGACGAGACGCCCGAGGGCCGCTCGATCGTCGTGCTGGCGAAGGAGAGGTACGGGCTGCGCGAACGGCACCAGGGCGAGCTGGCCGGCGCCGAGTGGACCGAGTTCACCGCCCAGACCCGGATGTCGGGTGTGGACGTCGACGGCAGGAAGATCCGCAAGGGCGCCACCGCCTCGGTCATCGCCTGGGTGGAGGAGCAGGGCGGCGAAGTCGCCCGGGACGCCCCGGAGTCGGCCGACCGGATCTCCGAGGCCGGCGGCACCCCGCTGCTGGTCGCCGTCCAGGACGACAGGGGCGCCCGGGTGCTGGGTGTCATCCACCTCAAGGACGTCGTCAAGGAGGGCATGCGGGAGCGGTTCGAGGAGCTGCGCCGCATGGGCATCAAGACGGTCATGATCACGGGTGACAACCCGCTGACCGCGAAGGCGATCGCCGAGGAGGCAGGCGTCGACGACTTCCTCGCCGAGGCCACCCCCGAGGACAAGATGGCCCTCATCAAACGGGAGCAGGCGGGCGGCAAGCTGGTCGCGATGACCGGTGACGGCACCAACGACGCCCCGGCCCTCGCCCAGGCGGACGTCGGCGTCGCGATGAACACCGGTACGTCGGCCGCCAAGGAGGCCGGCAACATGGTCGACCTCGACTCCAACCCGACCAAGCTGATCGAGATCGTCGAGATCGGCAAGCAACTCCTCATCACCCGGGGCGCGTTGACGACGTTCTCCATCGCCAACGATGTCGCGAAGTACTTCGCGATCATCCCGGCGCTGTTCGCGGCGGTCCACCCGGGCCTGGACAAGCTGAACATCATGCACCTGTCCTCGCCGGACTCCGCGATCCTGTCGGCCGTCGTCTTCAACGCACTGATCATCGTCGCGCTGGTGCCGCTGTCCCTGAAGGGCGTGCGCTACCGGCCGATGAGCGCCGACAAGATGCTCCGCCGCAACCTCGGGATCTACGGCATCGGCGGCCTGATCGCACCCTTCGTCGGCATCAAGACCATCGACCTGCTCATCTCTCTGATTCCCGGGATCGGGTGAAGTCCACCATGAACAACTCCCTTGTGAACACCGCCCGGTTGCTGGGCGCGGGCTTCAGGGCACTGCTGGTGCTGACCGTGCTCACCGGCGTCGTCTATCCGCTGGCCGTCACAGGTGTCGCCCAGGCCCTCTTCGCCGACAAGGCGAACGGCTCCGAGATCAGGGCGGACGGCAGGGTCGTCGGCTCGTCCCTGATCGGCCAACAGGGTTACGGTCCCGGGTACTTCCAGCCCCGCCCGGCCGACGGCCTCGGTACGAACAGCATCAACACGCGGTACAAGCTGATCGTGTCCGGCGCCACCAACCTGTCCGCCGACAACAAGAAGCTCGTCGACTCCGTCGAGCGGGCGAAGGCCAGGGTGGTCGAGGACAACTCCGTGCCCGGCTACACGGTCGAGCCGTCCCAGGTTCCCGCCGACGCCGTCACCTCCTCCGGCTCCGGCCTGGACCCGGACATCTCCCCGGCCTACGCCGAACTCCAGGTCCACCGGGTCGCCGCGCGGAACAACCTGCCGCTCGCGCAGGTGGAGAAGCTGGTCAAAGACCACATCACCGGCCGCACCCTCGGCTTCATGGGCGAACCCCGCGTGAACGTCCTGGAGCTCAACACCGCGCTCAATGACCTTGTGGCGCACACGTGACCGCCTTGTGCGCCCGCAGGGATGACAGGAGAGGCACACACCCATGACCAGGGTGCTCGTGGTGGAGGACGACCCGCAGCTCGTGCGGGCCCTCGTCATCACCTTGCAGGCACGCCACTACGGCGTGGACGCCGCCACCGACGGTGCCACGGCCCTCCGGCTCGCCGCCGCCCGCCGGCCCGACGTGGTCCTGCTCGACCTCGGGCTGCCCGACATGGACGGCATCCACGTCATCAAGGCGCTGCGCGGCTGGACCCGGGCACCGGTCATGGTCCTGTCCGCGCGGCAGGCGTCCGACGAGAAGGTGGCCGCGCTCGACGCCGGCGCCGACGACTACGTCACCAAGCCGTTCAGCATGGACGAACTGCTGGCCCGGCTGCGGGCCGCCGTCCGCCGTACCGAGGACACACCCCTCGTGCCCGAGACGACGCTGGTCGAGACGGCGGACTTCAGCATCGACCTGCTCGCCAGGAAGGCCGTACGGAACGGGCGGGACGTACGGCTGACCCCGACCGAGTGGCATCTGCTGGAGATCCTGGTGACCCACCCCGGCCGGCTGATCACGCAGAAGCACCTCCTGCAGGAGGTGTGGGGTGTCTCGCAGAGCAACAAGACCAACTACCTGCGCGTGTACATGGCGCAGTTGCGCCGCAAGCTGGAGCCGGACCCCTCCCGCCCCCGCCATCTGATCACCGAGCCCGGCATGGGCTACCGCTTCGAAGGATGACATGACACGCGGCAAGCTCCGGATCCACCTCGGCGCGGCACCCGGCGTCGGCACGACCTACGCGATGCTGTCGGAGGCGCACCGCCCCACCGACGGCACCCGAACGAGGCCACCCGGAACAGCCGGACGTGCCGGCGGCGGCCTCCGCTGAGCCCTCTGACCAGGCACGTCAGCGTCCTGTCCGCCCCGGACGCCGTGCGGGGCCGGGTTCTTGCGGGGGCGCCCCCGCTGTCCACTCCGCTCGTGAGATGTGCGAGCGTGAACGGGTGAGCACGACGACGACTGAACTTCTGGAACACGGCTTCGACGGACCGGACGGCGCCCCGGTCCTGGTCCTGGGACCGTCCCTCGGCACGACCCGCCACATGTGGGACCGACAGGTGCCGGAGCTGACCAAGCAGTGGCGGGTCCTGCGGTTCGACCTGCCCGGCCACGGCGGGGCCCCCGCCCACCCGGCCGGTTCCGTCGCCGAGCTGGCCGCCCGGCTGCTGGCCACGCTGGACTCGCTCGGTGTGCAGCGGTTCGGCTACGCGGGCTGCGCGCTGGGCGGCGCGATCGGCATCGAGCTGGCCCTGCGCCACCCCGAGCGGCTCGCCTCCCTGGTGCTGGTCGCGGCCTCGCCCCGGTTCGGGACCCCCGACGAGTTCCGGCAGCGCGGGGTGGTCGTAAGGACGAACGGGCTGGACCCGGTCGCCCGGACCGCGCCCGACCGCTGGTTCACCGGCGGGTTCGCCGCGGCGCAGCCCGCGATCACCGAGTGGGCGGTGCAGATGGTCCGCACCACCGACCCGGGCTGCTACATCGCCGCCTGCGAGGCGCTCGCCGTGTTCGACGTACGGGCCGAACTGGGCCGGGTCGGCGTGCCGACGCTCGTGCTCGTCGGCGCCGACGACCAGGTCACCGGGCCCGCCGAGGCCCGCACCCTGGTCGCCGGCATCCCGGACGCCCGGCTCGCGGTCGTCCCCGGCGCCTCCCACCTGGTCCCGGTCGAGCAGCCGGCGGCCGTCACCGACCTGCTGGTGCACCACTTCTCCACCGCCTGGCAGCAGCCCTACGAGACCGGCCAGACGATCCTGCCGGCACCGTCGGCCGCCCCGGTCCCGGCGGTGGCGCCCGCGGCCGCGCCGGTCGCCGAGATCGCCCCGGCCGCCGTACCGGCCCAGCCGGCCGCGCGGCCCGACCGGTACGGGACCGGGCTCAAGATCCGCCGGGAGGTGCTGGGCGACGCGCACGTGGACCGGGCGCTGGCCGAGGCCGACGCGTTCTGCGGGGACTTCGAGGACTTCGTCACCCGCTACGCCTGGGGCGAGATCTGGGACCGGCCCGGCCTGGACCGCCGTACCCGCAGCTGCGTCACGCTGTCCGCGCTGGTCGCCGGCGGGCATCTGGAGGAGCTGGCCGCCCACACCCGGGCGGCCCTGCGCAACGGGCTCACCCCGGACGAGATAAGGGAAGTGCTGCTGCAGACGGCCGTGTACTGCGGGGTGCCGGCCGCGGCCGGCGCGTTCCGGGTGGCCCGGCAGGTCATCCGGGAGGAGACCACGCCCGCCGAGTGAGCCGCGTGCCGCCGGACCCGGCCGGCCGCCGGGTTCGGCAGGATGGTGAGCCATGAAGCTCACGAAGAAGTCCCACGCCTGCGTCCGCCTCGTGAAGGACGGGCGGACGCTCGTCATCGATCCGGGCGGCTTCAGCGAGGAGGACGCGGCGCTCGGCGCGGACGCGATCCTGGTCACGCACGAACACCCGGACCACTTCGACGAGTTCCGGCTGCGTGCCGCCATGGAGAACAACCCGGCCGCCGCGATCTGGACGCTGAGGTCCGTCGCGGACCGGATCTCGGCGGCCTTCCCGGGCCGGGTGCACACCGTCGGCCACGGCGACACCTTCACCGCGGCCGGCTTCGACGTGCAGGTCCACGGCGAGCTGCACGCGGTGATCCACCCGGACATCCCGCGCATCACCAACGTCGGCTACCTGATCGACGGCGGCAGGGTCTTCCACCCCGGCGACGCCCTCACCGTCCCCGGCCGGCCGGTGGAGACGCTGATGCTCCCGGTGATGGCCCCGTGGAACAAGATCTCCGAGGTCATCGACTACGTCCGCGAGGTGCGGCCGCAGCGCGCCTACGACGTCCACGACGCGCTGCTCACCGATCTCGCCCGCCCGATCTACGACCGCCAGATCGGCGCCCTCGGCGGCACGGACCACCAGCGGCTGGCGCCGGGAGCCTCCACCGAGATCTGAGTCCGTTGTCACAGGCTCCGGGTAGGTTGTGAGGCATGCGCATCGCTACCTGGAACGTGAACTCGATCACCGCCCGCCTTCCGAGGCTGCTGGCCTGGCTGGAGAGCAGCGGCACCGACGTGCTCTGCCTGCAGGAGGCCAAGGTCGCCGAGGACCAGTTCCCGTCCGACCAGCTGCGCGAGCTGGGCTACGAGTCGGCGGTCCACGCCACCGGCCGGTGGAACGGCGTGGCGGTGCTCTCCCGCGTCGGCATAGAGGACGTGGTCAAGGGCCTGCCCGGTGACCCCGGCTTCGACGGCGTCACCGAGCCGCGCGCCATCTCGGCGACCTGCGGCCCGGTCCGCGTCTGGTCGGTGTACGTCCCCAACGGCCGCGAGGTGGAGCACCCGCACTACGCGTACAAGCTCCAGTGGTTCGAGGCCCTCAAGGCGGCCGTGTACGGCGACGCGCAGGGCAGCCGCCCCTTCGCGGTCATGGGTGACTACAACGTGGCGCCGACCGACGACGACGTCTACGACGTGTCCGCCTTCGAGGGCTCCACGCATGTCACCCCCGCCGAGCGCGCCGCCCTGGCATCCCTGCGCGAGGCGGGCCTGGACGACGTGGTGCCCCGCCCGCTGAAGTACGACCACCCGTTCACGTACTGGGACTACCGCCAGCTCTGCTTCCCGAAGAACCGCGGCATGCGCATCGACCTGGTGTACGGCAACGAACCGTTCGCCACGGCCGTCAAGGACGCCTACGTCGACCGCGAGGAGCGCAAGGGCAAGGGCGCCTCCGATCACGCTCCGGTGGTGGTCGACCTCGACGTCTGATGCCAGGCTGGGTCCATGGACCTTCCGTTCCTGGGCCACCGGCACAAGAAGAACGGTGACGCGGCACCGCCTGCCGACCCGGAGGCGGTCGCCGAGCTGCTCTCCGAGTGCGAACTGCTCCGCGCGCAGGCCGACCGGGCGGGTGTCCGCCTCGACGACACCCCGGCCTCCCTGGAGGCCCTGGACCAGCTCGTGCCGCGCTGGCGCGACGACGCCGAGGTCCTGCCCCGGCTGGGCCACGACGCGGGGCTGTACCTGGGCACGGTCGTGGTGCGCACCGTGTCCGGCGCCGCCTGGCGGATCCGCCCCGACGGCGAGGCGGTCGTACGGCTGCCCTCCGGCCGTGAGGTCGAGGTCGTGGGCGCCGGGCAGGACTGGGCGGCCAGCGGCGTCCCCGAACTCTCCCAGGTGTACGCGGAGATCGCCGAGACGTGAGCCCCCGGCCCCCCGCCGCGGCATGAGCCTCGGTCAGGTACTGCCATGCCGGGAGGCCCGACGTCTCCGACCTCGACTACGATGTGCGGTTCATCCCTGTGGCGATGGTGATCTTGCCGATCCGCACGGGGATGCGCTGCTGCCGGGTGGGGGGCCTCCCATGACCCCGAGCCCCTGTGGGGACGGCAGTTCACGGGCCAGGCTCGTCCGGCGGCAGCCGGAGATCACTGCTCGCGCACGGGGACGGACACGTACGACGGGTCGTCCGAGGGCGAGGAGAAGGTCAGCTGCGCGCCGGACGGGTTGTGCTCGCTGTACAGCGGGTCGACCGTGTCGACCACCAGCGCCAGGCGGTGCCCGGCGGGCACGTCGTAGGCCGTGGAGAACAGGTCCAGGTCGACGTCGAACGGCTCGCCGGGCGTCCGTCCGTGCCAGGTGTACGGCGCGTTCGTCACCAGCTTGCCGATACCGAGCGGCCCCACGTCGTACAGGTAGGCGATGAGCGTGCCGCTCTCCGCCGTCGGGGTCAGCGTGGTGTGCAGCTCGGCCGTGCCCCGTACCCGCTGGGCGCCGGCGTACCGCTCCGACTGCCACACGGCCGCCCAGCGGCGCGGCAGCAGCGGTATCGAGGCCATCGGAGGCAGTTGGGCGACCTGGTCGAGGATGCTGGAGAGGAAGACGATCCCGCCGTCCGCGCCGGAGTCGACGTTCGCGTGGATGGTGCTGGAGCCGGGCAGCGCGAACTTCCGCCGTGTGGCCTCGACCGACTTCCAGTCCGGGTAGCCCTCGTATCCCCCCGCGCTACGGGACTTCAGCTGGACCGGCTGCTCACGGTCGATGCCGTTGTCGGCCCCCTTGAGGTAGTGGTCGAACCAACGCCCGGTGTCCGTCCACACGTCGTTGGGCAGTCCGAACAGGCCGGGCAGCTCGGCGGTCGCGTGGTCGCCGGGCCGCAGCTCCAGCCGTTTGGGCCCGGTCAGCTTCTCGTAGAAGCCGGCGTACTGGTTCACCGGGAAGACCGTGTCGCCCCAGGCGTTGGCGAGCATCAACGCCGCGCCGTTCTTGTTCAGCTGGTCGACGTAGGTCGCGGCGGACCGCTTCCGCCCCCAGTCGATCATCTCCTGTTCCTTGGACAGGTTCGAGGAGTACAGGTTGTCGAAGATCTCCCGCAGTTCCGGGCTCTCGCGGCCGGTGAGGGTGGCCGTGCCGTCCAGCACGGCCGCCGCCTGCACATGCTGGGTGCGGCCCGAGTAGATGGAGTCGATCAGGTCCGCCCACCCGCTGAGCGCGGCCACGGCCTTGATGCGCTTGTCGTGCGCGGCGGCGAGCAGGCTGATCCCGGCGCCGTACGACACCCCCGCCATGCCCACGTGGCCCGGGTCGGCCGGGGTGTTCGCGAGGGCCCAGTCGATGACCTTGGAGGCGTCCGCTACGTCCGGCGGACCGGCCACTTCTATCTGACCGCCGGACTGCCAGAATCCGCGCACGTTGTAGGTGAGCACCACATAGCCGGCGTCGGCGAGTTTCTGTGCCTGGGCGAGGTACTCGACCTGCGGGAAGGACCAGCTCGTGGGCAGCACGAGAAGCGGGTAGCGGCGCGAGCCGTCGGCGCCGGCGGGCGTGACGACGTTTCCCTTGAGTACGGTGCCGCCGTCGCCCGTGATGTCCACGAAGCGGACGGACGGGACGGTGGCCTGGGCGGCGGGCGCCAGGCCGACGACGGTACCGGCGATCAGCGCCGCCGAGACGGCTGTGGCGGCGGTGGAGCGCAGCGCGGTGCGGCCGTGTCCCATGGGTTACTCCTTCACTCGTCAACAGTGCAAAGTGACCCGACGGTAACCGGGATTCCTTACCGCAAGTAACCCGTCGGTAAGTTACGTGCCAGTAAAGATTGTTGGGGCATTACTCACCGCCGGCGACGCCGGCCGGTTCCGGGAGCGGCGTCCGCGCCGCCCGCGTCACGTCCGCCACCAGCTCCACCACATCGGGGCCGTACGCCTGGGAGTTGACCACCTTCAGCAGCAGGACGAAGGAGCCGGTGCCGTACTTGCGCCCCAACCGCTCGTGATGGCGCGCGAGATAGCGGGTCGCCGCCTGGTTGGTGATCGCGCGCTGCCCGCAGAAGAGGAACACCGGCCGGGCGTCGCGCTGCCCGTCCACGGTGAGCCGGGCCAGCAGGACGTACTCGGTGACGCCGGGATCCACGCGGTAGTCCTCCCCGCCGATCCGGAAGGCGCCTGTCTCGGGCCCGGCCTGGGCGTCGATGTTCACCGAGACGCCCGGCAGCAGGGAGGAGAGGTGCGCCGCCATCCGGCGGTTCGAGGCGGGACCGCCGAGGCAGAACTCCGTGCGCTCGCCGAAGCCCTGTTGGGTGGCGTCGTGCGCGACCACCTGGGCCAGCGCGTTGCAGTCCTTGATGAGGGCGGAGAGTTCCAGCAGGGCGAACACGTCGTGCCGCATCACCGACAGCTCCGGCCCGCCCGCGTTGCGGTTGACCACCAGCAGAGACTCGGAGTGGTCCGGCAGCCCGAAGAACGCCTGACGGCGCCGCAGTTTGCGCCGCCACAGATACGTGCGGGCGAGCCAGCCCAGCGAGGCCGAGAGCCCGGTCGCCACCAGGCCCAGGACGATGTTGCGCACGTCGTCGTTCATGGCCGCGCATGGTAGCGGGACCGGGCGACGGCTACGTACCTGTGTTCGACGCGTGACGGTCGTGTGGCAGAGCGCCGAGGCGTACTGTCGGTACTGGACCGATCTGGTTACGCTGCGCGGACTGTCCCGACGGGAGGTACGCATGGCTCGCCCAGGTATGCGGAAACTGGCGGTTCTGGCGGTCTCGGCCGCCATGGTGTCGGTGGGGGCGGCGGCACCGCCCGCCCCGGCGACGAGCCATACGGCCGGCAAGGTTCCCGTGGCCGTCGGCTACGGCGGCGCCGTGGCCAGCGTCGACGCGGACGCGTCCGCCGCCGGCATCGAGGTCCTCAGACGCGGCGGCAACGCGGTCGACGCCGCCGTCGCCACCGCCGCCGCGCTCGGCGTCACCGAGCCCTACTCGGCGGGCGTCGGCGGAGGCGGCTACTTCGTCTACTACGACGCCAGGACCCGCACCGTGCACACCGTCGACGGCCGTGAGACGGCGCCGCTCAGCGCCGACTCCGACCTGTTCGTGGAGAACGGCAAGCCGCTCGCGTTCGCCGACGCCGTCAGCAGCGGCCTGAGCGTCGGTACCCCGGGCACGCCCGCCACCTGGCAGAAGGCGCTGGACGAGTGGGGCAGCGAAAAGCTCGGCACCGTCCTGAAACCGGCCGAGCGGATCGCCCGCAACGGCTTCACCGTGGACGACACCTTCCGCTCGCAGACCGCGTCCAACGAGACCCGGTTCCGCTACTTCCCCGACACCGCGAAGCTGTTCCTGCCGGACGGAAGGCTCCCCGTCGTCGGCTCCACCCTGAAGAACCCCGAACTCGCCCGCACCTATGAGGAACTGGGCCGCGAGGGGGCCGAGGCGGTCTACCGCGGGGACATCGGCGACGACATCGTCAAGACGGTCGAACACCCGCCCGTGGACCCCGCCTCCGGCTGGAACGCCCGCCCCGGCAAGCTCGCCGAGAAGGACCTCGCCGTCTACCGCGCCAAGCTCCAGGCCCCCACCAGGACGTCGTACCGCGGTCTGGACGTGTACTCCATCGCGCCCTCCTCCTCAGGCGGTACGACGGTCGGTGAAGCTCTCAACATCCTGGAGAACACCGGCCTTTCCAAGGCGAGCGAGGTGCAGTACCTGCACCACTTCATCGAGGCGAGCCGGATCGCCTTCGCCGACCGCGGGCGCTGGGTCGGCGACCCGGCCTTCGAGGACGTACCGACGCGGCAGCTTCTGTCGCAGCAGTACGCCGACTCGCGCGCCTGCCTGATCAAGGACGACGCGGTCCTCACCAGCCCGCTGGCCCCCGGCGACCCGCGCCACCCCGCGGCCTGCGGCAAGGGCGGCACGGCGGCCCCGACGACCTACGAGGGCCAGAACACCACGCATCTGACCGTGGCCGACAGGTGGGGCAACGTCGTCTCCTACACGCTCACCATCGAGCAGACCGGCGGCAGCGGCATCACCGTGCCCGGCCGGGGCTTCCTGCTCAACAACGAGCTGACCGACTTCTCCTTCACCCCGGCCGACCCGGCCGTGCACGACCCGAACCTGCCCGGTCCCGGCAAGCGGCCCCGCTCGTCGATCTCCCCGACGATCGTCCTGGACCGGCTGGGCAGGCCCGTGGTGGCGCTCGGTTCACCCGGTGGCGCGACCATCATCACCACGGTGCTGCAGACGCTCACCGGGTTCCTGGACCGGCACCTGCCGCTGGCCGACGCGATCGCCGCACCCCGCGCCAGCCAGCGCAACGCCGCCCAGACCGAACTGGAACCGGCCCTGTACAACAGCGACGTGAGGAAACAACTGGAGGCCCTCGGGCACAGCTTCAAGCTCAACCCCGAGATCGGCGCGGCCACCGGCGTGCAACGGCTGCCGGACGGCAGGTGGCTGGCCGCCGCCGAGAAGGTACGGCGCGGCGGCGGCTCGGCGATGGTGGTGGATCCGGCGCCCTAGGCCGACAGGGTCAAGGATCCCCCGCAGGACTCACAACTCGGGTGCGGGCGGCCGCGCTTCCTCGGCGCGGAAGTCCAGCCGGCCGTCCCGCGCGTCCACCGTCACCCGGCTGCCCTCGGAGATCGTGCCGTTCAGCAGCAGCCGGGACAGCTGGTTGTCCACCTCCCGCTGGATGGTGCGGCGCAGCGGGCGGGCGCCGTACTCCGGCTGGTAACCGCGCTCGGCGAGCCAGTCGACGGCCGCGGGCGTGAACTCGACCCCGACGCCCTGCCCGTCCAGCAGCCGCCGGGTGCCCTCCAGCAACAGGCCGGTGATCTGCCGCAGTTGCTCGCCGGTCAGCTGCTTGAAGATCACGATCTCGTCGATGCGGTTGAGGAATTCCGGCCGGAAGTGCTCGCGCAGCGGGCGCAGGACCTGCTCGCGCCGCGCCTCCTCGTCCGCGTCCGCACCGCCCGGCCCGAACCCGACCCCGGCACCGCGCCGGGTGATCGCCTCGGAGCCGAGGTTGCTGGTCATCACGATGACCGTGTTGGTGAAGTCCACCGTCCGGCCCTGGGAGTCGGTCAGCCGGCCGTCGTCCAGGACCTGGAGCAGGATGTTGAAGACGTCCGGGTGGGCCTTCTCCACCTCGTCGAGCAGGAGCAGCGAGTACGGGTGCCGGCGCACCACCTCGGTGAGCTGCCCGGCCTCCTCGTGCCCGACGTAACCGGGCGGGGCGCCGATCAGCCGGGAGACGGTGTGCCGCTCCTGGTACTCGCTCATGTCGAGGCGGACCATGCGGTCCTCGCTGCCGAACAGCGCCTCGGCGAGCGCCCGGGCCAGCTCGGTCTTGCCGACGCCGGTGGGGCCGAGGAAGAGGAAGCTGCCGATCGGCCGGTGGGGGCTCGCGAGCCCCGCGCGGGAGCGCAGCACGGCCTCCGCGACCACGCCGACGGCCTCCTCCTGGCCGACGACCCGCTGGTGCAGGTGCTCCTCCAGGCCGAGCAGCCGTTCCTTCTCCTCCTGGGTGAGGCGGCTGACCGGGATGCCGGTCTGCCGGGACACGACCTCGGCGATGGCCTCCGCCGTCACCTCCAGGTCCAGCCCCTCGTCGGCCTTCTCGTCGCCGCTGGCCTCCGCGATCCGCTGCTTCAGCTCGCCGATCCGGTCGCGCAGCTCCTTGGCCTTGTCGTAGTCCTCGTCGGCGACCGCCTGGTCCTTGTCCCGGACCAGCTGCTCGACCTCGCGCTCCATCGCCCGTACGTCCGTGCCCTTGGTCCGCGCGCCGAGCCGTACCCGGGCGCCCGCCTGGTCGATCAGGTCGATGGCCTTGTCCGGCAGCCGCCGGTCGGTGAGATACCGGTCGGACAGCTCCACGGCGGCGACCAGCGCCTCGTCGCTGTAGCGGACCTGGTGGTGGGCCTCGTACCGGTCGCGCAGCCCGCGCAGGATCTCGACGGTGTCCTCGACCGTCGGCTCGGGCACCAGGATCGGCTGGAACCGGCGGGCCAGCGCCGCGTCCTTCTCGATCCGGCGGAACTCCTCCAGCGTGGTCGCGCCCACGATGTGCAGCTCGCCGCGGGCGAGGGCGGGCTTGAGGATGTTTCCGGCGTCCATCGCGCCGCCCTCGCCGCCGGTGCCGGCGCCGACGACGGTGTGCAGCTCGTCGATGAACACGATCAGCCGGTCGGAGTGGGCACGGATCTCCTCCACGATGGTGTTCAGGCGCTCCTCGAAGTCACCCCGGTAGCGGGTGCCGGCCACGACCCCGGTGAGGTCCAGCGCGACGACCCGGCGGCCCGCCAGGACGTCCGGCACGTCCCCGTCGGTGATGCGCTGGGCGAGCCCCTCCACGATGGCCGTCTTGCCGACCCCCGCGTCCCCGATGAGGACGGGGTTGTTCTTGCCGCGCCGCGACAGCACCTCGATGGTCTGCTCGATCTCGGTGTCCCGGCCGATGACGGGGTCGATCCGGCCCTGCCGGGCCAGGTCGGTCAGATCGCGCCCGTACTTGTCCAGCGTCGGCGTGCCGGTGGCGCGCGGCCGCTCCGGGCGGGTCGGGGTGCTCTCCGGGGCCTCGGCCGGCATGGAGCCGGCCGAGAACCGTGCCGCGTGCAGGATGTGGCCGGCCGCCGAGTCCGGGTTGGCGGCCAGCGCGCTCAGCACGTGCTCCGGGCCGATGTATCCGGCGCCGCTCGCCCGCGCCAGGTCGTGCGCGTCCAGCAGGGCGCGCTTGACGGCCGGGGTGAGCGACAGCGAGGTCGGCGGCGGCACCTCGCCGGGCGGGTGCTGCGCCGGGCCGGCCCGGTCGTCGATCTCCGTGGCGAGCGAGTCCGGGTCGGCGCCCGCCCGGCTCAGCAGGCTCCGGGTGGGCTCGGCCGCCACCGCCGCGCGCAGCAGGTGCTGGGTGTCCAGATCCCGGCTGCCGTGCTCGGCGGCGTACAGGGCGGCCCCTCTGACCAGCTCACGGGCCGGCTGGCTGAGCAGGCGGCCGATGTCGATGTGACGTTTCGCTCCGCTGGGGGCGCCGCCGAAGAAGCGGGCCAGGAATTCGCCGAAGGGGTCAGGAGGGTAGCCGTTGGTCATGGCGTTGCGCTTCCTTCGCTGACGACTGGCTGCGCCGGGTAACCGGGTGGGGGCCGTTCATGCCCACGATGACACGAACCGGTGGGGTGGGCATGTTCGCCTACCCGGGAGGGGCGCGCTGTCCGTCTGGCGGCTGCGGGAGCGGTGTGGTCGTTCGCGCCCCCGCTGCGGAGCCGCACATCGATACGGCCCCGCGCCCCTTCAGGGCGTTTCCCGTGCCGTCAGGATCCTGGGACCGGCGTCCGTGACGGCCACGGTGTGCTCCACATGGGCCGCGCGGGAGCCGTCGGAGGTGCACAGGGTCCAGCCGTCGGGTGCCTCGTAGTAGCTGTCCGTGCCGCCCGCGATGAGCATGGGCTCGATGGCGAGGACCATGCCGGGGCGGAGCGGGAGGCCGCGGCCGGGGCGGCCCTCGTTGGGGACCTCGGGGTCCTCGTGCATACGGCGGCCCACGCCGTGGCCGCCGAAGCCCTGCGGGATGCCGTAGCCGGCCGTACGGCAGACCCGGCCGACGGCGTGGGCGATGTCGCCGATGCGGTTGCCGACGACGGCCGCCTCGATGCCCGCCGTCAGGGCGCGCTCCGCCGTCTCGATCAGGCGGAGGTCCGCCGGCCGCGGGCGGCCCACGGTGAGGCTGAGCGCGGAGTCGCCGGCCCAGCCGTCCAGCTGCGCGCCGCAGTCCACGGAGAGCAGGTCGCCGTCGCGGAGCCGGTACCGGGTGGGGATGCCGTGCACGATCGCGTCGTTCACGGAGGCGCAGATCACGGCCGGGAAAGGGGTCGCGGCGAACGAGGGGCGGTAGCCGAGGAACGGGGAGGACGCCCCGGCCTCGCGCAGCACCTCCCGCGCCACCTCGTCCAGTTCCAGCAGTGAGACGCCGACGGCCGCGGCCTGCCGTACGGCCGTCAGGGCCCGTGCGACGACCTGGCCCGCCGCGTGCATCGCGTCGATCGACGTGTCCGTCTTCAGTTCCACCATGCCAATTACTATACCGGTATTTTAATGGGGTGCGATGACAGGGGCCGGTATTAGAATGGGTGCATGGTGCGCACCCCTCTCACTCCCGAAGAGCGTGAACGCGGCGAGCGGCTCGGGCAGTTGCTGCGTGAGTCGCGCGGCGGCCGGAGCATGGCCGAGGTCGCCGCGCAGGCGGGCGTGTCCCCCGAGACGCTCCGCAAGATCGAGACGGGCCGGGCGCCGACCCCCGCGTTCTTCACCGTCGCCGCGCTCGCCCGGGCCCTCGGCCTGTCGATGGACGAGCTGGCGGCGCGGTGCGTGCTCGTGGCCGCGTGAGACGCCCGCTCCGCGCAACGGCCCCGAGGCCGCGATGAGGGGTCCGCGCACTGCCGGAAAACTCTGCGTAGCAGTGCCGTAACACAACTGGTGTTGCCTGCCCGATGGACATGCCGGCGGTCGGGCGGGAGCTGAGCGATGGCGGTGGATCGACTCACCGGTGGGGTGCGGGAGTTCGCGAGCTACCTGGACGGCCTGCTGGCCCGCCTGGACCGGGGCGGGGGGTGGAGCGGGGTCTTCTGGCAGCGCGACCCCGACGGCATGCGGGCCTGCCTGGACGGCAGCGAGGTGCCGCCGTGGGACGTGGTGGAGGCGCTGCTGGAAGACCTCGCCGCGGCGTACGGCCCCGCCGCCGCGGTGGCCGAGCGGGAGCGCGCCCGAGCCCTGCACCGGGCCGCTCTGACGGCGTACGACGCCCACCCGGGCGCGCGCGACACCTTGCTCGACCGGCTCGACGTCATGCTCCGCGAACAGCGCTACGCCGCCGAGCGCCAGACCGAACTGACCCGCCTGCTGTCCGCCCCGGCCTCCCCCGACGAGGCCGACTCCCTGCGCTTCGACCTCGCCTGGGCCCAGGACGACCACGCCCGCGCCACCGCGAGGTGCGCGGAACTCCGGGGCCGCCTGGCGGAGGTGGACCGACGGGGAGTGGGGCACGCACAGGGGGTGCGGCACGCACAGGGGGTGCGGCGCACGCCCGACTCCGGCCCGCCAGGGACCGAGGACACGCACCGGGGCGCCCCGGCGACACAGGGCCCGGCCCCCGAGACGCCCGCGCGCATTCCGGAGACCGACGGCGATGCGGTCTGGCGTGGTCGGGGGGCTGAGGGGGATGCGGTTTGGCGCGGTCAGGGGGCCGACGGGGATGCCGTCTGGCGTGGTCGGGGGGCTGAGGGGGATGCGGTCTGGCGTGGTCAGGGGGCTGAGGGGGATGCGGTTTGGCGTGGTCGGGGGGCTGAGGGGGATGCGGTTTGGCGCGATCGGGGGGCTGAGGGGGATGCGGTTTGGCGTGGTCAGGGGGCTGAGGGGGATGCCGCCTGGCGCGGTCGGGAGGCCGACGGGGATGCCGCCTGGCGCCCGCCCGAGTCCGCTTCCGCCGAGCACCCCGCCCGCTCGACGGCCGGCTCGGAGCCCAGGCCCGCCGGCCCGGTCGCCGACATGGCTGGTCGCGGGGCCGCGTCCGCGTTCGGCGAGGACCCCCGCCGCACCGGCTCCGCCACAAGCCCTCCCACCCCGCCTCAGCCCTCCTCGCTCACGGATGCCGTCGCGTCGGCGCCGCAGTCCGGCGGCCCGGTGGGTGCTCCCCGTGCGGCTGTGTCCGCGCCTGGCTCCGCCGTGAGGCCGACCGCCCCCGCTCAGCCGTCCCCGCCCGCCGATGCCGCAGCCGCTGCCCCGATGCGGACCTCGTATGCCGCCGCGACCACCGCCGGCGCGGACTCCGGCTCCGCCGGTCGCACCGCGGCCCCTCCCGCCTCGCTCCAGCCTTCCCCGCTGCAGCCTTCCCCGCTCCAGCCCTCCCCGCCCCCCGGCGGATCCGTTCGGGGGCCGTACGTCGCCGTGTCCGCTCCGGTCTCGCAAGCGCCCGTGCCGCCGCCCGCGGTCACCGGAGCGTCCGCCCCGGAGGCAGCCCCTCCGCCCGCCCCCGCAAAGCCCCGCAAACGCAGGCGCGGCAGTGCCCGGTTCGCCGGGGCGGTGGACGACGGGGACGCTCCCGGAGTGGTGCCGCAGGTGCCGGTGCCCGTCATGCCGGAGACGCCTGTGCGCCGGGTGCCGCGAGGGGCCCGGTTCGCCGGGGGCGCGGAGGGCGTCGAGGCCGAGGGCGCCGGCGGGGAGGTGGCGGACGTCGAGGCGGGGGCAGCCGTTGCCGGAATCGTGGAGCGGCTGGCGCGGTTGCGGGCCGAGGGGCGCAGCGGGGAGGCGCATGTGCTGTTGACGGAGGCCGCGCAGGGGCCCGCCGGCCGGTTCCCGGCGCTCGCGGACGCGCTGGCCCGGACCGGACTCGGCGCCGACTGGGCGACGTTGCTGTGGGAGGCCGCCTCGCTCCCCGCGGAGCGGCTGGTCACCGTCGCCGGCGCGCTGACCGCCGCCGGACGGGACGCCGACGGGCGGCAGCTGCTGCGGCAGGGCGTCGCCCGCCCGCCGGAGCAGATCGGCGCGGCCGTGCTGCGGCTGGCGGAGGAGGGGTGCCGGCGGGAGGCGGAGGCCTTGCTGGACGCGTGCGTGCGGGTCCGTACCGCCGCGGAAGCCGCCCGCAGCGCCGCACCCGATCCACGCCGGCTCGTACCGCTGCTGCTCCGCGCCGCGCAGGCCGTCTCCGACGAGCGGCACTGGGACCTCGTGCACGCGCTGCGGGTGGCCGGACACATGACGTGACCGAACGTACGTCACTTTGCCCCGTTATGCTCCCTTACACCCCTACGAGCAGTCCCTTCGCTCACCCACAGGGGTGTGAAACGTGATCGACTCCGCGGGTTGACGATGATGGTCTTGGCAAGGGCCTCCGGCCAGGCTTACTTTCGTCCCTCTACCGCCTGCTCTACGGGCGTAGAGACTTTGACGGACCCGTCGAAGGAGCAGCTCATGGCCAACGTCGTACGAGCCGCACTGGTCCAGGCCACCTGGACCGGCGACACCGAGTCCATGGTGGCGAAACACGAGGAGCACGCCCGCGAGGCGGCCCGTCGGGGCGCCAAGGTCATCGGGTTCCAGGAAGTCTTCAACTCGCCCTACTTCTGCCAGGTCCAGGAGCCCGAGCACTACCGCTGGGCCGAGCCGGTGCCCGACGGGCCGACGGTACGGCGGATGCAGGACCTCGCAAGGGAGACCGGCATGGTTGTCGTCGTGCCCGTCTTCGAGGTCGAGCAGTCCGGCTTCTACTACAACACCGCCGCCGTGATCGACGCCGACGGCACCTACCTCGGCAAGTACCGCAAGCACCACATCCCGCAGGTCAAGGGCTTCTGGGAGAAGTACTACTTCAAGCCCGGCAATCTCGGCTGGCCCGTCTTCGACACCGCCGTCGGCAAGGTCGGCGTCTACATCTGCTACGACCGGCACTTCCCGGAGGGATGGCGGCAACTGGGCCTCAACGGAGCCCAGTTGGTCTACAACCCGTCGGCCACCCACCGCGGGCTGTCCGCCCACCTGTGGCAGCTGGAGCAGCCCGCCGCCGCCGTCGCCAACGAGTACTTCGTCGCCGCCATCAACCGGGTCGGCAAGGAGGAGTACGGCGACAACGACTTCTACGGGACCAGTTACTTCGTCGATCCCCGCGGGCAGTTCGTCGGCGAGGCCGCGAGCGACAAGTCCGAGGAACTCCTCGTCCGTGACCTCGATTTCGACCTCATCGAGGAAGTGCGGCAGCAGTGGGCCTTCTACCGCGACCGCCGCCCCGACGCCTACGAAGGACTGGTGCAGCCGTGAACGACCTCTACTCCCGCCACCGCCAGGTCCTGCCCGACTGGCTCGCCCTCTACTACGACGAGCCGCTCGAGATCACCCATGGCGAGGGCCGCCACGTCTGGGACTCCGCCGGCAACATGTACCTGGACTTCTTCGGCGGCATCCTGACGACGATGACCGCGCACGCGCTGCCCGAGGTGACCAAGGCGGTCGGCGAGCAGGCCGGGCGGATCATCCACTCCTCGACGCTGTACCTGAACCGGCCGATGGTCGACCTGGCCGAGCGCATCGCCCAGCTCAGCGGCATCCCGGACGCCCGGGTCTTCTTCACCACCTCCGGCACCGAGGCCAACGACACCGCCCTGCTGCTCGCCACCACCCACCGGCGCAGCAACACGGTCCTGGCGATGCGCAACAGCTACCACGGCCGCTCCTTCAGCACGGTCGGCATCACCGGCAACCGCGGCTGGTCGCCGACCTCGCTGTCCCCGCTGCAGACCCTGTACGTCCACGGCGGGGTGCGCACCCGCGGCCCGTTCGCCGAGCTGGACGACCGGGCGTTCATCGACGCGTGCGTCGCCGACCTGAAGGACATCCTCGGGCACACCCGGCCGCCCGCCGCGCTGATCGCCGAACCGATCCAGGGCGTCGGCGGCTTCACCTCCCCGCCCGACGGGCTGTACGCCGCGTTCCGCGAGGTCCTGAAGGAGCAGGGCGTGCTGTGGATCGCGGACGAGGTGCAGACCGGCTGGGGCCGCACCGGCGAGCACTTCTGGGGCTGGCAGGCGCATGCCCAGAGCGGCCCGCCGGACATCGTCACCTTCGCCAAGGGCATCGGCAACGGCATGTCCATCGGCGGGGTGATCGCCCGCGCCGAGATCATGAACTGCCTGGACGCCAACAGCATCTCCACCTTCGGCGGCACCCAGCTCACCATGGCCGCCGGACTGGCGAACCTGACGTACCTGCTGGAGCACGACCTGCAGGGCAACGCCCGCCGCGTCGGCGGCCTGCTCATCGAGCGGCTGCGCGCCGTCGCCGCCCAGCTGCCCGGCGTGCGCGAGGTGCGCGGGCGCGGCCTGATGATCGGTGTCGAGCTGGTCGGGCCGGGCACGGACGAGGCCGACCCGCAGGCGGCCGCCGCCGTACTGGAGGCGGCGCGCGAGGGCGGTCTGCTCATCGGCAAGGGCGGCGGCCACAACACCAGCGCCCTGCGCATCGCCCCGCCGCTGTCGCTCACCGTCGCGGAGGCCGAGGAGGGCGCGGCGATCCTGGAACGGGCGCTCAGGAGTACGTACTAGAGAACGGCGGTACGGCCATGACCACCACCTCCCCGACCCGGTACGCCTGGGAACCCGCCCTCTCCGTCCGCCAGGTGCTCACCCTGGAGCGGGTGCTCGCCGGGGAGCCCGAGGTGGTGGCCGGGGCCGGGCAGCTCGACCGGCCGGTGCGCTGGGTGCATGTCGCCGAGGCCGCCGACGTCGGTGTGATGCTCAGCGGCGGCGAGATGGTGCTCACCACCGGTGTGCTCCTGGCCGGAGACGAGGCCGGACAGGCGGAGTACATCCGGTCGTTGCACCGGGCGGAGGCCGCCGCCGTCGTGCTCGGCCTCGGGCGGGCCTTCCCGGCGCCGCCCGAGGTGATGCGCCGGGCCGCCGAGCGGTGCGGACTGCCGATGGTCGTCCTGCACCGGCCCTTCCCCTTCGCGGAGCTGACCGAGGAGGTCCAGTCCCGGCTGGTACGGCGCAAGTTCGCCGCCGTCAGCCTCTCGGAGGCCGTACGGACCGAACTCACCGCCCTGATCACGGCCGGTGCCCCCCTGCAGCGGCTGCTCGACGGGGTCGCCCGGCACAGCGGCTGCCCGGTCGTGGTCACCAACCTCGCCCACCGCGTCCTCGCCACGGCGGGGGAGCGGTCCGCGGTGGACGATGTGCTGCGCGACTGGGAGCGGATCGCCCGGCAGGCCGGCACCGGCGCGGGCGGCGGCTGGATCAGCGCCGAGCTCGGCGGACGCGGGGAGCGCTGGGGCCGGCTGCTGCTGTGCGGCTACCGGGGCGAGGCGGCCACCGGGCGGCTGCTCGCCGACCGGGCCGCCGAGGCGCTGGTCCTGCACCGCATGCTCGGCGGCGGCTCCGCGCACTCCTGGGAGGAGGAGTCCGCACAGAGCCTGCTGACCGACCTGGTCTCCGGTGTCGTACCGTCCTGCCGGCTGCTGCCCCGGGCCCGCGCGGCCGGCCTGCCGGTCAACCGGCGCACCTTCGTCCCGCTCGTCGTCCTGGACCGCACGGCGGCCGAACTCGACCGAGTGCTGCGCCTGCTGGGCCTGTCCGGGCTGGTCGCCGAACTCGCCGACGGCGTGGCCGCGGTGCTGCTCAGCCTCGCCCGCGACCAGGACGCGGACATCCTCACCGCCCACTTCGCGGCCCGGCTGCGCGCGCGGGCGCCGGCCGTGGTCGCCGCCGCCGGCCCCCGTACCGCCTGGGACGAGGTGCCCGCCGGACTGCGGGAGGCCCGGCATGTCGCCGACGCCGTCGCCGGCTCCCGTGCCGCCCTCGACCTCCCGCCCGTCGTCCGCCTCAAGGACGTCCACCTGCGCGGACTGATCCGGCTGCTGCGCGACGACCCACAGGTGCAGTCCTTCGCCGAGCGGGAACTGGACGGGCTGCTGGGCGAGAGTGAGCCCGAGCTGCTGAACGTCCTGCGGACCTATCTCGCGACCGGCCGCAACAAGTCCCGCACCGCTCAGCTCCACCATGTCTCCCGGCCCGCCCTCTACCGCCGCCTGGAGGCCATACAGGCCCGCCTCGGCGTCGACCTGGACGACTTCGAACAGGCGGCCTCCGTCCACATCGCGCTCCTCGCGCACGATGCGCAACAGCGGGGAAACATGCGACCACCTGGGAAAACGGCGGTGAAACATGGGATCGCGAACGCGTGACACGGTGGCACGCCACACGTCCGCAGACGTGACACGCTGCCACTCAAACGGTCCTCGCGGGCTTTCTAGGCTCACGGCACACCGAGCTACCGGAGGTCCCGATGAGCCGAGTGATCCGTGCCGCCCTGTTCCAGACCGCGTGGACCGGCGACAAGGAATCCATGATCCAGGTCCACGAGCAGGCGGCCCGCGACGCGGCCGCCCAGGGCGCCCGAGTCCTGTGCTTCCAGGAGCTGTTCTACGGCCCCTACTTCTGCCAGGTCCAGGACAAGGCCTTCTACGAGTACGCCGAGCGGATCCCGGACGGCCCGACCGTCCGGCGCTTCCAGGCACTCGCCCGCGAACTGGGCATCGTCCTCGTACTGCCGATGTACGAGGAGGAGCAGCCGGGCGTGCTGTACAACACCGCGGCCGTGATCGACGCGGACGGCTCCTACCTCGGCAAGTACCGCAAGACCCACATCCCCCAAGTGCGGGGATTCTGGGAGAAGTTCTACTTCCGCCCGGGCAACAGCGGCTGGCCCGTCTTCGACACGGCCGTCGGCAGGATCGGCGTGTACATCTGCTACGACCGCCACTTCCCGGAGGGCTGGCGGGCGCTGGGCCTCGCCGGCGCCGAGATCGTCTTCAACCCCTCGGCCACCTCCCGCGGCCTGTCCCGCTACCTCTGGCAGCTGGAACAGCCGGCGGCGGCCGTGGCCAACGAGTACTTCGTCGGCGCCATCAACCGGGTCGGCGTGGAGGACCTGGGCGACAACGACTTCTACGGCACGACCTACTTCGTGGACCCCGAGGCCCAGTTCGTCGGCGAGGTCGCGAGCGACAAGGAGACCGAACTCGTCGTCCGCGACCTGGACCTGGCCAAGCTCCGCGAGGTCCGCGACCGCTGGCAGTTCTACCGGGACCGGGCGCCGGGGGCGTACGAGCCGCTGACGGCACCCTGACCGGAACCGAGTGACTGAGGGAGCAGCATGAGCAGCCGTACCGTCATCCGTGGTGGTCTCGTCATCACCGCGTCGGACGAGATCCACGCCGACGTCCTGGTCGAGGACGGCCGCGTCGCCGCCCTCGCCGCCTCCGGCACCCCCGCCGCCCGGGCGTTCACCGCCGAGAAGGTCATCGACGCCACCGGGAAGTACGTCATCCCGGGCGGCGTCGACGCCCACACCCACATGGAGCTGCCGTTCGGCGGGACCTCCGCCTCCGACACCTTCGAGACCGGGACCCGGGCCGCCGCCTGGGGCGGTACGACGACGATCGTCGACTTCGCGGTGCAGAGCGTCGGCCACACCCTGCGCGAGGGCCTGGACACCTGGCACGCCAAGGCCGAGGGCACCTGCGCGATCGACTACGCCTTCCACATGATCGTCTCCGATGTGAACCAGGAGACGCTCAAGGAGATGGACCTGCTGATCGAGGAGGGAGTGACCAGCTTCAAGCAGTTCATGGCGTATCCGGGCGTCTTCTACTCCGACGACGGCCAGATCCTGCGCGCCATGCAGCGCTCCGCCGAGAACGGCGGCCTGATCATGATGCACGCCGAGAACGGCATCGCCATCGACGTCCTGGTCGAGCAGGCA
Source organism: Streptomyces sp. NPDC007205 (assembly GCF_040634095.1). Taxonomy (NCBI): domain Bacteria; kingdom Bacillati; phylum Actinomycetota; class Actinomycetes; order Kitasatosporales; family Streptomycetaceae; genus Streptomyces; species Streptomyces sp. NPDC007205. Next base: position 217,891 of record NZ_JBEYEW010000002.1, read on the forward strand.
CTCGCCCGGGGCGAGACCGACCCGCGCTACCACGGCGAGGTCCGCAAGGCCCTGCTGGAGGCCGAGGCCACCCACCGCGCCATCCGGCTCGCGCAGGTCGCCGGCGCCCCGCTGTACGTCGTGCACGTCTCCGCGACGGAGGCGGTGGCAGAGCTGGCGCGGGCCCGCGACGAGGGCCTGAACGTCTTCGGCGAGACCTGCCCGCAGTACCTGTTCCTGTCCACCGACAACCTCGCCGAACCGGACTTCGAGGGCGCGAAGTACGTGTGCTCGACGCCCCTGCGCCCGCGCGAACACCAGGCCAGGCTGTGGCAGGGCCTCAGGACGAACGACCTGCAGGTGGTCTCCACCGACCACTGCCCCTTCTGCTTCGCCGGCCAGAAGGAACTGGGCCGCGGCGACTTCTCCAGGATCCCCAACGGCCTGCCCGGCGTGGAGAACCGGATGGACCTCCTCCACCAGGCCGTCGTCGACGGGCACATCTCCCGCCGCCGCTGGATCGAGATCGCCTGCGCCACCCCGGCCCGCATGTTCGGCCTGTACCCGAAGAAGGGCACCATCGCGCCGGGCGCCGACGCCGACATCGTCATCTACGACCCGCACGCCGAGCAGGTCATGTCGGCGACGACGCACCACATGAACGTCGACTACTCGGCCTACGAGGGCAAGCGCGTCACCGGCCGGGTCGAGACCGTGCTCTCGCGCGGCGAGACGGTCATCACCGAGCGGGAGTACACCGGACACGCCGGCCACGGCGTCTTCACCCCGCGCTCCACCTGTCAGTACCTCACCTAGGAGTGGCGCCCATGGACTTCGGACTCGTCCTGCAGACCGACCCGCCGGCCTCCCGCGTCGTCAGCCTGATGAAACGGGCCGAGCGCAACGGGTTCACGTACGGCTGGACGTTCGACTCCGCCGTGCTCTGGCAGGAGCCGTTCGTCATCTACAGCCAGATCCTCGCGAACACGACGAAGCTGAAGGTCGGCCCGATGGTCACCAACCCGGGCACCCGCACCTGGGAGGTCACCGCCTCCACCTTCGCCACCCTCAACGACATGTTCGGCAACCGCACCGTCTGCGGCATCGGCCGCGGCGACTCCGCGATGCGGGTGGCGGGCCGCAAACCCAACACCCTGGCGCGGATCAGTGAGGCCATGAAGGTCATCCGCGCCCTCGGCCGGGGCGCGGAGGCCGACCTCGGCGGCACGGTGATCAGGTTCCCGTGGATCAAGCCGGGCGCCGAACTCCCCGTCTGGATGGCCGCGTACGGTCCGAAGGCGCTGAAGATGACCGGCGAGGAGGCCGACGGTTTCATCCTCCAGCTGTCCGACCTCTACCTGACCGAGTACATGGTGAAGGCCGTCAAGGACGCGGCCGTCGCCGCCGGCCGCGACCCGTCCGAGGTCACCATCTGCGTGGCCGCCCCCGCGTACGTCACCGAGGACGACTCGCCCGAAGCCCTCGCCCACGCCCGCGACCAGTGCCGCTGGTTCGGCGGCATGGTCGGCAACCACGTCGCCGACCTGGTCGCCAAGTACGGCGAGCACTCCTCCCAGGTCCCCGAGGAACTCACCGACTACATCAAGGCACGGCAGGGCTACGACTACGCCCACCACGGGCGCAGCGACAACCCCGACACCCAGTTCGTGCCGGACCAGATCGTCGACCGGTTCTGCGTCATCGGACCGGCCGAGAAGCACATCGAGAAACTGACCGCGCTCCGCGCGCTGGGCGTCGACCAGTTCGCGGTGTACGACATGCACGACGCGCAGGAGGCCACCATCGACGCCTACGGCACCGAGGTCATCCCGGCGCTCAACTCCTGACCGTCACCCACTGGTCGGAGTCCCCCACCTCCTGGTCACCCCTCCCCGCCTCCCCGGGGAGGGGCTGGTGCCCGCACGGCCTCTCCCGTCCCACCTCGTTCGATTGGCCTGCCCATGACCGACACCGCTCCCACGGCCATACCGCCGTCCGCCCAAGTCACCCTCCCCGACGGCCGCGTGACGATCGCCCCCGGCGCGCCGCAGCCCAGCGGCCCCTACGCCAACGCGGATCTGCTGCCGGTCCCGGTCGAGAAGCGCACCTGGACCACGTACAACTTCTCCGCGCTCTGGGTCGGCATGGCCCACAACACGGCCTCCTGGACGCTGGCGTCCGGCCTGATCGCCGTCGGCATGGACTGGAAGCAGGCGGTGTTCACCATCGCCCTCGCCAACCTGATCGTGCTGGTGCCGATGCTGCTGACCGGTCACGCCGGCCCCAAGTACGGCATCCCCTTCCCGGTCTTCGCCCGCGCCTCCTTCGGCGTGCGCGGCGCCAACCTGCCCGCGGTCGTACGCGCGTTGGTGGCGTGCGGCTGGTTCGGCATCCAGACCTGGATCGGCGGCGAGGCCATCTACTTCCTCGCCGGGAAGCTGATCGGCGACAGCTGGTCGAACGCGGCGCACATCGGCGGGTACGCCTGGACCATGTGGCTGTCGTTCGCGCTGTTCTGGATGGTCCAGGTGGCGATCATCCACCGGGGCATGGAGACCATCCGCCGCTTCGAGAACTGGGCGGCGCCCTTCGTGCTCGTCGGCGCGTTCGTGATGCTGGGATGGATGAGCAGCAAGGCGGGAGGTTTCGGCCCGCTCTTCGACCAGCCGTCGAAGCTCGGCTGGGGCGGGAGCTTCTGGAAGCTCTTCTGGCCCTCCCTGATGGGCATGATCGGCTTCTGGTCGACCCTGTCGCTGAACATCCCGGACTTCACCCGCTACGGCAGGAGCCAGAAGGCCCAGACCTGGGGCCAGGCGCTGGGCCTGCCGACCACGATGACCCTGTTCGCGTTCCTGTCCGTCCTGGTCACCTCCGGTTCGCAGGCGGTCTACGGCACACCGGTCTGGGACCCGGTCCAGCTGGCGGCGAAGACGGACAACGTGGTGGGCCTGCTCTACGCCCTGGTCACGGTGCTGGTGGCCACCCTCTCGGTGAACATCGCGGCCAACCTGGTCTCGCCGGCCTTCGACTTCTCCAACGTGGCGCCGAGAAAGGTGAGTTTCCGCACCGGAGCGCTCATCACGGCCGTCCTCGCGGTCCTCATCTTCCCCTGGAAGCTGTACTCCGACCCGCAGGGCTACATCTTCACCTGGCTGGGCCTGGTCGGCGGCCTGCTCGGCACGGTCGCGGGCATCCTCGTCGCCGACTACTGGCTCCTGCGCCGCACCCGCTTGGACCTCGCCGACCTCTACCGCACGGGCGGCCGTTACTGGTACACGGCCGGCTGGAACTGGCGGGCGGTCGTCGCCTTCCTGGCGGGCGGCGTCCTCGCGATCGGCGGCGCCGACCTCAAGCCCCTGACCGACGGCCGTCCCATCCCGGCCCTGGCCTCCCTGGCCGACTACGGCTGGGCGGTGGGCCTCGGCACGTCCCTGGTCCTCTACCTGGCCCTCACCCTGCTGACGCCCCGCAGCCGGACCACGGCCTAGCGGATCCCCGGGGGCGGGTGCTCACCCGGACGGCGACTGCCCGCCCCCGAGCGCGCCGACCGCGGCCCGCGCCGCCTGGATGGCCCCCTTGTTGATCTCGTCCGTCCCGGGAGCCGTCTTCGTCTCGAAGTCGCTGCCGTTGTAGGTGACGATCACCAGGGCGTTGGACACCCGGACCATCACCACGCCCTCGCGGGTCTGCTGCTTGTCCTGCGTGGTCAGATTCACCACCGAGTAGGCGCTGTCCCCGAGCCCCGGCACGGTCCCGCCGCCGCTCTTCTCGCCCACCCGCTGCTGGTACTCCTGCTGCGCCTCCTGCTCCGACGCGCTGATCTCGAACGACACGTCGAGCCAGCGGTAGTCGTAGCCCTGCAGCGCGTTCCAGGAACAGGTGCGGCGCAGCTTGGTGTCCGTCGACGGGATCTCCTTGCCCGCCGTCTTCGCCCCCGGCACCAGGGACTTGACGGTCGCCGCGGGCACGCTGGTGCAGGGGGAGGGCGCGGTGGAGTACGCCTTCGCGGTCGCGCCGGCCGCCGGGTCGGAGGAACTGGAGGACCCCGAGGAACTGGAGGAGCCCGGGGAGCCCGAGGCGGACTGGGTGGACGTCTGCTGGGCCGCGCCGTGCCCGGCGGCCGCCGGCGGCGCGGCGGGTCCGGACGTCAGCGCCCAGCCGGCACAGGCGAGGACGGCGACCGGCGAGATCCGCGCGGTGAGGGCGAGCGGCAGAGGAAGAGAACGCACGGCGCACTTCTCGTGGGGGAGGGGTACGGAAGGGGTCCGCAGGGTGGACGGGGACGACAGTGTCACACGAGTCCCTGTGGGGCGGAAGCGAAAACTCGTAGCGTGCCCGCGCGGTCACGACAGCTCATTCACGACGTCCCGGGATGCCCGTTATGTGCCTCCAGCCGGCGGCGGGCGCCCAGTTCGCCGGCACCAAGCCGCGCCCGGTCACGGACAGTCCTGCAGCACGTGACGTGTGAGCGCTCATGGCTGCTCGGCTCTCCGCGGGGCTGGGTGGATGGAGCAAGCCCGCGCGGTGATCCCGGCGCTGCTTCGACATCCCGTTCGCTGTCATGTTCCGGTGGAGTGCGCCTCGAGCCAGCGGCGGGCGCCGACTTCGCTGGGATACTCACGGACGGCGATCGCGGCGGCGAACCAGCCGAGGCACCACGCGGCGAACGCCGGCATGACAGGAGCAGCGAACAGCATGAGCCCGCGACCCACGGCGATCAGGCCTGGAATGCGCCCGTTACGGTCGCGTCTGGCCTGGCGGATCTGCCCGGGAGTGGGGGGATTCAGAAGTGCCTCTCGGTGGCCCCTGCGCTGCGACACCCAGCCCCACACCAAGGTCACGACGGACGCGGCCACCTGGGTGCCGTCCCACACGCGGCGCACGGTGGACGGCAGAACGTCGCGGAACCCCGCGTAGAAGGACAGCGACACGAAACACACGATGGCGGCGGCGATGAGCATGTTGACGGCCGCCAAGACGCGGCGGAGCCAGTAGCGCGTGCCGCGTTCGTACCAGGTGGTGCCGAGGCCCGGAAGTTTGGGGATGCCAACAGGAGCTCCTCCGGCCGGTGCTTCAGAAGATGCTCGTGACACCATGCCAGACGTCCTTCATCAGGCGCTTCCCGTCATCGACGGTCTCCGTGGCGACATGCTTGGTCCCGGTCAGCACGCCACCGACCACCCCGTGGTCGTGAATGTCCTCGCTCCAGTGCTCGTGGAAGGTGTGGTCGAGGACGGAGGTCGCGAGGATCACCGAGCCGACCCCGACCGCGGCGACAGCGCCCGCGGTCAGATCGATGGGAGCGGTGGCCACGATGCCTGCCGTGATGGCCGCTCCTGCGGCCAGGCCGCCGAGGTTCGCGCCTTCGTCGACAGCGACCGAGTGCTGCCAGGACCAGCCCTTGTCGTGGTCGTCGGAAGCCTCCAGGACGCCGCAGGCGCCGGCTGCCACGACGTCCACGACAGGCAACTCCTTGAGGACGTCCGGCAGCGCCTCCAGCCCCTTGCCCAGGCGCAGCGCGTCCGCCGCGTCCACCAGTTTGACGTTCAGGGCTCGGTCGTAGGGCAACGCGGTGCTGCCGCGGTCGGCGCGGGCGATGTCCTGCTCCAGTGAGTCCACCTTGGTGACCGCGTCGCGGTAGTCACTCTTGGCCGGAAGGTCGGCGGGCATCTTCCGCCCCTGCTGCTGGAACACCTTCCGCTCGGCGCGCAGTTGCTTCTTGGCGGCCTGCGCCTCGGCCTTGGCCGCGTCGATGTGCCTGCGGGCCTCGATACCCCCGGCCCGGGCATCCTCGGCGTCGTACGCGTACAGCCCGCGCAGCGCGTCGTACAGGGTGACCTTGTCCCCCGGGGACACCGAGCCGTCCTTCGACGTCACCTTGTCGTACAGCCCCTGCAACTGCTTCGCCGCCACCAGCCGTGCGTGCTGGGCGGTGTGCAGGATCTCGTTGCGCGCCGTGGTGTAGTCGTTCATCGCGGAGATGGTCTTCTGGTCCTGCGCGCTCGGCGGATTCGCCGTCATGACCGGCAGCGGCGCGCCCTTGGCGTCCGTGGCCACACCCTTGCGGGCCGCGATGTGCTGCGCGTTCTGCAGGGACGTCTCACATGTGGACAGCGCGTCGGCCAGCGTCTGGAGGATCTCACCCGTCGCGTGCACCAGCTCCGCGAAGCCGCCGGCGGCCAGCGCGTCCTCGCTCCACTTGGCGCGGAAGCTCTCGGCCGCCTCGCCCTTCCAGCCGGCGTCGCCGACCAGTTTGTCGACGACGCTGCTCAGCGGCTTGACCACGTCGTCGAGCTTGTCCTTGGCGTTCTTGTACGTCTCGGCCATCGTGCGCAGTCCGCCGATGTCGCCGCCGACCCAGCTGTCAGCCATCGTCCGTCACCCCATCAGGTCTTCGAAGGCGCCGTGGACGTCCACGTCGTGCCGGTGGAAGGAGTCCCGCGCGTAGGCGACCTTGTCCCCGTGGTCGTCCAGCCGGTCCGCCATGCCGATGTGCAGGGCGACGATGAGGTCCGCGACCTCCTTGATGGCCGAGTCCAGCCCGGCGTCGCCCCCGCTGACCACCGGCGGCGCCACGTCGGGGTGCAGCTTGCGGTAGTCGCCGGCCTGCTCGTGGAAGGTCTTCGCCATGGCGGCGAGGTCGTCGTAGACCACCTTGAAGTCGCTCACCGGCGCACCTCCCGCGCGTAGGCGGCCAGGTCGTCCGCCGTCCAGTTGGGTGCTCCGGGCGTGACCCGTGGATCGAGCACGACGGTGACGCCCTGCTCGCGCACGCCCTCCGCCAGGGGGCCGAGTGACGCGGCCACCCACGGCTGCGCCTCGCCCAGCGCGTCCACCAGTTTCCTCGGCGTGGTGAAGGCGAAGGCCACGGTGCCGTGAACGGGATGCCGGAACAGCTCGAAGACGACGAACGGCACGCGTGCGGGGCGGCCGTCCCGGCCTGTCCCCGCTACGGACCGCGGATGCGCCGGTACGCACACAGGCGTGTGGTACGCGGGCACGCCCGGCTTGGGGCCGGGCCGGTCGTCCGCGGCGGATCGGGGCGGCGGGGCTGCGTGCACCAGGTCCAGCAGCGTCGAACGGTGCGGCTCGGAAGCCCGCTGTGACGTCTCGTGTCCTGGCGGATCAGTCTCCAGGAAATCGTGCAGCCGTGACCGTATCGGCGCCCCCACCGCCTTCACCTCTTCCCCGTGGTTTCGCGTGGCCGTTGGGCTCGACCACGTTAGCCAGCGGTCAATGGAGCAAATCCGGCTATGTCGGGGAGTCTGAGCAGGTGTACACGGAACCCATACGACCGTTTGATCCGGGGTAGGGCAGCCCTTGACCCGTTGATGAACCGCTGCGACGGCGGCGATGACGCCCGCACTGCCGACCGCGCCGGTCAGGTATCCCGCGGCCCGGGCCGGCCCGGCCCGGTCGGCGGCCCCGGGCCCGGGAGATTACGGCCCACCGCGACGGCGGCGAAGGCCCGAGCCCGCCGCCGCGGCGCCCGCGGACTCCGTCGCCCTGCTCGCGCCAGGACCAGGGCATGGTCGACGTCTCCATCGCCATCGCCGACGCCACCGGCGGCACCGATGAACGAGTATGGCCTCCAGGTCCGTTCCCGCCGCTCGACGCGCCACCACTCACACCGAGGTCAGAGATGACGAGGTCAGAGATGAACTTCACGACTCGCCCCACTCTTCAAGGGACCCACGGCATGGTGTCCTCCACTCACTGGCTGGCCTCCCAGTCGGCGATGGCGGTGCTGGAGAGCGGCGGGAACGCCTTTGACGCCGCCGTCGCCGGGGCGTTCGTGCTGCACGTGGTGGAGCCGCACCTGAACGGGCCCGCAGGGGAAGCGCCGATCCTGCTCGCCCCGGCGGGCGGCGCGGTGCGGGTGCTGTGCGGGCAGGGTGTCGCCCCGGCCGGTGCCACCGTCGCCCACTACCGGGGGCTCGGGCTGGACCTCGTACCCGGCACCGGGCCGCTCGCGGCCGCCGTGCCCGGCGCCTTCGACGCCTGGCTGCTGCTCCTGCGCGACCACGGCACGAAGTCCCTGGACGACGTCCTGCGGTACGCCATCGGATACGCCGAGCACGGGCACGCGCCCGTGGAGCAGGCCGGCGCCACAGTGGAGACCGTACGGGAGCTGTTCGAGACCGAGTGGACCTCGTCGGCCGAGGTGTATCTGCCCGGCGGCCGGGCGCCCCGCCCCGGTGAGCTGTTCCGCAACCCCGCGCTCGCCGCCACCTGGAAGCGACTGCTGGCCGAGACCGCGGGCGCAGGTGACCGGGAGGCCGCGATCGACGCCGCGCGCGAGGTGTGGCGCTGCGGCTTCATCGCCGAGGCCCTGGTACGGCAGTCCCGGCGGCCCACGCTGGACACCAGCGGGCTGCGGCACACCGGCACGCTCACCGAGGCCGACCTCGCCGGCTGGTCCGCGACCTACGAGACCCCGGTGACCTACGACTGGAACGGCTGGACCGTGTGCAAGGCCGGCCCCTGGAGCCAGGGCCCCGCGCTCCTGCAGCAACTCGCCCTGCTTCCGCCGGAGCTGCCCCCGTACGGTTCCGCCGAGTACGTCCATCTGCTGATCGAGGGCTGCAAGCTCGCCATGGCCGACCGGGAGGCCTGGTACGGGGACGCCGCCGAGGTGCCGCTCGCGGAGCTGCTCTCGGACGACTACAACACCGGCCGGCGAGCCCTGGTCGACGCCAAGGCCTCCTGGGAACTGCGGCCCGGCAGCCCCGGCGGACGCACCCCGCGGCTGCCGGCGCAGGCCTACGCGCGCGTGGAGACCGACAACCTCGGCGTCGACCCGATGGGCGCGGGCGAGCCGACGGTCGCGGAGATCCCCGGCGAGCCGCACGTGGCCGTCGACGGCACGACCCGCGGCGACACCTGCCACCTGGACGTCGTCGACCGCTGGGGCAACATGGTCGCGGCCACGCCCAGCGGCGGCTGGCTGCAGTCCAACCCGGTCGTGCCCGAGCTGGGCTTCCCGCTCGGCACCCGCCTGCAGATGACCTGGCTGGAGGAGGGCCTGCCGAACTCGCTCACCCCGGGACGCCGCCCGCGCACCACCCTCACCCCGTCCCTCGCGCTGCGCGACGGGGTGCCGGTCCTGGCCTTCGGCACGCCCGGCGGCGACCAGCAGGACCAGTGGCAGCTGCACTTCTTCCTCGCCGCCGCCCTGCGCGCCCCGGTCCGCGGCGTCCTCGACCTCCAGGGCGCGATCGACGCCCCGAACTGGCACAACGACAGCTTCCCCAGCTCCTTCCACCCACGCGGCCGACGCCCCGGCAGCGTCACCGTGGAGTCCCGCATGGACCCTGACGTCATCGAGGAACTACGGAGGCGCGGCCACGACGTCACCGTCGGCCCCGCCTGGTCCGAGGGACGCCTGTGCGCGGTGGCCCGGGATCCGGAGACCGGCGTGCTGTCGGCGGCGGCCAACCCGCGCGGGATGCAGGGGTACGCCGTCGGACGCTGACCGGTCATCCGGCGCCCGTTCTTCATCCCGATTCCACCCGGTATGCACCCCGCGGGCGGGGATTGTCAGTGGGACGTGCTCTCATGGACGCATGATCGAAGACACGGAAACCATCGACGAGTTTCTCATCCGCTGTTCGGCCGACGTGGAGGAGGCCGTCCGCAAGGCGGCCGCGGCCGAGATCCTGCCCCGCTTCCGCCGCCTCGCCGAGCACGAGGTGGACCAGAAGAGCGGCCCCCACGACCTGGTGACGGACGCCGACCGGCTCGCCGAGCTGCGGCTCACCGAGGACCTCGGCGCCCTGCTGCCGGGCTCGGTCGTGGTCGGCGAGGAGGCGGTGCACGCCGACCCGGCGACCTATGCGGCGCTGCAGGGCGACGCACCGGTCTGGATCGTCGACCCGGTCGACGGCACCCGCCAGTTCGTGCACGGCGACGACGGGTTCTGCACCCTGGTCGCGCTCGCCCACCGGGGCGTCGTCCTCGCCTCCTGGACCTACGCCGCGGCGCGCGACCAGCTCGCCACCGCGGTCCGCGGCCGGGGCGCCCACCTCGACGGCGAGCGGCTGTTCGCGGGCCGGCCCGAGTCCGGCCGCGACCTCGTCGTCGCCGCCTCCCACCCGGACTACACCACCGACGAGCAGAAGCGCGCCCTGCACGCCCTGTGGACCGACGGCCTCGCCCCCCGCCCCTGCGGTTCGGCGGGCCTGGAGTATCTCGCCGTCGCCCGGGGCGAGTTGGACGCCGTCGCGTTCTCCTGGGAGGCGGCCTGGGACCACGCGGCCGGCCTGCTCCTCGTCGAGGAGGCGGGCGGCACGCATCTCACCCGCGCCGGCGAGCCGTTCCGCGTGACCGGCGGCAACGCACTGCCGTTCACTGCGGCCCGGGACACCGCAACCGCCCAGCGGCTGACCGAACTGCTGCGCACGGCAGCCTGAGTCCCGCACCAGTCCGCCCTGTCCGCCCTCTCCGCCCCGGTCACCGGTGGCCGGACGGCGCTCGCGATGTGCTGTACGCGGCGGACGGCGATGCCATGGCGTTCCGGCTGCCCCGTGTCCGGCGGTCGCGAAGGTGCTGGCGGGTCCGCTGTGCCGGGCGCCCGGCGCCCTGCGGGCCCGTGCCGTCGCGTCCGATCCGTCATCGGCGGCCGGGTGCGGGTGGCGGTCAGCGCTCAGCTGGGTCCGGCGGACGGTGAGGCCGTGGCGTTCCGCCTGCCTTCGTCCTCGGTCGGGGGCCGGGCGGTGCCGGCGGGTTCGTCGTGCCCGGCGGACGGCGAGGAGGCCGTGGCGTCCGGCCTGCCCCCGTCACCCTGGTCGGAAGGCGCTCGCGGGGTCCACTGGGATGCGCCCGTACGGCTCCTCTCGCCCCCGCCCGCGGGCCGGACGGGGTCGCGCGGTCCACCCGGGCCGGGGGAGTGTCAGTCCTCCGGCATATCCTGGCCCCCAGTGGCCATCGGCTGACGAAGGGGTCCGAAGGTGCCGTCGATGCTCGATGCGGTCGTGGTGGGTGCGGGACCGAACGGACTGACCGCTGCCGTGGAGCTGGCCCGCCGCGGCTTCTCCGTCGCGCTGTTCGAGGCGAAGTCCACCGTGGGCGGCGGCGCCCGCACCGAGGAGCTGACGCTGCCCGGCTTCCGGCACGACCCGTGCTCGGCCGCCCACCCTCTCGGGATCAACTCACCGGCGTTCCGCGCCCTGCCCCTCGACCGCTACGGCCTTCAGTGGCTGCATTCCGGGCTGCCGATGGCGCACCCCTTCCTCGACGGCACCGCGGCCGTGCTCTCCCGCTCGGTCGCCGAGACGGCCGCCTCCTTCGGACCGCGCGACGCGGGCGCGTACCGCAGACTGGTCGAGCCGTTCCTCCCCCACTGGGACACCCTCGTACGGGACTTCATGTCCCTGCCGCTCAGCGCGCTCCCACGCGACCCCGTCACCCTGGCCCGCTTCGGCCTGGCCGGGCTGCCGCCGTCCACCTGGCTGCTGCGCCGCTTCAAGGACGAGCGGGCCAAGGCCCTGTTCGCCGGTCTGGTCGCGCATGTGATCGCGCCGCTCAACGGCCTGGCCACCGGCGCCATCGGCCTGGTCTTCGCGCTGTCCGCGCACGCCCGCGGCTGGCCGGTGCCCCGCGGCGGCTCCCAGGCGATCTCCGACGCCCTCGCCGGCTATCTCAAGGACCTCGGCGGCGCCGTACACACCGACTACGAGGTCAAGCGGCTGGACGACCTGCCCCCCGCGCGGGCGTACGTCTTCGACACCTCGCCCACCGCGCTCGCCCGCATCGCCGGCTTCGGCGACCACTACCGCAGCTACCGCTACGGCCCGAGCGTCTTCAAGATCGACTACGCGCTGGACGGCCCCGTGCCCTGGACCGCGCCCGAGGCCCGCGCCGCCACGACCGTACAGATCGGCGCGAGCAAGGACGAGATCGCCACCGCCCTGCGCGACGCCTCCCGCGAGGGCCGCGCTCCCGCCCGGCCGTTCATGATCACTGTGCAGCCCAGCGTCGTCGACCCGACCCGCGCCCCCGAGGGCAAGCAGGTCTTCTGGGCGTACGGCCATGTCCCGAACGGCTGGTCCGGCGACCTCACCGACGCCATGGAACGCCAACTGGAGCGCTTCGCCCCCGGTTTCCGCGACCGCGTGCTGGCCCGCGCCGTCGCCGGCCCCGCCGAGCTGGCCGCCCACAACGCCAACTACGTCGGCGGCGACATCGCCTGCGGCGCGGCGTCCGGACTGCAGTTGCTGCTGCGCCCGAGACTGTCGCTGTTCCCGTACCACACCCCGCATCCGGCCGTCTTCATCTGTTCCTCGGCCACCCCGCCGGGCCCCGGCGTGCACGGCATGTCGGGGCACAACGCGGCCAAGGCCGTCTGGCGAAGACTGAGGCAGACATGACCACCATCACCCTCGTCCAAGGAGACATCACCCGGCAGAGCGCCGACGCGATCGTCAACGCGGCCAACTCCTCCCTTCTCGGCGGCGGAGGGGTCGACGGCGCGATCCACCGGCGCGGCGGTCCCGCCATCCTGGAGGAGTGCCGCGCCCTGCGCGCCTCCCGCTACGGCAAGGGCCTGCCCACCGGCCGGGCGGTCGCCACGACGGCGGGCGCACTCGACGCCCGCTGGGTCATCCACACGGTAGGTCCGGTGTACAGCCGGAGCGAGGACCGCTCGGCGCTGCTGGCCTCCTGCTACCGCGAGTCCCTGAAGGTCGCCGGTGAACTCGGCGCCCGCACGGTCGCGTTCCCGGCGGTCTCCACCGGCGTCTACCGGTGGCCGATGGAGGACGCGGCCCGGATCGCCGTGGAGACGGTGCGGGCCACGGACACGGCGGTCGACGAGGTCCGGTTCGTGCTTTTCGACGAGCGGGCGTACGAGGCGTTCGCCGCGCAGCTTCGCTGACGGAGTCAGGGTGGGGTTTGCCGTAGTAAGAGGTGAAGCCAGGCACCCCGCCGGCCCGGCCGGCACGGATCCCCGGCTCGCGCCACGCCCCGCCGCCTCCCCCTGGCCCCTGGCCCCGCTCCCCGCGTGACATCATCGGCCGAGGTCAGGAACGCCGTCGTACGAGGAGCACGATGAACTCCGCTCTCACCGTCCCCCCGGCCGTCGGTGCCGCTCTGCTGGACGACTTCTCCCTGGAGATGACCGGCAAGGACGTGCTCCGGCTGGAGGAGGCGCAGGACAGCATCCCGCGGGGCACCCGGATCAACATCACCTACCTCGCCGGTGAGGACCTCGGCATGCGGCTGGCGGCCGCCCGCGCGGTCCAGCGGCTCGGTTTCGTCCCCGTACCGCACATCTCCGCACGCCGCCTGCCCTCCCGCGCCGCCCTGGAGGAGTTCCTGTCCGGCCTGGCCGCGGACGGCACCGCGGAGAACGTCTTCGTCGTCGGCGGCGACCCCGCCCGTCCCGAGGGCCCCTACGAGGACGCCCTCGCCGTCCTGCGCACCGGGCTGCTCCAGCACCACGGCGTCCGCCACGTCGGCATCAGCGGCTACCCGGAGGGCCACCCCGCGATATCCGACCGCACGCTGTGGTCGGCCCTCACCGACAAGGCGGCGGCCCTCGGGGCGCACCGGTTCGGCGGCGATGTCATCACCCAGTTCGGCTTCGACGCCGACCCGGTCCTCGGCTGGCTGGAGGCCGCCCGTGCCCGGGGCGTGCACCTGCCCGTCCGCATCGGCGTGCCCGGACCGGCGGGCGTGCGCCGGCTGCTCGGCTACGCCACCCGCTTCGGCGTCGCGACCAGCGCCTCCGTCGCCCGCACGTACGGTTTCTCGCTGACCAACCTCATGGGCACGGCCGGCCCGGACCGCTTCCTGCACGCGCTCGCCCGCCGCTACGACCCCGAGCGGCACGGCGCGGTGAAGGTGCACTTCTACACGTTCGGCGGACTGCGGCCCACCGCCGAGTGGGTCGCTCGCTTCCGGCAGCAGAGCCGCTCCTAGAAGGACCGTAGGCGGCGACGGCAGGAGCAGTACGGCCACGAGCAGGGTCGGCCCGGACGATCCACGTGCGGCACCTGGAGGTGATGTCCCCGGGCCCCGAAGCCCCGCCCGGAACGGGGAACCCGGCAGGCCCGCGGACGCCGGTGTCGGATTTCCGCCAGCACCGGCTGCCCCGCGTGGCCGATGCTGGAGGCATGCAGACAGCGACCCACCTCGACCGGGAGCACTGCGTACGCGCCGTGCAGTCCAAGGACGCGCGGTTCGACGGGTGGTTCTTCACGGCCGTCCTGACCACCCGGATCTACTGCCGGCCCAGCTGCCCCGCGGTCCCGCCCAAGCCGGAGAACATGACGTTCCACCCGAGCGCGGCCGCCTGCCAGCAAGCCGGGTTCCGGGCGTGCAAGCGCTGCCGTCCGGACACCAGCCCGGGTTCCCCGGAGTGGAACCAGCGTGCCGACCTGGTGGCCCGCGCCATGCGGCTCATCGCCGACGGTGTCGTGGACCGCGAGGGCGTGCCCGGACTCGCCGCCCGGCTCGGCTACAGCACCCGCCAGGTGGAGCGGCAGCTGCTCGCCGAACTGGGCGCGGGACCCCTCGCGCTCGCCCGCGCCCAGCGCGCCCAGACCGCGCGGCTGCTCATCGAGACCACCTCACTGCCCATGGCGGAGATCGCCTTCGCGGCCGGATTCTCCTCCATCCGCGCCTTCAACGACACCGTCCGCGAGGTCTTCGCCCTGACCCCGAGCGAACTGCGCACCCGAGCGCCCGAGTCCGGGACCGGCACGCCGGGCGGAATCAGCCTGCGGCTGCCGTTCCGCGCCCCGCTCAACCCCTCCAACCTCTTCGGCCACCTCGCCGCCACGGCCGTACCCGGCGTCGAGGAATGGTGCGACGGCGCCTACCGGCGCACGCTGCGCCTGCCGTACGGCCACGGGATCGTCGCGCTCACACCCCGCCCCGACCACATCGCCTGCCGCCTCACCCTGAGCGACCTGCGCGACCTGACCGTGGCGATCAGCCGCTGCCGTCGCCTGCTCGACCTGGACGCCGACCCCGTCGCCGTCGACGACCACCTGCGCACCGACCCGTTCCTCGCACCCCTGGTCGACAAGGCTCCGGGCCGCCGCGTGCCGCGCACGGTCGACGAGGCCGAGTTCGCCGTCCGCGCCGTACTCGGGCAGCAGGTGTCCACGGCCGCCGCCCGTACCCACGCGGCCCGCCTGGCCGCCGCGCACGGCAAGCCCCTGGACGACCCCGAGGGCGGCCTCACCCACCTCTTCCCGTCCCCCGAGGCGCTGGCCGCCGTCGACCCCGGGACGCTGGCGATGCCCCGCACCCGGCGCACCACCTTCACCACCCTCGTCCGCGAACTCGCCGACGGCACCCTGCACCTGGGCGTCGACAGCGACTGGTCCGAGGCGCGCGCCAGGCTGCTCGCCCTCCCCGGCTTCGGCCCCTGGACCGTCGACGTCATCGCCATGCGCGCCCTCGGCGACCCCGACGCCTTCCTCCCCACCGACCTCGGCATCCGGCGCGCGGCGGGGGAGCTGGGCCTGCCCTCCACCCCGGCCGCGCTCACCGCCCGCGCCGAGGCATGGCGGCCGTGGCGGGCGTACGCGGTGCAGTACCTGTGGGCGACCGACAGCCACCCGATCAACTTCCTCCCGGTATAAGAAGGTTGCACCCGTGAACGTGACGCCCGTGACTCCGACGACGACCGTGACTTCCATGACGCCCGTGACTCCTATGACCGCTGTGACTCCCGTGGCCTGCCACACCGTGATCGACAGCCCGTACGGCCCGCTCACCCTGGTCGCCGACGCCGACGGCGCCCTGTGCGGGCTGTACATGGCCGGCCAGCGGCACCGCCCGGCCGAGGAGAACTTCGGCCAGCGCGACGACACCCCGGCCGTCTTCGCCGCGGCCGAGGAGCAGCTGACGGCCTACTTCGCGGGGGAGCTGACGGAGTTCACCGTCGAACTCGCCGTCCGGGGAACGCCGTTCCAGCGCAGCGTCTGGGCGCAGCTGACCCGCATCCCCTACGGCGAGACCCGCACCTACGGCGAACTCGCCGACGCCCTCGGCAGCCCCGGTGCCTCCCGCGCCGTCGGCCTGGCCAACGGGCGCAATCCCGTCGGGATCATCGTCCCCTGCCACCGCGTCATCGGCTCCGACGGCAGCCTCACCGGCTACGGCGGCGGCCTGGACCGCAAGCGCCGGCTGCTGGACTTCGAACGGGGAACGGCCCTCTTCTGAGCAGGACACGCCCCTCCGGGGGCGTGACGGGCACGTCAGCCGAGGACCCGGACCGGGGCGCCGTCGAGATAGGCCTGGATGTCCTCCACGGCCTGGCCGTAGTAGCGCGCGTAGTTGGCGCGGGACACATAGCCCAGATGCGGGGTGGCGAGCAGGCGCGGCGCGCTGCGCATCGGGTGGCCGGCGGGCAGCGGTTCCACGTCGAAGACGTCGACACCGGCGCCGGCGATACGGCCCTCGTGCAGCGCGGCGAGCAGCGCGTCCTGGTCGACGATCGCGGCCCGCGAGGTGTTGATCAGGTAGGCGGTCGGCTTGAGCAGGGCGAGTTCGGCGGCGCCGAGCAGCCCCCGGGTCCGGTCGCTCAGCGCGAGGTGTACGGACACGAAGTCGCTGCTCGCGAGGAGTTCCTCCTTGGAAGGGGCGAGGCGTACGCCGGCCTCGTCGGCGCGCTCCTTGGTGAGGTTCTGGCTCCAGGCGACGACCTCCATCCCGAAGGCGAGCCCGACCTGCGCCACCCGGCTGCCGATCCGGCCCAGACCGAGCAGCCCGAGGGTGCGGCCGTGCAGGTCGGCACCGACGGTGGACTGCCAGGGGCCGCCTTCGCGCAGGGTGTTGCTCTCCTGGACGATGCCGCGGGCGAGACCCAGCAGCAGGGCCCAGGTGAGCTCGACCGGCGGTGTGCCGGAGCTCTCGGTGCCGCACACGGTGACGCCGCCGGCCCTGGCCGCCGCGTGGTCGATCACCGAGTTGCGCATGCCGGAGGCGATCAGAAGCCTCAGCCGGGGCAGCCGGTTCAGCAGGCCGGCCGGGAACGGCACCCGCTCGCGCAGGGTCACCACGCAGTCGAAGTCGGCGAGCGCCGCGACGAGTTCGTCCTCGCTCGTGAAGTGCTCGGTGAAGGAGACGACCTCCACGCGGTCACCCAGCACCGACCAGTCGGCGGACGTGACCGCCACGTTCTGGAAGTCGTCGAGTACGGCGCAGCGGAATCGCATGTCATTCCTCCCGGAGAATCGCGCTGTCGAAGCACGGCCATGGGCGGCCGCCCGTCCCGGCGCAGCCACCGCAGGAAGATCTTGCCCCGCCCGTTCGCCGCACCGGACGCGGGGGTGCCGGCGGACACCGACAGGTTCGGCGGCAGGCCGAAGGGGCATGGTGCAGCCCCAGAGGGTCTGCATCAACGCCCCTCGATGGCTCTCCTGAAGCGGGTGTCGGCGCCGGCCGCCCTCCTGTCCGCCGGGCCGGCCGAGCCCGCCGCGGCTGCACATCACCGCGTGGCGCTGGGCGACGGACGTGCCAGATCCGTGGTCATCCTGCTGACCGCGACAGCCACCGATCCGTTTCAGCGGCCCGGCTGATGAACCTGCGCCTGGTTGGACAGCGCCGCCGGCCGAGCAGCCGCAGCCCGAGTACGGCCGCCGCGGCGGCGAGGGTGAGGAGGCAGGAGAGGACGACGGCGGCGTACGCGTCGTGGTCCGAGGTGCCCGACGGGCGGGTCACCAGTGCCGCCCGGCAGAAGAAGCCGGCGGCGAGGGGCAGCAGGGTCAGCGGCACGGCGAGACCAGGCGCAGGCAGCCGCGGTCGTCGTCGGCCCGGCGGGGGCCGGTCATGCCACCCGGTGGCCGTTCTCCAGCTCCGCCGTGCCCGAGCCGGACGCCAGGACGTCCAGGGCGGTCAGGACGCGGCGGCCGAGGGCGCCGGGCAGATGGGCGGTGATCTCCTCGCGCGGGACCAGGCGCCAGGAGAGCAGTTCCGACTCCTGCAGACGGATGGCCTTGAGGTCGGCGTCACTGAGGACACCGCCGTCGTACAGGTACGCCACCAGCGGCGGGCGGTCCTCGCCGTGCGTCCAGTCCACGGCCAGCAGCCGGCCGGGCCGCCGGTCGAGCCCGATCTCCTCCAGAGTCTCCCGGCGGGCGCCCTCGCGCGGGGTCTCCCCATCGTCCGACTCGATGGTGCCGCCCGGAAGCGCCCAGCCCTCGCGGTAGTTCGGCTCGACCAGCAGCACGCGCCCCTCGGCGTCCCTGAAGAGCGCGGCGGCACCGGCGAGGACACGGGGCAGGCTCGCGATGTACGTGGCGAAGTCACCAGTCGTGGTCATTGGGGAAGGGTAACCAGCCGCCGTACGGCTACGGGCCGGCCGTCGCCAGGCGCACGGTGCGTTCCGCCAGCGCACTGATCCGTACGCCGTCGAAGCCGAACACCGCGCTCCGCACCGTGTCCTGAAGCGGGTCCTTCCACTGGGCGGGGATCGCGTCCGCGCCGGTGAGGACGCCCGCCACCGAGCCGGCCGTCGCCCCGTTGGAGTCCGTGTCCAGGCCGCCGCGGACGGTCAGCGCGAGGGTCCGGGTGAAGTCACCGTCGCCGTACAGCAGCCCGGCGGTGAGGACGGCGGCGTTCGGGACGGTGTGGATCCAGCCGAGCCCGGCGGTCTCCGCGGACAGCGTGGCCAGGGTCTCCTCCCAGGGCAGCCGCGTCTCGTGCAGGGTCATGGCCCGCCGTACGGTGCGGGCCAGGCGGCTGCTCGCCGGGATGACGCAGAGCGCGCTCTCCAGCGCGTCCCGCACGGTCGGCGCGGTGAACGCCGCCGCGATCAGCGCGGCCGCCCACATGGCGCCGTACACGCCGTTGCCGGTGTGCGACAGCACCGCGTCCCGGCGGGCCAGGGCAGCGGCGCCGGCCGGGTCGCCGGGGCGGGTCCAGCCGTGGACGTCGGCGCGGATGAGCGCGCCGATCCACTCCTGGTACGGGTTGTCGTACGTCGCCGTCAGCGGCGGCTTCAGCCCGTTCGCGAGATTGCGGTACGCCGCCCGTTCCGCGGTGAACGTCTGCAGGTACGGCAGCCTGAGCAGCCACAGGTCGCCGACCTGCTCGGTGCTGAAACCGAAGCCGTGCGTCTCCAGCAGGTGCAGGCCGAGGATCGCGTAGTCGACGTCGTCGTCCCGGCAGCTGCCGTGGATCCGGCCGCGCACGCAGACACGCCACTCCGGGCGCAGTGCGGCGGTCTCGGCCGGGTCGGCGGGCTCGGGCAGGTAGTCGGTGAGCGGCAGGGCCTCGGCCTTGCGCAGATAACGGTCGATGCGCTCGCGGGTCCACACCTCGCCCTGCTCGACCGGCTTGCCGAGCATGTTGCCCGCGATCCGGCCGAGCCAGCCGCCGTGGATGCGGTCGGCGAGGGCGGCGGATCCGGGGCGCTGGCTGGTCATGGCTGGGGTCTACCCGTTTTCCCCGGCTTCTTCCCAGGGTCTTCCCGGGTGCCTGCCCGGCGCTTCCCGGCCGTTCCAGGTGCTTCCCAGCCTTCGGTCGGGGCATGACGGCGAGGGTGTCCTCCGGTTAAGGTCGCAGCGGCGCGACTGGCCCTGACGTGCGCAGGGCCCGGAGAGCAAGGGGAAAGCAAGGTGGCGGACGCTGCAGTGAACGAGACCCGTCGGGTGCTCATCGCCGCGGACAAGTTCAAGGGCTCGCTGACGGCCGTGCAGGTCGCCGAGCGGGTGACGGCCGGGCTGCGCCGGGTCGTGCCGGACCTCGCGGTCGAGGCGCTGCCCGTGGCCGACGGCGGCGACGGGACGGTGGACGCGGCGGTCGCGGCCGGTTTCGAGCGCCGGGAGGTCCGGGTCGCCGGGCCGCTGGGCCAGGAGGTGCCGGCCGCGTTCGCGCTGCGCGGCGACACCGCGGTCGTGGAGATGGCCGAGGCGAGCGGCCTCCAGCGTCTCCCGGCCGGCGTCTTCGCGCCCCTGACGGCCTCGACGTACGGCTCCGGCGAGCTGCTGCGGGCCGCGCTCGACGCGGGCGCGCGGACGATCGTGTTCGGCGTCGGCGGCAGCGCCACGACGGACGGCGGCGCGGGCATGCTGGCGGCGCTGGGCGCGCGGTTCCTGGACGAGGACGGGGAACCGGTCCCGCCGGGCGGCGGCGGGCTCGCCGATCTGGCGCGGGCGGACCTGTCCGGCCTGGACGCGCGGCTGTCGACCGTGGAGCTGGTCCTCGCCAGCGACGTCGACAATCCGCTGACCGGGCCGAAGGGCGCGCCGGCGGTGTACGGCCCGCAGAAGGGCGCCTCCCCGGACGACGTGGAGACCCTGGACGCGGCGCTGGTCCACTTCGCGAAGGTGCTGGAGGCGGCCGTGGGCCCGCGTGCCGCGCAGTACGCGGCGGCGCCGGGTGCGGGTGCGGCGGGCGGCATCGGCTACGGCGCGCTGCTGCTGGGGGCCCGGTTCCGGCCCGGCATCGAGGTCATGCTGGACGTCCTCGGTTTCGCGCCCGCGCTGGAGCGGGCCTCTCTGGTGATCACCGGTGAGGGCTCGCTGGACGAGCAGACGCTGCACGGGAAGGCACCGGCGGGGGTCGCCGCGGCGGCCGGGGCCGCCGGCAAGGAGGTCGTGGCGGTGTGCGGGCGGCTGGCGCTGTCCCCGGAGGCGCTGCGGGGGGCGGGGATCGCCCAGGCGTACCCGCTGACGTCCGTCGAGCCCGATGTCGCCAGGTGCATCGCGGACGCGGGACCGATTCTCGAGCGGGTCGCCGCCCGTATCGCCGAGGACCGCCTGCGCTGAGGCGCCTGGGGCTCCGCCCCCAGACCCCGGCCTGAGCTGTGGGCACACAGGGGCCTGGGGCCGGAGCACCCAGGCCCCCGACAGGGCCACGTCCCGGCTCAGGACACGATTCGTCCCGCGCTCGCCTCCGGGTGCCACCGCCGCTACGCCGTGGCCCTCAGGATCCGCCGGTACGGCGACAGCCGCCCCGGGGTCCTGCATGACCGGGACGACCCGGCGAACGTGCTGACCGGCGCCGGGGAACGGCGGGAGGCGGCCCGCCCGCCGCGCGGCTGCCCCGACGGCTGCCGTCGGGTGTCCGGGCCCGGCCCCCTGTCCGCTCGGCCACCGAACGCCTCGAACGGCCGCGCGACCGCCCGGCCCGGCAGCGCCCGCATCCCGCCCCCGGAACACGGGCAAAAGGCGAAGGGCCCTGGACCAACCCGGTCCAGGGCCCTTCTGCCGTCGGCTTCCCGCTACGGCAACTGCGCCGCGCGAGCCTCGCGGCGGTTGCCGCGGAAGTTGTTCACCCGCCGGGCCGTGGCGAACAACGGAATCACCGCGCCCATGACCAGCTGCAGCGCACACCCCGTCTGCAGCAGGAGCTGGCCGCTCGGCGCGTCGAAGGCCCATGCCGCCAGCAGGCCCATGGACAGCACGATCCAGCACAGCATGGCCCCGGCCAGGCGCCCCCTCGGCTTCGGGTACTCCACCCGGCTCACCATCAGCCAGGCGGTCCCGAGGATCGCCAGCAGCGTCGCCACGAACGGCAGCTCCAGCAGCACGATCGAGACGACCGTCAGCGCGCCGAACGGCGAGGGCATGCCCTGGAACATGCCGTCCTTCATCGTCACGCAGCTGAAACGGGCGAGTCTGAGCACCACCGCCAGCAGCACCACGATCGCCCCCACCGCCGCCACCCGCTGGTGCGCGTCGTCCGCGACCATGCCATAGACGAGCACGAAGTACGCGGGGGCGAGCCCGAAGCTGATCAGGTCGGAGAGGTTGTCCAGCTCCGCGCCCATGGGGGACGAACGCAGCTTGCGGGCCACCAGTCCGTCGAACAGGTCGAAGACGGCCGCGCAGAGCATCAGGATGACGGCCGTGGCGGCGCTGTGCCGCGCCATGCCCGCGGACTCGTCATTGCCCGTCAGATGCGGGATCAGGATGCCGGTGGTGGTGAAGTACACCGCCATGAAGCCGCACGTGGCGTTCCCCAGGGTGAGGGTGTCCGCTATCGACAGGCGGAGCGAGAGGGGCATCTCCTCTTCTTCGTCCACCTCGTCGGCCTCGGGCACCCAGCCCGCCTGGGTCTCCGGATCAATCACGGTCAATGCGAGTCACCCCAGCCACGGTCTTCTGTCCGACCTCGACCGCGACCTCCACGCCCTCGGGCAGGTAGAGGTCGACACGCGAGCCGAAGCGGATCAGACCGATACGGTCGCCCTGCTCGACCTTCGTGCCCTCCGGGATGTAGGGCACGATGCGGCGGGCCACCGCGCCGGCGATCTGGATCATCTCGATGTCGCCGAGTTCGGTGTCGAAATGCCAGACTACGCGCTCGTTGTTCTCGCTCTCCTTGTTGAAAGCCGGAACAAAGCCGCCGGGGATGTGCTCGACGGACGTCACCGTGCCCGACAGGGGCGCGCGGTTGACGTGGACGTTCAGCGGGCTCATGAAGATCGCGACGCGGGTACGCCCGTCCTTCCACGGCATGATGCTCTGCACCACACCGTCGGCGGGCGAGATGACCCGGCCCGGGGCGACCTCGCGCTCGGGGTCGCGGAAGAACCACAGCATGCCCGCCGCCAGCGCGGTGGCGGGCACGGCCACGGCCCGGGCCGCGCCGGAGCGTCGGGCGCGGGCCAGGCTGAGGGCTGCGGTGGCGACGGTCGGGAGAAGCCACGGCGATGCTCCGCGCGCGAGGCGTACGCCGGCCCGGCTGTCGCGAGGTGCAGAGTTTTGGCTGTGGGGCATGGATGACCTTCGTAGCGGATGATGCCGCGCAATGACGGGGGACGGCGGCTTTCCGGGGATCGTACCGGTCGTGGGCTGCAACTGGGCAAGCCGGGCAGTCGAGTCGGCGGCCGAAGACCGTCGACGGGGTGTGATCTTCTTCTCGAAGAAAACACCCCGTAACCGGACATTCAGCCCTGGAACCGATACTCTTCGAGCAGTCGGCGGCCGATGATCATTTTCTGGATCTCGGCGGTACCTTCACCGATGAGCAGCATCGGGGCCTCGCGGTAGAGGCGCTCGATCTCGTACTCCTTGGAGAAGCCGTAGCCGCCGTGGATCCGGAAGGCGTCCTCCACGACCTCCTTGCAGTACTCGGAGGCGAGGTATTTCGCCATTCCGGCCTCGAGATCGTTTCGCTCGCCGGAGTCCTTTTTGCGCGCCGCGTTGACCATCATCGCATGCGCGGCCTCGACCTTGGTCGCCATCTCCGCCAGCTTGAACTGGATGGCCTGGTGCTGGGCGATCGGCTTGCCGAAGGTGTGCCGCTGCTGGGCGTACTGCACCCCCAGCTCGAAGGCGCGCTGGGCGACGCCGCAGCCACGCGCCGCCACGTTGACCCGGCCGACCTCGACACCGTCCATCATTTGGTAAAAACCTCGGCCGGTGACGCCGCCGAGCACCCGATCGGCCGGTACCCGCAGGCCGTCCATGATCAGCTCGGTGGTGTCGACGCCCTTGTAGCCCATCTTCTCGATCTTGCCGGGGATGGTCAGGCCCGGGCGGACCTCGCCGAAGCCCGGCTCCTTCTCGATCAGGAAGGTCGTCATGGACTTGTGGGGCGCGGTGCCCTCGGCGTGTCCTTCGTCACTCCGGACGAGAACGGCCACGAGCGAGGACGTGCCGCCGTTCGTCAGCCACATCTTCTGGCCGTTCAGAACGTACTCGTCGCCGTCCTTGACCGCCTTCGAGGTGATCGCCGACACGTCGGAGCCCAGGCCCGGCTCCGACATCGAGAAGGCTCCGCGGATGTCGCCGGCCGCCATGCGCGGCAGGAAGTGGTCCTTCTGCTCCTGCGTGCCGTGCTGCTTGAGCATGTACGCGACGATGAAGTGGGTGTTGATGATGCCGGACACCGACATCCAGCCCCGGGCGATCTCCTCCACGCACAGCGCGTAGGTGAGAAGCGACTCGCCCAGGCCCCCGTACTCCTCGGGGATCATCAGGCCGAAGAGGCCGAGTTCCTTCAGGCCGTCGACGATCTGCTGCGGGTACTCGTCACGGTGCTCCAGCCCGGTCGCGACCGGAATGATCTCTTTGTCGACAAAGTCACGGACCGTCGAGAGGATCTCCTGCTGGACGTCGGTCAGACCGGCGGTCTGGGCGAGACGGGCCATGGCTTACTTCTCCGACTTCTTCTCCGCGGGTGCGGTCAGCTCCGGGCGGCCGGGCTGCTCGCCGCCGCGCTCCTTGATGTACGTCTCGGTGGGCACCATGACCTTGCGGCGGAAGACGCACACCAGGGTGCCGTCCTGCTTGTAGCCCTTGGTCTCGACGTAGACGATGCCGCGGTCGTTCTTGGACTTCGACGGCCACTTGTCGAGCACGGTCGTCTCGCCGTAGATCGTGTCGCCGTGGAAGGTCGGCGCCACGTGCTTGAGCGACTCGATCTCCAGGTTGGCGATCGCCTTGCCGGAGATGTCCGGCACGGACATGCCGAGCAGGAGGGAGTAGATGTAGTTCCCGACGACGACGTTCTTGCCGAAGTCCGTCGTCTTCTCCGCATAGTTGGTGTCCATGTGGAGCGGGTGGTGGTTCATGGTGAGGAGACAGAACAGGTGGTCGTCGTACTCCGTGACCGTCTTGCCCGGCCAGTGCTTGTACGTCGCCCCGACCTCGAACTCCTCGTAGGTACGTCCGAACTGCATCGCGCTCAGGGCTCCTTAGCTGGCGGGAATCTCGAACTTCGACGTGCGCTGCATGCCGGCGGCCCGGCCCTTGCCCGAGACGACCAGGGCCATCTTGCGGCTGGCCTCGTCGATCATCTCGTCGCCGAGCATCGCGGAGCCCTTCTTGCCGCCCGCCTCGGACGTGTAGTAGTCGTACGCGTCCAGGATCAGCTCGGCGTGGTCGTAGTCCTCCTGGGACGGCGAGAAGATCTCGTTGGACGCCTCGACCTGGCCCGGGTGCAGCACCCACTTGCCGTCGAAGCCGAGCGCGGCGGCGCGCCGGGCGACCTCGCGGTAGCCTTCGACGTTGCGGATCTGCAGGTAGGGGCCGTCGATCGCCTGGAGGTTGTTGGCGCGGGCGGCCATCAGGATCTTCATCAGGATGTAGTGGTAGGCGTCCGCCGGGTAGCCGGGCGGCTGCTCGCCCACGACCAGGGACTTCATGTTGATGGAGGCCATGAAGTCGGCCGGGCCGAAGATGATCGTCTCGACGCGCGGGGAGGCCTGCGCGATCGCGTTGACGTTGTTGAGGCCCTGGGCGTTCTCGATCTGCGCCTCGATGCCGATCTTCCCGACCTCGAAGCCCATGGTCTTCTCGATCTGGGTCAGCAGCAGGTCCAGCGCGACGACCTGCTCGGCGTTCTGCACCTTCGGCAGCATGATGCAGTCGAGGTTCTGGCCCGCGCCCTCGACGACCGTGACGACGTCGCGGTACGTCCACTCGGTCGTCCAGTCGTTGACGCGCACGACCCGGGTCTTGCCCGTCCAGTCGCCCTCGTTGAGGAACTTGACGATGGTGTGCCGCGCCTCCGGCTTGGCGAGCGGCGCGCACGCGTCCTCCAGGTCCAGGAAGACCTGGTCCGCCGGCAGGCCCTGCGCCTTCTCCAGGAAGCGCGGGTTGCTGCCCGGCACGGCCAGGCAGGAGCGCCGCGGGCGAAGGCGGTTGACGGTCGTCATGCGGGGACCTCCAGAGGGTCGAGCTGGTTCGCTTTCCGGATCTCGTCGACGATGCGGCCGATGATTCCGGTGATGTCGAAGTCCTTCGGGGTGAAGACGGCGGCCACTCCGGCGGCCCTGAGCTGGTCGGCGTCACCATTCGGGATGATGCCACCAGCGATCACGGGTATATCTGTGGCACCGGCCACACGCAGCCGCTGGAGCACGTCCGGCACCAGCTGGGCGTGCGAGCCGGACAGGATCGACAGGCCCACCGCGTGCACGTCCTCGGCGAGGGCCGCGTCCACGATCTGCTCCGGGGTGAGCCGGATGCCCTGGTAGACCACCTCGAAGCCGGCGTCACGGGCCCGTACGGCGATCTGCTCGGCGCCGTTGGAGTGCCCGTCCAGGCCCGGCTTGCCGACCAGGAAGCGCAGCTTGCCGACGCCCAGGTCGCGGGCGGTGGCGTCCACCTTGGCGCGGACCTCGGCGAGCGCGGAGCCCGGCTCGGCGGCGACCGCCACCGGCGCGGAGGACACCCCCGTGGGCGCCCGGAACTCGCCGAACACCTCGCGCAGGGCGCCGGCCCACTCGCCGGTCGTGACCCCGGCGCGGGCGCACTCCAGCGTGGCCTCCATCAGGTTGTCGGTGCCCTTGGCGGCCTCCTTCAGCCGCTCCAGCGCCTTGCAGGGGCGCGGGTGGTTGAAGGGCGGCTGGTAGCGGGTGTCGCGCCAGTGCTCCAGCCCGGCGATGACCCGGGCCTCGACCGCCGGATCGACCGTCATGATGGCGGTGTCCAGGTCGGCCGTCAGAGGGTTCGGCTCGGTGCCCTCGAAGGCGTTGACACCGATGATCTTCTCCTCGCCGGACTCGATCCGCGCCCGGCGCTCCGCGTGCGAGGAGACCAGCTGGGACTTCAGGTAGCCGGACTCCACGGCGGCCATCGCGCCGCCCATCTCCTGGATGCGGTCGATCTCCGCGAGGGAGTCCGCGACCAGCTGGTCCACCTTCGTCTCGATCACCTTCGAGCCCTCGAAGATGTCCTCGTACTCCAGCAGATCGCTCTCGTAGGCGAGGACCTGCTGGATGCGCAGCGACCACTGCTGGTCCCAGGGCCGGGGCAGGCCCAGGGCCTCGTTCCATGCGGGCAGCTGCACGGCACGCGCGCGTGCGTCCTTGGAGAGGGTGACCGCCAGCATCTCCAGCACGATCCGCTGGACGTTGTTCTCCGGCTGCGCCTCGGTCAGGCCGAGCGAGTTGACCTGGACGCCGTAGCGGAAGCGGCGCTGCTTGGGGTTCTCGATGCCGTACCGCTCACGCGTGACCTTGTCCCAGATGCGGCCGAACGCCCGCATCTTGCACATCTCCTCGATGAAGCGGACGCCCGCGTTCACGAAGAAGGAGATGCGGGCGACCACGTCGCCCATGCGTTCCTGCGGCACCTGGCCGGAGTCGCGCACGGCGTCGAGGACGGCGATCGCGGTGGACATCGCGTACGCGATCTCCTGCACCGGCGTGGCCCCGGCCTCCTGCAGGTGGTAGCTGCAGATGTTGATCGGGTTCCACTTCGGGATGTGGGAGACCGTGTACGCGATCATGTCCGTCGTCAGGCGGAGCGACGGCCCCGGCGGGAAGACATGCGTCCCGCGGGACAGGTACTCCTTGACGATGTCGTTCTGGGTCGTGCCCTGGAGCTTGGTGATGTCCGCGCCCTGCTCCTCGGCGACGACCTGGTAGAGCGCCAGCAGCCACATGGCGGTGGCGTTGATCGTCATCGAGGTGTTCATCTGCTCCAGGGGGATGTCCTGGAACAGCCGGCGCATGTCACCGAGGTGCGCGACGGGCACGCCCACCCGGCCGACCTCGCCGCGGGCGAGGATGTGGTCGGGGTCGTAGCCGGTCTGCGTCGGCAGGTCGAACGCCACCGACAGACCGGTCTGGCCCTTGGCGAGGTTGCGCCGGTACAGCTCGTTGGACGCCTCCGCCGTCGAGTGGCCGGCGTACGTCCGCATGAGCCACGGACGGTCCTTCTGACGCTCTGTCATCTATGGCTCTCAGACGTTCCGGAAGCGGTTGATGGCGTCGATGTGCTTGGCCCGCATCTCCTCGTCGCGCACACCGAGGCCTTCCTCGGGCGCGAGGCACAGGACGCCGACCTTGCCCTGGTGCAGGTTGCGGTGGACGTCGTAGGCCGCCTGGCCGGTGTCCTCGAGCGAGTAGACCTTCGACAGGGTGGGGTGGATCTTGCCCTTGGCGATGAGGCGGTTGGCCTCCCAGGCCTCGCGGTAGTTGGCGAAGTGCGAGCCGATGATCCGCTTCAGGGACATCCACAGGTAGCGGTTGTCGTACTCGTGCATGTAGCCCGAGGTCGAGGCGCAGGTGGTGATGGTGCCGCCCTTGCGGGTGACGAACACGGAGGCGCCGAAGGTCTCGCGGCCGGGGTGCTCGAAGACGATGTCGATGTCCTCGCCGCCGGTGAGCTCGCGGATGCGCTTGCCGAAGCGCTTCCACTCCTTCGGGTCCTGGGTGTTCTCGTCCTTCCAGAACTTGTAGCCCTCGGCGTTGCGGTCGATGATCGACTCGGCGCCCATCGAGCGGCAGATGTCGGCCTTCTGGTCGCTGGAGACGACACAGATCGGGTTGGCGCCGCCGGCCAGCGCGAACTGCGTGGCGTAGGAGCCGAGTCCGCCGCTCGCGCCCCAGATGAGGACGTTGTCGCCCTGCTTCATGCCGGCGCCGTTGCGGGACACCAGCTGGCGGTAGGCGGTGGAGTTCACCAGGCCCGGGGCGGCGGCCTCCTCCCAGCTCAGGTGGTCCGGCTTCGGCATCAGCTGGTTGGACTTGACGAGCGCGATCTCGGCGAGGCCGCCGAAGTTGGTCTCGAAGCCCCAGATGCGCTGCTCGGGGTCGAGCATCGTGTCGTTGTGGCCGTCGGAGGACTCCAGCTCGACGGAGAGGCAGTGGGCCACGACCTCGTCACCGGGCTTCCAGGCGTTGACACCCGGGCCGGTGCGCAGGACGACGCCCGCGAGATCGGAGCCGATGATGTGGTACGGCAGGTCGTGGCGCTTGGCCAGCTCGTTGGTGCGGCCGTAGCGCTCCAGGAACCCGAACGTGGACAGCGGCTCGAAGATCGAGGTCCACACCGAGTTGTAGTTGACCGAGGAGGCCATGACGGCCACCAGGGCCTCGCCCGGGCCGAGTTCGGGCACGGGCACCTCGTCGAGGTGGATCGACTTGCGCGGGTCCTTGTCGCGGCTCTCAAGGCCCGCGAACATCTCCGTCTCGTCCTTGTGCACGGTGATCGCGCGGTACGAGTCGGGGAGCGGCAGGGCGGCGAAGTCGGCGGACGTGGCGTCCTTCGACTGGAT
Organism: Streptomyces sp. NPDC007205; assembly: GCF_040634095.1. NCBI lineage: Bacteria > Bacillati > Actinomycetota > Actinomycetes > Kitasatosporales > Streptomycetaceae > Streptomyces > Streptomyces sp. NPDC007205. The sequence continues at coordinate 246,787 of NZ_JBEYEW010000002.1, forward strand.
CGCGTCCAGGATGTCCTTCACGGTCACGGTGTTGCCTCCGGCGGTGAGCGCCCTGAGGGAGGGGCGCTGGGGGATCGTCGGTGCTGCTGAGGGTTTTGGGTGTGCCGTCGGTTCGGCTCGGTGGTGCTTCGGCAGCGCTTTGTGGCGCGGGAGGTTGCCTGTGACGCAGGCGTTCGGGCGCGCAGGCGGTGGGCCTGCCGGGACAGCCCGGACACCTTCAACGTATGACACCGCGTGTCAGGTGACAAGGCACTGAGTGCCAGAACTTGCCCTCAGATGAAATCTTTACGTAACAAATGAGCGATGATCGATCGAACGGGGTCTGGAATCTGCGCGAAAACGGGCCCTGACATGGCAAAACGGCCACCCGGTCGGGTGGCCGTCGTCACAGCGGGGGAGCGGGCTCAGCGCTCCTTCAGCGCCGCCTCGATGGTCCGCATGACCTCGTCCAGCGGGGCGTCGGTGCGGGCGACCGTGACGAGGACCTCGCCGTGCGCGGACACCGTCGCGGGGGCCGTGGCCGCCGGCCGCTGGGCCGTGCCGCGGCCGGCGCCGATGCCCGTGCCGAACGTCTTGCGCACGATCGCGAAGGCGTGGTCCAGCTGCGCCTCCACGTCCCCCTGGCCGCCCGCCCTCAGCCAGCGCCTGAGGACGTGGTTGTGGGCGGTGACGACCGCGGAGGCGGCCACCTCGGCCAGCAGCGGGTCGTCGTTGGCGTCGTCGGCGTGCGCGTGCTCGTCGAAGTGGCCGAGGAGATAGCGGGTGAAGAGGCGCTCGTAGCGGGCGACCGAGGCGATCTCGGCCTCGCGCAGGGTGGGCACCTCGCGGGTGAGCTTGTAGCGGGCGACCGAGATCTCCGGCCGGGCCGCGTACATCTTCATGACTTCCTTGATGCCGCGGCACACGGTGTCGAGCGGATGCTCGTGCGCCGGGGCGGCGTTGAGGACCGCCTCGGCGCGGATCAGCGTGTCGTCGTGGTCCGGGAAGATCGCCTCTTCCTTGGAGCGGAAGTGGCGGAAGAAGGTGCGGCGGGCGACCCCGGCGGCAGCCGCGATCTCGTCGACGGTGGTCGCCTCGTACCCCTTGGTCGCGAACAGCTCCATGGCTGCGGCCGCCAGTTCTCGGCGCATCTTGAGCCGCTGGGCGGCGGCGCGACTGCCTGCGGCACTTTCCGGCGCGTCGGGCGTAGCTGGTGTACGGGAGGACTTGGCGGGCTGGGACATGACCCGAACGTACTGCATGTGCGCAGTTCGGTGCGCGGGTGAGGGGTTTCTCCCGCCCCGGGAGCCGTCCCCGCCCCAGGAGGGCGGGGGCAGGTCCGCGGGGCCCAGCAGTCCGCCCCAGTCCGTCTCCGCGGGGGACCAGTCGCCGCCGCCGTCAGCGGCGGGCATACTCGCGGAAGCCGCGGCCGGTCTTGCGGCCGAGGCAGCCCGCGGCCACCAGGTGCTCCAGCAGCGGGGCCGGGGCGAGGCCGGGGTCGCGGAACTCGCGGTGCAGGACCTTCTCGATGGCCAGCGAGACGTCCAGACCGACCACGTCCAGCAGCTCGAAGGGGCCCATCGGGTAGCCGCCGCCGAGCTTCATCGCCGCGTCGATGTCGTCCAGGGACGCGTAGTGCTCCTGGACCATCTTGATCGCGTTGTTGAGGTACGGGAACAGCAGCGCGTTCACGATGAAGCCGGCCCGGTCGCCGCAGTCCACCGCATGCTTCCTGATCTTCGCGCAGACCTCGCGGACGGTCGCGTGGACGTCGTCGGCCGTCAGCACGGTCCGCACGACCTCGACCAGCTTCATCGCCGGCGCCGGGTTGAAGAAGTGCATGCCGATCACGTCCTGCGGGCGCGAGGTGGCGCGGGCGCAGGCGACGACGGGCAGCGAGGAGGTGGTGGTGGCGAGGACCGCGCCGGGCTTGCAGATCTTGTCCAGCGTGGCGAACAGCTGCCGCTTGATCTCCAGGTCCTCGGCGATCGCCTCGACGGCCAGGTCGACCTCGGCGAAGGCGTCGTACGAGCCCGCCGGCACGATCCGGTCCAGGATCTGCGCGGCGGCCTCGGCGGTCAGCCGGCCCTTGTCGACGGAGCGCGAGAGCGACTTGCCGATCCGGGCCTTGGCGGCCTGGGCCTTCTCCGCGCTGCGGGCGGCCAGGACGACGTCGTAGCCCCCCTTGGCGAAGACCTCGGCGATGCCGGACGCCATGGTGCCGGAGCCGGCGACACCGACGGAGCGGACTTCGCGCCCCTGAGCCGTCGCACCGTCCGCCGCCGGGGTCAGCGCGTCCGGCACGACCGTGGCGCTGCCCGGCGCCGCGTAGGTGTAGAAGCCCCGCCCGGACTTGCGGCCGGTCAGGCCCGCCTCGCTGAGCTGCTTCAGGATCGGCGCCGGGGCGTGCAGCCGGTCGCGGGACTCGGCGTACATGGCCTCCAGCACCGTACGCGCGGTGTCGACGCCGATCAGGTCCAGCAGTGCCAGCGGGCCCATCGGCAGGCCGCAGCCGAGCCGCATCGCCGCGTCGATGTCCTCGCGGGAGGCGTACCGGGCCTCGTACATCGCGGCAGCCTGGTTGAGGTAGCCGAAGAGCAGGCCGTCCGCGACGAAACCGGGGCGGTCGCCGACCGCGACCGGCTCCTTGCCCAGCTCGATCGCGAGGTCCGTGACCGCGGCGACGGCCTGCGGCGCGGTCAGCACCGAGGAGACCACCTCGACCAGCTTCATCGCCGGGGCCGGGTTGAAGAAGTGCAGGCCGAGCACCCGCTCGGGGCGGGCCGAGTCGGCCGCGAGCCGGGTGACGGAAAGGGCGTTGGTGCCGGTCGCGAGGATCGTCCCGGGGCGGACGATGCCGTCCAGCTCACGGAAGATCTGCTGCTTGATCTCGTACGACTCCGGGGCCACCTCGATGACGAGGTCGGCGTCGGCCGCAGCGGCGAGGTCGGTGCTGGTCCGGACCCGGGCGAGGGCTTCGGCGCGCTCCTGGCCGGTGAGCCGGCCGCGCTCGACACAGCGGGCGGTGGAGGCCTCCAGGGCGGCGAGCGACGCAGCGGCCTGGGCCTCGCTGATGTCGATGCCGATCACCTCGCGTCCCGCCTTCGCGAGGACCTCGGTGATGCCGGTGCCCATGGTGCCGAGGCCGACGACGGCGATCGTCTTGAGCGGGGACAGAGCTGGGCCGGAAAGGGGAGTGGCCATCGCGGGACTCCAGGAATGAGGGTGACGACGAGGAACGCGCCGGGTGCGCCGAGGGGCGCACCGCGGAGCGGAAAGGAGTGCGGGTGTTGCCGGGCTGCTGAGCGCACACGCCCGGTGCTGCCGGTGCCACGGGCGATGCACACGCCCGCGAACGGCAATCGGCAGGGAATCCGACCGGCCCTGTCCCGGAGCCGGGTCGTACTGCGGTACACGTCGTACCGAACCGACCAATGCTCACGACGGCCGCGTCACCAAACCGTCGTCAGCGGAAGTGCGAGTGGGTAACTCGCTCGTCTGAGCTTAACCGGCGAGTAACGAGCGCGCCAGCCCTCGGTTCGCACCGGACTTTGTGATGTAGCTCCCTCCGGCCTCGCCACCCGCCTACGCTGGCCTTCGTGGACGAAGAGTTGCGATCACTCACGGAGCGCTTACGGCAGGAGTCGGGTGGCTCGGCGGCGTACGACCGGCTGCTCGCGACCGAGGACCACGACGAACTCGCGGAGGTGCTCACCGCGCCCGGACAGCCGCTGTGGGCCAGGGAGCTGGCCGCGTTCCGGCTCGGCCTCGCGGGCGACCGGCGCGCCTTCGAGTCCCTGGTGCTCCTCCTCAACCACCGTGACCCGCCGCGCTGCGCCGGTGCCGCCCACGCCCTCGCCTGCCTGGGCGACCCCCGCACGGCCCGCGCGGCGGCGGCCCTCGCGACGAACGAACTCCGCGTGGCCTATGCCCTGCAGCCGGTCCGCCTGCTGACCGGCCTGCGCGCCCCCGAGTCCGTGCCCGCCCTGATCACCACCCTGGAACGCCGCCTGCGCCCGCACGACCCCTACCGCCGGGTCGCCCTCGCCTGCGTGGAGGGCCTCGGCACACTGGGCGACCCCCGCGCCCGCCGGGTCCTGACCGAGGCCCTGGCCCACCCGGCCCTGGCCGAGGCGGCGGTGTACGCGCTGGCAAGGATCCCGCCGGAGGAGGAGACGAGGTGACCGCCCTTCGGGCCGCAAGGCGTGCCGGACGGGCAAGCCGGCCCGGAAGGCGTGCGGTTCCCGGCTGAGCCGAGCACCGGCGCCGCACGCTCCGGAGCCCGGGAAGGCGGCGGCCGGATCCTGGCGGACTACCACCTCAGGGTGAGGCCCCTCCCTCCAAGGGTCATGAGTCACCCACCACCGCAAGCGCCTCGATCTCCATCAGGAACTCCGGCGCCACCAGCGCGGCCACCTGCACCGCGGAGGACGCCGGGAGGCGGTCGTCGGGTATGTGGGCGGCGCGGGCCGCGCGGATCGCGGGGAGGTGGGCCGTGTCGGTGACGAAGTACGTCAGCTTGACGACGTGTGGGAAGCCGGCGCCGGCCGCGGCCAGGCAGCGCTTCAGGTTCTCGAACACCTGGCGGGCCTGGGCCACGGGGTCGCCCTCGCCGACCAGCTTGCCCTGCTCGTCCAGGGCGAGTTGGCCGGAGACGGCGACGAAGCGGCCGCTCGCCGAGACGACATGGCTGTACTGGGCCGCGGGGGCGACGCCGTCCGGGGCGGCGATCCGGGTCGGTTCACTCATGGCCCCATGATGGACCGGCCCACTGACAACGCCTCGAAGGGCAGCGCCCCGAGGGCTTGGGATCACATGGGCCCGGAGTCGCGGGGAAGCAGCAACGCCGAGTCCGTGTGCAGCGTGATGCGCACCGGTGTGAACGCGGTGGCGTCCGCCGGCGGCTCCCCGGTGCCCGTACTGCGGGCGTACCGCGGATGGGCGCCTCCGCTGATCTGCCAGCGTATGCGGTGACCGGCGGCGAAGCGATGGGCGGTGGCACTCATCGGCACGGTGACCTGCGAGGGCGCGGCATCCGTCGTCCGAAGCCGGCCCAGTCCGTCACAGACGTTGACGGAGCGGCCCTGTGCGTCCACGTCGCACAGGCGGGTGAAGACGTCGGCATGCCCGGTGTCCGTGGAGATGCTCAGCCGTGCGGAGACCGGGCCCAGGATGTCCACGGGCTCGGTCAGCACGGGGCCGGTGAACGTCAGGACGTCGTCCCGGGCCTCCAGACGGCCGTTGTCCCTGGGGCCGGCGGTGCGGGAGAGCAGCGGGCCGCCGAGGGAGGGGGTGGGGTCGGCCGGGTCGTAGCGGAACGACGCCAGTGGTGCGCGGTCCGTGGGGGCCTGCTGGGTGAGATGCCCGCCCGGGGTGGGGTACCACGGGGTGGCGGCGCGGGCCGGCGGCCAGTCGTCGAGGTCCCGCCAGGCGTTCTCGCCGCCGAGGTGCACGCGCACCGCGGTGGGACGCAGACCGGAGGGGTCGCCGTACAGGTGGGCGCGCAGCCAGGCGAGGCTTTCGGTGAACACCTCGGGCCATCCCCGCTGCAGGGCGGAGGTGTGGGTCCAGGGGCCGACCAGCAGGGCGGTCTCGCATCCGGCGTGACGCAGCCGGTCGTACTGCCCGAAGGTCTGGTCGGCCAGCGCGTCGTGCCAGCCGGTGATCAGAGCCGTGGGGACGCGGAGCCGCTCCGCCGGCTCCGCCAGCGACGCCCCGCGCCAGTAGGCGTCCTCGGCGTCCGGGTGTGTCATCACGCCGTCCAGCCAGGGCACTTCGCCGCCGAGGGCGGACACGTACGCCCCCCGAAGGGGCTGCGCGGTGGTGACGGCGCGCAGGCGGCGCTGCAGGCGCAGTGTCGCCCTCACGAACGGTGCCATGCCCTGGTGCTGATAGGTCATGCCCACGCCGACGGCGAGGGCGTTCTCCAGGCGCAGCGCACCGTCCGTGTGGAACAGGGCATGGGGATCGTGCAGGCCCACCTGCACCACCATGGCCTTCAGTTCCGGCGGCGGCTCCAGGGCGAGGGCCCACTGCGTGTAGCCCAGATAGCTGGGGCCGACGGTCCCCAGGGTTCCGCCGAACCACGGTTGCCCGCGCAGCCAGGACACCGTGGCCCGGCCGTCGACGGCCTCGTTGCGCCACAGGTCGAACGCGCCGCCCGAACCTCCGGTGCCGCGGCAGCTCTGCAGGACGACGTGAAAGCCCTGTTCGGCGAAGAGTATGCCGTACATGGCAGACCACGGCAGGCCTCGGCCATAGGGCGAGCGCACCAGGAGGGTGGGGAAGTCGCCCTCCGCGCGCGGGAAGTAGTGGTCCGTGATCAACGGGCTGCCGTCGGCGGCCGGCACCACCAGCCCCGGCTCCCATCCGGCCTCGTGGCGTTTCGCCGGCAGACCTCGCCAGGTGGCCCTCAGCATCCGTGCGGACAGCGGTGGCTTTCCGGCGGGCTGCACCCAGACCGGTCCGGCCACGACGTCGGGCGTGCGTGATGGCATGGTTCCCCTCCTTAATTCCGTACGATGTACGAGAATAGAGGATGCTTGGATGGCCTTCGCAAGAGCCGCCTCGGTGACCAGGGGAAGGAACGCGAGTCCGTGCCGCACGACAGGGGGTCCGGCGCCGTGGGTGTCGACCCGGAACAGCTCTGGCTGCGTCCTGCCGAGCCCCGCAGGGGACGCAGGCCCTCCTTCAGCCGGGAGGCGATCGTCGAGGCGGCGGTCACCCTGGCGGACAGCGAAGGGCTCGAAGCGGTCACCATGCGGCGGGTGGCCGCAGAGGTCAGAGCCGGAGTGATGTCGCTCTACAGCTACGCCCCCGACAAGGAGACACTGCTGGAACTGATGGTCGACCACATCAGCGGTGAACTGATGGTCACGGAAGCGCCCAGCGGTGACTGGCGTGCCGATCTGAAGACCATCGCCCATCTGCAGCGCGCCCACATGCTGCGCCACCCCTGGCTGCCCGCCGCCCTGTTCACCCGTCGCGTTCCGGGCCCGAACACGCTGGCCTTCCTGGAGCACGCGCTCGCCGTCCTGCGGCCCACCGGACTGGACGGCGCGGCGAAGCTGGAGGTCTTCGCCCAGCTCACCGCATTCGTGGCCGGACACGTCGCCCACGAGGTCGCGCAGACCGCGGTCTCCCGGTCCCCGGACCGGGCCGCGGCCGAGGCCCGCTACCTCGCCGCTGTCGCCGCCGACGGCTGCCACCCGGAACTCGCCGAGGCCCTTGCCGCCCCCGGCCGCCCCCTCACCCCCGAAGCCACCTTCACCCGGTTCCTGGGCCGCCTGATCGACGGCCTCGACACCCGCTGACGGCAGCGCCGGTGACCGTGTCCCGCGCGGCCCCCGGCGGGCCCAGGCCCTGTCGTCACATTCCCGCCTGCCCGGCGACGCCTGGCACGAGCGCTCGCCGCGTTGCCGAACCGCCCACGTGGCTCCGCCAGGAGGGCGCTCCGGCGCCTTGCGGTCGCACGCACCAGACGCCGCCGGGCCCGCCCGGCGGGCGGACGACGGGAATGTGACGACAGGGCCTAGCGGAAGCCCAGCAACCGGTGCAACGCCAGCCCCCGCGCCACCGCCGGCACCGCCCTCGGCGCCACCGGCTTCGGGTCGGGGGACTTCGCGCAGACCGCGTCGGCGACCCCCGTGCCCCGCGGTACCCGGCCGTCCGTCAGATACGCGGCCAGATACCTGTCCAGGCAGTCGTTGCCGCTCAGCGTGATGCCGTGGTTGCCGCCGCCCTCCTCGACCACCAGGCTGGAGCCGGCGAGCAGACGGTGCACCGTGACACCGCCGGAGTACGGCGTGGCCGCGTCGTCGGTCGCCTGGAAGAGCAGGACCGGCGGCAGCTTGGCGTTGGCGATGTCCACCGGCTTGCGCCGCGCGGTCGGCCAGAACGCGCACGGCGCGTTGTACCAGACGTTGTTCCAGGCCATGAAGGGCGCCTTGGCGTACACCGCCCAGGTGTCCGTGCGCCACTGCTGCCAGCTGCCGGGCCAGGACGTGTCACGGCACTGCACCGCCGAGTAGACGCTGTAGCCGTTGTCGCCGGAGCCGTCCACAGCGCCGAGGTTCTCGTACGCCTCCAGCAGTGGCCCGGTGTTCCTGTCGCGCGCATAGGCCGCGAACGCCTCCGCGAGGTCGGGCCAGTAGCCGGTGTAGTAGCCGCCGGGGACGAAGGTGTCCTCCAGCTCCGAGGCGCCCACCTTGCCGCCGGCCGGCTTCTTCGCCAGGGCCGCCCGCATCGCGTACCACTCGGCCTCGACCTTCTGGGGGTCCCTGCCGAGGTGGTACGTCGCGTCGTACCGGGCGATCCAGGCCATCAGCGCGCGGTGGCGGTCGTCGAAGGCGAGGTCCTGGCCGAGGTTGTCCTCGTACCAGACGCCGGTCGGGTCGACGATCGAGTCCAGCACCAGACGGCGGACCCGCTCCGGGTACAGCTTCGCGTACACCGCGCCGAGGTAGGTGCCGTAGGAGTAGCCGAAGTAGCTGATCTTCGGCGCGCCGACGGCCGCACGGATCAGGTCCATGTCGCGCACGGTGCTGACCGTGTCGATGTACGGCAGCACATCGGCGTACTTGCGGCCGCAGGCGGCGGCGAAGGACCGCGCGCGGTCGAGGTTCGTCCGCTCCAGCGCGGCCGTGGCGGGCACGGTGTCCGGGCGCACCGGCTTGAAGTGTCCGGGCACGCAGTCCAGGTCCGGGCTGCTCGCGCCGACGCCGCGCGGGTCGAAGCCGATGACGTCGTACTGCGCCGCGACGCTCCTGGGCAGTGCCCCGGCCACGAGTCCGGCGAGCTCCAGTCCGCTGCCGCCGGGCCCGCCGGGGTTGACCAGCAGCGGGCCCTGGGAGGTCTGCGCGGTGTGCGGGACGCGGGAGAGGGCGAGCGTGATCTGCCGGCCCGACGGGTTGGCGTGGTCCAGCGGCACCTTGAGCCGGGCGCACTGCAGCGTCGGATAGTCGTCGGTGCCGCACTCGGTCCAGGCGAGCCGCGCCGCGGGGGCGGCCGGGGCGGCCTGCGCGGGCGGGGTGGTGACCGAGCCCGCCAGCACGGCGGCGGCTGCGCACAGCACGGCTGCGCGTGTTCTCATGCGTCCTCCCGGGACGGAGGTTTCTGCGGACCGCGAGGGTCACCTCTCTCGCCGCATCGTCCCGGAATCGGCGCCCTGAAGAACGCCTTATAGACATAGTTGACCCTTTTGGGTTGCCCGAAGCCCTCGAACGCCCTCACCCGGGGCCGGGCGGGTCTCTCCCCCGGGCGAGGCCCTCACAGGAGCGTCAGCTGCGTCGGCTCGGGCACTCCGGCGGGCTGCGCCGGGCGGATCCGGCGGGCCGGGCCCGCGTGCGTGGGCCCGATGCCGTACTCCTGCGCCAGCTCGTGCACCTGACGGGTGATCCGGCGCTGGTACCACCTGGGGGCGTAGGCGCCCTCCGCGTACAGCCGCTCGTAGCGCCGCACCAGGTGCGGGTGGTGCCGGCCGAGCCAGGCCATGAACCACTCCCGCGCACCGGGGCGCAGATGCAGCGTGAGCGGGGTCACCGAGGTGGCCCCGGCCTCCGCCACCGCCCGTACCGTGGCGCGCAGTTGCGCCGGATGGTCGCTCAGGAACGGGATCACCGGCGCCATCAGCACCCCGCAGCCGATGCCGTGCTCGCCCAGGGTGCGTACGACGTCCAGCCGGCGCTCGGGCGCCGGTGTGCCCGGCTCCACCGTGCGCCACAGCTCGGTGTCGAGGAAGCCGACGGAGACCGAGATGCCCACGTCCGTCACCTCGGCCGCCCGGACCAGCAGGTCCAGGTCGCGCAGGATCAGGGTGCCCTTGGTGAGGATCGAGAACGGGTTGGCGTGCTCGGTGAGGGCGCCGATGATGCCCGGCATCAGCCGGTAGCGGCCCTCCGCGCGCTGGTAGCAGTCGACGTTCGTGCCCATCGCCACGTGATCGCCCTGCCAGCGCCGGGAAGCCAGCTGGCGGCGCAGCACCTCGGGCGCGTTCACCTTGACGACGATCTGGGTGTCGAAGCCGATGCCGGTGTCGAGGTCCAGATAGCTGTGTGTCTTCCTGGCGAAACAGTAGACGCACGCGTGCGTGCAACCGCGGTAGGGGTTGACCGTCCACTCGAACGGCATGCGCGAGGCACCCGGCACCCGGTTCAGCACCGAGCGTGCCCGGACCTCGTGGAAGGTGATCCCGCGGAACTCGGGCGTGTCGAAGGTGCGGGTGGTGACGGCGTCCGCGCCGAACAGCGCGGTCCCCGCCCGGCCGTGTCCGCTCTCACCTGTGAGGTTCTCCCAGCGCATGACGCCCTCCTCGCTAGCCCTGCGCACAGAATAGAACATGTGTTCCCGTGATCGTGCGACCCCCGATTTGGGTGGCCGGGCACCGGGGTGGTTGGCTTGCCCCAACCCCGAGAAACCAGGTCGTGGAGGAAGCAATGGCGCAGGTCGAGGCCACTACGGAGCGGGTCGTCGCGGCGGACGCGGAGAAGGTGTTCGACGCCCTCGCCGACTACCGCGGCACGCGGCAGAAGCTGCTGCCCGAGCACTTCAGCGAGTACGAGGTCCGCGAGGGAGGCGACGGCGAGGGCACCCTCGTCCACTGGAAGCTCCAGGCCACCAGCAAGCGCGTGCGCGACTGCCTCCTGGAGGTCAGCGAGCCCACCGACGGCGAGCTGGTCGAGCAGGACCGCAACTCCTCCATGGTCACCACCTGGCGCGTCACCCCCGCCGGCGAGGGCAGCTCCCGGGTCGTCGTCACCACCACCTGGAAGGGCGCCGGCGGCATCGGCGGCTTCTTCGAGAGGACCTTCGCGCCCAAGGGCCTCGGCCGGATCTACGACGCCGTGCTCGCCAGGCTGGCCGCCGAGGTCGAGAAGTAGCCCGAACGCCGCGACGGTGAAGGGGCGTTGCCCCTCGGGGGACCCCTTCACCGGTTCGAGTGGACCTCCTCCTCGTCCCGAACCGTGCCGTAACTCGCCGAAGTTGTTCGCAGTTGTCGCCTTACGCGGGAAATGTGACAGGTGCGACGAGGGGAGCGGTACGTGGGCGGCACGACTCTGATGCGGGACCAGTCGCTCACCGCGCCCCCCGGCGCGCCCGCGGCCCCACCGGCCGGGACCGCCGAACCCGGCGCCCGCCGCGTCGGGCTCGTGTTCTCCGGGCTGATGCTCGCCCTGCTGCTCGCGGCCCTCGACCAGATGATCGTCGCGACCGCGCTGCCGAAGATCGTCGGCGAACTGCACGGCCTGGACCGGATGTCCTGGGCGATCACCGCCTATCTGCTCACCTCCACCATCGGCCTGCCGCTGTACGGCAAGCTCGGCGACCTCTTCGGCCGCAAGGGCGTCTTCCAGTTCGCCATCGCCGTCTTCGTCGTGGGCTCCGCGCTCGCCGGCCGGTCGCGGTCGATGGACCAGCTGATCGCCTTCCGCGCGCTCCAGGGTGCCGGCGCGGGCGGGCTCATGACCGGCGTGCAGGCGATCATCGCCGACATCGTGCCGCCCCGGCGGCGCGGCCGCTACATGGGCCTGATCGGCGCCGCCTTCGGCCTCGCCTCCGTCGCCGGGCCGCTGCTCGGCGGCTACTTCACCGACCACCTCTCCTGGCGCTGGTGCTTCTACCTCAACGTCCCCTTCGGCCTGGTCACCCTCGCCGTCGTCACCCTCGTCCTGAAACTCCCCGAGCCGCCCAGCCGCGGCCGCCTCGACGTGCCCGGCGCGCTGCTGCTCGCCACCGCCTCCACCTGCCTGGTCCTGCTGACCACCTGGGGCGGCACCCAGTACGCCTGGGACTCCCGGCGGATCATCGGCCTCGGCGCCGGCGCCTTCGTCGCCGCCGTCCTCTTCCTCGTCGCCGAGCGCTTCGCCGCCGAACCCCTCATCCCGCTCCGGCTGTTCCGCGACTCCGTCTTCAACGTCAGCGGCCTGGTGGGACTCGTGACGGGCGTCGCCCTGTTCGGCGCCGCCAGCTATCTGCCGACCTTCCTGCAGATGGCCGACGGAGCCAGCGCCACCGAGTCCGGGCTGCTGATGCTGCCCATGATGGCCGGGATCGTCGGCGCCTCCGTCGTCGGCGGACAGCTCGTCAGCCACACCGGCCGCTACAAGATCTACCCCGTACTCGGCGGCGCCGTCTCGGCCGCCGGCATGTGGCTGCTCTCCCACCTCGAAGCGGACACGCCCCGGCTGCACTACAGCATCTGGATGGCCGTCCTCGGCGCCGGCATCGGCCTGGTGATGCCCGTCCTCGTCCTCGCCGTGCAGAACTCCGTACGGCCCGCCGACCTCGGCACCGCCACCAGCGCCGGCAACTACTTCCGGCAGATCGGCGGCAGCGTCGGCGCCGCGGTCTTCGGCACCCTTTTCGCGAACCGGCTCACCTCCGCGCTGCACAAGGAGCTGCCCCCGCGCGCGGGCACCGCGCTGCCCGACCCCGACTCGGTCACTCCGCAGCTCGTCCACGCGCTGCCCCCGGCGCTGCGCGACGCCTACATCCGCGCCTACGCCGACGCGATGCCCCGGATCTTCCTCTACCTCGTCCCGGTGCTCGTCCTCGGCGTGCTCGTCGCCTTCTTCCTCAAGGAGAAACCACTGGTGTCCCACCACACCACCGAAGCCGAGCCCGATCCCGAGCCTGAGACCGTGAACCCCCCGATCCCGCAGGCGCGTTCCCCCTACGCCGCCGGAGTCCCCGTCTGCGGTACGGTGCAGCACCCCGACGGCACCGTGGTGCCCCGCGCCGCGCTCACCCTGATCGACGTCGCCGGAGCACAGATCGGCCGGGGCGCGAGCGGCGAGGACGGGCGGTACGCGCTCAGCACACCCGGCTCCGGGTCGTACGTGCTCATCGCCGCCGCCGGCGGCCACCAGCCGCAGGCCGTCTCCGTCACCGTCGGCGAACGGCCCGTCGAACTCGACGTCGTACTCGGCGGCGCCGGACGCCTCGCCGGCAGCGTGCTCACCGCCGACGGCACCCCCGTGCGCGACGCCACCGTCACCCTCACCAATGTGCACGGCGAGGTCGTCGCCACCACCCGCAGCGGCCGTGAGGGCGGCTACGTCATCACCGAACTGGTCGCCGGCGAGTACACCCTCGCCGCCGGCGCCCCCGCCTTCCGCCCCGCCGCCCTCCCGGTCACCGTGCAGGCCTCCCGGGAGACCCGGCAGGACGTCGAACTCGCGGGCGGCGCCGTGCTGAAGGGCACCGTCCGGTCGAGCGGCGGACGGCCCGTGGAGGACGCCCGCGTCACGCTCCTGGACGCCGCCGGGAACGTCGTCGACACCCTCACCACCGCAGCGGACGGAATGTTCCGGTTCGTCGACCTCGCGTCCGGCGAGTACACCGTCATCGCCGCCGGTTACCCGCCGGTCGCCACCGTGCTCCAGGTCGCGGGCGGCGGCCGTACCGAACGGGACCTCCAGCTGGGCCACGAGGACTGAGCGGGCCGAGCGGGGGCGCGCGCAGGACTGCGAGCTGCGCGCCGGTGCGATCCGGTGAAACCAATTCCAGGATTGCCACACATCGCGACCGGCCGCCGCCGTACCGTAGTGGCGGGCGGCACAGATCGTTTGCGGACAGCCGTGGGGAGAGAGGGCCTGGGCCATGGACCGAGGCAGCGAGCGGGAGACACCTCCCGGGAGCGGCGCCGGCGGCGCGGCGGCGGGCCGGATTCCGCTGGCCGTGGTCGTCGTCGACCACGACGGCCTGGTGTCCCACTGGAGCAGCGGCGCCCGGCGCCTGTTCGGCGTGGGCAGGGAGGACGCCGTCGGCCGTGCCGCGGCCGACCTGCTGCCCGTCTCCGGCGCCCTGCCCGAGGACCTGCGCGGCGACGCGATGCCGGACGCCTACGAGGAGTACGGCGCACTCGGCCCCGGCCTGGAGGCCTCGCTCGGCGGGCACACCGGCTACGCTACCGCCGGCCGCGCCCGTCTCTTCCCGCCCGCGCAGGAACCGGACGGCGAGCGGCTGGACGTGCTGTGGTGGGCCTACCCGCTGGTCGGGCCCGGACCCTTCCGGTTGCTCGTGCTCGCCGCCGACGCCACCCGGCTGCGCGACGAGCGCGGCTACGACGACGAGACCGCCGAACGCATCTCGCCCGGCTTCGCCCGCCACACCGAACTGCCCGCCTTCGAGGAACTGGAACGGCGGCTGCCCGAGATCCTGCCCAACATGGGCCCCGGACTGAGCGGCCGCATCGTCTCGCAGGTGCTCGAACTGGGCTATCCGGTCCTGGAGTTCAGCCAGTTCGACCGGGTGCCCGTCACCCCGTACTGGGGCGTGCCCCGCCGTCCCGGGCGCCCGCGCGCCGAGGCCGTCGTACCACAGCAGCGGCCGGCGGCCGTCGCGGTCCCGGAAGGCGCCGAGCAGGACCTGGAGTACGCCGCCGTGCGCGAGCGGCTGGAGTTCCTCAACGAGGTCAGCTCCGCCATCGGCACCTCCCTCGACCTCGGCGCGACCATCCGCGAGGTCACCAGCGCCGCCGTACCCCGGTTCGCGGACTTCGCCGGCACCCACCTGCGCGCCGCCGTCCTCGCCGGCGAGGGATTCCCGGACGGCCCGCCGGACGCCCACACGGTGATGTTCCGCGTATGGGTCGAACACAACGACGAACCCGGCCGCTGGGACGACACCGTGCCGGTCGGCGAGTCCTTCGCCTTCCCCGAACACACCCCGTTCTACCAGTGCATGGTCACCGGCGAACCGGTGATCGTCCCGCGGGTGACCGAGGAGCTGGGCGACCGCATCTCCGGCGAGTTCGAGAAGCGCGACCTCAGGCCGCTCATCACCGGCCGCTCCCTGCTGATCGTCCCGCTCAAGGCCCGCAACGTCGTCCTCGGCTTCATGGTGCTGATGCGCCGCCCGGACCGCCCGGCCTTCGACGACATCGACCGCACCACCGGCGCCGAACTCGCCGCCCGCGCGGGCCTCGTACTCGACAACGCCCGCATGTACACCTACCAGGAGAACGTCGCCGACACCCTGCAGGACAGCATGCTCCCGCAGGTCAGCCCCCGGATGGCCGGCTGTGACATCGCCACCCGCTATCTGCCCGGCACCCGGCTCGGCCGGATCGGCGGAGACTGGTTCGACACCATCAAACTGCCCGGCTCGCGCACCGCCCTCGTCGTCGGCGACGTCATGGGACACGGCCTCAACTCGGCCGCGATGATGGGCCAGTTGCGCACCGCCGTGCAGACCATGGCCGCCATGGGGACGCCGCCCGCCCAGCTTCTGCGCAACCTCGACGACCTGGCCCGCAGGCTCGGCGACACCTACCTCGCCACCTGCCTCTACGCCGTCTACGACCCGATCCGCGGCGAACTGCACCTCGCCAACGCCGGACACATCCCGCCCGTCCTGGTCCGCGCCGAGGACGGCAGCAGCGAACTGCTCGAACTGCCCACCGGCGCCCCCATCGGAGTAGGCGGCGTCCCCTTCGAGGCCACCCGGGTCAGGGTGGGACCCGGCGACCGGCTGGTGCTGTGCACCGACGGCCTGGTCGAGGTGCGCGGCTGCGACATCGGCGAGGGCCTCGCCGCGCTCTGCGAGTCCGCCGCGCATCCCGCCGCCTCCATGGACGACGCCTGCGACACCATCATCCGCGCCCTGAACACGCGCGGCGGCCGCAAGGACGACGTCGCCCTGCTCATGGCCCGCCTCAACGGCATCCCCGACGACCACGTCGCCGAGTGGCGCTTCGACGCCGACCCGCGCGAGGTCGGCCGGGCCCGCCGCGAGGTCCGCGCACAGCTCCTCACATGGGGGCTGCCGCAGACGGTGGAGACCGCCGAGCTGCTGGTCAGCGAGGTCGTCACCAACGCCGTCCGGCATGCCCAGAGCGAGCCCGTCGGGCTGCGCGTGGTCCGCACCGACGCACTGCTGTTCGAGGTCACCGACGACGAACCCGGACTGCCCGAGATGCTCAGCGCCGGGCCGTACGACGAGTCCGGCCGCGGCCTGCGCGTGGTCAGCCGGCTGGCCCGGGAGTGGGGCGCCAGCGCCACCGGGCACCGTAAGACCGTGTGGTTCGAACAGGCCATCACCGGAAGAGCCGCAAGAGGATGACGAGCAGGGGGCGTGCGGCCGCCGGTGCGCGCCCCCCGGCTCCACTGGCGTCCGTACATCCGGTGAAGGTGGCCGCCCGCCCCTTGCCCCACCGCGGGTCCCCGCGATATCCCGATCACGGAACCGAACCGTGGGGAGATCGCATGAACGTCTCGGACAAGTACCGCAGCAACTGGGAGAGTTACTGGAGCGAGACCTCCGACGAGGCGGGGGAGGCGATCTGGGACTGCGACCCGGCCCTGTCCGCCGCACCGCACAGCGCCCTGCTGCTGCCCCACGCGGACCCGGCGCGCACCATCGTCGACCTCGGCTGCGGCAACGGCACCCAGACCCGCTACCTCGCCACCCGGTTCGCGCGCGCCGTCGGCGTCGACCTCTCGCACGCCGCCGTCGAGCACGCCCGCCGCACCACGCAGGACGACGCCGTGGAGTTCCAGCAGCTCGACCTCACCGACGGCGGCGCCGTACACGCCCTGCACGAGCGGCTCGGCGACGCCAACGTCTACATGCGGGCCGTCATCCACCAGAGCGAACCCGAGGCGCGGCCCGCGGTCGCCGCCGCCGTCGCCGAGATCATCGGCACCGAGGGGCGCGCGTTCGTCGTCGAACTGACCTCCGGCTCCCGGGACGTCCTGGGACGCGCCGTGTCCGAGGGCCCGGGGCCCAAGCTGCAGCGCGTCTTCCACCACGGGCTCAAGCCCGCCGACGCCGACGACGAGGAGATCCCGCGGCTGCTCGACGCGGCCGGCCTGAAGGTCCTCGCCGAGGGCGACACCGCCCTGCCGCAGACCGAGCACCTGGCCGACGGCACCCGCATCGACCTGCCGGCCCGCTGGTTCGTCCTCGCCCGGGCGTAGGCCCTCAGGGGTGTGCAGCCCACCGTGCCGCACACCCCGCTTCGCTGCCCGGCACAGGACGGTCCGAGATCCGGGCACCGGCAGAAGAACCGGCGGACGGCGAACCGGCGGACGGCGGACCTGACGGTGCCGTCGGGGTCGTAGCATGGCCGCGCCCCGGCGCGTAACGTGACGCAGCATGAAGATCCTCATCAGCGCCGACATGGAGGGGGCCACCGGCGTCACCTGGCCGGCCGACGTGCTGCCGGGGACGCCGCAGTGGGAGCGGTGCCGGTCGATGTTCACCTCGGACGTGAACGCCGCCGTGGCGGGCTTCCTCGACGGCGGAGCAGAGCACGTCCTGGTCAACGAGGCCCACTGGACCATGCGCAACCTGCTGCTGGAACAGCTCGACGAGCGGGTCGAGATGCTCACCGGGCGGCACAAGTCACTGTCCATGGTGGAGGGCGTGCAGCACGGCGACGTGGACGGCATCGCGTTCGTCGGCTACCACGCGGGCGCCGGCATGGAGGGCGTCCTCGCCCACACCTACCTGGCCAACCAGATCACCGGGGTGTGGCTGAACGACGTCCGCGCCAGCGAGGGCCTGCTCAACGCGCACGTCGCCGCGGAGTACGGCGTCCCCGTCGTTCTCGTCACCGGTGACGACGTGGCCTGCGAGGACGCGCTCGGGTACGCACCGGAGGCGCTGAAGGTCGCGGTGAAAGACCATGTGTCGCGGTATGCGGCGGTCTGCCGCACCCCGGCCCGGACCGCCGCCGACATCCGCGCAGCCGCCAAGGAGGCCGCACAGCTGGCGGTGCGCCACGCACCCGTTCAGGCCGGGCCGTTCACGCTCGCCGTGGAGTTCGACGCCGAGCATCTGGCGATGGCCGCGACCGTCGTGCCCGGGGTCGCACGGACCGGGGAGCGGAAGGTGGCGTACACCAGCGCCACCATGTACGAGGGGATCAGGACGTTCAAGGCGGTCACCACGATCGTCTCCGCCGCCGTGGAGGAGCAGTATGGCTGACCAGCAGGCCGACGACCTCGCCCTGGAGGAGGTGGTGGAGTTCACCTCCGGCCTGATCCGCATCGACACCACCAACCGGGGCGGCGGGGACTGCCGGGAGCGGCCCGCCGCCGAGTACGCGGCCGAGCGGCTGGCCGGTGCGGGGGTGGAGCCGCTGCTGCTGGAGCGCACGCCGGGCCGCACCAACGTCGTCGCCCGGATCGAGGGCTCCGACCCGTCCGCCGACGCGCTGCTGGTGCACGGTCACCTCGACGTGGTGCCCGCCGAGGCCGCCGACTGGAGCGTCGGCCCGTTCTCCGGCGAGATCCGCGACGGGGTGGTGTGGGGGCGGGGCGCCGTCGACATGAAGAACATGGACGCGATGATCCTCGCGGTCGTCCGCGGCTGGGCCCGGGCCGGCGTACGGCCGCGCCGGGACCTGGTGATCGCGTTCACCGCCGACGAGGAGGCCAGCGCCGAGGACGGCTCCGGCTTCCTCGCCGACGAGCATCCCGAACTGTTCGAGGGCTGCACCGAGGGCATCAGCGAGTCGGGAGCCTTCACCTTCCACGACGGCGCCGGCCGGCAGATCTACCCGATCGCGGCGGGGGAGCGGGGCACCGGCTGGCTGAAGCTCACCGCACGCGGCCGGGCCGGGCACGGCTCCAAGGTGAACAGGGAGAACGCGGTGACCCGCCTCGCCGCCGCCGTCACCCGGATCGGCGAGCACGCCTGGCGCCCGAGACTCACCCCGACCGTGCGGGCCGCGCTCACCGAACTCGCCGCCCTCTACGGCATCGAGCCCGACCTCACCGACGTGGACCGGCTGCTGGAGAAGCTCGGCCCGGCCGCCCAGCTGGTGGAGGCGACCGTCCGCAACAGCGCCAACCCGACGATGCTGAACGCCGGTTACAAGGTGAACGTCATCCCGGGCGAGGCGGTCGCCTACGTCGACGGCCGCTGTCTGGCAGGCACCGAGGAGGAGTTCACCGCCACCCTCGACCACCTGACCGGCCCGGACGTGAGCTGGGAGTTCGCGCACCGGGAGGTGGCCCTGCAGGCGCCGGTGGACTCGCCCACGTTCGCCGGGATGCGGGCCGCGGTAATGGAGTTCGCGCCCGACGGGCACGTGGTGCCGTACTGCATGTCGGGCGGCACGGACGCCAAGCAGTTCTCCCGGCTCGGCATCACCGGCTATGGGTTCACCCCGCTGAAGCTGCCCGAGGACCTCGACTACCAGGCGCTGTTCCACGGCGTGGACGAGCGGGTGCCCGTCGAGGCGCTGCACTTCGGCGTCCGGGTGCTCGACCGCTTCCTGCGGACGGCCTAGGGGACGGAGGCGAGGTGCTGACGTCACCGTACGGATCATGGCCGTCGCCCATCGACGCCGAGCTGGCCGCCGCGTACGACGGGCAGCCGGAGTGGGTGGGCTTCGTCGGGGACGAGGTGTGGTGGACCGAGCCCCGGCCGGCCGAGGGCGGCCGGCGGACGCTGGTGCGGCGCACGGCCGCCGGCACGGAGGAGGTCGTGCTGCCCGCGCCGTGGAACGTGCGCAACCGGGTGGTCGAGTACGGGGGCCGGCCCTGGACCGGTGCGGTGGACGACGGCGGACCGCTCGTCGTGTTCACGCACTTCGCCGACCAGCGGCTGTACCGGTACCGGCCCGGCGGCCGGCCGCGCCCGCTGACCCCGGTCTCCGCGGTGGGCGGCGGCCTGCGCTGGGCGGACCCCCATCTGGACCTCGCGCGCGGCGAGGTGTGGTGTGTGCTGGAGGAGTTCACCGGCGACGGCCCCTCGGACCTGCGGCGGGTTCTGGCGGCCGTACCGCTGGACGGCTCCGCCGCCGAGGACCGGTCCGCCGTGCGTGAACTGACCGACGGCCGGCACCGGTTCGTCACCGGACCGCGCGTCTCGCCCGACGGCCGCCGGGCGGCCTGGCTCGCCTGGGACCATCCGCGGATGCCGTGGGACGGAACGGAACTGCTCGTCGCCGAGATCGGTGCCGACGGCATGCTGCATACCGTCGACACCGTCGCCGGCGGGCCCGAGGAGGCGATCGCACAGGCCGAATGGTCGACGGACAACCGTCTTCTGTATACGAGCGACCGCAGCGGCTGGTGGAACCTGTACCGGGACGGCACCCCGCTGTGCCCGCGCGAGGAGGAGTTCGCCGGACCGCTGTGGAAGCCGGGCCTGCGCTGGTTCGCGCCGCTGGACGACGGTCTGGTCGCGGTCGTACACGGTCGGGGGTCGACCGTACTCGGGATACTGGATACAGAATCCGGGGAGATCGTCGACGTCGCCGGACCGTGGACCGAGTTCGGCGCCACCCTTGCCGTCCACGGCGGGCGCGTGGTCGGCGTCGGCGCCAGTCCGCGTTCCGCGTACGAAGTGGTCGAGCTGGACACCGCCACCGGCCGGGCCCGCGCCATCGGCTCCCGGCACCGGGACGCCGTCGACCCCGCCTACTACCCCGAGCCGCACATCCGCACCTTCACCGGCCCGGACGGCCGCGAGGTGCACGCCCACGTCTACCCGCCGCACCACCCCCGGCGGACCGCACCCGACGGCGAGGCACCGCCCTACGTCATCTGGGCGCACGGCGGCCCGACCAGCAGGGTGCCGCTCGTGCTGGATCTCGCCATCGCCTACTTCACCTCCCGGGGCATCGGGGTCGCCGAGGTGAACTACGGCGGCTCCACCGGGTACGGCCGGGCCTACCGGGAGCGGTTGCGCGGGCAGTGGGGCGTGGTCGACGTCGAGGACTGCGCCTCCGTCGCCCGCGCCCTCGCCGAGGAGGGCACCGCCGACCCGGACCGGCTCGCGATCCGCGGCGGCAGCGCCGGCGGCTGGACCAGCGCCGCCTCCCTGGCCACGACCGACGTCTACGCCTGCGGCACCATCGTCTACCCGGTCCTCGACCTGGCCACCTGGGGCCCCGGCGACACCCACGACTTCGAGTCCCGCTACCCGGAGTCGCTGATCGGGCCGCTCGCCGAGGTCCCGGCCCGGTACGCCGAACGGTCGCCGACCGCGCACGCCGACCGGCTGACCGTGCCGTTCCTGCTGCTCCAGGGCCTGGACGACGTGATCTGCCCGCCCGCCCAGTGCGAACGCTTCCTCGCCCGGATCGCGGGCCGGGACCTGCCGCACGCCTACATCACCTTTGCGGGGGAGGGACACGGGTTCCGCCGGGCCGATACGATGATCCGCGCCCTGGAGGCCGAAATCTCCCTGTACGCCCAGGTGTTCGGGCTGGATGTGCACGGCGTCCCGAGACTGGAGCTGCACACGTGAAGGAACTGACACGGCCGAGGCGGCTGGCCCCGGGCGCCCGGGTGGCCGTCGTCGCCACCAGCGGGCCGGTGCCCGAGGAGCGGCTCCAGGCGGGGCTCGACGTGCTGCGCGGCTGGGACCTCGACCCGGTGGCCGGGCCCCATGTCCTGGACCGGCACGCCGAGTTCGGCTACCTGGCCGGCACGGACGCCGGCCGCGCCGCCGATCTGCAGAACGCCTGGTGCGACCCGGCGGTGGACGCGGTGCTGTGCGCCCGCGGCGGATACGGGGCACAGCGCATGACCGACCTGCTGGACTGGGAGGCGCTGCGGGCGGCCGGGCCGAAGGTCTTCGTCGGGTTCAGCGACGTCACCGTCCTGCACGAGGCCTTCGCCACCCGCCTCGGGCTGGCCACGCTGCACGGGCCGATGGCGGCCGGCATCGACTTCGTCAAGAACGCCCGGGCACAGGAGCATCTGCGGGCGACGCTCTTCGCCCCCGAGACCGTCCGCACCATCGCCTCCGGCGGCAGGGCCCTCGTGCCCGGCCGGGCCCGCGGCGTCACCCTCGGCGGCTGTCTGTCCCTGCTCGCCGCGGAACTCGGCACCCCGCACGCGCGCGCCTCGGCGGCCGGCGGGCTGCTGTGCCTGGAGGACGTGGGCGAGGAGACGTACCGGCTGGACCGGTATCTCACCCAACTGCTGCGCGCCGGCTGGCTGGAGCGGGTGCGCGGGGTGCTGCTCGGCTCCTGGCAGCAGTGCTCCGGTTACCAGGAGATACGGCCGCTGCTGGCCGACCGGCTCGGAGCGCTCGGGGTACCGGTGGTGGAGGAGTTCGGCTTCGGCCACTGCGCCGGCGCGCTGACGATACCCTTCGGCGTCGCGGCCGAACTCGACGCGGAAGCCGCGACGTTGACGCTCGACGAGCCCGCGCTGCGCTGACCGCGTCCCCTGAATCCCCGTCAAGAAACCATGCGCGCGACGATCGACCCGCGCCTGACACGTGTCACAGCATGCTCCTCGGCCAGACCTACTGGTCGGTATCCGTGTGCCCCAGTGTGGAGGACCCCGTGCCCCGACGTGTGCCCCGACCGGCGCGCCGCCGCGCGTCCCGACCCCGTGCCGCCCTAGGACAGAAGGCGCTCACCGCGCTCCTCGGCGTGGCCCTCACCGCCCCCCTCACGCTCGCCGCCGGCCCGGCCCACGCCACCGGTCAGTACACCGTCACCCCACTGAAGTTCACCGTGCAGGCCGGCGGCCGCAGATGTACGGTCGACGCCGACCTGTACCGTCCCGCCGGCGCCGACCACGCCCACCCCGCGCCCGCCGTCCTCGGCACCAACGGCTTCGGCGGCAGCAAGTCGGACGGCTCCACCGACGCCATCGGCAAGGTCTTCGCCGAGCGCGGTTACGTCTCCCTCGTCTACTCCGGCCTCGGCTTCGGCCAGACCGGCTGTCTGATCTCCCTGGACGATCCCGGCATCGACGGCAGAGCCGCCTCCCGGCTGGTCGACTTCCTCGGCGGCAAGCGCACCGCCGACGACGGCACCCGCGCCGACTTCGTCACCCTCGACGCCCCCGGCGATCCCCGCGTCGGCATGATCGGCGGCTCCTACGGCGGCGCGATCCAGCTGGCCACCGCTGCCGTCGACCACCGCGTCGATGCCCTCGCCCCGCTCATCACCTGGAACGACCTCGCCTACTCCCTGGACCCGAACAACGCCGTCGACGCCCCCCACGTGCCCGGCGCCTTCAAGTGGCAGTGGACCAACGGCTTCTACCTGGCCGGCGAGAGCCAGCCGCTGACCGTCCCGAACCTCGACCCGTCCCGGATCAACTCGCTGGCCTGTCTGCACTTCGTCTCCGACGTCTGCGACACCGTCCGCACGTTGAACTCCGGCAACTACCCGCCCGACCGCACCGCCCGGCTGCTCGCCTACACCCGCAGGGTCTCCCCGGCGAGCTACCTCCCCCGTGTGCAGGCGCCCACCCTGCTCGTCCAGGGCCAGGCCGACAGCCTGTTCAACCTCAACGAGGCGACGGCCAGCTACCGCACGCTCAGGGCCCAGGGCACCCGGGCCGCGCTGATCTGGCAGTCCTGGGGGCACAGCGGCGGAATCACCGACCCCGCACCCGGCGAACTCAACATGGTCCGGGGCGACCTGGAGTCCAGCTATGTCGGCCGGCGCATCCTCGCCTGGTTCGACCACTACCTGAAGAAGGACAAAAGCGCCGGCGCCGGCCCCTCGTTCGCCTACTACCGGGACTGGATCACCGACCCCGCCCACACCTACGCCACCGCCGGCCGGGTCCCCGCCCTCAGCCGTACCCTCTACCTCTCCGGCGACGGCAAGCTGGTCGACAACCGCGCCGAGGTGACCCGCGGCAGCCGCAGTTACGCCAACGGACCCGTCCCCACGAGCCATTCGGAAAGCTCCCTGACCGGGTCCGTCGGCCTGCCCGACCCGGAGCCGTACGACACCAAGGGCACCTACCTCGCCTGGACCGGCGCGGCCCTCACCAGGAACCTCGACGTCGTCGGCGCCCCCAGGGCCACCCTCAGGGTCGTCTCCCCGCAGGCCGAACGCACCCAGAACTCCGGCGACGCCGCCGACCGGCTGGTGCTGTTCGCCAAGCTGTACGACGTCGCGCCCGACGGCACCCAGACGCTGGTCCACCGGCTGGTCGCACCGGTCCGGGTGCCGGACGTGACCAAGAGCTTCACCGTCACCCTGCCGGGCATCGTGCACCGGTACGCGCCCGGGCACCGGCTGCGGTTCGTGATCGCGGCGAGCGACGACGCCTACTTCGGCAACCGGGGGATCAAGCCGGTGACCGTGGTCAGCGCGCCCGGGGACACCGGGGTGCTGCGGCTGCCGGCCGTCGGCGGCTGAGCCGGGCCCGGGGCGAGGCGGGCGGGGTGCGAAAACCGGGCGACCGCACGGCCGGCCACGCCGTAGCGCCGTAAGCTGGGCCGATGCCGCACACCGCACCCCCCTACCTCGCCGAGGGTCCCCGCGTGGCCATCCGTCACTTCACCCTGGAGGACGGCCCCGAGTTCACCGCACGGACCCGCGAGAGCAAGGACCTGCACCGGCCCTGGCTGTTCCCGCCGGACACCGAGGAGGCCTACGCAGGCTACGCCGGCCGGCTGATCGAGGACCCGGCCAAGGCCGGCTTCCTGGTGTGCGAGAAGGACAGCGGGGACATCGCCGGGTTCATCAACATCAACAACATCGTGCGCGGCGGCTTCCAGTGCGGCGCCCTCGGCTACGGGGCCTTCGCGCACGCCGCCGGGCGCGGCCTGATGCGCGAGGGCCTCGACCTGGTCATCGGGTACGCCTTCGGGCCGCTGGGACTGCACCGGCTGGAGATCAACGCGCAGCCCGAGAACACCGCCTCCGTCGCGCTCGCCCGGGGCGCCGGGTTCCGGCACGAGGGCTTCTCACCGAACATGATCTACATCGACGGCGCCTGGCGCGACCACGAACGCTGGGCGCTCACCACCGAGATGCGGCCCGCCCCGTGAGCGCCGCGAGCGCCTTTGCGCAATCCTGACCAGCAGGCCCCCTGACCCAGTGCCGCGTCGCCGGGTTCCAGGGTCACCGTGACGAGGATCCGACGTGACGGCATCGACCGCACTCGCCCCCTCAACGGCCCCTGCACCGCGACTACTTCCACGAGGTGCCGGACGGCCACCGCCGCCGGATCGCCGCGCTGGACGCCGACGGGCACGGGCTCGTACAGACCTTTCCGGATGCGGTCCCGGACGCCCTGAGCACCGGGTGGGGGCCGGGCGGCTCAGCTGCGCTGGTCGACGTACTCGAAGACCGAGCCGTCCGGATGCATCGCCAGCAGATTCCGGCCCACCGGCGTCGGCACCGGCCCCGCGACGATCCGGGCACCGAGGTCGGTCAGCAGCCGGTGCGCCTCGTCGACGTCCTTGACCGCGATGGTCGCCGCCACCCGGCGCAGGATCTCCAGCTCCGCCTCCGGGCCGCTCATCAGCAGAAAGGAGCCGATCGCGGCGACCTGGACCCCGCCGCGCTCGAAACGCAGGGCTCTGCCGCCCGCCAGCCGCTCGTAGAAGGGGATCGCGGTCTCGAGGTCGTCGACGCAGATGCGCAGCGAGGCGCCCAGAATCTCCATGCGTCCGAGCCTAGTTGGGGCGGCCCCGGCCGTGCAGAGGGCCCGCGTTACCCGCTGTGTCCGCCGGGTACCCGCAGGGTATGGACCGTTTGGAGCACCTGGAACACCTGGACAAGCACCTTGTCGAAGAGCTGGCACAGGTGGCACGCGAGACGGTACGCGACGAACTGCGCGAGCAGAGCCGCAAACAGCGCCGCACCGCCCTCCTCTACGCCGCCTCCGGCGCCGCCGCCCTGTACGCGGGCGCGGCCGTGGCCCTGGCAGTGGGCCTCGCCCTGGCGATCGGCCTGCCCGGCTGGGCTGCCGCCCTGATCACGGCGGCGATCCTGGGCGCGGCCGCATACGCCCTGCGGGGGGCCGCCCACCCGAAACACGGTGCCCCCTCCGCGCCGGGCCGCGTCATCGGCGGTACCGCGCCGGCCGCCCCGCCGGGTGGCCTGGGCGTGCCGTACCCGCCGATGCCGACGGAACCTCCGGACACGGGCCACCACAGGGCCTAACCCAGCAGCTGGGGCAGTACCTTCGTCCGGTAGAAGTCGAAGAACCCCTTCTGGTCCGCGCCGATCTGGTTCACATACACCCGGTCGAACCCGGCGTCGGCGAACGCCTTCAGCGTGGACACATGCTGCTCGACATCGTCCCCGCACACCACCTTCTCGCGGACCATCTCCTCGGTGACCAGCTCGTGCAGCTGCTCGAAGTGCCGCGGCGACGGCAGCACCTGCCCCATCTCGCCGGGCAGCAGCTCGTTGTACCAGAGCGAGTGCACCGTACGCACGCACTCCTCGCGATCGGCGCCGTAACACACCTTCGTGCCGCCGCTGACCGGTTTCGTCCCGCCCCCGCCCTTGCGGAACCGCGTGACCATCTCCTCCTCCGGCATCATCGTGATGTAGCCGTCGCCCACCCGTGCGGCCAGCGAGGTCGCCTTCGGGCCGAAACCGGAGATGTCGATGGGGACGGGTTCGTCGGGCACCGTGTAGAGGCGCGCGTTCTCCACGGTGTAGTGCGTGCCGTGGTGGCTGACCTCCTCCCCGGTGAACAGCCGGCGCATCACCTGGATCGCCTCCTCCAGCATCTCCAGGCGGACGTTGAGCGGGGGCCAGTGGTCGCCGAGTATGTGCTCGTTGAGCGCCTCACCCGTGCCGACGCCGAGCCGGAACCGGCCGTCGGTCATCACCGCGCTCGTCGCCGCGGCCTGCGCCGTCACCGCCGGATGCATCCGCACGGTCGGACAGGTCACGGCCGTCTCGATCGGCAGCGACACCGCCTCCGACAGGGCACCGATCACCGACCACACGAACGCGCTCTGCCCCTGCGCGTCGTTCCACGGGTGGAAGTGGTCGGAGATCCACAGCGCCTGGAAGCCGGCCTGCTCGGCCATCCGGGCCTGCTCGACGAGCGCGGCGGGGTCGTGCTCCTCGCTCGCCAGGAAATAGCCGTACTCGGGCATGGCACGTACCTCCGTGTCGGCGCCACCGGTCCGGGTGTGATCCGGTCCGGGCCCGGGTAACCGGGGGCCCCGGCGCGAAACGCGGGCGGTGCCGCGTCCGGGTGCCGTGACCGGCGTACGGGTGACCCGCCCGGCGTTTGGGTGCCCCGGCCCCGGTTACGCGGAAGGCCTCGGACGAGCCACACCGCCGGAGGCGCACCGTGAGCCGACCTCATGTCGTGATCGTCGGCGCCGGTTTCGCCGGGTACCGGGCTGCCCGCACACTGGCCCGCCTCACCCGCGACCGGGCCGACATCACCCTGCTGAACCCGACCGACTACTTCCTGTACCTGCCGCTGCTGCCCCAGGTCGCCGCCGGCATCCTGGAGGCCCGCAGGGTCACCGTGTCGCTGCCGGGCACCCTGCGCGGGGTGCGACTGGTGCTCGGCGAGGCGGACCGCGTCGACCTCGACACGCGCACCGTCCACTACACCGGCCCGGAGGGCGGCACCGGCACCCTCGGGTACGACCGGCTGGTGCTCAGCGTCGGCAGTGTCAACAAACTGCTGCCCGTCCCCGGGGTCGCCGAGCACGCGCACGGGTTCCGCGGGCTGCCGGAGGCGCTGTACCTGCGGGACCACGTGACCCGGCAGGTGGAGCTTGCCGCCGCGGAGGAGGACGCGAAGAACTGCGCCGCCCGGTGCACGTTCGTGGTGGTGGGCGCCGGCTACACCGGCACCGAGGTGGCCGCCCAGATGCAGCTGCTCACCGACCGGCTGGCGCGCATGAACCCGCTGCCCGGCGGGACGCGGCCCCGCTGGCTGCTGCTGGACGTGGCGGAGCGCGTGCTGCCGGAGCTGGACCGGCGGCTGTCCCGCACCGCCGACCGGGTGCTGCGGGCGCGGGGTGTGGACGTACGGACGGGTACGTCGGTGAAGGAGGCCACGCGTGACGGGGTGCTGCTCACCGACGGGGAGTTCGTGCCGACCCGGACCCTGGTGTGGTGCGTGGGCGTACGCCCGGATCCGCTGGTGGAGACCGTCGGGCAGCCACTGGAGCGGGGCCGGCTGATCGTCGACCCGCATCTGCGGGTGCCGGGCCGGCCCGAGGTGTCCGGCTGCGGGGACGCGGCTGCCGTCCCGGACCTGGAGCGGCCCGGGTCGTTCACGCCGATGACGGCCCAGCACGCCTGGCGGCAGGGCCGGGTGGCGGGCGAGAACGTGGCCGCCTCGCTCGGCCTCGGCCGGCGTCACCGGCCCTACCGCCACCACGACCTGGGGTTCGCCGTCGACCTCGGCGGGGTGCAGGCCGCCGCCAACCCGTTCGGCATCCCGCTGTCCGGTCCGGCGGCCGGCGCGGTCACCCGCGGCTACCACCTGGCCGCACTGCCCGCGGGCCGCGTCCGGGTGGCCGCCGACTGGCTGCTGGACGCCGTACTGCCGCGCCAGGGCGTCCAGTTGGGCCTCGTACGCTCCTGGTCCGTCCCCCTGGACACGGCCACCCCCGAACTGGCACGCGTCCCGGCCGAACCACCCGGACTCGACGGACCGGCCCAGGCGAACGGGCCGGGACGGTCGGGCGGCCCGGACCGCGCGGAGGTGCCGGGGCGGTCGAGCGGGCCGGAAGGTGTGGGTGGATCGGATCGTGCGGAGGAGCAGGAAGGGGTGGGCAGGCCGGGCCAGGCGGAGGGGCCGGGACGGTCGGGCGGGCGGGATCGCACGGGCGGGCCGGAAGGCGTGGGGGGCCCGGAACGCGCGGAGCAGCCGGGACGGTCGGGAGGACCGCAGCGGGCGCAGGGCCCGGCACGCGCAGGCGGCCCTGAACCGGCGGGCGGGCCGGCGGCCACCGAGCGCGGGGACCACCCCGCGCCCGGGCCCGTCAGGCGCGCCGACGCCCCGGACCAGCCCCCTCCCGTGCCGAACAGGCATACGGACCCTCCGGATCATCCGGCCCCTGGCCCGGTCCGGCGTACCGATGTCCCGGGCCACCCTGCCCGCGTCCGGCGTACCGATCCGCCGGATCACCCCGCCCCCGGCCCCAACAGGCATACGGACCCTCGGGATCACCCGGCCCCCGGCCCGGTCCGGCGTACCGACCCTCCGGATCACCCCGCCCCCGGCCCCGTGAAGCGTGCCGATCCGCCGGGCTCCGCCGGCCGGTGACCGGTCGGTCGGGATCGCCGGCCGGTGTCCGCCGGGCCGTGCCGTCCCTCGGACCCCACTCGACTCTGTGCAAGGAGACTCATGAACACCGCCGAACTCGCAGAACTGGGACAGCAGTTGCGCGTGGACAGTGTGCGGGCGTCCGCCGCCGCGGGATCCGGGCACCCCACCTCCTCGATGTCCGCCGCCGACCTGGTGGCCGTCCTCCTCGCGAACCATCTGCGCTACGACTTCGAACGCCCCGAACACCCCGCCAACGACCGCTTCGTGCTGTCCAAGGGACACGCCTCGCCGCTGCTGTACGCCGCGTACAAGGCGGCCGGTGCCATCGAGGACGGCGAACTGCTCACCTTCCGCAGGATCGGCAGCCGGCTCGAAGGGCATCCGACGCCCCGGCGGCTGCCCTGGGTGGAGACCGCCACCGGATCCCTCGGCCAGGGCCTGCCGGTCGGCGTCGGCATCGCCCTCGCCGGAAAGCGCCTGGAACGCACCGGCTACCGCGTGTGGGTGCTGTGCGGCGACAGCGAGCTGGCGGAGGGCTCGGTGTGGGAGGCCGCCGAACACGCCGGGCACGAGCATCTCGACAACCTGATCGCGATCGCGGACGTCAACCGGCTCGGCCAGCGCGGCCCCACCCGGCACGGCCACGACCTGGACGCCTACGCCCGCCGCTTCCAGGCCTTCGGCTGGCACACCGTCGAGATCGACGGCCATGACGTCGACAAGATCGACCGGGCCTACGGCGAGGCGCTGTCCACGGCCGGGCAGCCCGTCGTGATCCTCGCCCGCACCCTCAAGGGCAAGGGCGTCGCCGCCGTCGAGGACCTCGAGGGCCACCACGGCAAACCGCTGCCGGACGCCGAGGAGGCCATCGCCGAACTGGGCGGACCGCGCGAGCTGCACGTCCGGGTCAGCGAGCCGCCGGCCGCCGCCGCGCTGCGCGACCTGACCACCGAGGTGCTCCAGCTGCCGCGCTACGACGAGGGCGACGAGGTCGCCACGAGGGACGCCTTCGGCGCGGCCCTCGCCGCGCTCGGCACCGCCCGCGGCGACGTCGTCGCCCTGGACGGCGAGGTCGGCGACTCCACCCGCACCGAGGAGTTCGCCAAGGCGCACCCCGAGCGGTTCTTCGAGTGCTACATCGCCGAGCAGCAGCTGGTCGCCGCGGCCGTCGGCATGGCCACCCGGGGCCTGCTGCCGTACGCCTGCACGTTCGCCGCGTTCCTCACCCGCGCCCACGACTTCGTCCGCATGGCGTCCATCAGCGGCTCCGGCATCAATGTGGTCGGCTCGCACGCCGGTGTCGCGATCGGGCAGGACGGGCCGTCGCAGATGGGCCTGGAGGACCTGGCGATGTTCCGCGCCCTCCACGGTTCGACCGTGCTGTACCCGTGCGACGCCAACCAGACCGCCCGGCTGGTCGCGGCCATGGCCGGCCTCGACGGCATCCGCTATCTGCGCACCTCGCGCGGCAAGACGCCGGTGATCTACGGCCCCGACGAGGAGTTCCCGGTGGGCGGCAGCAAGACGCTCGTCAGCAGCGAGGAGGACCGGCTGACGGTCGTCGCGGCCGGGGTCACCGTGCCGGAGGCGCTGGCCGCGGCCGACCGGCTCGCCGAGGACGGCATCCGGGTGCGGGTGATCGACCTGTACTCGGTCAAGCCCGTCGACGCGGACACGCTGCGCCGGGCCGCCGAGGAGACCGGCTGTCTGCTCACCGTGGAGGACCACCACGCCGAGGGCGGCCTCGGTGACGCCGTCGCGGAGGCCTTCGGCGACGGCCGGCCGGTGCCCCGGCTGGTCCGGCTCGCGGTGCGGACCATGCCGGGTTCGGCGGCGCCCGACGAGCAGCTGCACGCGGCCGGTATCGACGCCGTGGGCATCGCGGCGGCGGCCAAACTGCTGGTGGAGGAGGCGGTCGTGCGATGAGCGACGACGCCGGCGCGCGGACCCTGCGGGCGGGCCGCCGTTCGGTCGCGGTCCAGCGGCCCGGGAAGGTGCTCTTCCCGGGCCGCGGGGGCGCCAGGGAGTACACCAAGGGCGACCTCGCCGACTACTACCGGTCCGTCGCCCCCTACCTGCTGCCGCACCTGCGGGGCCGTCCGCTGATGCTGGAGCGGTATCCGGACGGCGTGGACGGGCAGCGGTTCCTGCAGAAGAACACCCCGGAGCACTATCCGGACTGGATCGAGCGGGCCGAGGTCGCGAAGGAGGGCGGCACCGTCACGCACGTCGTCTGCGGCGACACCGCCACCCTGCTCTACCTCGCCGACCAGGCCTGTCTCACCCTGCACCGCTGGCTCTCGCGCACCGACCGGGCCGGCGGCGCCGATCACCCCGACCGGCTGGTCTTCGACCTGGATCCCCCCGGCGACGACTTCCGCCGGGTGCGTGAGGCGGCCGGATGGCTGCGGGAGCTGCTGGAGGAGCTGGGGCTGCCCGCCGCGCCCATGACCACCGGCTCGCGCGGACTCCATCTCGTCGTCCCCCTCAACGGCCGCCACGACTTCGACGACGTGCGGGAATTCGCCCACGAGGTGGCCGGGTGCGCCGAGTCCCGGCATCCGGACCGGCTCACCACCGCCGCCCGCAAACAGGACCGCGGCGACCGTCTCTACCTCGACGTGCAGCGCAACGCCTACGCGCAGACCGCCGTCGCCCCCTACACCGTCCGGGCCCGCCCCGGCGCCCCCGTCGCCGTACCCCTCGCCTGGGAGCAGCTGGACGACCCCGGGCTCGACGCCCGCCGCTGGACCATCGCCGACGCCCTCGACCAGGCCCGCACCGACCCCTGGGCCGGCCTGCCGAACCGCGGGCGCGGCCTGGGCCCGGCCCGGCGGCGTCTCGCGGACATCCGCTCCTGAAGGTTTGGCCAGGGCATGAGCGGCCACCCGCAGGGGGAGGTGGCCATGTCGAACACAAAAAACACACCCCAGTCACAGAGTTCACCAGAAACCCAAGACTCACAGGAGTCGCAGGAGTCACAGAACGACACGCGGCACAAGGCGGACGAGCGGCGGCCGGCCCCCATGGAGGTGCTGCGCCAGGCCCGGAGCCAGCTCGCCGAACTCACCGGACTGGCCCCTGAGTCGGTGACCTCCTTCGAGCAGACCGAGGACGGATGGGTGCTCGAGATGGAGGTCCTCGAACTGGCGAGGGTGCCGGACACGATGAGCCTGATGGCGAGCTACCAGGTCGACCTCGACGGCGACGGGCAGCTCACCGGCTACCGGCGCGTTCGCCGCTACGAACGCGGCCGGTCCGACGCGCGCCGGCCCGGCGGCCGGTAGGCCGCCCCATCGCCCGGCGCGTCCGCGGAGCCACCGTGCTACCGACTATTCAAGAGGAGGAACGGCCGGCATGACCGTTGTCCCGGCACAGCAGACCGGAGGCGGAGGCGGCAGCAGCGGCCTCTACGACGTACTGGAACTGGTCCTCGACAGGGGACTGGTGATCGACGCCTTCGTGCGGGTCTCCCTGGTCGGCATCGAGATCCTGAAGATCGACGTACGGGTCGTGGTGGCCAGCGTCGACACCTACCTGCGGTTCGCCGAGGCGTGCAACCGTCTCGACCTGGAGGCGGGCCCCCGCAAGAGCCCCGGGCTGCCCGACCTGGTCGGCGAGATCACCGAGTCCGGTGCCCACGGCAAGTCCAAGGGCGCCCTGTCCGGTGCCGCCGAGACCATCTCCGACGCCTTCAAGCAGGCCCGCGAGGAGGGCGGCGAGGCCCGGCCCCGCCCGCGTAAGTCCGCGCCCCGCCGGAAGGAGGAGCAGGAGTGAGTATCTACGTCTACGGGATCACCGCCCGCTCGCACCCCGCCCTTCCCGAGGGCATGACCGGCGTGGGGGAGCCGCCCCGGCCGGTGCGGGTCCTCACGGCGGGCGAGCTGGCCGCCGTGGTCAGCGACGCCCCCGAGGGGCTGCGGCCCAAGCGCCGGGACCTGCTCGCGCACCAGAACGTGCTGGCCGAGACCGGCGCGGGCGGCTGTGTGCTGCCCATGCGGTTCGGGAACCTGGCGCCCGACGACGACACCGTCGTCCAGGTGCTCGGCGAGCGCGCCGAGCACTACCTGGAGCGGCTGAAGGCCCTGGACGGCAGGGTCGAGTACAACGTCAAGGCCAACCATGTCGAAGAGGCCGTCCTGCATCGCGTGATGGCCGAGAACGCCGAGATCCGCACCCTCGCCGAGGCCAACCGGCATGCCGGGGGCGGCAGTTACGAGGACAAGCTGCGGCTCGGTGAGATGGTCGCGGCCGCCGTCAAGGCCAAGGAGGCCGAGGACGCCGCCGAGGTGCAGGCCGAGCTGGAGCCGGGCGCCGCCGCGGTCAGCGCCGGCCCGCAGTCCACCGGCTGGCTGCTCAACGTCTCGTTCCTGGTGGCCCGGGACGCGGCCGAGGACTTCCTCGCCGCCGTCGAGCGGGTCCGCGCCGGCCATCCCCATCTCGAGCTGCGCGTCAACGGCCCGCTGCCGCCCTACAGCTTCGTCGATCCCGGTCCCGCGCAGCCGGCGGCCGACACCGCCGGCGCGGACCAGGCCGCGGACACCGGGGCATAGGCGGGAGGGACGGGCCCAGGCGGAAGGAGGAGTCCATGGGACTGATCAAGGAGGTGCTGCTGCTGCCGTTCGCACCGGTGCGCGGCAGCGGCTGGGTGATCGGCCAGGTCCTCCGCGAGGCGGAGCGGATCTACTACGACCCCGCCACCGTACGGGCCGAACTCGCCCGACTCGAAGAACAGCTGGAGGCGGGTGAGATCACCGAGGAGGAGTTCGACCGGCGCGAGGACGAGCTGCTCGACCGGCTGGAGACCGCCCTGCACTCCGGCGACACCACAGGCGACGGGACGTGATGATGAACCGCACCGCACTGGGCCTCGCCCTAGGGGCCGGCTATCTGCTCGGACGCACGAAGAAACTGAAAATGGCGCTCGCGGTGGGCTCCCTGGCCGCCGGCAAGAAGCTGAACCTCGGCCCCGGGGCGCTCGCGGCGATGGCGCGGCAACAGCTGCGCGACAATCCGCAGTTCAAGGAGATCGGCGACCAGCTGCGCGAGGACCTGAGGGGCGTCGGCAAAGCCGCGTCCGGAGCCATGGTCGAGCGGCAGATGAGCACGCTCGCGGACCGGCTGCACGACCGTACCGCCCAGGTACGCGACCAGCTGTCCGGAGCGCTGCCCGCGGCCGGCTCCGACGAGGAGCGGGAGGAGGAAGACGGCGACCGCGGGGCGCGGGACGAGAGCGACCGTGAGGAGCGGGAGCCCAGCGACCGCGACGCGTCACAGGCCGGCGACCGGGACGAGCAGGAGGACAAGCCGTCCGCCAGGAAGGCGGCCAAGAAGTCCCCGCCGAAGCAGGCCACCGCCAAGAAGGCCGTCGCGAAGAAGACGGCCCCCGCGAAGAAGGCGGCGGCCAGGAAGACCGACGGGGACCGCAAGACGGCCGGGAAGAAGACGGCCGGCACCCGGCAGCCCAAGGGTGGTGAAGACCGATGACCGAGACCCTGGGGTCGGCCACGTCCGCGGTCGGCAAGGCCACGGGCGCGGCCAAGGACAACCCGCTCGCCGACCTCGCCCACAGCGAGGCCGCCGACCGGCTCAAGGCCGAGGCCCAGGAGTACCTGACGGCCCAGGCCCAGCGGCTGCTCAGCGGCCTCGGCCGCAAGCTCGGCGAGACCACCGTGAAGCTCAACGACATCGCCGAGG
Organism: Streptomyces sp. NPDC007205; assembly: GCF_040634095.1. Classification (NCBI taxonomy): domain Bacteria; kingdom Bacillati; phylum Actinomycetota; class Actinomycetes; order Kitasatosporales; family Streptomycetaceae; genus Streptomyces; species Streptomyces sp. NPDC007205. Next base: position 281,394 of record NZ_JBEYEW010000002.1, read on the forward strand.
GCAACAGCCCCGGCTTCGCCAAACTCGCACTCGACGGCGGCCGCAAGCTCGCCGAGGGCAAGGGCCCGCTGCGCTCCGCACTGGAGCTCGGGGCCTCCCGCGCCAAGGAGAACGTGATGGACGCGGTCAAGAACCTCGGGGGCGGCGGGGGCGGGAAGAAGGGCGGAGGCGGCAGCAAACCCACCGTCATCATGGAATCCGTCGACGTGGGCGTGCCGCTGCGCACCGCCTACGACCAGTGGACCCAGTACCAGGAATTCTCCACCTTCGCCAAGGGCGTCAAGAGTGCCGACCGGGCCGGCGACACCGACTCCGACTGGCGGGCCAAGATCTTCTGGTCCAGCCGCAGCTGGAAGGCGCACACCACCGAGCAGATACCCGACCAGCGCATCCAGTGGACGTCCGAGGGCGCCAAGGGCAGCACGAAGGGTGTCGTCACCTTCCACCCGCTCGGCGAGAACCTCACCCGGATCCTGCTGGTCATGGAGTACTACCCGACCGGCCTGTTCGAGAAGACCGGCAATCTGTGGCGTGCCCAGGGCCGCCGGGCCAGGCTGGACCTGAAGAACTTCGCCCGTTTCATCACTCTGAAGGGAGAGGCGGAGGACGGCTGGCGCGGCGAGATCCGCGACGGCGAGGTGGTCCGCAGCCACGAGGACGCGGTGGCCGACGAGGAAGAGGGAGAGGAAGAGCGGGAGCCCGAGGACTACGAGGACGAGGAGGAGGAAGAGGAGGAAGAGGAGGAGCCTGAGGAGTACGAGAACGAGGCGGAGGAGCCGTACGAGGAGGAACCCTCCGAAGCGGACGCGGAAGAAGACGCGGAAGAAGACGAGGGAGAAGAGGGCGAGGAAGAGGACGAGTACCCGGACGAGGAAGAAGACGAGGAAGAGGGCGAGGAAGAAAAGGAGCCCGAGTACGTCGGGCGCGGGAGCCGTCGATGACGACGCCCAGCCGGTTCCCCGAGCCGTACGGCCACAGCAGCGGAGCCAACCTCGCCGACATCCTGGAGCGCGTGCTCGACAAGGGCGTGGTGATCGCGGGTGACATCCGGATCAATCTGCTCGACATAGAACTGCTGACCGTCAAGCTCAGGCTCATCGTCGCCTCGGTCGACAAGGCCAAGGAGATGGGCATCGACTGGTGGGAGAGCGACCCGGCCCTCTCCTCCCGGGCCCGCCGTGACGAGCTGACCCGGGAGAACGCCGAGCTGAGAGAACGGCTGGCCCGGCTGGAGGAGCTGGAGCCGGGCCATGTGCCGAAGGAGGCGCCATGACCGGACTGCGTTACGTCTACGCCGTCTGCCGCCCCTTCGGGACGCCCCTGCAGTCCCAGCTCACGGGCATCGGGGGCGCCCCGCCGGGTCTGCTGCACCACCACGGGCTGGTCGCGGTCGTCAGTCAGGTCCCGGAGGCCGACTTCAACGAGGAGGCCCTCAGGGCCCACCTGGAGGACCTGGACTGGCTCGCCGCGACCGCCCGTGCGCACCAGGGTGTGATCGACGCGCTCACCACCGTCACCACCCCGCTGCCGCTCCGGCTCGGGACCGTCTTCCGGGACTGCAGCGGGGTGCGCTCGATGATCGAGGCCCGCGAGGACGACTTCCTGCGCATCCTCGACCGGCTGGACGGCCGGGTCGAGTGGGGCGTGAAGGTGTATGTGGAGCCCGAGCCCGCCGAGGCCGCACCCGCCGAGCCCGCCGTCGCCGCGAAGCCCGCCAGCGGCCGGGACTATCTGCGCCGACGGCGCGAGAGCACCCACGCCCAGGAGGAGAAGTGGCAGCGCGCCGAGGCGTTCGCCCAGTCGCTGCACGAGCGGCTGTGCCGGTACGCCGAGGATTCCCGGATGCACCCCCCGCAGAATTCAGCGCTTTCCGCGGCGCCCGGCCGTAACGTCCTCAACGCCGCCTATCTCGTACCGCGCATGCATTCCGAGGAATTCGTGGAACTCGTGGACCGCACAAAGGACGAGGCACCCGGAATCCGGGTGGAACTCACCGGGCCCTGGGCCGCCTATTCCTTCACGGGGGAGGCCGAGTCGTGACCGTCGTGGAACGGCGCGAGATCGCACTCGTCGACCTGCTCGACCGGCTGCTGGCCGGCGGTGTCGTCATCACCGGCGACATCACCCTCAGGATCGCGGACGTCGACCTGGTCCGCATCGACCTGAACGCCCTGATCAGCTCGGTGAACGAGTCGGTCCCCTCACCCTTCGAACTGGTCCTGCCCCCGCCCGAGGAGCCCGAGGAGGTCGTGTGAGCCCACGCAACCGGCTCGACCTGGAACCCGACACGGTCGAGCGTGACCTGGTGAAACTGGTCCTGACCGTGGTGGAACTGCTGCGTCAGCTCATGGAACGGCAGGCCGTGCGCCGCTTTGACACCGGTGAGCTGACCGAGGAGCAGGAGGAGCGGATCGGGCTCACCCTGATGCTCCTGGAGGAGCGGATGGCCGAGCTGCGCGAGCGCTACGGACTGCGGCCCGAGGACCTGAATCTGGACCTCGGGCCGCTCGGGCCGCTGCTTCCGCGCGGCTGATCTCACCTCACCACCGATACCAGCGGCCCCTGCCGCCGCCGGCGGTGGTGCTGCGGACCAGGAAGCCCAGCAGCCAGACGACGAGCACCGCCAGGGCAATCCACCAGAGAATCTTCACCGCGAATCCGACCCCGAAGAGAATCAGGGCCAGGAGCAGTACCAGCAGTATGGGAACCATAGTGTCAACCTCCTGCAGTCCGGGTTTCCCGAATTCTGCGAATCAGGCTTCCTTGCGGCACAGAATCTCCCCGTGCAGGACCGCGAACCAGCCGTCCTCCCGCCGTCCCCACTCCCGCCAGGCCTCGGACACCGCCCGCAGCCGGTCCCCGGTCGCGTGACCGCCCTGCGTGGCCCGCTCCGCGTAGGCGGAGGCCAGGGTGCGGTCCGCCCACAGGCCGCTCCACCAGGCCCGCTCCTCGGGCGTGGCGAACGTCCAGGTGCTGGAGGTGGCCGTGATGTCTGTCAGACCGGCGGCCAGCGCCCACGTCTTCAGCCGGCGCCCGGCGTCGGGCTCACCGCCGTTCGCGCGGGCCACCCGCTCGTACAGATCCAGCCAGTCCTCCAGTCCGGGCACCGCCGGGTACCAGGTCATCGCCGCGTAATCCGCGTCCCGTACGGCGATGAACCCGTCCGGCCTCGTCACCCGGCGCATCTCGCGCAGCGCCTGCACCGGGTCGCCGACGTGCTGGAGCACCTGGTGGGCGTGGACCACACAGAAGGAGTCGTCGGGGTAGTCCAGGGCGTGCACGTCGGCGACCGCGAAGTCCACATGGGTCAGGCCCCGCGCGGCGGCGGTGGCCCGGGCCCGCTCCAGGACGTCCGGCGCCCGGTCGACGCCGGTGACATGACCGTCCGGGACCCGCGCCGCCAGGTCGGCGGTGATGGTGCCGGGCCCGCAGCCGATGTCCAGGATCCTCATGTGGGGCTTCAGCGAGCCGAGCAGATAGGCCGCGGAGTTCTCGGCGGTCCGCCAGGTGTGCGACCGCAGCACCGACTCGTGGTGCCCGTGCGTGTAGACGGCGGTCTCCTGCGCTTTCGGCATGACTGTTCCCCTTCACCCTCGTCGCCGCTGTCGCGGCCGGCGGCTACGCGTCACCGTACGCGCCCATGCCGAATAATGAGATCCAGATTTCACAGTCTGGACTGACGGTTCGTCAGAGGCCGGTCCGCAGCGGCCGGTAGACCGTCAGGGCCTCCGGCAGCTTCTCCACGGTGAGCTCACCCGACACCGCCGTCACCTCGCCGTCGTACGCCAGCGGGGTGCCCGGTGCGATGCCGCTGAGCCGGAGCCGGTTCACCTGCACCGCGGCATGCTCCGGGGATCGGGTCAGCGGGCCCGCCGCGGCGGCGGCCAGCAGCCGCAGCGCCGGCCGGCGACCGCCGTGCACCACTCGCACGTCCAGCAGCCCGTCCGCGAGATCGGTACGCCGGCCGGGCGCGAGCCCCATCCGGTGGTAGACGCCGTTGCCGACGAACAGCAGCCACAGCGGCCGCCGTTCACCGCCCACCTCCAGCTCCAGCGGATGCCGGTCCGCGCGCAGCACCCGCAGCGCGCCCAGCACCCCGGCCGGCCAGCCACCGATCCGGTGCGACCAGCGTCCCCGCTCGCGCACCAGCTCGGGGTAGACGCCGAGGCTCAGCGTGTTCAGGAACAGGCCTTCGCCGTCGCCGGTGACGAACCGGCCCGCGTCCACCCGCACCGCCTCCCCGTGCCGGACCGCACGGGCCAGAGCGCGTTCGTCCTCCACGCCCAGGTCGTAGGCGAAGTGGTTGAGGGTGCCGCCGGGCAGCACCGCGAGCGGCAGACCGTGCCGCAGGGCGATCCCCGCGGCCGCGTTCACCGTGCCGTCGCCGCCGCACACGCCCAGCACCCGCGCCCGGGCCGCCGCCTTCGCCAGGGCGTCACCGACCTCCTCCGGCGCACACTCGACGACCTCCGCCCCCGGCAGCGCCTCCCGCAACGCCCGGACCCGGTCCGCGGTGCCCGAACCCCGGTTGGCGACCATCACCAGACCGTCGCCCTCCGGCAGCGCGGGCGCCTCCGCGCGCGGCCGGGCCGGCCGCCACGCCTGGGCGCGGGTCGGCACCAGCCGCCGTACCAGGAAGGCCGCACCCGCGCCGAGCGCCGCCCCGGCCAGTACGTCGCTCGGGAAATGCACGCCCGTGTACACCCGGGACGCCGCCACCGAGAACGCCACCGGCGCCACCGCCGCCCCCCACGCCGGGGACTCCAGCGCGACCCCGGTCGCGAAGGCGGCGGCCGACGCGGAGTGCCCGGACGGGAAGGACGTGGTGATCGGCTGCCGCTTCAGCTGCCGTACCAGCGGCACCGGGTCCAGCACCGGCCGCGCCCGGCGCACCGAGCGCTTGCCGATCGTGTTGATGGCAAGCGAGGCCACGCTGAGTGACGCCAGGCCCCGGGCAGCCGCCCGGCGAGCCCTCGGCGTGCGGCTCGCGGCCATCACGGCGGCCGTCGCGAACCACAGCACGCCGTGGTTCGCGCCGCGGCTGAGACGGGGCAGCACCCGCTCCGCGCCGGGCCAGTGCCAGGCGGCGGCCGCCTCGAACAGCCGGCCGTCCAGATCCAGCAGGCGGCACAGCGGGCTGTGGCCGGTCGTACGGGCAGTCAGGTCCAGGTCTGGGCTCATGGGGTGCGGTTACCCTGAAGTGCCCGCTTCGTGTTCCCGCCCGCGCCGGGACCCGGCCGGCGCGCAAGGAGTTCCCCCGCATGCGCCTGCTCCTCGTCCGCCACGGCGAGACCCCGTCCAACGTGAACCACCTGCTGGACACCGCCGTGCCCGGCCCCGGACTCACCCCGCTCGGCGAGGCGCAGGCCGCCGCACTGCCCGAGGCGCTCGCCGACGAGGACATCGAGGCCGTCTACGCCTCCCCGCTGCTGCGCACCCGACTCACCGCCGCCCCGCTGGCCGCCGCCGTCGGCCTCCGGGTGCTCGTCCGCGACGGCATCCGCGAGGTGTCCGCCGGCGCCCTGGAGATGCTGCCCGGCGAATCCCCCGAGGGCCGGCAGTACATGCGCACGGTGTTCGCCTGGGCGGCCGGCGACACCGCGCTGCGCATCCCCGGCGGGGAGAGCGGCGAGGAGGCCCTCGCCCGGTACGACGCCGTGATCGCCGAGGCCGTCGCGAGCGGTGCCCGTACCGTCGCCATGGTCAGCCACGGCGCCGCGATCCGCATGTGGACCGCCGCCCGCGCCGCCAACGTCGACATCCCCTTCGCCGCCGCCCGCCCCCTGAAGAACACCGGCGTAGTGATCCTCGACGGCTCCCCGCCCGACGGCTGGAAGGCCCTGTCCTGGGAGGGCGCCACGGTGGAACCGGCCGGCGAGAGCGGTCCCACGGGAGAGCCGGTGGAGACGGCGGAGTAAGGGGCCCTCCGGGAGAGGGAAGCCTGTCAGGCCGCCCCACCCTGCCGTCGGGGCCGCCCCACCCCGCCCGCGCCGCCGGCACCCGGTGCCGCCGCCGCGCCCGCCCGATATCAGTTTGCCGTTCACCCGGGTCGACCCGGAGAATGCCTGGCCATGGGACACCTGGAAGCCGCACACCTCGAGTACCACCTCCCCGACGGGAGGACCCTGCTCGGGGACGTGTCCTTCCGGGTCGGCGAAGGGGCCGCCGTCGCGCTCGTCGGCCCGAACGGCGCCGGCAAGACCACCCTGCTCCGGCTGATCTCCGGCGAGCTGAAGCCGCACGCCGGCACCGTCACCGTCAGCGGCGGCCTCGGCGTGATGCGCCAGTTCGTGGGCTCCGTACGCGATGAGACGACCGTACGCGACCTCCTCGTCTCCGTCGCCCCGCCCCGCATCCGCCAGACGGCGAAGGCCGTCGACGACGCCGAGCACGCCCTCATGACCGTCGACGACGAGGCCGCCCAGCTGACCTACGCGCAGGCCCTCGCCGACTGGGCCGAGGCCCGCGGCTACGAGGCCGAGACCCTGTGGGACATGTGCACCACCGCCGCCCTCGGCGTTCCCTACGAGAAGGCCCAGTGGCGCCTGGTCCGCACCCTCTCCGGCGGCGAGCAGAAACGCCTCGTGCTGGAGGCGCTGCTGCGCGGCACCGACGAGGTGCTGCTCCTGGACGAGCCGGACAACTACCTCGACGTACCCGGCAAGCGGTGGCTGGAGGAGCAGCTCAAGGAGACCCGCAAGACGGTCCTGTTCGTCTCCCACGACCGCGAACTCCTCGCCCGTTCCGCCGAGAAGATCGTCTCCGTGGAGCCGGGCCCGGCCGGCGCCGACGCCTGGGTGCACGGCGGCGGCTTCGCCACCTACCACGAGGCCCGCCGCGAACGTTTCGCCCGCTTCGAGGAGCTGCGCCGCCGCTGGGACGAGAAACACGCCCAGCTGAAGAAGCTGGTCCTGAACCTGCGCCAGGCCGCCGCCGTCAGCCACGAGATGGCCTCCCGGTACGCGGCCGCCCAGACCCGCCTGCGCAAGTTCGAGGAGGCCGGCCCGCCGCCGGAGCCACCGCGCGAGCAGGACATCACCATGCGCCTGAAGGGCGGCCGTACCGGCATCCGGGCCGTCACCTGCGGGCGACTCGAACTGACCGGCCTGATGAAACCGTTCGACCTGGAGGTCTTCTACGGCGAACGGGTCGCCGTCCTCGGCTCCAACGGCTCCGGCAAGTCACACTTCCTGCGCCTGCTGGCCGGCGAGGACGTCGCGCACACCGGCGAGTGGAAACTCGGCGCACGCGTGGTGCCCGGCCACTTCGCGCAGACCCACGCGCACCCCGAACTCCAGGGCCGCACCCTCCTCGACATCCTGTGGAAGGAGCACGCCCAGGACCGCGGCGCCGCCATGTCGAGGCTGCGCCGCTACGAGCTGACCCAGCAGGCCGAGCAGACCTTCGACCGGCTCTCCGGCGGCCAGCAGGCCCGCTTCCAGATCCTGCTGCTGGAACTGGCGGGCGCCACCGCGCTGCTGCTGGACGAGCCGACCGACAACCTCGACCTGGAGTCGGCCCAGGCCCTCCAGGAGGGCCTGGAGGCCTTCGAGGGCACGGTCCTCGCCGTCACCCACGACCGCTGGTTCGCCCGCACCTTCGACCGCTATCTGGTCTTCGGCAGCGACGGGCGCGTCCGCGAGACACCGGAACCGGTCTGGGACGAACGCCGCGTGGAGCGCGTCCGCTAGGGGCCGCCGGGGGGCCTGGACAGCAGGACAGCCGGCGGTGCCGCTCCGGCCGTCGGGGCGCGGGCCGCAGCGCGTGTGCCGGCCCGTCACGGCCGCCACTTCCAGCGCAGCAGCGCGCCCGGGCCGCCCGCCGCGACCTCGGCGCCGGTGTCCCGGAGCACCGGGGTGAGCGACACGACCGGCGCGTCCGTCACCACGGCCGCCCGGACCAGCGCGTCGTCGGCGCGGTCCTGGCACGCGGCCGGCGCGTCGGCGATCTCCTGCGCGTTGCGCTCCCCGGTGTTCTCACCTTCAGCCGGAAGTGCCGTTCGGACCAGTCGGAGGCCTTCGACCGGTGCACCGGCCACTGCCGGCTGCCACTGCCGGCTGCCCGTGACATGCCCGGCCTCCTCCCGGCCACCGCGCCGCGCAGCTCAAAGTCGGCTCCGGTCCGGTTGACATTCGCGACCAGCGCCGCCGGGTCCTCACCGGCCAGGTCCAGCAGCGGCGTCACCCGTCTTCGTCGTCCGGGACGGGCCGACGTATGCGGAGGCCCAGGACCCCGGATGTTCGTACAGTGGACTCAGGAACGCGAGCTCCACGGATTACTCCCGGAAACCGCTCGGGAGCAGTGCACGCCGGGCGGGTACCCGTAGCCCATGAACGAACACGACGAGCGGGGCACCACGATGACCGGAGTCGACGCCAGCCGGCTGGACGACCAGCAGCTCATGAAGGAGCTGGAGACGATCCACCGCACGCGCCACGACACTCTGCTGTACGGCTCCAACGACGCGCTGCGGGCCCACAACGAGCGCATGGCACAGCTGGAGGGCGAATACCTGCGCCGCAACCCGCGCCGTCTGGTCAGTGCCGGACGCACCCGCGAGGGCGCCCGCGAGCGCGGCTGCGGCGAGACGGCGAGCCCCGGCGTGCCGGGCACCTGACCGGCACGCACACAGCGAACGGGCCGGCCCGCGCGGGCCGGCCCGTCCCCTGGACGCCGCAGGTCAGCCGGGCTCCCCGGCGAACACATGCAGGAACGCGTCGCAGAACGCCTTCAGATCGTCCGGCTTGCGGCTGGTCACCAGCTGGTTGGAGCCGTGGTCGCAGATCTTCACCTGCTCGTCCACCCAGGTGCCGCCCGCGTTGCGGATGTCCGTCCGCAGGCTCGGCCAGGACGTCAGCACCCGGCCCCGTACGACGTCCGCCTCCACCAGCGTCCACGGCGCGTGGCAGATCGCCGCCACCGGACGGCCCCGGTCGAAGAAGTCCTTCACGAACGCCACGGCCGCCGCGTCCATCCGCAGAAAGTCCGGATTGGCCACCCCGCCGGGCAGCACCAGACCACCGAACGATGCCGCCGACGCCTCACCCACGACCTCGTCCACGTCAAAGGTGTCCGCCTTGTCGAGATGGTTGAACGCCTGGATCTTCCCCGGCTCAGTCGACACCAGCACCGGCTCGTGCCCGGCATCGGACGCCGCCTTCCACGGCTCGGTCAGCTCCACCTGCTCGACGCCTTCGGGCGCCACGAGAAACGCGATACGCATGATGCTCCGTTCCCTTTTGCTCCGTTCCCTTTCTGTTTCCTCACCGCGGCCCTGTCGGCGCGGGCGCGCCCCTTCGCCGCCCGGGCCGCCCGCCTGCACCGCCACAGCTCCTCGCCGTACGGCAGCAGCACGAACGCGCCGATCGCCACGCCGATGCCCGCCAGATAGCCGGGCGACAGCGGGCGCCGGCGCGGCTGCAGCCGCCAGGCGCCGGGATCCCCGCGCCCGCCCCGCAGCAGTGACCGCACCTGATCCGCGTGCAGACACATCAGGGACGCCACAGCCCCGAACGGCAGCGACTCCAGAAAACTGTGGATGTGCTGCTCGACGGGCTTGACCTCACGGTCGCTGTCCACGGCCGTGCGCACATCCCACAGCGCGGTCGCCTCGTGCACCGCCGCCGCCCCCAGCTGCACGCTCAGCAGCAGCGGATTGACCCGGTAGCGCAGGGTCAGCGCGATCGGTACACCGACCTCCGCCATCATCAGCGCATGGATCACCGACTCCTTCGTGCCCGCGGTCTCCTCGATCCGGGTGCGCCGGTGCATCACCCAGTCGGCGAGCCCCGGCACGAACCAGCCGGGCAGCAGTCCGTACAGCAGGAACCGGGTCGTCGCCACCTCGACGTCGACGCCGGCCCCGCTCGCGATCTCGGCCGCCTGGCCCCGGCTCATCCGCGGCCCACCAGCGCTTCGGCGAGCTGCTGGACGTTCTCGTAACGGGCCGAGTGCGGCAACCCGGCCACCGCGTCGCCCAGCGCGGCCGGCGCGTTCCGCCGGCGCAGCATCCGCGCCAGATCACGCGCCGTCGCCGGGAAGCAACTGCGGCTCAGGGTCCGCGCCAGCTCGGTGCGCACCCGCTCCAGCGACGCCGGCGAACCCAGTCCGCCCACCGGCCCGCTCCACACCTCCGGGTCGTCGTCCGCGGCCGGCTCCGGATCGTGCCACTCCTCCACCCGTGTCGGATGCCCGGACCTCAAAAGGCCCTTCAGCTCGTGCTTCATCTCGTCGTCCCGGTGGACGCTCAGCCGGTCACTGCCTCGCTGCATGTCTCCCTCCAGGGGACTAGCGCTTGTCCTTGCCGGGCAGGAACTCCTGCACCTTCGCCTTCAGCCCCTGCTTGACCATCGAACCGCGGTCGGCGTCGCCCTTCAGGATCGACGCGGCCGTCGCCTCCATCTGCTCCCAGGTGGCATGCGGCGGGATCGGCGGTACGGCCGGGTCGGTGAGGAACTCGACCACCGCGGGCCCGTCGGCCTCCAAGGCCGCCCGCCAGGCCGCCTCCACCTCCTCCGGCTTCTCCACCCGGATCCCGGTCAGCCCCAGCGAACGGGCGAACGCCGCGTACTGCACGTCCGGGATCGACTGCGAGGGCAGGAACTGCGGTGCGCCCTCCATGGCCCGCATCTCCCAGGTCACCTGGTTCAGGTCCTGGTTGTTCCACACCGCCACCACCAGCCGCGGATCCGACCAGCGGTCCTTGTACTTGGCCGCCGTGATCATCTCCGCCAGGCCGTTCATCTGCATCGCGCCATCACCGACCAGCGCGAACACCGGCCGGTCCGGATGCGCGAACTTCGCACCGATCGCGTACGGCACCCCCGGCCCCATCGTCGCCAGCGTCCCGGACAGCGAACCGCGCATCCCCGGCCGCATCGTGATGTGCCGCGCGTACCAGTTCGCGACCGAACCGGAGTCCGAGGTCAGGATCGCGTTGTCCGGCAGCAGCGGGTCCAGCGCACGCGCCACGTACTCGGGGTTGATCGGGTCGGCCGACAGATGGGCCCGCCGGTCCATGGTCGCGTGCCAGCGCCGCACGTTCGCGCACACCGTGTCGTACCACTCACGCCCGCCCCGGTCGGCGTTCAGCAACGGGATCAGCCGCCGCAGCGTCGCCTTCGCGTCACCGACGAGGTTCACCTCGTACGGGAACCGCATCCCGATCATGTGCGGGTCGATGTCGATCTGCACCCCGCGCGCCTTGCCGAAGTCCGGCATGAACTGCGTGTACGGGAACGACGACCCGATCGTCAGCAGGGTGTCGCAGTCCCGCATCATCTCGTACGACGGCCGGCTGCCCAGCAGCCCGATCGGCCCGGTGACGTACGGCAGCTCGTCACTGAGCACGTCCTTGCCGAGCAGCGCCTTCGCGACCCCCGCGCCGAGCAGCTCGGCGATCTCCTGCACCTCCGCGACCGCACCCGCGGCGCCCTGCCCGACCAGGACGGCGACCTTGTCGCCCTCGTTCAGCACGTCCGCCGCGCGGCGCAGCGCCTCGTCCGTCGGGGTCGCCGTGTAGTCGCTCATGCCCAGGCTGGAGGGCACCATCTTGAACTCGTGCGTCGGCGGCGAGTAGTCCAGCTCCTGCACGTCGGCCGGGATGATCAGCGCCGTCGGGCAGCGCCGGGCGTACGCGGTGCGGATCGCCCGGTCCAGCACGTTCGGCAGCTGCTCCGGCACCGTCACCGTCTCCACGAAGTCCGAGGCGACATCCTTGTACAGCGTGTGCAGGTCGACTTCCTGCTGGTAGGAGCCGCCCATCGCGGTCCGGTTGGTCTGGCCGACGATCGCCAGCACCGGCACATGGTCCAGCTTGGCGTCGTACAGCCCGTTCAGCAGATGGATCGCACCCGGCCCCGACGTCGCCGCGCACACCCCGATACGGCCGCTGAACTTCGCGAACCCGACCGCCTCGAACGCGGACATCTCCTCGTGCCGGGACTGGATGAACCGCGGCCGGTCCTCGGCACGACCCCAGGCGGCGAGCAGCCCGTTGATGCCGTCACCCGGATAGCCGAAGACCTGTTCCACGCCCCAAGCGCGCAGGCGCTCGAGGATGTGGTCGGAGACCTTGGTGCTCATGGAGGAACCTCCCGGTGAGGTGCGAAGCGGACGATCCGGTCAGCAGATACCGAGTCACCTGCGCAGGGCACGGAAAACCTCACAAACGCGTCAGGGCGCGGCAGGGCGCGGGAGGACGCGGGAGGGCGCGGGAGGGTGCGGGAGGGAGGGTGCGGGAGGGTGCGGGCCCGAAACCCGCGGCCGGTGTGAGTCACCCGGCCGGCCGTCCCTGTCCCGCGAATGGGGGCCGGCCGCGCGCGCCACGTCGCCGCGGGGGCTGTGATGGCAGCGAGGGCACGCCCCGTGCCCCGTACCCGTGACACCGCCGGGCAGTGCCACCGGCACCGCCGGTACCCGTGCCCGAGGCACCGTCCCACCGGTGTCCGGCGCACTGCCGTCCCGGTGCCGGACGCACCATCGTCCGTGCCGGACGTACTGCCGTCCCGGCGGCGGACGCACCACCGTCCGTGCCGGAGGCACTGCCGTACCGGTGTCCGGCGTACCACCACCACCGCCGACCGCCCGCCGCGCCCGCCGAGGAGCCCGACCCATGCGCCGCACCGCCCGTGCCCTGTCCATCGCCTTCATAGCCGGTGCCGCGTTCGCCCTGACCGGGCCCGCCGCACCCGCAGCCGAGGCCGGCTCCAGCCCCGTGTCCCCGACTCACACCGCCGGCCCCGTGTCCCCGACCCACACCGCCGGCCCCCTGTCCCCGGCCCGCCCCGTCGGCGGCGCCGACACCGGCCCGTGTGCCGCGCCGCAGCAGTGCGACGCGTCCCACGCCTGCGCGGACGCCGCCGCCCCCTGCGGCGACGGTGCCACGCCGTGCCGGGAGAGCGAGCCCTGCGAGGAGGACAACGGCGGCTGCCGCAGCCAGGAGCCCTGCCCGGATCCGGACGGTACGGAGTGCAGGGCGGGTGAGGACTGCCAGGGCGGAGGCTGCAGGGCCGGCGAGGACTGCCGGCACAGCGGGACCTGCAAGGCGGGTGAGGACTGCGGGGGTGGTGCGGGCTGCAAGGCGGGGGAGGACTGCGCGGGCGGTGCGGGCTGCAAGGCCGGGGACGCGTGCTCCGGCGGGAACGCGTGCCGTGAGGGAGGCCAGTGCCACGACGACGGCGGCGAGTGCGCCGGCGGCGGAGACTGCCCCGACGACGGCCACAGCTGCGGCGGACCCGACGACCGGCAGGGCGACGCCGACGGATGCGACCCGGCCACCGTGGAGCACGGAGTCGAAGCCGGCCAGGGCGGCACCTTCACCGACTCGGCCCCGGCCCTCGCCGGCGGCGCCGCCTTCATCGCCGCGGCCTGCGGCGGAGCCGGCTACCGGCTCTACGGCCGCCGGCGCGGCTCCGCCAACCGGACCACGGACGTGTGACCGGAGCAACGCCCGCCACTCCCATGGACGGCCGCCCGGCGGGTACACACCCTCACGAGGACACCGTCAACCGGCTCCACACCAGCCACCCCAGGCCACGAACACCCGGCCACAGACGCACAGCACACAGCAGCGCACGACGACACAGCAGTACAAAGTCACAGCAGCACCAACAGCAAACAGCAACGGCACAGCAGCACCACAACGACACAGCCCGCCCCGGCGACACCGCACCCGGCCGGGCGGCACCGGCACCGGACTGCGCGGAGGCGGACATGCGGCGGACGGACCCCGAAGGGCACGGCCCCGTCCGCTACGGCCCGCCACTGCCCGGCGACGGACTGCCCGTACTCCCCGAACTCACCGGCGTACTCGCCGCCGCGGCAAGCCGCACCGACGCCCAGCCCGTCGGCGGCGCCCCCGCCCTGCTCGAAGCGGCCTGCGGCTACTGGACCCGGCGCGGCCTGCCCACCGTCCCCGACCAGGTGGCCGCCGGCCCCGGCGCCCCCGCCCTGCTGCTCGCCCTCACCGCCGCACTCGCCTCGGACGGCGGCGACGTCCTCGTCCCCCGCCCCTGCGCCGCCTGGTGGGCCCCGTACGCCCGCGTCCTCGGCCGGCCCGCCTACCACGTGCCCACACCTCCCGAGAGCGGCGGCGTCCCCGACCCCTACGCCCTGCTGGAGACCGTCCACCGGGTCCGCGCGGAGGGCGGCGTCCCCCGGCTGCTCGTGCTGTCCATCGCCGACGACCCCACCGCCACCGTCGCCCCGCCCGAACTCCTCCACGAGACCGTCGAGGCCGCCACCGCCGAAGGACTGCACCTGGTCAGCGACGAGACCTGGCGTGACACCCTGCACCACCCCCACGACACCGTCCTGCTCAGCCCCGCCGAGATGCGGCCCGACCTGGTCACCGTCGTCACCGACCTCGCCGGATCCCTGCTGCCGCCCGGCTGGCCCGCCGCCGTCGCCCGCTTCCCGGCCACCGCACCCGGAGCGCACCTCCACGCGCGCGTGCTCGACATCCTCACCGCGCTCGGCGCCCGCATCGCCGCACCCGTCGCCGCAGCCGCCGGCTACGCCCTCGACGAACCCCCACCCGTCACCGAGCGCCGTGAGAGCGTCGTACGCCTGCACGCGCGCGTGGCCGCCGCCGCGCACACCGCCGTCGTCGCCGCCGGCGCGCTCGCCCGCCCCCCGCAGGCCGGCCGCCACCTGTACGCCGACCTCGGTCCGCTGCGTGAGCCCCTCGCCGCCCAAGGCGTCGGCGATGCACAGGAGTTGGAGGACCTCCTCACCACCCGCCTCGGCATGCCCGCCCCCGGCGGCCACCGCTTCGGCGACGACCTCGGGGCGCTGCGCGTACGACTCGCCACGGGCCCCCTGCTGGGCGGTACGGACGAGGAACGCATGGAATGCCTCACCTCACCCGCGCCGTTGGAACTGGCACACGTGCAACGCGCGTTGATCTCCTTGACGGCGGTTCTCGACGATCTCCGCGACGACGCTCAGCGACGGGAGCCTCCTCGATGACGCAGCAGACGCACGAGACCCAGACGCACGAGACCCAGACGCACGAGCCCGCAACGACCGGGCCCGGATCCACCGCGACGACCTCGACGGCAACGGCGACGACCTCGACGGCAACGGCGACCACGACGCCGCCGACGACGACCGCACACACCGGCGAAGCCGCCGAAACCGTCACGCCGGCCCCCCTGGCGCCCCCTTTCCCCCCGCTGGCCGAACCCCGCCCCCTCGGCGAACACCGCGTGTGGCCCCGCACCTTCCACGACCGGCTCACCGCCCCCCTGCCCGGCCTCAAGGCCTTCGCCCGCTTCGCGCGCGAAGGCGCCGTACGCCCCGGCCCCGAAGGCCTCGCCGACCTCACCCGGCTCCCCTGCGAGCCCGCCCCGCTGCCCCGCGTCGACACCCGCACCCTCGCCGTCACCTGGGCCGGACACGCCAGCTGGATCCTCCGGATCGGCGGGCTGACCGTCCTCACCGACCCTGTCTGGTCCCGCCGTATCCTCGGCACCCCCGCCCGCATCACCCCCGTCGGCGTCCCCTGGCGGACCCTGCCGCGCATCGACGCCGTCGTCATCAGCCACAACCACTACGACCACCTCGACGCCCCCACCCTGCGGCAACTCCCGCGAACCACCCCGGTGTTCGTACCGGCCGGCCTCGGCCGCTGGTTCCACCGCCGCCGCTTCACCTGCGTCACCGAACTGGACTGGTGGGAGGGCGCCGAACTGGCCGGCATCCGCTTCGACTTCGTCCCCGCCCACCACTGGTCCAAGCGCACCCTCACCGACACCTGTCACAGCCTCTGGGGCGGCTGGATCCTCACCGACGCCGACGGACAGCGCGTCTACTTCGCCGGCGACACCGGCTACGGCCACTGGTTCTCCCGCATCGGCCGCCGCTACCCCGGCATCGACCTCGCCCTCATGCCCATCGGCGCCTACCACCCCCGCTGGTGGCTCAGCGATGTCCACTGCGACCCCGAGGAAGCCGTCCAGGCCACCCTCGACACCGGCGCCCGCCGCATGGCCCCCATGCACTGGGGCACCTTCATCCTCTCGGCCGAACCGGTCCTGGAACCGCTCACCAGGGTGCGGGCGGCCTGGGAGAGGGCGGGACTGGACAGAGAGGACCTGTGGGATCTCCCGGTCGGCGCTTCAAGGGTGCTGAAGCGCAGCACCCCGTAAGGGACGCGGGAAACCGCGACTCCCCGAAGCCTGCGGGCAGGAGTAGGGTCTGCGGCGAAACCGGAGGTGAGGGGACGCCATGGGACAACCGCGGGGCACCTCCGGCACACCCGCGCCCACGCCGGTGCGGGTCATCGCCATCGCCAGCCTGACCCCCCTGGAAGAACTGGAAGCGGACCCCTTCCTCGTCGACTCCCGCAGCCAGCACGCCATGTGCGCCCGCTGGGCCGCCGAACGCGGATACGTCATCGCCCGGGAACTCCTCGCCGGCGGACTGCGCTTCGACCACTGCGCCCTGTGGGACGGTATCCGGCCCGGCGTGCACGTCTTCGTCGCACCCAGCCTGCGCGTACTCCGGCGCGCCGTGTCCTCCGTCGAGGCATTCACCGCCGAGTGCGCCCGGCGCGGCGTCCGCGTGGAAACCGTCGGGCGGGCCGAGCCGTCGTACGACGCGCAGATGAAAGCCCGCGTGCACCGCCGCCTGTCCATGCCGACGGCCGGCTACGACGGCCGCTAGGCCCGCCCTGCGGGCGAACGACGGGAATGTGACCGCAGGACCTAGGAGTGCCCCACGCGTTCGGCAGGGGGGAGTACACACAGCGCGCGGTGTCGAGGCCCGCGCCGCCGTCCGTGCCCGCGCTGCGCCGGCCCGTGGAGGAGAGGTGCGCGGAGAGGAACACGGCGGTGTGGTGCCGGGTACCCACGGCACCGAGATACCGCTCGCCGGGCTCGATGACGAGTTCGATGGTCAACTTCGAGGAGCAGATCGGCGCCCACGGCGGCCTCGGCGGCGCCCAGTGCCACCCGTTCCTGCTCTCCCCGCTTCAGCGCGTTCGCCCCGCGTGGGCCGGTCTTCAGAGTGCGACGAGCCAGGATGTGATCGGATAGGGAACGGAAAACCCCGGAACCGGGATCCGACGGAAAGGAATCATCGTGGCCACCACGCGCACCGCGCACACGGTCTGGGAAGGCAACCTTCTCGAGGGCAACGGCGTCGTCACCTTCGACTCCTCCGGCATCGGCGAGCAGCCGGTCACCTGGGCCTCGCGTTCCCAGGACGCGAACGGGAGGACCAGCCCCGAGGAGCTGATCGCCGGTGCCCACTCCAGCTGCTTCTCGATGGCCCTCTCGCACGCCCTGGCCGGCGCCGGCACCCCGCCCACCCGGCTGGAGACCAAGGCCGACGTGACCTTCCAGCCGGGCGAGGGCATCACCGGCATCCACCTCACCGTGCGCGGCGAGGTGCCGGGCCTGGACGCCGAGGGTTTCGCCTCGGCCGCCGAGGACGCCAAGAAGAACTGCCCGGTCAGCCAGGCCCTGACCGGTACGACCATCACCCTGACGGCCGAGCTGGCCTGAGGCCTCGCACGACCCCGGATGCCGCGTCCCGCCCAGGGGGCGCGGCATCGCCGTTCCCGGGGAACCCGGGCATTGACAGCGTCGCAGGCACGTCATGTCCTGGGAGAGCGGCAGGCGCCCGGGCGGAAGGGAACGGACCATGACACGTGCGGTCGGGATCGATCTCGGGACGACGAACTCGGTGGTGGCCGTCCTGGAGGGCGGCGAGCCCACCGTCGTCACCAACGCGGAGGGTGCGCGGACCACCCCGTCGGTGGTGGCGTTCGCGAAGAACGGCGAGGTGCTGGTCGGCGAGGTCGCCAAACGGCAGGCCGTGACGAACGTGGAGCGCACCGCCCGCTCGGTGAAACGCCACATGGGCGATGCGAGCTGGCGCTTTCCGGAGCAGGGCACGGTCGACGGCACCCGCCTGCGCGCGCAGGAGCTGTCCGCTCGGGTGCTGCAGAAGCTGAAGCGGGACGCGGAGGCCTACCTCGGCGAGGACGTCTCGGACGCGGTGATCACCGTACCCGCGTACTTCGACGACAGTCAGCGGCAGGCCACCAAGGAGGCCGGGGAGATCGCGGGCCTGAAGGTGCTGCGGATCATCAACGAGCCGACCGCCGCCGCCCTCGCCTACGGCCTGGACCGTGGCGAGGAGCAGACGGTGCTGGTCTTCGACCTCGGCGGCGGGACCTTCGACGTGTCCCTGCTGGAGATCGGCGACGGCGTCATCGAGGTGAAGGCCACCAACGGCGACACCCACCTCGGCGGCGACGACTGGGACCAGCGGGTCGTCGAGCACCTGGTGAAGCGGTTCAAAGGGCAGTACGGCATCGACCTGGCCGCCGACAAGATGGCGGTGCAGCGGCTGCGGGAGGCCGCCGAGAAAGCCAAGATCGAACTGTCGTCGTCCTCGGAGACGACCATCAACCTGCCCTACATCACCGCCTCCGCCGAGGGCCCGCTGCACCTGGACGAGAAACTGACCCGGGCCCAGTTCCAGGAGCTGACCGCCGACCTGCTCGACCGGTGCAAGAAGCCCTTCCACCAGGCCGTCCAGGACGCCGGGATCGAGCTGTCCGCGATCGACCACGTCATCCTCGTCGGCGGCTCCACCCGGATGCCCGCCGTCACCGAGCTGGTCCGCGACCTCACCGGCAAGGACCCGCACAAGGGCGTCAACCCCGACGAGGTGGTCGCCGTCGGCGCCGCCCTCCAGGCCGGCGTCCTGCGCGGCGACGTCAAGGACGTACTCCTCCTCGACGTCACCCCGCTGTCCCTCGGCATCGAGACCAAGGGCGGCATCATGACCAAGCTGATCGAACGCAACACCACGATCCCCACCCGCCGTTCGGAGATCTTCACCACCGCCACCGACAACCAGCCCTCGGTCGGCATCCAGGTCTACCAGGGCGAACGCGAGATCGCCGCCTACAACAAGAAGCTCGGCGTCTTCGACCTCACCGGGCTGCCGCCCGCCCCGCGGGGCGTCCCGCAGATCGAGGTGGCCTTCGACATCGACGCCAACGGGATCATGCACGTCTCCGCCAAGGACCTCGCCACGGGGCGCGAGCAGAAGATGACCGTCACCGGCGGCTCCGCCCTGCCCAAGGACGACATCGACCGCATGATGCGGGAGGCGGAACAGTACGCCGAGGAGGACCGCAAACGCCGCGAGGCCGCCGAGACCCGCAACCAGGCCGAACAACTCGTCTACCAGACCGAGAAGTTCCTCCGCGACAACCACGACCGCGTCCCCGCCGACACGCGCGGCGAGGTCGAGACGGCCGTCACGGAACTGAAAACCCTGCTGGAACAGAACGCCGACACCACTGCCCTGCGCACCGGGGTGGAGAAGCTCGCCACCGTCAGCCAGAAGATGGGGCAGGCCATGTACGCGGCCGCCTCCTCCCAGTCCTCCACCACCACCGACGGCGGTCCGGCCACGGAACACGGCTCCGCCCCCGACGAGGAAGGCGTGGTGGACGCCGAGATCGTGGACGAGGACAGGGACGAGAAGGGAGGCGCGGCCTGACTCCCCAGCCCCTCCCAGCCCCGCCGCTCCGGCCGCGGGTCCAACCGCCGTGCATTTCGCGTGCGGTAGACGATATGCAGCTGTCGATATACGGCAGACGATTTACAGCAGACGATTTACAGCAGACGATTTACAGCCGTAACAGATACGGCAGACGGTATACAGCCGGAACAGATACGGCACCGGCGCGCTGACTGTATGCACCAGGCGGCTGCACGGCAGGAACGCGATCAGCATCATGCCGATCACCGCGTGCGGCCTGGTCCAGCTGGATCGGCCGGTGCGGGGGGCTGGTCCGGAGGAGACGTCATTGGGTCTGAGGGACGTCACAGGCTCCTGCGGAACTCCCGCAGGAGGGTCCGGGTGCGCTGTGCCGACGCCGCCCGCGCCGTCATGTGGTCCAGGACCTCCAGATGCGCGGCGACCTCACGGCGGGCGTCCAGGTAGAGGGCGCCGGTCAGGTACTCGGTGAACACCATGTCCGGCAGCTCCGGTTCGGCGAACCGGAACAGCGTGAACGGCGCGTACGTCCCCGGATGCGGGCCCGCCGCGAACTCGGCGAGCTGCAGGGTGACCCGGTCCCGCTCGGCGTACTCCAGCAGCCGGTCCAGCTGCGTGCGCATCACCTCGCCGCGCGTGCTCACTGGACGCCTGAGCACCGTCTCGTCCATGATCACCCACAGGTGCGGCGGGTCGTCCCGCTCCAGCAGCCGCTGCCGTTCCATGCGCAGCGACACATGCCGTTCCACGGTCTGCGGAGAGGTCTGCCCGATCGTCCCGGCCTGCAGCACCGCCCGCGCGTAGTCCTCGGTCTGCAGCAGTCCGGGGACGAAGTGCGGCTCGTAGGAGCGGATGATCCGGGCGGCGCCCTCCAGACTGACGTACAGGCTGAACCAGTCCGGGAGCACGTCGTGGAACCGCTGCCACCAGCCCGGCTCGTTCGCCTCCTCGGCCAGCCGCACGAACGCGGCCGCCTCCTCCTCGGCCACCCCGTAGGTGTCCAGCAGCACCTGCACGTAAGGGATCTTCAGCGCGACCTCGGCCATCTCCATCCGCCGTACGGTCGCGGGCGCCACCCGGAGCACCCGGGCGGCCTCCTCGCGGCCCAGGCCCGCCGCCTCCCGCAGCTCCTGCAACCGCTTGCCGAGGACCACCTGGCCCACGGTGGGCGCAGCCCGCCGCTCACTCACGCCACGCCCTCCCCTTACGCGCCGAAGTACCCGGGCAGTCTGCCATGCGATCCGCGCCCGCACACCGGTCCGAGGAGGATCCGGGCGGCGGGGTCGGCGTCAACCAGCCAGGGAGTGCAGGTACTTGGCGGTCGCCGGGTCCGCCGGCAGGAACGTCTCGATGGCGAGTTCCGCGACCGTGACGTCCATCGGCGTGTTGAACGTCGAGATCGACGACACGAACGACAGGATCCGGCCGCCGAGTTGGATGCGCAGCGGCAGCGCGAAGTACGCGACGGGCTCCTCCGCCTCGCCGGCCGGCGCGTCCTCCTGCGGCACCGGGTAGGCTGCCACCTCCTCGTACAGGGTGCGCAGCCGCTCCGAGCGCTCCAGGGCGATCTGCCGCTCCATCTGCGCCAGCAGATGCCCGCGCCACTCGCGCAGATTGCGGATGCGCGGCGCCAGCCCCTCTGGGTGCAGGGTCAGCCGCATGGCGTTCGGCGCCGGACTCAGCAGCTTCTCCGGCACGCCCTCCAGCAGCATCGCGATGCCCCGGTTCGCGGCGACGACCGTGTAACCGGCGTCGACCACCAGCGCCGGGTAGGGCTCGTAGCCCTGGATCAGGCGCTCCATGCCGTCGCGCAACGCGTCGAGCGCGGGGTCGTCCAGCGGGGTCTCCGGATAGCACGGGGCGTAACCGGCCGCCAGCAGCAGGGAGTTGCGCTCGCGCACCGGCACGTCCAGATGCTCGGCGAGCCGCAGCACCATCTCCTCGCTCGGCCTCGACCGGCCGGTCTCGATGAAACTGATGTGCCGGGCCGAGGAGTCGGCGCGCAGCGCCAGCTCCAGCTGGGAGATCCGGCGCCGCTCCCGCCAGGCGCGCAGCAGCGGGCCGACGCCCTTGCCGGAAGCGGCGGAAGCGGCGGAAGCGGCTGAAACGCCGGAAGCGGCTGAAACGCCGGAAGCGGCTGAAACGGCGGAGGCGACCGGGGCGGCTGGGGCGGTGGCGGACGCGGCGGGGCCGGCAGCGACAATGGTCATACGTCCGACCGTAGTCGAGGAGTTGCGGAGCCACCCATGAACGAACCGTGGTCGAAGCCGTGGCGGATCTCGTCCCCCCTGGCGTCCCTTCAGACCGCGGCCGTGTACCGGGCCCGGGTCCGCGGCTGTCTCCTCGGCGGCGCACTCGGTGACGCGCTCGGCTACCCCGTGGAGTTCGCCTCCCTGGACCGCATCCGCGCCTCGCACGGCCGGCACGGCGTCACCGGTCTCGTGCCCGGCGCGCAGGGCGCCGTCGGCCTGATCAGCGACGACACACAGATGACCCTGTTCACCGTCGAGGCCCTCATCCAGGCGCACGCCCGGGAACGCGAGAAGGGCATCGGCGGCGCCTGGCCGCTGCTGCTGCGCCAGGCGTACGAGCGCTGGCTGGAGACCCAGTCCAAGCCGGGCCCGCCGCAGCCGGGCCCGCCGCAGCCAGGTCCGCTGCTGTCCGGATCGCCGCAGCCGGGTGCGCCGCTGTCGGCACCGCCGCAGCCCGGCCCGGGGCAGCCGGCACCGTCGTATCCCGGCGTCCCGGCCGGCGGCCTGGTCACCGAGGCCTGGCTGTACGCCCGCCGCGCCCCGGGCAACGCCTGCCTGTCCGGCGTCGCCCAGATGTACGCGCCCGACCCCGCGCTGCCACTCGACGGCACACCGGGCGAGGTCAACCCCGACTCCAAGGGCTGCGGCACGATGATGCGCTCGGCCCCCTTCGGCCTGGCCGCCTCCGCCGACGCCGCCTTCGCGATGGCCGCGCGCGGTGCCCAGATCACCCACGGCCACCCCACCGGCTACTACGCGGCGGGTGCCCTCGCCGCGATCGTGGCCCACCTGGTCGCCGGGGACTCCCTGGAGGGCGCGGTGCTGCGCACGCTGCGGCTGCTGGAACGGCACCGCGGTCACACCGAGACGACGGCCGCCCTGCGCGCCGCCCTCGAACTCGCCGCCGACGGGGCACCGACGGCCGAGAAGGTGGAGTCCCTCGGCGCGGGCTGGGTCGCCGAGGAGGCCCTCGCCATCGGCGTCTACTGCGCGCTCGCCGAGCCCGTCGCCGTACGCGCCCTGCTGCTGGCCGTCAACCACTCGGGCGACAGCGACTCCACCGGCTCGATCTGCGGCAACCTGCTGGGCGCCCGGCACGGCGACACCGGCCTGCCGCACACCTGGGTGGCCCAGGTGGAGGGCCGGGCCAGGATCGCCGCACTCGCCGACGACCTCGCCGCGGAGTGCGCGCGCGGCTGATGTGAGCAGTGCGCGGCCGGCCGGCGTGGCGGAGTGTGCGGGCGGCTCATGCGGGGGAGTGTGCGCAGGACCGAACCAGGGGAGGGCGTGCGCAGGCGGCCGACGCGGGCGGAGTACGCGCGCGGCCGGCGTGGCAGGCTGATTGCGTACCCCTCCTTCCCGCCGCCCCGAAGGGAGCCCCGGCCATGGCCGTCGAACCGCTGTCGCAGAAGG
The DNA here is from genome assembly GCF_040634095.1 of Streptomyces sp. NPDC007205. NCBI lineage: Bacteria > Bacillati > Actinomycetota > Actinomycetes > Kitasatosporales > Streptomycetaceae > Streptomyces > Streptomyces sp. NPDC007205. Next base: position 304,586 of record NZ_JBEYEW010000002.1, read on the forward strand.
AGATCGAGGACCGGCTCGCCGAACTGCCCGGCTGGTCGGTGGAGTCCGGCCGGCTCACCCGCTCCTACCGCCTCGCCTCGCATGTCGCGGCGGCGGCGCTGGTCATGCACATCGCCGCCGTCCAGGACGAGCTGGACCACCACTCCGACCTCGGCCTCGGCTACAACACCGTCTCCCTCAGCGTGCACACCCACAGCGCGGGCGGTGCCGTCACCGCGAAGGACTTCGGTCTCGCCCGCAGGGTGGAGGACATCGCCCCAGGCCACGGCGCACACTGAGGGCGTGCTCGACTACGACCAAGAAGCGGACGCCTACGACGCGTCCCGGGGCGGCGAGGCCCGCGCCGCAGCGGCCACCGAGGCGATCCTCGGCCTGATCCCCGACGGCCCCGGCCGTCTCCTCGACATCGCCTGCGGCACCGGCACAGTCACCCGCCGGCTGGCCGCCGGCCGCCCCGCGCTACGGGTGACGGGCGCGGACCTCGCCCCCGCCATGGTCCGCATGGCGGGCGCCCGGCTGCCGGGTGCGGTGGTACGGGCCGACAGCCGCCGCCTGCCCTTCGGCACCGGCACCTTCCACGCGGTCACCAGCATCTGGCTGCTGCACCTGATGGCGGACCCCGAGGACGTCCGGGCCATCGTCGCCGAGTGCGCCCGCGTGCTGCGCCCCGGCGGGGTGTACGTCACGACCGTCGACAAGGCCGCGGCGCACGACGTCGGCAGCGACATCGACGCCGTCCTCGCCTCCCGCCCGCACCGCCCCGCCCGGGACGCCGCCGCCGCCGTCACCGCGCACGCCGTCCGGCACGGGCTGCGGCCGGCCGGCGACACCGTGTTCCCCGGCATCGGCCAGGGCCGCAGCCCCCGCACCACCGTCGCCGACCTGCGCCGCGGCTGGTTCACCCTGCTGCCACCGGGTGATCCCCGAACGGCGGACTTCGCCACCCGCCTGACCCGCCTGCCGGACCAGGACCGCCCCCGGCCCGACCCGGTGTTCGCGCTGCGCGCCTACCGCAAACCGGTGGCGGGCTGAGGGGCGGGAGCGGCGCCTTCCCCGTGAGCGACGGCGAGCACGGCCGGGAGAACACGGTCTGCGCATGGTGGGGGTCCTTCCGAGCGCGAGCAGGCATGACGTGACGACCGGGCGGTCCCCCTGTGCGGGTGGGGAGCGCCCGGTTCTTGTGTGACCCCGTCGACCGGCGCCGGAGCCGTACGCGCGGAGCACCGGCGGGGACGATTCGAGGAGCTCCGCGTACGAGCCCATGGCCAGGGCGATGTCCGCCTGGGCCCAGAAGCGGTGGTAGGTGAAGACGGGTGCGGCGCCGCCCTTGAGGTAGGTCTCGATCTTCGACCGGATGTGCGACCCGACGTACACGGGCAACGCCCGGAACAACAACATGTCCGGTGCCCTGCCGAACGCGCCGCTGGCCGGGCACTGGTTCTCCGCCCAGTTCCAGCAGCTGATGGGGAACGCCCACCCGCCGCTGTCGTGACTCCGGCGCGGTGAACGTCCGCCGGGGCCCTGACCGTCAGCGGCCGAGGCCCCGGCGGATCGCCTGCTCCACCGGCGAGTACGCCCCGTCGGTCCGGTCCAGCTCGTACGGCACCGCCGGATCCAGCGGCGGCTGCGCCATGAAGCGGGGCCGGGTGCCGTGGTGCGGCTGGGCCGCGTGCACCAGGAAGGGATGACAGAGGTAGACGTCGCCGGGGTGGCCGGTGGCGTACGCGAGCGGGCGGTGCGCCGAGGCCTGCACGAGCTGCGGCGCGATCTCCAGGCCCGACACCCCGGCCTCGCCGTAGGGTTCCAGCAGCGGGGGCACGTCCAGGTGTGAGCCGGTCCGGATCCGGGTCGGCGCGTCCGCCTCGGTGACCTCGCTGAACAGGAACAGCATCAGCAGCGCGCGGTCCCTGGAGCGCAGGTTGGTGAAGTACCACTGCTCGCCCTCGGGCAGATAGCTGCCTTCGATGTGCCAGCCCGCGTCGTCCGGCTCGACCGGGTGCGGGAACCGCAGTGGGAAGGTGCCCAGCGAATACCGCGGCTCCCACCGGCCCTCTCCGACGAGCAGGTCGAACGCCTCGTGCAGTACGGGGGAGTTGGCGGCTGCCGCGAACGGCCCCTGCGCCATGCCGCCCAGCCGGACCACCGGCTCCTTCCAGGTGCTCGGGTCGTCCGGGGCGTACCCCGTCTCCCGCCACAGCAGCCGGGCGCAGTCCGCGGCGACGCGCGGGGGGAAGGCACCTTCGATCTTCACGAAGCCGTCGGTGAGGAAGCGTGTCACAAGGCCGTCGTCCACGGGTCCATGCTGGCCGCCCGGCCGGCTCCCGTGCATCCGAGTTTCTTGCGGCACCGGAGCATTTTTTGCGGCATCGGCAAGGAAGGTGGCACCGCCCCCGTGCGCTGTCGCAGGCTGGCCGCACCCGAGCGAGAGGCTGACCACCATGGCACACGACCACCACATCCCCCGCCGACAGCACGGCCACGCCCACGGCCACGGGGGCGACACCGACTGGGCCGCCATGGCGGCGCTGCTGGAGGCGGAGGCCGAGGTGTTCGGTCCGGCGTACGCCCGGGCCCTGGCCTGGCTGGCGAAGGAAGTGACCGAGCCCGGTCTGGTCGTGGACGTGGGCAGCGGACCCGGGGTCGTCGCCTGCCTGATCGCGGAGACGTTCCCCGGCGCGCGGGTGGTGGCCGTCGATGGCTCCGCGCCCCTGCTGGAGCGCGCCCGCGCCCGCGCCGCCCGCCAGGGCGTCGCCGACCGCTTCGGCACCATCGCCGGTGAACTGCCCGCAGTTCTGGCCGAGTTGGACTATCCGGCGGACCTGCTGTGGGCCGGCCGCAGCCTGCACCACCTCGGCGACCAGAAGGCCGCGCTCGCCGCGTTCGCCGCCCGGCTCGCGCCCGGTGGCACGCTGGCCGTCCTGGAGGGCGGCCTGCCCGCCCGCTACCTGCCCCGCGACATCGGCTTCGGCCGTCCCGGGCTGCAGGCCCGCATCGACGCGGCCCAGGAGGACCGCTTCGCCCGGATGCGCGCCGAGTTGCCCGGCGCGGTCGCCGAGACGGAGGACTGGGCCGCCCTGCTGGCCGCGGCGGGCCTGAAGCACACGGGCACCCGCAGCTTCCTCCTCGACGTGCCCGCCCCCGTCCCGGACCGGGCCCGGGCCTTCGTCGTCGCCGCCCTGGCCCGGGCCCGGGAGGTCAGCGCCGACGTCCTGGACGCCGGCGACCTCGCCACCCTCGACCGTCTCCTCGACCCCGCCGATCCCGGCAGCGCTCACCGGCGTCCCGACGTGTTCGTACTGGCGGCCCACACGGTGCACCGGGCGGTACGGCCCGTCTGACGACGTCAACGCCGTGGTCGTACGCCCGCCGGGTCGGCTCGACGGGCGTACGCGGGTCGTCAGCCGGCGGCGAGGAACTGTTTGGCCAGCTGGTCCCCGAGGGAGGCCGCGGCGCCGTGGCTCTCGATGGGGGAGACCTTGGAGTTCTTGAACAGGATGTAGGTCACGCCCGAGTCGACGCCGCCGTGGGCCGGGTCGGGGTCGATGCCGAGGGCCTTGGCGGTGGCGTACGACGCCTCGCCGATGAGCTGCGTGGGGCCGGTGTCGCCGACGACGGCGTACTCCACCTTGTCGCGGTAGATGACCGCGACCACTCCGCCGCCCTTGATGCCGGCGCCGGCGTAGTTCCAGATGCTGCTGGAGCCGGGGACCACGACGTACGGCAGCGACTCCGCCTTCAGCGGCTTGCCGTCGGACTGGTGGAAGGCGGTGTCGTCCTGGTACCAGGGGTCGTGGTCCTCGTTGCAGTAGGCGGTGCGCTGGCCGTCGCAGTCGACGTCCATGTCGGCCTTCCAGAACACCGCGCCGTTCTTGCCGCACACGGGGACGGTGGCCGATGTCTCGTCGTCCGTCTTGTACATGCCGTTCGATATCTGTGAACAGGACGTCACCTTGGCGAGCAGGTCGGCCGCACTGACCGAGCCCTCCTGGGCGCGGCGCGGGGCGGAGCGCGCCGCGGAGCGGGCGGAGGCGTGCGCCGGAAGGACTCCGGCGGTGAGCAGCGCGGCTGCCGAGGCCGCGGCGAGGGGCAGGGTTCGAAGGCGCACAGCGGGAAGCCCTTCTGTTAGGAAAGTTTCCTTATGGAATGCCATTCACCGTGGGCCTGTATGCATGTCCTCGTCAACTCCGCCGGGGCGAACCGGTGAAACCCTCGCGTATTGCGGTGATTTGTGACCATGGCAAGACTGAAGAAAACGGCCAGTGCGGACAGGTCGGCCACTGGCGGCCGACACGGTCACGGCCCCGGGAGGCGAGGCGCATGTTCGTACGCACGGTGTACGCGACCGGCGATCCGGCGCAGCTGGACACGGCCGTCCGGGCCCTGAACACCCGCGGGCACGACCTGCTGGAGGAGCGCCCCGGCTACCGGGGAGCGGGCGTCTTCGTCGACCGTGACCTCGGCAAACTGCTCACGGTCAGCTGGTGGGAGTCCGCGGACGCGCGGCGCGTCAGCGACGAGGTGATGAGCGCGCGGCGGCCGGAGCTGCTGCAGCCCTTCGCCGACACCGTCGCGGTCGAGAACTACGAGGCCGCCGTCTTCCACGCCGGGCAACGGACCCTCTCCGGCGGCGGCCTGCGGCTCACCCGGCTCGCGTTCGAACCGGCGGACGCGGACCTCGCCGCCGACACCTTCCACGCCGGCGTGCTGCCCCGGCTGGAGACACTGCCGGGATTCGCCGGGGCGGCCCTCTTCCTGGACCGCGAACGCGGCCGTGGCATGACCGGCGTCCTCTTCACCGACCGCGCCTCACTCGCCGCTGCCCGCGCCCGTCAGGCCGCGATCCGCCGCGAGGGCACGGCCAAGGCGCACGCCACGGTGATCGCCCTGGAGGAGTTCGAGGTCCTGCACGCGGACGTACGGGGCGACTGAACGGCGGAGCGCGCCGCCGAGCGGGGTGGGCGGGGCGCTGTGCGGGTGAGGGTCGGCGTTGTGAGGGCGGCGCAGCCGCGAGGGCCGGGGTCGGCACGGTCGCAGTGGCCGCGCGGCGCGCGGGCGCATCCGGAAGCACGCGGCCTGTTGACCCGGGCCGCCGTCTCCCGGTCCTTGTCGCGAGTGTGCTCGCACGGCCCCCGGCCGGTGACATGGCACGCGGCGGCCCCGGTCCCCGGAACGCGGACGGCCGCCCGTGCCGCCGGGCAGGCGGCGTGGACGGCCGTGGCGCGCGGGGGGTCAGGCCATGTCGAAGGTGGCCGGGTCGGGGCCCAGCCGCCGGTCCTCGTTGAGCGCGCTGATCGCCGCGAGGTCCTCGTCGTCCAGGCTGAAGCCGAAGACCTCGATGTTCTCCTTGATCCGGGACGGCGTCACGGACTTCGGGATCACGACATTGCCGAGCTGGATATGCCAGCGCAGCACGACCTGCGCCGGCGTACGCCCGTGCTTCTGCGCGATGGCGACGATCGCCGGGACCTCCAGCAGGCCCTTGCCCTGGCCGAGCGGCGACCAGGCCTCGGTCGCGATGCCCTGCTCGGCGTGGAACGCGCGGGCGGCGTGCTGCTGCAGATGCGGATGCAGCTCGATCTGGTTGACCGCCGGGACGACCGAGGTCTCGGAGATCAGCCGCCGCAGGTACTCGGGAAGGAAGTTGGACACGCCGATGGCGCGGACCCGGCCGTCGCCGAGCAGCTTCTCGAACGCCTTGTAGGTGTCGATGTAGGCACCGCGGGAGGGCAGCGGCCAGTGGATCAGATACAGGTCGACGTAGTCGAGACCCAGCTTCTCCAGCGACGCGTCGAAGGCGCGCAGCGTGGAGTCGTACCCCTGGTCGCTGTTCCAGACCTTGGTGGTGACGAAGATGTCGTCGCGGGGCAGACCGGAGGCGGCGATGGCCTTGCCGGTGCCCTTTTCGTTGCCGTAGATCGCCGCTGTGTCGATGCTGCGGTACCCGGCCTCCAGTGCCGTGGCGACGGCCTGCTCGGCCTCGTCGTCCGGCACCTGCCAGACGCCGTAGCCCAGCTGGGGCATCTCGACGCCGTTGTTGAGGATGATCGGAGGGACCTTGCTGCTCACGAGCTTCTTGATCCTTCGGTTGTCGACAGGTGGTACTTCCATCGTCAACGATCACGCCCCGCGACGCATTCCTGACCGCGCACCGGGTCAGGTCCGGTAGAGGGCCTCGACCTCGTTGCCGTACGCCTTCTCGATCGCCTTCCGCTTCAGCTTCAGCGACGGGGTGAGCAGGCCGTGTTCCTCGGTGAACGGCTGCGCGAGGATGCGGAAGGTGCGGATGGACTCGGCCTGCGAGACGAGGGTGTTGGCGGCGACCACCGCCCGCCGCACCTCCGTCTCCAGGTCCGGGTCGCACACCAGCTCGGCCGGGGTCATCCGCGGCTTCCCGCGCATCTGCAGCCAGTGCTCCACGGCCTCCTGGTCCAGGGTGACCAGGGCGGCGATGTAGGGGCGGTCGTTGCCGACGACGATGCACTGGTTGACCAGCGGATGCTCGCGGACCCGCTCCTCCAGCACACCGGGGGAGACGCTCTTGCCGCCGGAGGTCACCAGGATCTCCTTCTTGCGGCCGGTGATGGTCAGATAGCCGTCCTCGTCGAGGGAGCCGAGGTCGCCGGTGGCCAGCCAGCCCTCGTGCAGGGTCTCGTCGGTGGCCTTCGGGTTGTTGAGGTAGCCCTGGAAGACGTTGCCGCCGTGCAGCCAGATCTCGCCGTCGTCGGCGATGTGCACGGTCACGCCGGGGATGGCCTGGCCGACGGTGCCGTAGCGGGTGCGCTCGGGCGGGTTGGCGGTGGCCGCGGCCGTCGACTCGGTCAGACCGTAGCCCTCGTAGATCTGCACGCCGGCGCCCGCGAAGAACAGCCCCAGCCGGCGGTCCATCGCCGAACCACCGGACATCGCATTCCGTATACGACCGCCCATCGCCGCGCGGACCTTGGCGTACACGAGCTTGTCGAACAGCTGGTGCTGCATGCGCAGCCCCGCCGACGGGCCGGGCCCGGTGCCCCACGCCTTGGCCTCCACGGCCTCCGCGTACTTCACCGCGATGTCGACGGCCTTCTCGAACGGCCCGGACCTGCCTTCCTTCTCCGCCTTCCGGCGGGCCGCGTTGAACACCTTCTCGAAGATGTACGGCACCGCGAGGATGAAGGTCGGCCTGAAGGCCTGCAGGTCGGGCAGGAGGGCGGCGGCGTTCAGCTGCGGCTGGTGCCCGAAGCGGACCCGGCCGCGGATCGCGGCGACCTCCACCATTCGCCCGAAGACATGCGCGAGCGGCAGGAACAGCAGGGTGGAGGCCTCGTCGTCCTTCTTGGTGTGGAACACCGGCTGCCACCGCTGGATCATGGTGTCCGCCTCGTACATGAAGTTGGCGTGCGTAAGGACACAGCCCTTGGGGCGGCCGGTGGTGCCGGAGGTGTAGATGATGGTGGCGACCGACTCCGGGGTGACCGCCTGCCGGTGCCGGTCGACCAGCTCGTCGTCCAGGTGCGCCCCGGCGTCGTACAGCTCCTGCACACAGCCCGCGTCCAGCTGCCACAGCTGGCGCAGCTGCGGGAGGCGGTCGATGACGGTGGCGATGGTCATCGCGTGGTCCTCGTGCTCCACGATCGCCGCGGACACCTCGGCGTCGTAGAGCATCCAGAAGCACTGCTCGGCCGAGGACGTGGGGTAGACCGGCACCACCCGGGCGCCGATCGACCACAGCGCGAAGTCGAACAGGGTCCACTCGTAGCGGGTGCGGGACATGATCGCGACGCGGTCGCCGAAGCGGATGCCGCGCGCGAGCAGGCCCTTGGCGAGGGCCAGGACCTCGTCGCGGAACTCGCCGGAGGTCACCTCCCGCCACTGCCCGGAGGCGTCCTTGCGGCCGAGGGCGATGTGTGCGGGATCCGTCCGGGCATGCTCGAAGACCACATCGGCCAGACCGCCCACCGGCGGCGCCGACGTGAGCGGCGGGTTGGTGAACTCGCGCAAACCTCGCTCCCCGATCCTCGCTGCTTGGTCACGCCCGTGATACGCGGCACAGCGCGGTGAAAGCTACCCCACCCCGTCACCGGGCGGGAGGGGGTAGGAAACCGAGCAAACCTCACGTTTCTCCCCACGGGTGACCGGAAAATGCCCGCACATGGGGAAGGGCCGGACACGATACTGACGGGTCAGTAAGTTTCGGTGCCGTAATCTCCACCGAATCTGTACGCGGCGATTACCGTGCATACCGTACCCATCACTGCACACGGGGCACCGTCCGGTCCGGCGGACGCGCCCGCGCGAGAGCGGCTGCGAGTACCGCCCTCGGCCGGGCCGGGCGGGGTCACCGGTGGACCGGTACCACTTGCTGCGGCTGCACGCCGGACGGCTTCCGCGGCACCGGCCGGCCCCTTCGCACCAGCAGCAGCACCAGCACGCCCGCAGCCATGCCGGCCACCCCCGCCATCACCAGCGCGCCGTTCAGGCCCGAAGCGAACGCGGCGCGCAGCGTGTGCTCCGGGAAGCCGCCGCGCAGCGCACCGGCTCCGCCCCCGGCCAGGGCGTGGGCCGCGCCGCCCGGCAGCGCGCCGGCCATCCGGGAGGTGAGCACGGTGCCGAAGACGGCCACGCCCAGCGCGTACCCGAGCTGCCGGACCGTGTCACCGCGCCCCCCGCCATCCCGGCCCGCTCCGGCGGCACCGCGGCGAGCGCCGCCCCCGACACGGTCGGTACGACGAACCGGTGCCGGCCCCCACCAGCACGAACCCGGGCACCAGCGCCGTCCAGCCGGAGCCCGCGTCCAGCACCGCCTGGCACAGCGTGCCCGAGGCGATCAGCAGCAGCCCGCCGGCGACCGTCAGCCAGGCCGGCACCCCATGCAGCAGCCGCCCCACCGCACCGCCACCAGCATCGACACCACCGTCATCGGCAGCAGCGTCAGCCCGCCGCGCACCGGAGTGAGGCCCAGCAGAGTCTGCATCCACAGCGACAGATAGGGGATCCCGCCGAACGCCACCCCGTTGAAGGCGAACGAGCCCACCATCACACCGACGAACGCCGGCCGGCGCAGCAGCGACAGATCCAGCAGCGGATGCGCCACCCGCCGCTCCACCAGCACGAACACCGCCAGCGCCAGCGCCGCCACCGCGAACGCCGTCAGCGTCGCCGCCGTCCAGCCGTCCTCACCGGCACGCACCACCGCGACGTCGCACCGCCCGCGAACACCGCGAACGCCGCCGTACCCGCCCAGTCGACGCTCATCCCGCGCGCCCCGCGCGACTCCGGGACCACCCGCAGCGTCAGCCACACCTCCAGCACGCTCACCGGAAGGTTCACGAAGAAGATCCACCGCCAGCCCGGCCCCTCGGTGAGCAGCCCGCCGAGCACCGGCCCGACCGCCGCTGCCCCACCGCTGACCGCGCCCCACACGCCGAGCGCCGCCGACCGCTGCCGCCCCTGGTAGACCGAGCCCAGCAGCGGCAGGGTCGTCGCGAACATCGCCGCCGCGCCGAGACCCTGCACCGCGCTGTTCCGCAGCACTGCCGGTCTGTACACCTACCTCAGCGGCTCCCTCGGCGGCCTGGCCGGCGTCCAGCACGTGGAGACCACGCCCTTGCTGCGCCAGGTCAAGAACTCACCTACCCGATGCCCCGCTGACCGACCTCGGGCGACGGACCTCAGCCGCCCCGCCGGCTGAGGCGTTCCCCACCCGCCAGCACCGCCGCCGCCAGCGCGTTCGCGGCCCCCTCCGCCGCGCCCCTTCGGCGGCCGTGGACGAGCACGAAGTCGACCTTGCCCAGGCCGGGCAGGCCGGACCGCTCCGGCAGCCGGAACAGGCCGGGCGGCGTCAGGCGCCGGGAGTGGGCCATCACCCCGAGCCCGGCACGTGCCGCCGCGATCAGCCCGTTGAGGCTGCCGCTGGTGCACACGATCCGCCACGCCCGGCCCTCGCGCTCCAGCACCTCCAGCGCACGGGCCCGGGTGATGCCGGGCGGCGGATACACGATCAGCGGCACGGGCCGGTCGGCGTCCAGGCGCAGCCGCTCGGCGCCGATCCACACCAGGTCGTCGCGCCAGACCAGCGCGCCACCGGGATCCTCCGGGCGCCGCTTGGCCAGCACCAGGTCGAGCTTCCCGGCGGCCAGCTGCTCGTGGAGGGTGCCCGACAACTCCACCGTCAGCTCAAGGTCGACCTCGGGATGGTCGCGGCGGAAGCCCTCCAGGATCTCCGGCAGCCTGGTGAGCACGAAGTCCTCCGACGCCCCGAACCGCAGCCGGCCCCGCACCCGGGTGCCGGTGAAGAACGCCGTGGCCTGCTCGTGCACCTGCAGGATCCGCCGGGCGAAGCCCAGCATCGCCTCGCCGTCCTCGGTCAGCTCCACCGAATGGGTGTCCCGGGTGAACAGCTGCCGCCCGGCCGCGTCCTCCAGCCGGCGCACATGCTGGCTGACCGTGGACTGGCGCAGCCCCAGCCGGCGCGCGGCCTGAGTGAAGCTGAGCGTCTGGGCCACGGAGAGAAAAGTGCGCAGCTGCGCCGGGTCGTACACACCTCCAGGCTACGGCGTTATCCCATTTCATGATGACAGTCAGAGTGGTGTGCGGGATTCCCGATCGGCGTGGAGAGGGGGACGATGGAGGAGGCCCTGCGGGCCCGGAAAGCGACACCCCAGTACCGACCCCGTACAGCAATCGGAGCACTGTGAAACGCCTGCGCCCGCCGCGTTGGATGCCGATCGACCCGTACATCGTCCTGCTGCTCGGGACGGTGGGCCTCGCCGCGCTCCTGCCGGCCCGGGGCGCCGCCTCCGACGTGGCCTCGGGCGCGTCGACGGCCGCGATCGCCTTCCTCTTCTTCCTTTACGGCGCCCGGCTCTCCACCCGGGAGGCACTGGACGGACTGCGCCACTGGCGGCTCCATGCCACCGTGCTGGCCTGCACCTTCATCCTCTTCCCCGGGTTCGGGCTGGCCGCGCGGGCACTGGTGCCGGGACTGCTGACCCAGCCGCTCTACCAGGGGCTGCTGTTCCTGACGCTGGTGCCGTCCACGATCCAGTCGTCCATCGCGTTCACCTCGATCGCCCGCGGAAACGTACCGGCGGCGATCTGCGCCGGGTCCTTCTCCTCACTCATCGGCATAGTGGTCACCCCGCTGCTCGCGGCCGGACTGCTCGGCAACAGCGGGGGCGGGTTCTCCGCCGACTCACTGATCAAGATCGTGCTGCAGCTGCTGGTGCCGTTCCTCGCCGGGCAGGTGCTGCGGCGCTGGATCGGAGGCTTCGTGGCCCGGCACAAGAAGGTGCTCGGCCTGGTCGACCGCGGCTCGATCCTGCTGGTCGTCTACACCGCCTTCAGCGAGGGCATAGCCCGCGGCATCTGGCACCAGGTCAGCCCGGCACGGCTGGGCGCGCTGCTCGCCGTCGAGGCCGTCCTGCTCGCCGTCATGCTGCTGCTGACCTGGTACGGCGCCCGGGCGCTCGGCTTCGGCCGCGAGGACCGCATCGCCATCCAGTTCGCGGGCTCTAAGAAATCCCTGGCCTCCGGTCTCCCCATGGCCGGCGTCCTGTTCGGGGCGCAGGCCTCCCTCGCCGTGCTGCCGCTGATGCTGTTCCACCAGATGCAGCTGATGGTGTGCGCGGTCATCGCCAAGCGGCGCGCCCGGGATCCGGAGGACGCCCCGGACGCCCCGGACGCCCCGGACGCTCCGGGCGCGTCAGCCGCGGACGCGGTCCAGGGGCAGCCACAGGACCGTGTCCTTCGCTGACCTGAGCGCCTTCGGATCCGACAGCTCCTCGTCGGTGAGCGCCCGGCCCCAGACGTGCACCTCGTCGATCGCGCCGGTGAAGAAGGCCCGGCTGTCCATGCGCTGACCGATGTGCACACCGAAGGGGGAGTTACGGCTGACCGTCCCCGGTATGTCGTCGACGGACGACTGCATACCGTCGACGAACAACGACAGCCGCCCTCCGCCCCGGCGCAACGCCAGGTGATGCCACTGGCCGTCGTTGTATGCAGTATCCGTACGAACGTAGACAGTCTGCGGCGCGATCGCCCCGTCCCGCACCGTGATCAGCCCCTGGATCCGGTGGTTCGCCGGCTCGCCGCGCACCCACACCTGCGGCTGGGTGGTGCCGGCCCCGCCCATCCACAGCAGCGGCTGCTCGCCGGTCGTGGCTGTGTACCGGAACCACAGGGACACCGTGAAGTCCTTGGCCCCCAGGGGCAGCCCGCTGCGGAACGGCAGGCGTACGGCGTCGTCGGTGCCGTCGAACTCCAGCGCCCCGCCGAAGACCCCGTCCGTCTCCTCCGCGCCGCCGAGCACCGCCGCCGGGCGGGCGTGCGGGGCCCGGTCGGCGGTGACCGGGTCGGGGCCGCGGCGCGGGGCGAGCCAGTCCTCGGTGAAGCGGGCGAAGCGGATCTCGTCGCGCGCGTCCACCGCCCCGCCCTCGTAGATCAGGCCCACCGTGTCCCCGTCGGCGCGGACCAGGTCCGAGTAGCCGGACCAGTCGGTGGTCACGACCGTGCCGCGGTCCACGCTGTCCCAGGTCCGGCCGCCGTCGTAGGAGGAGCGGATCATCATCGTCCGCCGCCGGTCGGGGTCGGCGGGGCAGGCGAGCAGCAGCCGGTCGCCCAGGCGCAGCAGGGAACCCTGGACCTGCGGGGCGTACAGGTCGGGCAGGTCGTGGAAGGGGGCGGTGAAGCTGCTACCGCCGTCGCGGCTGACGGCCTGGGTGCGGTGGCCGAGGTCGGTGCCGTCCTGCTCCCGGCCGCTGACCAGGATCGAGCCGTCGGCGCGCTCGGCGAGGGCCAGTTCGGACGGCTTCTGCCGGAAGGTGCCGTCGTCGGCGATGGGCCAGGTGTCCGTGGCGCCGATCCGCCAGTGGCCGCCGTGGTCGTCGCTCACGATCAGCGCCGCGTGGTTGGCGGTGACCCGGCTGCCGTCCCAGGTCTCGGTGTTGACCCCGAAGACCAGCCGGCCCGCGTACCTCCCCCGGGTGAGCTGGATGCCGTGCACCGGCCCGGTCGCGTACCAGGAGTTCCAGTCGGCGGGCAGGATCTCCGGACTCAGATCGCGCGGCACGGACCAGCTCCGGCCGTCGTCGTCGCTGTACTGCAGATGCGGGGTGCGGTCGCAGGGGATAGAGCAGCTGGAGCTGTCGGTGCGGCCCGTGTTGTACGTCTCCGCAAGCCAGATCCGGCCCGTTTCGCGGTCCACGACCGGCGCCGGATTGCCGTGCGTGTCACCGGCGCCCTCGCTGACCACCTGCAGCGGGCCCCAGGTGCGGCCGCCGTCGGCGGAGCGCTTGAGCACGATGTCGATGTCGGCGGCATCACCGCAGTTGAGGACCCGGCCCTCGGCGAACGCCAGCAGGGTGCCGTCCGTCGTCCGCACGATCGCCGGGATGCGGAAACAGGCGTAGCCGGGGTCCTGGGCGGCCTTGAAGAGAATCTGCTGCTGGAACTCGGCCGTTGCGGCGCCCGGTTGGGCGTGGGCCGTGGTGCCGGGGAGGAACGCTGCGAGGACCGCCGCCGTGGTGACGGCGACGGCGAGTGCGGCTCTGAGGCGGGCGCGTAGACCTGACGGCATGGTGGGACCTGCCCTTCGTCGGCCGGGCATCTGGACATCCGGACATCCCATGTCCAACGTGCGCCCCATCGAAGGTAGTTGGGGCCAGACCGCCCCACAAGAAGCGTGCAGCACAAGGGGTGCGCGCGAAGGGACTACGGGCGCAGCACGACCTTGCCGAGGTTGGCCCGCCGCTCGATCACCTCGTGCGCCTTCGCCGCGTCCTCCAGCGCGAACTCGGCGTGCACGGCGGGCTTCAGGGCGCCCTCGGCGAACAGCCGCCACAGCTCCTTGCGCCACTGCTCGTACACGTCCGGCCGGCCGCGGGCGATCAGAGCCATCTGGAATCCGATCACCGACTTGGCGCCCACCAGCAGGTCATACGCCCGAAGGGTGCCACCGCCGGAGCTGTAGGCGACGAGGCGGCCGTGCGGAGCCAGGGCGGCGAGGGCGGGAGTGAGCAGGTCACCGCCGACGGCATCCAGGACACAGTCGACGGGATCCCCCCAACTGTCGTCGCCATACTGAATACAGTCGTCCGCGCCGAGCGAGCGGACGAAGTCCGCCTTGCCCGGGTCGGATACCGCCCCCACCACCCGCCCCGCACCCCGCGCCCGCGCCAGCTGCACGGCGAGGTGCCCGACCCCGCTCGCCGCCGCCGTGACGAGCACCGCCTCGCCCGGCACCGGGCGCGCCGCTTCCAGTGCCCCGAACGCCACCAGGCCGCTGCGCACGAGCGCGATCGCGTCCACGGCGTCCGCGCCGTCCGGTATCGGGGAGGCCATGGCCTCGTGCAGCAGGGCGAAGTCGGCGTATCCGTGTCCGAAGCACAGCCCGGTCACCCGGTCGCCCGGCCGGTATCGGGTCACGCCCTCGCCGGCCGCCACCACCTCGCCGGCGATCTCCCCACCGAGCGGGATCGGCTCGGCGGCCTCGGTGACCTTCCGCACCACGGGCAGGGTGACGCCGACGGCCGCGCAGCGCACCAGCAGCTCGCCGGGACCGGGTTCGGGGACGGAGGTCTCCTCGAGGAACAGCGGGCCGCCGGTGGACTCGTATCGGACGCGACGCATCACACATACCTCCAGGCCGGTAATCCGGCACATCGATCGTTGGTAACACCCATGAATTTGTTGGGAGCCCCAACGGTAGCGGAGATTCGTGGGGGCGTCCAACGGTTCTCGGTATACGCTGCCCACATGGCCGAAGCACCCCTGCCCGCGATCCGCTCCCTGCCCAGCTGGCTCCTCGGCCGCGTCGCCGGCCGGGGGCGTGCCCTGGTCGCCGACGCCCTCGCGGCCGAGGGTCAGAAGATGTGGCACCACGTGGTCCTCTCCGCCGTCCGCGACCTCCAGCCGGTCGCCCAGGCCGACCTCGGCCGCAGCGTGGGCCTGGACCCCAAGGACCTGGTCGGCGTGCTCAATGACCTGCAGTCCGCCGGCCATGTCGTCCGCGCCCCCGACCTCAAGGACCGGCGCAAGAACGCCGTGTCCCTCACCAGCGACGGTGCCCGCCTCCTCGCCCGCTGCGAGAAGGCGGCCCGCGCTGCCAACGACGAGTTGCTCGCCCCGCTGTCGGCCGCCGAACGCGACCAGTTCATGGGGCTGTTGATCCGGATTTCCGGCACGGGCGGCTGACCGCGGCTGACGTTTCGTCATGACCGCGGCTCATGTGCTGCCCGATCCGCAGCGCACCGCCCCGATCCTCGTCGACCTGGTGGAACGCGACGTCCCGCTGCCCCTGGAGCCCCGCAAAGGCACCGAAGCGCTTGGCGCCGCCGAGGAGTTGGCGCACACCTTTCGCGCCGCTGGAGCACCTGCCGTCCTCGTCCGGGTCGAACGCCCTCGGTCGCCGAACAGCCGCCCGCAGTGCCCTCGTCCCCGGCCTCGCGGGGCACGGCGACCTGTGGAGGTGGCCAAGCGGACCATCGGCGCCTTCCAGGGCACCGGCCCGGATAAGCGGCTGCGCGAACGCCGCGTCACCACCCTGGTGTTCGGCGGCATCTCCACCAACCTCGCAGTAGAGTCCACCGCCCGGGCCGCCGCCGACCTCGGCTACGACCTCGACTTGGTCGCCTCAGGTCCACCTGACCGCCCAGACCGGCGCGCCGCCCGCGTCCACGACGCCCGGCCGGATCGCCCCCGACATCACCGAAGCCGGACATCAACTCATCGGCAGCGTATGTCAGTTGCAGACTCTGACTGACGGGAACCGGCGCCGCCTCGAACGGGCCGCGCATACGTGCCGTGCCCGTGCCGGATGCCGAACCCGATCAGGCCTTCCTCGCCTGAAGGTCGGCCCCCGTTCACCCCTGATCGCGGCGTTCGTCGTAGCGGCGCAGCCCCCGGCTGAGGGGGCCCGCCGGCGCAGGGGGCGTTCCCCGTCGGCCGGGGCCCGTCGCCGTGCCGCGGGGAGTGCCTCAGCGCTGGGCGGTCGCCTCCCGCAGGGCGATGCGGTCCTCGCCCGCGTATACGTTCATCGAGCTGCCCCGCAGGAAACCCACCAGGGTCAGCCCCGTCTCGGCGGCCAGGTCCACCGCCAGCGATGACGGCGCCGACACCGCCGCTAGCATGGGGATGCCCGCCATCACGGCCTTCTGCGCCAGCTCGAACGAGGCCCTCCCGGAGACGAGCAGGATCGTCCGCGACAGCGGCAGGTCGCCGTTCTGCAGGGCCCGCCCGACCAGCTTGTCCACCGCGTTGTGGCGGCCCACGTCCTCGCGTATGTCCAGCAGCTCCCCGCCCTCGGTGAACAGCGCTGCCGCGTGCAGGCCTCCGGTACGGTCGAACACCCGCTGGGCCGCCCGCAGCCGCTCCGGAAGACTCGCCAGCAACTCCGGGGTGACCCGCAGCGGGGGAGTATCGGCGATCGGAAAGCGCGCGGTCGTACGGACGGCGTCCAGGCTGGCCTTGCCGCACAGGCCGCACGAGGAGGACGTGTAGACGTTCCGCTCCAGCGTGAAGTCCGGCAGAGCGACACCCGGTGCGGTCTTCACGTCGACGACGTTGTAGGTGTTTGAGCCGTCCACGGTCGCCCCCGCACAGTAGACGATGTTCTGCAGATCGTATGCAGTCGCCAGTACACCCTCGCTCACCAGGAACCCCGCCGCCAGCGCGAAGTCGTCGCCCGGTGTGCGCATGGTGATCGCGAGCGGCTTGCCGTTCAGCCGGATCTCCAGGGGTTCCTCGGCGACGAGCGTGTCCGGCCGGGTGGAGACCGCCCCGTCCCGGATGCGGAGGACCTTGCGTCGTTCCGTGACTCGTCCCATGTCCTGATCAGCCCCGGTTCTGTACGTGCTGGTAGCCGAAACGGCCCTTGATGCAGAGATTGCCGTGGGTCACCAGGTTGTCGTGCGGTGAGGTGACCCTCACGATCTCATTGTCCTGCACATGGACCGTGAGGTTGCGCTCGCAGTACACAGGCCGAGTCGCCGACCGGCAGAAGGAGGCCGGCAAACACGGCCCGTCGCTGTACGGGCTGTCGTTCGGCATCATGATCGGCCTGCTCGTCGTCGGCTTCGTCGCCAACGAACTCGTCCGCCCCGTCCACACCCGCCATCACGTCCCCGCCTCGAGGGAGGCCGCAGATGCCCAGCGACAGCAGCCCGCCTAGCCGGCGGGGCCTGATCACCCTCGCCTCGTTGTGGGTCGGAGCACCCCTCGCATACGGGATCCACGAACTCGTACACAAGGCGACCCAGCTGTTCACGGGGTGAGTGCTCGGGCGTCCGAGGGCCTGAGCGAAGCCGACAACGCGGGCGCCCGATTCCTGTGGCTTCACCTGCCGTCGTACTCGCCAGTCACTGATCAGACTGGTGCATCCCGCTACGACGGAAACGAGGGACCCCCGCCATGAACGGCTCGCGCATCGCCGCCATCGGTCACTACCAGCCCGCCCGGGTGCTCACCAACGAGGACCTCGCGGGCCTGGTAGACACGAGCGACGAGTGGATCCGCAGCCGGGTCGGCATCAGGACCCGGCACATCGCCGGTCCCGACGAGCCGGTCGACGAGCTGGCCGCGCACGCCGCAGCCAAGGCCCTCGCCGCCGCCGGTCTCACCCCCGGCGACATCGACCTGGTCCTGGTCGCCACCTCGACGGCGATCGACCGTTCCCCGAACACCGCCGCCCGGGTCGCGGCCCGGCTCGGCATCCCGCAGCCGGCCGCGATGGACGTCAACGTGGTGTGCGCCGGGTTCACCCACGCGCTGGCCACGGCGGACCACACCGTCCGGGCCGGCGCGTCTCGCCGGGCGCTGGTCATCGGCGCCGACAAGATGTCCGACGTCACCGACTGGAGCGACCGCAGCACCTGTGTCCTCGTCGGCGACGGCGCCGGAGCCGCCGTGGTCGAGGCCTGCGCGCCGGGGCAGCAGCCGGGGATCGGGCCGGTGCTGTGGGGGTCGGTGCCGGAGATGGGGCACGCGGTACGGATCGAGGGCACACCACCGCGGTTCGCGCAGGAGGGACAGAGCGTCTACCGCTGGGCCACCACCCAGCTGCCGGCCATCGCGCAGCGCGCCTGTGAGAAGGCCGGCGTGGCCCCGGCGGACCTAGCGGGCGTCGTCCTGCACCAGGCGAACCTGCGCATCATCGAACCGCTGGCGGAGAAGCTCGGTGCCGTCAACGCGGTGGTCGCCCGCGATGTCACCGAATCCGGCAACACCTCGGCGGCCAGTGTCCCGCTCGCCTTCTCCAAGCTGATCGAGCAGGGAGCGCTCAGCACCGGCGACCCGGTGCTGCTGTTCGGCTTCGGCGGCAATCTCTCGTACGCCGGGCAGGTCGTACGCTGCCCGTGAGCGGGCGCAGCCGGTGCACACGGCGGGATTCTGTATACCGGCAGCCCGGATGTTGTACACCGTAGACTGCAGACAAAAGACACGATATCGAGCTCATCGATACCGAGCGTCCAGGGTTCACGCGCCAGCGCTGCCCAGGAGGGGGACCGCGATGTTGTCGACCGGACTACCGCAGGGGTCGATGCCGAAGCTGGAACGTCCCGGACCGCTGCGCGAGCGCGTCTACGAGGCGCTGCTGGAACTCATCACCACCCGCGCCCTGCAACCCGGCCAGCATCTGGTCGAGAGCGAACTCGCCGGGTACCTCGGTGTCTCCCGGCAGCCGGTACGCGAGGCGTTGCAGCGGCTCAACACCGAGGGCTGGGTCGATCTGCGGCCCGCGCAGGGCGCCTTCGTGCACGAGCCGACCCAGGAGGAGGCCGACCAGCTGCTCACGGTCCGCACCCTGTTGGAGGCGGAGGCGGCCCGGCTGGCGGCCCTCAACGCCGGCGAGGAGGGGGTCGAGGCCCTCTTCGACATCGTGAAGGAGGGCCGGACGGCGGTCGCCGCCGACGACGTGACCCGTGCCGTGGCGCTCAACACGGCCTTCCACGCCAAGGTCATGGAGCTGGCCGGCAATGCGGTGCTCGCGGAGCTGGCCGCCCAGGTCGACCGGCGCGTCCGCTGGTACTACACCCCCGTGGCCCGGCTGCGCGGCGGCACTTCCTGGAGCGAACACTCGGACCTGGTGTTCGCGATCAGGGACGGGGACGCGGAGCGGGCCGGCCGGCTGATGCGCGAGCACACCGAGCACACCCGGCACTCGTACCGCCACCGCACCGAGACCTGACCGGACGCTGTCACGTCCCGGACGGACCGGCGTCCGGCGTCGCCGTGACGCAGGACCGGGCTTCCACCGCCAGCATCCCCGCCAACACGCAGACCAGCAGCAGGAGTTCGCCGTAGGCCGGCATACGGACGCCGGCCCCGGCGGTGGCCAGGGCGAGGACGGCACCGGCCGCGCGGTGGCGAACCGGCCGCAGTCGAAGAGCCGTACGGAAGGCCGCGTCGCCCGCGAGGAACAGCGCCACCCCGCCCGCGAGCGCCAACGCAGGCCCCGGCTGCGGGTGTTCGGTCAGATGGCCGAGGGTCTTCTTGATGCCGGCCGCGAGGTACGCGATGCCGAGCAGCATCGGAACGAAGGCGTAGTAGTACGCGTTCATCGCCAGTCTCCAGCGGGCCGGCGGCGGTGTCGCCCGGAACGCGGCCTCGGCCGCCTCCTCGTCCCGTACGAAGTACGTCCACCACAGCGCGACCGACAGGGCCAGCGCGAGGAACGCGCCAGAGAACAGCCCCGGTGTGAGCGGCAGATCACCGATGCCGACCCCGATGGAGATCACGGACTCGCCGAAGGCGATGATCAGCAGCAGCCCGTGCCGCTCCACGAAGTGCGCCGGGTCGAGCGCGCCAAGCTGCATCCGCAGCGTCGCCGCACTGCGCCCGTCCCGGTGGCCCGGCCCGTGCTCGGCCACCAGCGGCGTCACGAACTGCAGGGTGATCGCGAGCAGCCACAAACCGTCCGCCGCAAGCCCGTCGACGATCCCGGCGGCGGTCACGGACAGGGCCGCGAGCGCGTTGGGGACGCCGTACCAGATGGAGTCCCAGCCGTGGCCGCGGGTGTACAGGGCCGTGTGGACGGCCACCACCAGCAGAAAACCGAGACCGAAGAGCACACCGGTGTCCTCGAAGACCCGGGGGATGGCCAGCGCGCACACCAGGAACGCGGCCATGCCGAGCATCAGCAGCAGCCGCCGGGAGGGGCGGTCGGGCGGCACCTGGTTGGTGAGGTAGGCGTAGGCGCCGTACATCCAGAACAGCACGACGAGGATGAGCGCCACCCGGCCGGCCGTAGCGAAGGACAGGTCGTGCGCGAGCAGCACGGTGAGCTGGGTGAGGGTGAAGACGAAGACCAGGTCGAAGAAGAGTTCCAGGGTGGTGACCCGGCGCCCGGGCTCCTCGGCCGCCGTGCCGGACGGCGTGGTCAACGGCTCGATGTGCATACGGTGTTCCCCCTCCGGCGTTCGGTGAGCAGATCGTAGAGGGGTACATCCACAGAGCTGCGCTCAGGACGCCGGCCGTGACCGCGGTGCCACGACGGCGGGCTCGGCCCTGTCCCGGCCCGGCTGACCCGGCAGCGAGTGCGGTCCTCGCTGCCGCCACGATCGACCAAGACCGGACACGGCGCTTCCTGGCGGGGCGCCTTCGCCCTCGGCGACCTCCCGGTGCGCGCCGTGGCCCGGCAGCCGGCGGCGGAGCGGCTGCCCGGGGCTTCCCCGAGTGCCGGCTCATGTCCAGACCCTCACCGTCCGCATACGGCATATTGCATGCTGTATACCGTAGCCAATTCGGGCGCCGGGTTCGGCCCGGGCCGCCGCCGGCGGGGCGGATACGCAGGTGAAACGCACTCCGAAACCTTGGTATTGTTGTCCATGTCGCCGCGGGGAACACGCCCGCAAGGCGGCAGACACCTAGTCCGGGTGGCGGAATGGCAGACGCGCTAGCTTGAGGTGCTAGTGCCCTTTATCGGGCGTGGGGGTTCAAGTCCCCCCTCGGACACAGAGTTGCCCCATGGCGCCCCGTTTCTGGCTAAGGGTAAATCGGCACCCGTTTCCGGCTCCTGGCCGGGGCGGGTGTTCGTCGTTTGCGGTGCCTTCAGTGTGGCTGCTTCTCCTTCGCCGCCTTTTCGCTGGGCCTTGGTCAGCTGATGGTGATCCTTTCTGCCTGGGGTGTGTTCGCGGTCAGGGTCCTGGCCGCGGGGTCGTAGGCCAGGGTGATCTCCTCGCTGTGGAGGTGGGCGATCGCCTGGGCCGGTGTGGGGCGTACCGAGTTGCTGCTCACCGAATCCGGTCCAGGAGGATCCAGGTGGCCGGTGAGGCGGAAGTGCAGGGCCGGCAGGTGTGGCAGGACGTGATCCTCGCGTACGTACGCGTTGGGGGCGCGGCCGGGATCGGGGCGGATGGCGCTGGTATGGCCGTGGCGGCACCGGTAGCCAGCACGGTGGTGGGTCCAGTGGGACTCCATGCGCCGGCCGCAAACACCGCAGCACAGCAGCCCGGCCAGGAGATAGATGCGTTCGGGTGCCGTCGCTCGGCGAGTGGGGAGGTTCTGGACTGTGATGAAGTCGGCCTCGCTGACCAGCGCCGGGTGCGCGGGGCGGGCGGAGATGATCCAGTCGGTGGGGGTGTTCCAGCGCATGACGTCGCGGTGGCCGAGGGTGGTGTTCGCAGGATCGATCAGGTCGTGGTCGGTGCGCTGGCGATTCCACACCTGGCGGCCGGTGTAGCGGGGATTGGTGAGGATGGACCGCACTGTGTTCAGTACCCACCGCTGACCGTTACGGTGCGGGTTTCGGATGGGGTCTGCGGCGGCCGGGCAGGGGATACCGGCGTCGTTCAGCGCGCGGGCGATACGGGCGATGCTGTGGCCGGCCAGCCGCTGGGCGAAGACCCAGGACACGATCGGCCCGCACTCGGGATCGGTGTCCAGACGCTGTATGCGTACGCTGCGGCGGGCGAGGGACCGGTTGGGGTGCGGGCCTGCGTTGACGAGGCGGTAAACGTAGGGTGGGCGGCCGCCGAGGTAGCGTCCCTGGTCGCGGGTCTGCACAGTCATGGCGGCTCGGGTGCGGATCCGGGCGCGGGCGATCTCCCGCTTGGACAGGATGCCGAGCAGGATCATCAGCTCCTCCTGACCCGCCGTCTGCGGATCCACCGCGCCGCCCAGCTCCGGCACCCACACCTCGACGCCGTAGTGGTCGAAGAGCGGGGCCATGGTCGCGAACTGGTCGCCGTAGAAGGCACGTTCACTGGAGCCGGTGACAACGGCATCGAACTCCCGGTCGGGGTCGGCCATCGCCGCCAGCAGCGCGGTGGCTTGGAGCCGCCGCGCCCAAGGGATGGTGCGGCTGTGGCCGGTGTCGAAGAACTCGGAGACGATCCGCCCGTGCCCGGACACCAGGGCCTGCGCGCCGAGCAATTGCGAGGCCTGCGACGTGGCGGGGTCCTGATGGTCCTCGGTCGACACCCGGCCGTAGAACGCAAACCGCAGACCACTGGCGGACGGCATGCCGACGGGGGAGGAGCCGGGAGTCCGATTACGGGTTCAAGCCGTCAAGAAGACTTGACCCGTAGGGGGCTGTTCGGCCGGACGGTGGGGCGCTCCCATGATCGGCGCCTCCCCTTGCTCGCTGTGCGTTGCCTGACCGTGGACCTGCCCGGACAGAGTGGGTCGGCTGCACAGAAATACAGAATGTTGGCCCGAACGAGTGAAGATCGCTGTGCAATGCAGGGCCAGGTTCAGTGCCACGTGAGGAGCCTAGATCAGCGGGTTCAAGGCTCCGCCTGCGTGGCCTGATTGCGTGGCCCCGGCGACTCCATGCGTTGAGATTTGGTCATCGTCCTTGACGATGCCCTGCGCACTTGATGCCTGTGAGGCAATGAGGATTTCTCAACGGAACGATCTCGTGAGCTGACTCAGCCCAGGAGGTTCCGCGAGCCGCGATGAGTCCTGCGGTGTCCGGCGGTCGTACTGTCGAACCCGTTACCGAGGAGGACTTCTGATGCGTAGCGTGACCTATTCGATGGGCGTCTCACTTGACGGTTACATCGTCGGGCCGGACGGCGGCTTCGACTGGACGGCGCCCGACGAGGAGGTCTTTCGCTTCGCCACCGACGAGGTGCGAGAGGTGGGCGTCCACCTGTTGGGGCGGCGGCTGTACGAGACGATGCTGTACTGGGAGAGCGCCGACCACAATCCATCGCTCGACTTCTCGACTCTCGAGTTTGCCGCGATCTGGAAGTCGCTGCCCAAGGTGGTGTTCTCCACCACGTTGTCGGCAGTCCAGGGCAATGCCCGCCTGGCCTCAGGCGGCCTGGCGGAGGAGATCGAGCGGTTGCGAGCCGAGCCGGGAGAGGGTGACATCGCGATCGGCGGCGCGACTCTCGCCGCCGAGGCGGCCGCGTCGGGTCTGATCGACGAGTACCGGGTCCGGGTCCACCCGGTGCTGGTCGGCGGGGGCATTCCCTTCTTCCCCCAGCACGAGCGCCGGGTGGATCTCGAACTCCTCGAGACCCGCCCCTTCAGCTCGAGAATCGTCTACCTCCGCTACCGCGTGAGGCGCTAGCCGTAGGAAGGCGAGTTCGCCGTCGCCGGGTGCGACCTCACCGGCGGCCACGCAGGCGAACTTGGCCACGACGATCTGTCGGAAGGGCGGCTACACCAAGAACATCAGGCCGCCGGAGGCGATCACGCGGAAGGAGAAGGCGGCGAACGCCGCCTCGTACGGCTACAAGGGCAGCCTCAAGGATTCTGAGTACGACCACCTCCTGTCCCTGCAGCTCGAGGGTGACCCGAACGACGCCCGCAACCTGTGGGTGGAGGCGGCCGATCCGGGTCACAAGGCGGCGGCATCAACAACAAGAAGGAACCCGTGGAGACGAAGGTGCACACGGCCGTCTGCTCCGGGAGGGCCTCCCTTGCCGCCGTGCAGCGCACCATCGTCACCGACTGGACTACAGCCCTCAGCAGGCTCGGCATCAACTGAGCTTCCTCTGCTTCACGAACAGCAGCTGCGCTGCTGGTGTGGCATCGTGGTGGCTTGCTGGGCCCGCCGCTTTCCCCCGTAGCGGCGGGCCCAGTTCTCGTCTTGACTCTCCGCTCTCGCTGGGAACGGCCCACGTTACCCGGGGGGACCGTGGACGCACGCCGCGCGTCCACTGCCTCCGAGAAGACCGCAAGGCCTGGAATCCACCGGCGATCGCAGCACTCCCCGGCCTCCACCAGTAGGCCTTCGCGCGCGGCGCTTCACCCTGATCCCGCTGTGCGTCCGGGAGCCGGCGCCAGCCGCCGACTCATTATCAGGCCAATTCGCCCCATGGTTCGATCACCGAGCAACAGTGCCGTACTCTCTGCTAGTCCTATCGTCGGCGTGGCGGAGAGTCACGCCAAGCGGGGGGAATTCAGCCCAAAAGTGAGTAGAACTGCCGGGCACCGCGCGAGTCGGCGCGGTGCCCTTCTCGTGGCCGCCGCCGGCGTGATCACCGCGCTGGTCGGAACTCTCTTCGTCTCGGTCGATACGGCGGGCGCCACGAACGCCCCTCCGGCGTACACGTCCGCGATACCGGACACCGCCCCGCGTCTCCCAGCCGCCGCGCCGCACTGGACAGCCTTTGCGGCCAAGCGGTTCTGGACCGCGCAGCGCATGGCAGAGGCAAAGCCGCTTCCGGACGCCAAACCGCGGACCGCGGGCAAGACCGCCCACCCCACGCTCCAGGGGCTGGTCAAGCCGTCGGTGACCGGTGGCGTGAACGCCCAGGAGCTGCGCGAGGTCCCGATGGACGCCACGCCGACCGACACCGCCGGCCCGACGGACACACCCACCGACACCTCGACCCCGGATCCCTCCGCCACGGCTACGGACACTCCGACCGTCGGCCCGACGGACACCTCGTCCGCCTCTCCGAGCACCTTCCCCAGCGCGTCGGGCCCCTCGAGCCCCACCGCCTCGCCCAGCCCGTCCCCCACGAGCACGGTCGGGACAGGCCCCGTCAGCTCCTCCTTCGGCGGGCTGGCGATGGTCGGCCGGATGTACATGCAGACCAGCAGCGGCTCCTACTTCTGCACCGCGAGCGTCATCAACAGCCCGCACCACAACATCGTGCTCACCGCCGGGCACTGCATGGACGGGCGGGCAGGCGGCGGCTCGCTCGCGTTCGTCCCCCAGTGGACCGCGGCCAATCCCCAGCCGTACGGTGTCTTCCCTGTCGCCACCGACTCCGAAGGCCGCAGCCGGGTCTGGATCGATCCCCGCTACTACGACCGCGGACACGTCCGGGGCGCCCCGTGGGATGTGGCGTTCGCCCAGGTCGGCGCGCGCAGCGACGGCAAGCAGGTGCAGGACGTGGTGGGCGGCAACAACCTGGCCACCGGCCGCGGCTACGCCTTCCCCAGCATTCGGCTGGTCGGCTACCCTGGCACCGCCGCGCAGCCCCTGACCTGCGAAAACAACACCACTCAGTACACCCCGACCGACGGCACCCCCGGCTCGTACCTCCGGATCGCCTGCAACGGCTACGCATCCGGCACCAGCGGCAGCCCGTTCCTGGAGAACTTCAACCCGACCACCGGCACCGGCGACGTGGTCGGCAGCATCGGCGGCTGGGACACCGGCGGACCGACCGACGACGTCTCCTACAGCTCCTCCTACGGCTCCGACGTCCAGAACCTGTACAACGCAGCGGTCGCCGGCACCGCCCCCGCACGTCCCAATGTGCTGCCCGGCGCCTCCACACTCACCCATGCCACCCTCGTCACCTCCGGCTCCTTCACGCCCTCGCCTTCGCCCGATCCGGACAAGAGCGACCTGATCGTGCGCTGGTCGGACGGCGAGCTGACGCTGTACCGAGGCGGTGGCAACGGACGGTTCGACAAGGAAATACGGCTCGCCGCGGCCAACACCACCTGGTCGAAGGCCGTCTCCATCACGGCCGGCGACTTCACCGGCGCCAACACCTACGACCTGCTGGTGCGCTGGAGCGACGGCAGCCTCACCCTCTTCCCCGACGTCGACGCGCGCGGCCTGCACAGCCAGATCACACTCGTCAAGCCGGGCACCCTGTGGCAGCACGAGGTCGCCATGACCGCGGGCCGCTACACCACCGACGACCACTGGCCCGACGACCTGATCGTGCGCTGGTCCGATGGCGAGACCACTCTCTACAAGAACCTCAACTCCACCGGCCTCCACGCCCAGGTCCGCCTCAACCCTCCCAGCTCCACCTGGACGCACGCCACATCCCTCACATCCGCCGATCTCGCCGGAACCAACGAGTCAGACCTCGTGGTCCGCTGGTCCGACGGCGAACTGACCCTGTACCCGGACATCAACCAGTACGGCTTCCACACAGAGGTGCGACTGCGGGCCCCAAGCGCGCTGTGGACCCACGCCACGCTCACCACAGCGGGCAACTTCACCAGCACCGACAACCGGCTCAACGACTACCTCGTGCGCTGGTCCGACGGCCAACTGTCCATGTACCAGGACAGCGGCAACAGCCTCGGCACGGAAGCCGTACTCGCGACCGCATCCGGCTCGACGCTGCCCTACTCCCGGCGCTGACCACGAAGTCCTCTGGGCCTCGGCCCAGAGGACTCCTAGCGTGATTTGGTGGAGACGAAGCTGCACCCTGCCGCCTACTCCGGGAAGGTCATCCTGGCGGCTGCGCAGCAGGCCATCGTCACTGACGGGACCACAGCCCTTGAATCATGGTTATGATCGGCAAGCTGGTTGAAGAACCGGCGATTGGGGCAGGCCGGCCTCGCCTGGAGCTCGCCGAACCAGACCGCCGAGACCGCGCTCGCCCTTATGGTGCGTCGCCATGATTCGCACACGGCTCTACCGCAGCGGCTCCCTGATCCTGGAGGACTTTCCGACCGCGGACATCTCGGAATACGTGAACGATCCGGACGTGGCGGTCTGGCTCGACCTGTGCGCTCCGTGCTCCGCCGACTTCGCGATGATCAGCAAGGAGTTCGGTCTGCACGAGCTCGCAGTGGAGGACGCACGTCACGAGTATCAGCGGCCCAAGCTGGACCGCTACCGTACCCATGCCTTCCTCAGTGCCTACGGCATCAGTACCGACGAGACCGGTGGACAGCTGGCCGCGAGTGAATTGGCCGTGTTCATAATGCCTACGGCGTTGATCACCATTCGCCCCGACCATCGGTTCGACATCGAGAAAGTCGTCGAACGCTGGCACAACAACAGTGATCTCGCCAAGTACGGGGGGATTCCTGCTGTACGGACTGCTCGACCACATAGTCGACGGGCACTTCGCCGCTGTGCAGGATCTCGACGACCGTATCGAAGCAGTGGAGGATCTGCTCTTCGGCGAGGGGCGCGAGCAGATGTACTCCGTCCAGCGTGACTCCTACGTGCTGCGTAAGAACCTCACGAAGCTGCGCCGCGTGGTGTTGCCGATGCGGGAGGTCCTGAACAGCCTCCTCCGGCGTGACCTGCACATCGTCGCCGAGCCCTTGCTCCCCTATTACCAGGATGTGTATGACCATGTCCTCAGGGCCACCGAGTGGACCGAGTCGCTGCGGGACATGATCACGTCCATCATGGAGACCAATCTGGGACTGGATCTGACCCCGACCCCGGCAGGGACCGGGCTGACTCCGGGCCACCGGGTGCGGGTCGGGCCGGACCGAGCAGCCCCTGTTGTCGGGCCAGGCGCAGAGACTGCGGATGAGCCGCCGCCGACGTCGTTTCCCCGGTGGTCGGGGCCGAGTTCGATCCGCGCGAGGTGGATCTCCGTCGGCCGGTCTCCGACGTGGAGCATCCTCGCCTTGCCGCCGGCGGCGGTGATTCGGCTCCCGGCGGAGGGTGCTCGACGGCGGCCGTACGTGGGAGACGCTCGTCGCCCACGAACTCGTCGACCAGTGGTACGGCAACAGCGTGAGTCTGCGGGACTGGGGACATCTGGCTCAACGAGGGCTTCGCCACCTACGGGGAGTGGCTGTGGTCGGAGCACATCGGCGAGGACTCCGCCGACACCATCGCGAGGGCAGCCTGGCACGCGCTGGCGAAGAAGCACGACGGCCTGCGGATCGCCGACCCCGGACCGGGCCGCATCTTCGACGACCGCGTCTACACCCGAGGCGCGTGCACCCTGCACGCGCTGCGCCTGACACTCGGCGACGAGCGGTTCTTCGCGATGCTGCGCGACTGGCACGACATCCATCGTGGTACCAGCACAGACACCGCAGTCTTCATCGCCCACGCCGGACGGTCCACGCCTGCGACCTCGAGCCGCTGCTCAGTGCCTGGCTCTACGGCACACGCCTCCCGCCTCTGCCCCCGCCATGCGCTGAGAGCGCGCGGAGCTGACGTCGGCGGCCCGTTGCCGAGCCCGGAACAACCATCGGCCGGGGGTGCACCGCGACCGGCCCGGCCGCGGGCCGGCGCCCCGTCATGTTCTTCGTGGGCCTGCACGGGGGCTGGTCGCCTCCCGGCCCGGCATGCCGCTGTCGGGCAGGCGCCGACGGCAGCGGTGGTCGGCATGCTGGATCTATGCCGGATCCCGTCCCGGGCGGGCGGTGCGACCATTGAAGGTGGCAGCCCGGCGGAAATCGGCTACGAGGGGGAGCAGCGTGGAGCTTACTCAGATCGTGGCCATGCCCTTCGGGCGGTGTGCCGTCCGCAGCACCTCAGCCAACCGCTCGGCCCGAATGGATGGTAATGGGCGAAGGCGGCACATCACTCCGGACAAGAGGGGAAGACGGGCTGAGCACACCTCAAGTGACGGACGAGCGAGGGTGGGGACGACGAGCGTGTCGAGAAGAAGCGGTC
This sequence comes from Streptomyces sp. NPDC007205, assembly GCF_040634095.1. Taxonomy (NCBI): domain Bacteria; kingdom Bacillati; phylum Actinomycetota; class Actinomycetes; order Kitasatosporales; family Streptomycetaceae; genus Streptomyces; species Streptomyces sp. NPDC007205. The sequence goes on from NZ_JBEYEW010000002.1 coordinate 333,312, forward strand.
AACACCAGCGACAAGATCAAGGACAGGGGGAGGAAGCCCCCGACAGGACAGTCGGCAACGAGCGTCGTGCAATGGAGGGCCGGGCCGACCAGGGGGAAGCGCGTCAAAGAGACTTCCCGTGAGGCCGAGGACGCCGTCAGGGACGTCGTCGAAGGACTGAGCCCTGCGATCGGCATCCGGAGGAAGGCGGGCGAGGTATCGGCTTCCGGTCGGTTCCCTCCTCGCGCGCCACACGGCGCACGTCGGTCATTGGCGCACCGCATCCGGCGGCAACTGCCGGAAAACAGTAAGAGGGCAGTCGACGTCGCTTGCTGCTGGAGGGGGTGCTAAGACGGTGAGCAGCGAGAACATCAGCGCCGTGCATGAGCCCGGCAACCGGAGGGGCCGGTGGTGGAGTGCGTTGCGCCGGACTCCGGTTGCGATCTGGAACGACGACGTCACGGACTGGGCTGCGGCTTTGACCTACTACGCGGTCTTGGCCTTGTTCCCCGTACTGCTGGTGCTTCTCTCGGTGCTGGGGCTCACCATGCCCACGGCGCAACCCGAAGTGGTCGACCGGGTCTCTCGGGTCGTCCCCGCCGCATCCCGCAGCCTCCTGCGCAGCGCTCTCCAGCAGATGGCCGACCAGTCGTCCGCAGCCTGGGTGCTGGTCTTCTTCGGTGCGGTGGGGGCCTTGTGGTCCGGCTCCAGCTACTTGAGCGTCTTTCGCCGGGCGCTGCACGCCATGCACAACGTCAGCTCGCATCGGCCGGTGTGGCGGACCGCCCCACGCATCCTCGTCACGGCCGTCGTGCTGATCACCCTCCTGCTGACCACGACGCTCGCTCTGCTGCTGAGCGGCAGCCTGGCGCGGCGTCTGGGGCAGGCGCTGAACATGGGAACCGTTCCCGAAGCGGCATGGGACGCCCTGCGCTGGCCCGTTCTGGCGGGGGTGGCCCTCACCCTGGTCCTGGTGCTCTACCGCTCCGGGCCGGACTCATCGCGTCCCCTGCGAAGGATGGCGCCGGGCGGAACCCTGGCGATCGTGCTCCTGCTGTCGGCTTCCCTCGGCTTCACCGTTTACGCCTCTCACGCCAGCACCTACCACCGTCTGTACGGATCCCTGGCCGGCGTCGTGGTCTTCCTCGTCTGGCTATGGCTTTCCAACCTGGCACTGCTGGCAGGTGCCCAGTTCAACATCGAGCTGGCGCGGCAAGCCGACCATGCCCCCTGCACGGACATCGGTGATCCTCAGGATCGCCTGCCGCCCTGAGGCGCGATCCCCTTGAACACCGCGTGTGACAGGCAGAGCACCCGTGCTCATGTCCGAGCGGGCGATGAGCATCGTCCGACCGGGGTGATCTCTCTGCCGATTTTGTCGAACAGCCTGGCGGCGCCGACGACATGCCCATCCCCGTGACCTCGCTGGACCGGTCTCACCGGGTCGGCCTGGCGTCATGGTGGGACACAGCGTGCGGGGGGTCACGGGCTCGGCCCTCGGTGGTACACGATGCCGCTGCGCAGGCCGCCACTGGTGGCGAAGAGCTCGGGAACGGTGACGAGGTGGTATCCGCGGCTCCGCAGCACATCGATCAGACGGGGCACGGCCGGCGGGGTCGTCGCGTACCGGTCATGCAGGAGGATGATCGCGCCCGGCTGCACCGGGGCGAGGACGGCCCGGTCGATCGAGGTCGGGCCGTGGTGTTTCCAGTCCTGCGGGCTGGGGCTCCACATCACCACCGCCATTCTCGCCGTGCCGACCACCTCTTGCACGCGCGCGTCCGACGCCCCGAACGGCGGACGGAAGAGGGCAGGCCTAGGGCCCGTGACCCAGGCGATCTGCTGTGCTGCGGAGTCGATCTGGAGGGCGATCCGAGACCGGGGCAACAGGGTGAGGTGGGGATGGGTGACCGTGTGGTCGCCGATTGCGTCGCCGTCCCGGTACTCCCTCAGCACGTCCGCGCGGTGCCGACGAGCATGTGGTCCGATCAGAAAGAACGTCGCGCGCGTGTGGCTGCGTTCCAGGATGTCGAGGAGGGCGGCCGTGTATCGGGTCGGGCCGTCATCGAAGGTGAGGGCGACGCATTTCTCCGGCAGTTGACGGCCCGGGTGTGCGCCGAGCGCGTGGGCGGTGGGTGCTGTGGGGCGGCCGACCCCGTTGTCACGTTGGGTGCGCACGCGGCCACGGAGAGAACGGTGACGGCGACAGCCACCGCCGTACGGCGCCGTACGGCGCCGACCCGGTCTGGCAGTCATAGCGCACCTCGCCAGTCGCGGCCGCCCCTCGCGGGTGGCCTGGCTGGTTTCAGTCTTGTCAACGGTCCAGGCCCTCGCACGCCGTGGACAACGGCAGAGGTAAGAGAGAGCCGAGCGGTGGCGCAATCCAGCGGCACCGCACCCAGCGTCGGCAAAGGGGCGCGGCAGGCTCCTGGTTCTCCTGCTTGCACGGCCGCCCGAGAAACGGCTGGATGCCTTCGACACCCACGAAAGCTGCGTTCGACCGCTTTCTGGCTGAGCATGAGGGACCACTCGAACGGCTGGTGGCTTTCCCCCATGACATGTCGCAAATGATCGGCGAGGCGAAGTGGGGGCGCGATTGCCGGCAGTACTGGCCCGGCCCTGTCGAGGGCCGGGAAGGCAGCCGGCCCGGAGGCCTGCGGTTCGGTACGGCACCGGCGTACCGATGCCCTTGTTCCTCACAGGGAACTCCCGCTCGGCAGTGCGTCGGCGCTGCCGGGATCCGGTGGGACGGGCTTCGTGCGTACCGGGCCGAACGGGGTACGCAGCCATGCCGTACGCGCGGCTAGGTAGCCCAGCGCGAAGGAGGCCAAGTGGCCGACGTCGGCGAGTTCCTGGTCGTACAGCAACGCGGCCGTCAGCGCCGCAGCCAGCAGAGGCAGGCCGTAACGCCGCAGCGGGCCGTCGGCGAGTGTGAGTAGGCAGGCGCCGGTTGTCACCAGGCCGTAGCTGATGCCCACGTCACGGGACCGGGTCGGGACGCCCGGCAAATGAGCGACGTGCATCAGCCATAGGGCGCCCTCAGTGAGCAGGGTCGCGGTGAGATGGCCGAAGACGAACACGCCGCAGGCGCGCCGCGTGCCCCAGCGCCATTCGGCGCATCCCAGGACCCCGGCCACGGCGGCGATACCGACCAGGGTCGGCACGCCGTCGACCACCAGACCGCTGGTGAACAGGGTCCACCACTTGCCGACATCCATGTGATGGACGTTGCTGCTGTTGTGGCGCACGAAACGGGCGCGCTCTGCCGCACGTTGTCCCTTCAGCCACCACGCGGTCAGCAGCAGGGCCGTCACATACACGGCGGTACCCGGCAGCCGCCGCCTCAACGTCCTCGCAGCCCTCATCCCCATCCGTCTCATGTGCTTTGTTCTTCTCGGCGCGTGCGCTCGGGTACTCACGGGCGATGTGCCCGGCCTTCTCGGGAAGAGACCGTCGGTCGCTGCGTCAGGTTCCGACGGCGGCCAACATAAAGGGCGTTCTCATCCAGCGATGCTGTATTGCCCCGCATCGATCAGTGGTCCGGGACAAGGGGAAGGAGTTCGCATGGTGGAACGCTGGACGGAGGCGTCTGTGCGGACGTCGCGCGGCAGAGGCGTGGGTCGCGCGTCAGCCGGTCGGCGCCGGGCGTTGGCCGCGATGGCCGCGTCCGCGGTCCTTGTAGGCTGCGCGGCTTCAGTCTTCGCCGTGGGCGGGGTGCGGATGAGCTGGGCTCAGTCCTCGTCCTGGGCGCGCCGGTAGAGCTTGGCGATGTCGTCGTCGAAGTACGCGGCGTAGGAGACATCGTCCTGGTCGCCGCCGCCCTCGTGGCCGCCCAGGACGCCGATGACCGTGCCGGTGTGTCTCTTGGCGTCGTAGTCGGCGAGCCAGGGGCTGCCGCTGGTCCCGTCCTCGAGGTGGGTGCACTGGATGCGCAGCTGGGTGTCGCTGAACTTCGTGGTGCGGTTCTGGCATGAGATGGGGGTGTCGCGGCTGGTGGGGTAGCCGGTGATCTTGACCTTGTTGTCGAAGCCGCGGTTCGTGCCGAGGGTGTTGCCGCCCAGGAGGTCCTGGATGTCCTTGCCGTCCTTCTGGTCGAGGACGAGGAAGGCGACGTCGAGGTCCTCGTCCTGCGACTTGGCCCAGCGGTCGTCGACGACTACCTTGCTGACCTTCCACAGGCCGGTGGGTTCGTCGCCGTTGCGGTAGCCGGGGGCGAAGACCAGGTCGTTCACCGGCTGTCCGGAGTCGGCGTCGAAGGCACAGTGGGCCGCGGTGATCAGCATGTTCCGGCCCGGACTCTGCACCACGCTCGCCGTGCAGAAGTGGGCGCCGTGGTCGTCCTTCTCGAAGACCGCGCCGATCCGGGCGTTCTCCTCGGTCCTGCGTGGGGTGTACGCGTTGCCGTCCTTGGCCGGGGCCGTAGCGGGGATGTCCTGGTCCTGGCCCCGCTGGGATTGGCCCGGCTCGCCGGACTTGCCGAAACCGCTGCGCCCGCTGCTTCTGGCCGCATGGGTTTCCCCCGCGGCGTCGCCCATCACTGCGGCTGCTCCGACGATGACCAGCGTCAGGGGCAGGATGGAATTCCTGACTAGCGAGCGCACAAGGTCATTATCGACGCGGGCCGGGAGTTCGGGAGGTGCTTCACCGGCGACTCCCGTCACATCGCCCGGATCGGCCATCGGTACCCTGGCCGAGCGTGTCACCAGCGGCGTCATGCTCCTGCACCTGTTCGGCGCCCACGGCGTCGAAAGCGTCCGGGAGGCGCTGGTCACCACTCCGACGGTCCCTGACCTGGGCCAGGGGAGCGAGATGGGCGCCCACGGCGCGTTCACCATCGCCACCGGCATCCCGGTCTGCTCCGGCAGCACTTCCCAAGGGCACCGACCTGTCGGTCCTCACCCGCAGGGACCCCGGACACCGTCGCCGCCGAGCTCAAGCTCGACCGCATCGAGCTCGGAGCGGGTACAGGCCACGCCGAGATCGCCCTCGTCAAAGGCGCCGGTGACCATGAGCGGAATGCCGCCGACGATCCTGGATGGGATGGCTGTGGATCTCGTCGTCGCCGAGCGGTCGCAGCAGCCGGGAGCCGCGTCCGGGTGGCTTCTTGACCACGGCTTCGAGGGACGTGATCCGCGGGTTGATGCCCCGCAGGTGCTCCTTGGTTTCGCCCCTGCGCGCGCCCGCAGGCGGCCGTCAGAGCCGTCCTCTGTCGGACACGCGCGCGTGGTGCACGCCGACGGAGCCAGGGCGGGGGCCCTCTGGGGTGGCTCCCTGGGTTTCGTATGCCTGCACACCGCGGTGGTCGTCGCCGCCGTACGGGCCTGGGTGTGCCGGTGGAAGAAGGCGCTCGACAAACGACTGCCCAACAGCGAGCCGAAGTTGCGTGAGGCCTTCGAGAACCTGCAGTCCAAGCACGGGATAGTGCTTGTAGTGGTCGACCAACCCGCGTCGATCGGCGCCCTGCCCCTGGCGGTCGCCCGCAACGCAGGCTGCAGGTTGTCTATCCACCCGGACGGACCATGCGCCGGATCGCCGACCTCTAGCCGGGCGAGGCCAAGACCGACGTGAGGGATGCGTTTCATCATCGCGGACGCGCCCGCGTCATGCTCCACACCCTACGGGCCGTCGAGCTGAGCGACCAGATGGTCGCCGAGCCGGAAATGATCTTCGGCTTCGACGACGACCTCGCAGGGGAAACCACCCGCATCGCCAACCGGCTGCGCGGTCTGCTCACCCAGATCCACCCCCTCGCTGGAACGGGTACCGGTCCCGCGCGTCCAGCACCGTGCTGTTGACACGCTTCGGCTCCCCGGCAGTTGAGGAAGGCCGGACGCCGCCACGAGGGGAAGACCCCGAACGCGGACGAACCCTACGACGAGGCCCTGGACTGCCCCGGGCCCAGCGGCGCCGGCCGAGCGTTCCCGTCGGCCCGGGACTTTCCGGAGACAGACCCTGCCGACGGCGCCGCCTCACCGGCCGAGGGCCCACGGTCACGCCTTCACACCCGGCCGGAAAGCCCGGCTGCCGGGCTCCGGCCGTCACGCGAGCACCCCGGGCCCCGCAGGCCGCCGTCGCCCGTGCCACCGCCCTCTGACGATCACTCGCCTAGTCCTGTCCCGTCGGACGGAACCGGTGATCGGCGGGTCCCCTCTAGCCAAGTAGCCGGTATGCGTGGCCGCTACATCCCGTAGTGCCCGCTTCACTCCAGAAAGATGGTCGTGTGTCTCTCACCGGAACGCCGTTCTTCGTCGCCCTCATCGTCGCGACGGTCGTGGCGATGGTTGGCACGATCGCCCTGTGGACCAGGATCCGCGGGCCCAGGACGGTGCGTTGGCTGGCGCACGCCGTGATGATCGGCCTGTGCCAGCTCACCGCGATCAGCGTCGTGGCTACCTGGATCAACAACAGCTACGGGCTGTATGCGTCCTGGGACGACCTCATGGGCAACACGGACAACACCAACGCGGTCGCGATGCCAGGGCCGCCGGTGCAACGCGCGAAGTTCAACCACAGCACCAAGGGCGGCGTCCTGGACACGTACTTCCACGGCCAGAAGTCCGCCCTGTCCGGGCAGGTGCTGGTGTGGAAGCCGCCGCAGTACGACGAGCCGGCCTACAAGAACAAGCGGTTCCCGGTCATCATGCTGCTGCACGGCGTGCCCGGATCCCCGGAGTCCTGGCTGGAGCACGGCGGCATGCCGGGCGCCTTCACGGACCTGCTGAGGCAGGCCAAGGTGCACCCCTTCATCCTGGTGATGCCCGTGGTCAACCCGGGCAGTGTGGACACCGACTGCACCGACCTCCCCAACCGCAAGGTGGCGACCTGGATATCGGTGGATGTCCCGGACCTGGTCAGTCACAAGTTCCGCACCCTGCGGGGTCCCGGTGGCTGGGGCGTGATGGGCTTCTCGACCGGCGGCTTCTGCGCCGCGAAACTGCCCCTGCAGTACTCGAACGTCTTCGGCGCGGGCGCAGCGCTCGACCCCGACCCGCTGACCGGCGACGAGTCCGTCCTCCCGGACCCGACCGTGCGCCGGCTCAACAGCCCGACCTACCTGGTGCGGCACACGAAGTCCCGCGTCTGTCTGTTCCTCGCCACCTCACGCGAGGACCGTCTCAGCCCGCCCTCCTCCATCACGCAGTTCCAGGCGGCCGCGGCGTCCTCACCGGTCACGGTGCGCACGCTGTTCCTGCCGAACGGCGGCCACAACTACAACACCTGGTCCGCGGAGTACCCACCGGCGTTCGCTTGGCTCAGCCAGTGGCTCTCCGCGCCGCACTGACCCCGGCTGCGGGGTTGGCTCAGCGGGTGGTCGGTTTTTGCCGAGCAGGTCGTGATCGTGTGGCGGTAGGCGGTAGGCGGCAGCAAGGTGAGTGAGGTTGGCGGTGTGTCTCTCGCTGGGCAGGGGCTGCACGCGCAGCGCGCTGGGCGCGCACGGCCACGTGGTGTCGGCTGGAGGTGGAGGTGAACTGGGGGCCATGGCCGGGTGGGTCGCCGGCTGCTGGGCGAATGCGGCAGTGGGCGGGGGAGCGGTACGGTAGTGCTCCTCGGCGAGGCGCTCCAGCGCGTTGGCGTCGGGCTGCCGGATCGGTACCGGTCCCGTCACAGAGCGCGGTCCTGCGCGTGCTGCGAGCGGCTCCGCCCCGCCTACCGAATGCGGCTCGCCGCACCTGATGCGGCCGCACCCGGCCGTACGACCCCCCGGCGCCTGAGGCTTGGCGCGTCCTGGATGCCCGGTGACCGGTGGCGCGTTTCGGCGTGCCCGGCACCGGGTGACAGGATGACCCCCATGAGCAACGTGTACTTCGACATCAATATCAACGGCGCCTTTGCCGGCCGGATCGTCTTCAGCCTGTTCGACGAGGTCGTTCCGAAGACCGCGCGCAACTTCCGTGAGCTGGCCACGGGCCAGAACGGCTATGGCTATGCCGGTTCGGGCTTCCACCGTGTCATTCCCCAGTTCATGCTGCAGGGCGGTGACTTCACCAACCACGACGGGACCGGTGGCAAGAGCATCTATGGCGAGAAGTTCGAGGACGAGAACTTCGAGCTGAAGCACGACCGCAAGTACCTGCTGTCGATGGCGAACGCCGGCCGCAACACCAACGGCTCGCAGTTCTTCATCACCACCGTCCTCACCCCCTGGCTCGACGGCAAGCACGTCGTCTTCGGCGAGGTCGTCGAGGGCCAGGAGCTCGTCGACCAGATCGAGGCCCTGGGCTCGCAGTCCGGCGCTCCCAAGGGCAAGGTCGAGATCGCGGCCTCCGGCGTCGTCGACGCCGCCTGATCCCAGTATCGGTCGTCGCACGACCGGTGGGACCGATATTCCTGGGGAGCCGGGGCTCACGGACGGTGCGGGGAGGGGACAAATCCGCCGCCACGCTGCCGGTCAGCGCGTCCCCCTCGACCGTTCCGTGGCTCTCGGTGTCGTCAACCGCAGGCGCGGGAAAGGGCATATTCGCAATATGCGGACGACGCGCTTGAGAGATTTCCCTAGCCGTGATGCCGATCTCGAATTTTCCCCAGTGCTGTTCTTCGCCCCAGTCGGTTCACGGAGTGAACCAACTGGGGAATGTGGGGAGCGGAAAGCAGAAGGACTCACCGTCACTCGGTCGGTGAGTCCTTCTGAGCGGGGCGACTCAGTGGGAGGAGATGAAGCCCTCCGACTGGTCGAGAGGGAACGGAGAGCCGGAGCTCTCGGGAATCCATCCGTTGGCGCGAGCGGTTCGAATGCTGTCAGCAACGTCGGAAGGCAGGACAGGGTTGGCCTGTGTGCCGAACCAGTTGCTGGGGTGTGGCTGGTTGGCCGTGATCACCAGAGTGGTGCCGGGAGTCTCGGCGTGTTCGACCGCATAGGTCAGGGGCGACCAGACCAGTCCCTGGTCGTAGGTGGGCCTCCCGCGAAGCCTCCATCGGTAGGTGGTGCCGTCGACGGTGATGCGCCGCGACCCCTTCTTCACCAGTGCCATGCCCACGTCCTTTCTCAAGGGCGAGGGTAGTGAATGGCCACTGACCATGTCCCACGGGTTTCCTGCGCCCGGGTTCAGCTTCTGCGCATCGAAATGACGATCACGTCCCACCGAGTGGTGTAGTCACTGGTCGAGCTGGTTCGGTTCCGGTGGGGGAAGCCGGTGGTCATCCCCAGTCGGTTTGTCCCGGAATCCGGGCCGGTCGCGTCGGCATGTTTCGGTGGGCGCACCGCGTGGAGTGCGTGGCGGTCCTTGACCATCACGAAGGAGTGCTGACCTCTGAGGTAGCAGGTCGGGGTTCCTGTAATCCGACTCCTGACCCGCTGCGGCGGGGCGCCTTTCCAGTGCAGGCGCAGGTGGTTGGGATCGGGGTCGACCTCCACCTCGGCGAAGCCGGGTATGCGCGCCCGGTCGGACTCGGAGAGCCCTTCGGTGATCAGGCCTGCAACGGCGTCGAGAGACCTGCTGGCGTTCGTCCTATCCGCGAGGCTGCCTGCGTGGTCGGCGCAGAAGAGGCGCCTGCCAGAGGCGGGATGACGAACGGTACTGCGGCGGCCAGGGCTGCGGCTGGCAGGACGAATGCCATCCATCTGGGACGTGCACCGTGCTTCATATGCCGCTGTCTTCCTGCTGGAACCAGCATGACGTGAACATGCTCTTAGGGGTTCTCGTGGCACAGGCCCGCTAGATAAAGCGGTGCTCGGATTTCGGAGAAGGTTGCGAAGCAGGTAGTTGCAGGGCTGAGGTGCACAGCGCGGTTCCTGCCGACCCAGTGCCCAAGTCCGTACGGTAGATGGAGGCCCGGCGTCGTGGCGACGACGCGGTCGGGCGATCCATGGCTCTCCCGCCGATCGCGAACCGCGTCCAGTTCCGCGCTTTGCGGGGTGTCAGCACCGATGGCTCAGTGGGCGACCAGCCGCTGGCTCAGCCACTGCAGCATCGGCGGGATCTCGCGCCGCCAGGTGTTGAAGTTGTGCCCGCCGCTCGGGAGGATGATCGACGACATCCTGGTCACGTTGGTCGCCTGCACGCTCTTGATGAACTTGAGCGTGTCCTTGTAGTTGTGCTCACCGACCCTGCTGCTGGTGACGAGCAGCGACGTCTCGGGCGCGGCCAGATGCTTGAGCGTCCAGAAGAGGTCGGATCGATTCTGCAGGTTCTTGTCGCCGTGGAACAGGTCCCCGGTGGTGGGGTCGATCGGCGCCTTGTAGTACGGCGACAGGCCGGCGGCGGCCGCGTAGGAACCCGGGTGGTGCATGGCGATCTTCAGGGCGCAGTAACCGCCGGTCGAGTCGCCGACGACGCCCCAGCTGGCGGGCGTCTTGTCCACCCGGTAGCGGGCCATCACCGCATCGCGCAGGTCCTTGGCGAAGAACGTCTCGGTCTGCGGTCCGCCGGGCACGTCGACACACTCGGTGTCGCGCGGCGGCGCCACGGTCGGGCGCAGCATCACCAGGATCATCGGCTGCATCTTCCCGGCCATGGCCAGCTGCAGCGCCGTACTCGGGTAGTGCAGCTTGTCCACCAGCGCCTGGGCTGTGCCGGGGTAGCCGGTGAGGATGACGGAGACCGGGAACTTGCGCGTGCGGTTCTGCGGCTGGAAGTACTCGGGCGGCAGATACACGAACGCCGGCGTGGCCAGGTGGGTCGTACGGCCGATGATGTCCACCTTCTGGACCTGGCCGGCCACCTGCGGCAGCGTGCTGCTCGCACCGATGACCTTGGACGTGGCGACCACCTGGACGGGGCTGATGGCGCCGTCCGCTATATGATCGACGACCACTCCCTGGGCATTCTCTTGGCCGAACAGGTCCGCCCAGCTGGCGTAGAAACCGAAGGCCTGGTTCACGGCGAGGCCCGCCGAGGCGAAGAGCGCCAACTGGGTGCCGAGCAGCAGAACGACCCGCCCGCTGACGGCTCGCCAGTTCTGCCGGGCCAGGCGAGGCCACAGCCAGACCGTGCTGAGGAACAGTACGACGGCCAGGACGACCGCCAGCACCAGCACTTTGTTGCTCGTGAGTCCCATGGGCTGTTTCCTGCCTGCGCTTTCCGCCCGGTGCCCGCCCGCGCTTCGTTGCGAGGGCTTGTCCGGGACCTTCCTTGGCCTTTGACCGAGACAGAGGTGCAGATGTCGGTCGAGGTTCCGGCCCGATCCAGCCGGCTGTGGTGCATACTGCGCGGCCCGCGCCCCGAGACCGAAAGAGTGCAACGGCTGCGAAGCACACTGATTTCTGGTCGGTTCAGTGTCCGGTTGGCGGCTGGATGTAGTCCTCCAGGCGAGCCACCGCGAAGCCCTGCTCCTGGATGCGCCTGAGAAGATTCGCGAACATCTCCGTCATGGTGGCGCCCTTGAGCTCCGCAGGGCCGCGGAAATGAGCGAGGATTATGTCACCGGGACGCAGCTTCTTGCCTGGCTCCTGGTATTGCATAGTGCGTACCTGCATGGACTCACGCCACCATACGATCGCTCGCGGCCCGCACTCTCCCACCGCGATCTTGGTGTTGTCGTTGTACGCCCCGTAGGGTGGCCGGAAGAGCAACGGGGCGGTGCCGAACTGCTGGGTGAGGATTTTCTGGTCGCCGCACACCTCCTGCTTCTGGCGGCCCAGCGGGATGGTGTTCATCGCGGGATGGTGCAGGGTGTGGTTCTGGATGTGGTTGCCCATCGCCTGCAGTGGCTTGAAGTACCCGTAGTCCGACTTGATGGCGTCGTTCATCAGGAACATCGTGATCGGGATCTTCAGGTCCCGCATCATCTCGATGAACTTGGGGTCCTTCTCCAGTCCGTCGTCGACGGTGATGAAGACGACCTTCTGGGATGTCGGTATGTGCGCGAAGACCGGGACCGGGCCGGTTGCGGACAGCTTGATGGGTTTGTCCGCCGGGGGCTCGGGAGCCGCGGGCAGCGGTGTCAGGCCCCACTTGTGCCAGGCGGCAGGCTCAGCCGTGACGTGCGACGCGGTCCCGGGCGTGCCGCCGACGGAGCCGGACGCCGGGCCGGTTGCCTCGCCACCGCTCGTGCCACAGCCGCCTACGGACAGGGCCAGGAGCACGCTGGCCAGCGGCGCGTAGAGCCTGCCGCCTATGTTGCGTCGCTTCACCGTACCGGTCTCCTGACTGCAAAGCTGACCTTGACCTGGTGGAAAGTAGCCGTGGCATGAAAGACGAAGTTCAGCTGCATGAAAGGCGAAGTTCAGCGGAGGGTGAGAATGTGACCAAGGCCGACATGACCCCCGGCGCCATGCCAAGGATCGTACGGACCGGTACCAGACCGCCGAAGAGATGCGCGACGCCATCGGGGAGGTACTGGCAGGCCGTGCCACGGCGGTCACTTCACCGCTGCCGGATCCACCTGCGACCGCTCGGACACCCAGCTACCGCCGCCCCGGGAGCCCCGGAAAGTACGCCCCGTGCGTCGACGGCGCATCCGCCGGCCACTCCAGGCAGTGGCAGTGCTGCCGGCAGCCGCCGTGTGCGTCTACGTGATCACCGGGCCCCGCACCACGACTCACGTGGCGAGATGTGAACTCAAGACCAGATCACTAGCTCGAGGACACCTCCAAGCGGATGTGTTGGCCCGCCCAGTGCTACGGCGAGGTGGGCAGGCGCGGTGAGCGGAGCACGAGCAGGGTGATCTCGCTGGGGGCGAAGACGCGGAACGGCGGGCCCCAGAAGCCGGTGCCGCGGCTGGTGTAGAGGAGGGTGCGGGTGCCGTGGTGGCTGAGGCCGGCGAGGGCGGGCTGGTCGATGCGGACCAGGTGGTGGAAGGGCCAGATCTGGCCGCCGTGGGTGTGGCCGGAGAGCTGGAGGTCGATGCCCTCGGCTGCCGCCCGGTCGACGAACTTGGGCTGGTGTGCCAGGAGCAGGACGGGCAGGTCGGGGTCGGCGCCGTCCAAGGCTCCGGCGAGGTGGGCGCGGTGGCCTGCCAGGCCGGAGGACTCGGCGGTGACATCGTCCACGCCGGCGACCACGAGGGTGTCGCCTCCGCGTTCGAGCAGCAGATGGCGGTTGCGCAGCGGCTCCCAGCCCAGCTCGTCCATCAGGTCGACCCAGCCCTGGGCCTCGCTGTAGTACTCGTGGTTGCCGGTGACGTAGACACGGGCCCGGGTGGCCCGCACGGTACCGAGTGGGACGGCCTGGGCGCGGCGGCGTTCGGCCGTGCCGTCCGCGATGTCGCCGGTGTGGCAGACCAGGTCGGCTTCCAGCGTGTTCACCGTCTCGCATACCCGTGCCGACCAGCGGGCGCGATCGAGTGGGCCGTAGTGGGTGTCGGTGATGAGGACGACGCGTATGCCGTCCAGCCCGGCACCCAGGCGTGGGAGTTGCACGTCGAGTCGGCGCACGCGTGGCACGCGGCGGGCCTCGGCGTACCCCCAGGCGAGCAGTACGGCGGTTGTGCCGAGGACAGCCCAAGTGACGATTCGGGCCCGGTCCTGGCTCTCGCCGACCCCGGCCACGGTCAGGGCGAGCCGCAAGAGAACCCCGATCAGAACGGACCAGGTGAACAGCACCCAGCTGGTGCCCAGCAGGGTGTCACCGATGATCGCCGCCCGGTCCTGCTGGCGCCGGCCGTGGCCACGCACCATCGCGAGCGGCATACCGACGAGGCCGAGGACGAACAGGGCGGTGCCGACCAGCGTGACGGGCAGCGGCCAGTGCTGGCCGGTGTGCAGGAGCACCCAGCAGGGCACGGCCCACAGCAGGACGGGCGCGATCAGCGGGATGTAGCGCATCAGACGGTGCAGCCGGCTCTGCCGCGGCGCTTGCGCTTCAGCCTCGGCGGGCCGGGTGCTGCTGGTGTCGGTCACGCTTCCCCTCCCTGACCAGGCTGCCGTCTCGCGCACTGTACCCGGTCGCCCTCGGGCCGGCTGGACCGGCGTTCATGGACGCGGCCCCCTTGGGGCGAAGGGTTCTGTGCGGGATGGCAAAAGGCGCCGCAGGCACCATTCTTGGCATGAGCCGTGATCAGGGCGCTGCCGGTGGTGCGGGTACGCGGCTGCGGCTCGGGCCGGGTGTCGATGGCAGGCATGGTCTGCTACAAGCCCGGCGAGCGGGCGACGCTGATCTGCGCGGTGCGCGAGTACACCGGCCGGCCGAAAGGCTTCGGCCGGCACCACTTCTGCGAGCCGACCGTCCGCACCCACACTGATCGGTGTTCCAGCTGCCGCCCACGCACCCGACCTCAACCCCACGAGGGCATCTGGTCGCTGGTCCGGTGCGACATCGGCAACCTCGCCGCAGCCGACCCCGGCCAGATCGCCCGAGCCGTGAAGCACCGGCTCAAGAAGTCCCAGTGCCGCTCAGAGCTGGTCGACGGCTGCCAGGCCGGCACCCGCCTGCCTCTGCATGGCGGCGAGCAAACGACCGGCCTACGTCGCGGGCTTCGTCAACAGCAGTTCGGTGTTGTGGTCTGCCGCGGTGCCGATGCGGGTGGTGGGGGTGGCGTAGGGGTCGTTGTAGGCGAGTTCCCGGTACAGCGCGGCGAGGCCGGGATCGGAGGTGTCGGTGAAGTCGGTCCGGTAGGGGGCGGCGGACTCGATGAGCGTGGTGAACAGCGACAGAGTGCCGTCCTGGTTGTCGGCGATCTCGATGATCCGGGCGTGGTGCGGGTAGTCGACGTGGGAGGCGGTGTTGATCTCCCAGAACGCGCGTTCGGGGACCGTGTGGCCGTGCGGGATGATCTGGTTGGTGTGGGTGTGCCCGTTGACCCAGGCCACGACGTTCGGGTAGCGCTGGAGGAGGGCGACCAGTTCGCCGCCGCTGTGGCGTGCTTCGAAGGGGTGGTACGGGTCGGGCAGCAGGTTGCCCATGGTGCCGCTGGTGTGGTGGCTGAAGACGACGACGAGGCGGCTGTCGGATCCGCCTCGGACCACGCTGCCGTTGGTGTCGTACCAATGCCCGCTGTGCGCCTTGAGGACCGACTCCAGCCAGTTCAGCTGCGCCGTGCCGAGCGAACCGTCCGCGAATCCCGCCCGGTTGGTGGTGTCGAGGCTGATGCCGAGGGCGCCGTCGGCGAGGTCGAAGGTGTAGTAGAGGTGTCCGCTGCTGACCGAGTCGTTGGTGAACCCGTGGCCGACGGGACCGGCTCCGGTGTACGCGGGGCTCAGGTGCGCCTTGGCGAACTCGGCCGGCGTGAAGGGGTGGCGCCGCTCGTCGGGGGTGACCGTGCGGATCGCGTCGCCGCTGGTCAGCAGCTTGCTCAGCAGCAGCACGGCCTCCGCCGGGTCGTGCAGTACGGCGTCCGCCAGCTGGATTGCGGTGGCGTCGTCGCAGCCCTCCAGCTTGCGGGAGCCGGTGTAGAGGTCGTTCAGCAGGCCGAGGTCGGGCAGGCTGCCCTCGATACTGTCGTCGTGGTTGCCGACTGTCGTGTACCACGGGAGGCTCAGCCCCGGGGCGTCGAAGGGGCGGATGGCGCCGCTCAGGAAACCGGGGATCTCCGGCAGGCCCTTGGCCTTGTAGACGTCCTGGAGGGACGACTCGGGGTTCCAGTACTGGGCGCTGCCGGAGTTCTGCACGCCTTCGTAGCGGGAGAGGTTTCCGCTGTTCGGGGCGACCCGGCCGCCGCTCATGACCGTCAGGTACCAGTCGAGCTCGATGCGTTCGTGGTTGTCGGTGTTGTCACCGGTGGCCATGACAAGGCTGAAGGGCAGGCCGGTGTAAGGCCCTTGGCGCACCGCGTTGACTCGTTCGACGAGGGACGAGGCGCCGCGCACGGTCAGCGTCTCCTGCGGCCGGTGCGCGCTGTCGTTCAACCGCGCCAGGTACTCGAACCGCACGGGCGACTCGGTGTCCGTCAGATGCAGGTCGGTGAACTGCACGAAGGAGGCGAGCCCGGTCCGCCGGTCGTCCCGCCCGGACGCGGCACCGGCCAGTTCGGCGCGCACCATGAGGGGCCAGCCGGGCCCAGCTGTCAGCCGTTTGTACGCTCCGTCGCCGGAGGGCGTGGCCACCTGTTCCAGCGTGGTCCCCTCGATCCGCACCGCGCGCGCGGCCGTGGCGGCGAGGGCCCGGTCCTGGGCACGTGCGCTGCTCGGTGTCAGCAGCGGCCACAGGGCGGCTCCTGCGGCTGCCGCGGATGCTCCCGACACGAACCGGCGACGGCTCATCTGGCTCATGAATCCCCCTGCCCATGGCGGCAATTGAGTGTCACGTCCGAGGACCGGGCGCGTCCGCCGGGGCAACCTTACTGACGGGTAGACAGGTGTCCAGGGCACAGATGCAAACTTGGGGGAAACAGGGGTAACGAGGTGCATCGGCCGACGGGGAACTCGGACGAAGGGCCTCTCCCCGCGTGACTGCTGGGCGAGTACGACCACCGCCTCGTCCGGTCCGTCAGTGGCGGGCGCGGCTGGCCGAGGGACCTGGCCGATGCCGCCCGTGCGATGGCAAAGGCACTGGACGCGTACGCGGACGCCGTCCAGAGGGCGAAGAAGAGGCCGGAGTACGAGCTGGAGATCGCTGGTGCAACGCCAGTGGCCGGCGGCGCATTCTCTGTTGTCACGGACGCCGCAGCGGCGTTGGCGGCCGGCATTGAGCCACCTCGCCGCCGGCCTGGGGGTTGCGGTGACGGAGGAGATCGCGACCATCGCCACCATCGCGGCTACGACGCCGGCGTCGGCGGCGTTCGCCGGCGTGGAGTCCCTCGGCGTGGATCTGGCCGTCGCCCAGCCGATGTCCGTCGCGCCGGTCGAGCAGAAGGGCGGACTCGTGGCCGGCTTCGGACTGGACAAAGTCCACCTGCCCGTGCGGCCCCAGCGTCACGCTGCCCGAGTACGACGACTGCTGCGCAACGGCCGGCCCCGCGCTCGTCGACCGCTTCGCCACCTGGGACGCCGCCCCATATGCCGGCGGCTACGCCGTCAGCGTCCACCGCCGCCGAGGTGCACCACGAGGTGTCCTTGCGCCACCACGCCGGTATCGTCAGCCATCGACTCGCCCCCATGTGAAGAGCGCTGAACTTGGCGCCTGCCTGCCCGCGCACCAGGGCTCTGGTCGTCTCGGTACACCGGGAATGCGAGTCAAGACCCGCCTTTGCTGCGTGGTCGGTTCGGTTCACCACCTCAGTCGCGGGAGCATCTGCGGACCAGGCAGTACTCAGCACTGCTACACGCACGCGCGTAGTGCAGGAGCGGTGCAAGGCATCTTGGCGTGGTCGCTGCGGGCGCTCTGCCGCGAATGCCAAGCACTGCGGCAACATACTTGACCGTGCTGCCGCGACTGACGCATGGGCGGAGTCGGCGTGTGGGAGCCGCGGTCGGGTGCTGGACGGCCGCGCCGGGGACGCTCCGAGACGGCCGCGTGCGAGTCCGGCAGCGCCGGTCAGCTGCGCCGGTGCGCCGACTCCTCCAGCCGCTCGACGAGCTCGGCAGCCATGGCCTTGATGGTTTCCAGCCCCTTGCGCCCCCACGGCTGCGGGTCCTGGTCGACCACGCAGATCGTGCCGAGCACCACGCCGGTGCTGTCTATCAGCGGTGCGCCCAGGTAGGAGTGGACGCCGATCGCGTCGACCACCGGGTTACCGGCGAACCGCGGGAAGTCCCGGATGTCCTCCAGCACCAGCGCCCGGCGGCGCTTGACGACGTGCGGGCAGATGCCCATGTCGATGTCGCGGGGCATGACCCGGCCCGGGCACCGGTTCCTCCAGCAACGGTGGTCCCCCGTGGACCGTGGTGTCCTGCGCGGCGCTGTACAAGCCTGCGAAGTACTGGTCGTCCGGCGTGGAAGGATCAGGCATAACAGTCCCCGGGCAGTGCGATGATCGGGCCGAGCTGCGCTCGTTATCGCGCACCAGGACCCCGGTGTCAACCCCTGGCGCGTACAGAAATCGAACCGTTGTCCTCAAGTGTGCTTCGGAGCGCCCGTCCCAAGGGTGCGAGTGAGGAAGGGGCCACCAGCACTGGGGACAGCGTCGCGCCAGCGGCCGCCACCGGCAGCCTGGTGCGCAATCGGCACGCGTCCACGAGGAATCCGTCAAGCAGCGAGCCGAGCGGGGTCTCGAAGTGCGCGCCGGAGTAAAAAAGGTCGCCGCTCGAGCGTCGGCGAGTGAGGCAACCGACCAGCAGGTGCCCTGCCTTTCGTCGTCCCGGTGCATCTCTGGGAAGTTCAGTCCGACACCGTGAAGTCCTGGAGTCCCCTTGCCCCCGGTGATGCGCGCCGTGCGGCACACCGGCTGGGACCCCCGCCTGCCTGACAGCGACTACGGCCGTTCAGTGATGGGGCCAACAGCTCGGCGAGCCCGGGCGGTTCGGTGCCGACCGGGGACCCGGACGCGGTCCGGGTCGCCATGCTGGTGCCCATCGCGGGCGCAGCCCGGCAGGACGGAGCACACCTGGGACCCGCTGCCGTGTTCCCGGTATGCGGCCCTGTACGGACCGACCACCGGGGACGGGATCCGGCTCGCCGACACCAATCCCGTCCTCAAGGTGGAGGACTACTGGTGCGGTGGGGCCTGGACGCAGTGGTGACGAGATGGTCTTCGGCGGCGGCAAGGTGGTCCACGAGTCCATGGGCCAGTCGCACATCCCGCGTGACGACCCCCCGCATGCCGGCGGACACAGGTCGGCGGCGCGTACGACGGACCAGCCCGCGGTGAGCGTCTCGGCCTAGGCGACGTTGATCCCGAGGTGCTTGCAGGGGTCGCTGTCCTCGCGGCGACCGGCGAGTTCGGTGACGACCTGGAAGGTTCCGCCGGGTGCCAGGACCTTCCGGACGCGGTCGAGGAAGGCCGGCTTGTCGTCCATCCACCGATAGACCAGGCGGCAGGTGACGACCGCGTACGCCCGGTCCGGCAGGGCGTTGACCCGTCGTCGGCGGCGAAGTCCATCAGATGCCGGGTCAGCCCTCCGCCGTGCTGGTGGCTCCGGGTTTTCTGGGCTGCTGCGGCGATGGCGCCGGGGGAGAAGTCGATGCCGGTGGCGCGGTAATCGAGCTCGTGGAGGTGGTGGGTGAGGGCGCCGTCGCCGGTGCCGATGTCGAGGGCCCGGGCGTCCACGGCCGGGTCCGACGTGATCCGCCAGAAGCGTGCGCGGTACGCCTTTCACCCAATATCGCGGCGAGCGCTTATACGCCTGCCGCAGACTCGGACCGAGGCATTTTCACACAGGAGGAGTGTTTCATGAATGACTGGCCCTTGACGCTCATGGCGGTGCACGCCCACCCCGACGACGAGGCCACTGGAACGGGAGGTGTCCTCGCGCGATACGCGGCGGAGGGCATCCGCACGGTCCTCGTGACGTGCACCGACGGCAGTTGCGGTGACGGACCGGGGGGTGTCAAGCCGGGCGATCCCGGGCACGATCCGGCAGCCGTCGCCTTGATGCGGCGTCAAGAACTTGAGTCGAGTTGCGAGATTCTGAAGGTCAGTCATCTGGAGACGCTGGACTACGCCGACTCCGGGATGATGGGCTGGCCGGCCAATGACGCCCCCGGATCCTTTTGGCGGACACCCGTGGAGGAGGGCGCTGCCCGACTCGCGCAACTCTTGCGCCGCTACCAACCCGATGTGGTCGTCACCTACGACGAGAACGGCTTCTACGGCCACCCCGACCACATCCAGGCAAACCGCATCACGATGACGGCGCTGGCGATGACCCTGCGGACACCGAAGGTGTACTGGACGACAGCGCCCCGCTCGATGATGCAGCGGTTCGGGGAGGCCATGCGCGAGTTCCATGCGGACTGGCAGGAGCCGGATCCGGCCGAGGCCGCCGCGTTGGCCGAGCTCGGACTCCCCGACGAGGAGATCACCACCTGGGTGGACACGACCGCATTCGGCGGTCAGAAGTTCGACGCGCTGGCCGCGCACGCCAGCCAGGGCGAGAACATCTTCTTCCTCAAGATGGGCCAGAAAAGGTTCACCGAATTGATGGGCGTCGAGACCTTCGTACGTGTCCAGGACACCACCGGCGCGGCCGTGCCCGAGAACGACCTCTTCGCCGGACTGCGCTGATCCGCCCGCTTTCCGGGGGCCTGGGAAAGCTCATGGTCGGTACGGCTCGATTGAGCGTGCTCGCACATCTGGAGCCTTGTTCACAAGGATCCGCTCCGCGCGTCCATTGATCATCAGGGTGGCCCTGCTCGGCAGCGTGGCGGTCACGAGGACGTCGGTCCCCCACCTGGGCAGGGCCGTCGAGCGGGGAACGTTCGACAGGGCTGGGCGGGGATCAACCGTACCGGCTGGCGGCCAGTGTCCATGCCGAGCTGCAGGCCGCCCCGCTCAGCGCGTCCCCGGAGCAGATGCGGGCTGCGGGTCTGCACAGATCAGCATCGCTGGCGGTGCGTGATCCCGCTCCGCCGTCGGTTGCGGCCATGGACGCTCGGATGCGGGCAGGAAGTCGAGCAGCGGTCAGCCGACCGGCGACGGCGCACGCTCTGTGTGGCGCGCTCTGACGCCGGCGGAAAAGGGTGGGCAGGATACGGGGTCGTCGTGGTCCGCCTGGTGCGGTCCGACGCCGTGAGACTCGGGACGAGGGCAAGGCCAGGCTGGTCACCCCCCAGCCCCACAGTCGGCGACACCGTGCCGGAAAGGTGGAACGCAGCAGCGGCGAGACGGCGGGGGCCCAGACCATGGGCGATGTAGTAGCAACTGGAAGTCGTCGCCCCGGTCGCCGACGGACCCTCAGGTCCCGTTGCCCTCCTGCGGTCGGACCCGCCGCAGGCGAACGGCGAAGCGGCGACCGCCGAGTGAAACACACCACGGTTATTGCCCGTAGGCATGGGCGGCCCTGACGGGTAGGTTCCCACGACCGGCGTCCATGGGAACGAGCCCTGTGGACGCCCTTGTGATCGCGGATAGCCCGTCAAGCCCTCCTCCCAGGAGAGAACACGATAAATGTCTGCACAAGAACCTGCGCACCACCCACCCCGGCGCATCGGCGTGGTGGCCGAGTCCGTCTCCGGTGAGACGCGTGTCGCGGCGACGCCGGCGACCGTGCGTCAGCTGCTCGACCTCGGTTACGAGGTCGTGGTGGAGTCCGAGGCCGGCGCGGCGTCCGGCTTCAGTGACCAGGCCTACCTCGATACCGGCGCCGAGATCGGTGAGGCCTGGGACGCGGATGTCGTGCTGAAGGTGAACTCCCCCTCCGACGCGGAGATCACCCGGCTGCGGCACGGCGCGACCATGGTCGCCCTGCTGGCACCGGCCCAAAGGCCGGAGCTGCTTCGGACACTCGCCGATGCCGGAGTGACCGCTCTGGCGCTGGACGCGGTGCCCCGCATCTCGCGCGCGCAGTCGATGGATGTGCTGTCGTCGATGGCCAACATCGCCGGGTACCGGGCGGTCATCGAAGCCGCGCACGTCTTCGGCCGGTTCTTCACCGGCCAGGTCACCGCGGCGGGCAAGGTGCCGCCGGCGAAGGTGCTGGTCGCCGGCGTGGGCGTGGCCGGTCTGGCGGCGATCGGCGCCGCCTCCAGCCTCGGCGCGATCGTCCGGGCCACCGACCCGCGGCCCGAGGTCGCCGACCAGGTGAAGTCGCTGGGCGGCGAGTACCTCCCCGTGCACGTCGCCCAGGAGACGAGCACCGACGGCTATGCCAAGGCGACCTCGGCCGACTACGACCGTGCCGCCGCCCATCTCTACCACGAGCAGGCCGGCGACGTGGATATCGTGATCACCACCGCGCTGATCCCGGGCCGGCCGGCGCCGCGCCTGCTGACGGCCCGGGATGTGGCGGTCATGAAGCCTGGCAGCGTCATCGTGGACATGGCCGCCGCCCAGGGCGGCAACGTCGAGGGCACCGTGCCGGGGCGTGCGGTGGTCACCGACAACGGCGTCACCATCATCGGCTACACCGACCTGGCTTCCCGGCTGCCCGCCCAGGCCTCGCAGTTGTTCGGCACCAACCTGGTGAATCTGCTGAAGCTGCTCACACCCGGCAAGGACGGGCAGTTGACGATCGACTTCGACGACGTGGTGCAGCGGGCGGTGACCGTGGTGCGGGACGGCGACGTCACCTGGCCGCCGCCGCCCGTCGCCGTCTCGGCAGCGCCCGCCGCGCAGCCCGCGGCCGCGCCCGAACCGCCCGAACCGAAGCAGTCGACATCGAAGCTGACGCCTGCCTGGCGCGTCGGCCTGACCGGGCTCGGCATGCTCGCCATGTTCCTGCTGGTGGCCTTCGCCCCCGCCCAACTCGCGGGTAACTTCACCGTGTTCGCCCTGGCGGTGGTGATCGGCTACTACGTCATCGGCAAGGTGCACCACGCGCTGCACACCCCGCTGATGTCGGTGACCAACGCGATCTCCGGGATTGTCGTGATCGGCGCCCTGTTGCAGATCGGGCACGAGAACCGGCTCGTCACCGCGCTGTCCTTCGTGGCGATCCTGCTGACGAGTGTCAACGTCTTCGGAGGTTTCGCCGTCACCCGCCGCATGCTGTCCATGTTCTCGAAAGGCTGAGCCGAGATGACCTCTCTGACGGCTTCCCACGCTGCCGACCTGGTCGCCGCCCTGTTGTTCATCCTCAGCCTGGCCGGCCTGTCCCAACACCGCACCTCCCGTGCCGGCGTCGTCTACGGCATCGCCGGCATGGTCCTCGCGCTGCTCGCCACCATCGTGGTGGCGGCGCAGAGCATCACCGCCGGGGCGGTGGCCCTGATCGTGCTGGCCATGGCGCTCGGCGCGGCGATCGGCCTGTGGCGGGCCCGCCGCGTCGAGATGACGCAGATGCCCGAACTGATCGCGGTGCTGCACAGCTTCGTCGGCCTCGCCGCGGTGCTCGTGGGCTGGAACAGCTACCTGGAGGTGGAGGCGCACGGCACGGCTCAGAACCGGATCGGCGCCGATCTGCTGGGCATCCACCATGCCGAGGTGTTCATCGGCATCTTCATCGGAGCGGTCACCTTCACCGGCTCGATCGTCGCGTTCCTGAAGCTCTCGGCACGCATCAAGTCCCGTCCGCTGATGCTGCCCGGCAAGAACGCGCTCAACATCGGCGCGCTTGTTGCGTTCGTCGCGCTGACCGCCTGGTTCACGATCAGCCCCGACCTGCCGCTGATGATCGCGGTCACCGTGCTGGCGCTGACCCTCGGCTGGCACCTGGTCGCCTCGATCGGCGGTGGCGACATGCCCGTCGTCGTCTCCATGCTGAACAGCTACTCGGGCTGGGCGGCGGCCGCGGCGGGCTTCCTGCTCGACAACAACCTGCTCATCGTCACCGGCGCGTTGGTGGGCTCCTCCGGCGCCTACCTGTCCTACATCATGTGCAAGGCGATGAACCGGTCGTTCCTGTCCGTCATCGCGGGCGGTTTCGGCATCGAGGCGCCGTCCGGCCGCGAGGACGTGCAGGGCGAGCACCGCGAGGTGCGGGCGGCGGAGGCGGCAGAGATGCTCGCCCAGGCGCACTCGGTGATCATCACCCCCGGTTACGGCATGGCCGTAGCCCAGGCCCAGCATCCGGTCGCGGAGTTGACGCGGCAGCTGCGCGAGCGGGGTGTCGAGGTCCGCTTCGGCGTCCACCCCGTCGCCGGTCGCCTGCCCGGGCACATGAACGTGCTGCTCGCCGAGGCGAAGGTGCCGTACGACATCGTCCTGGAAATGGACGAGATCAACGACGACTTCGCCGACACCTCCATCGTGCTGGTCATCGGCGCGAACGACACCGTCAACCCGGCCGCCACCGAGGACCCGGCCAGCCCGATCGCCGGCATGCCGGTGCTGCGGGTCTGGGAGGCGGAACGGGTCATCGTCTTCAAGCGCTCCATGGCCTCCGGCTACGCGGGCGTGCAGAACCCGCTCTTCTTCCGCGAGAACAGCAGCATGCTCTTCGGCGACGCCAAGCAGAGCGTCGAGGACATCCTGCATGCGCTCAGCACCAACGGCAGCCATGGGGCGGCCCCGGCCGCGCGTCAGACGACGGTGGCCGGCCGGTGAGCCGGTTCCGAGTTCGTTCGCCGTCCTGCCACAGGCGTCCGGACCGACTCGATGGTCCAGTTGCGGGGCTCGGCCGGTTGCGGTGCCCGTCGAAACGGGAGGCAACCGGCTGGCCATTCCGCGGCCCGGTGCTCTCGCAAGCCCGATGGCGCTCGGCGATCCGGCAGCTGGGTGCGATCGATGTGGAGCGGGCGGCAGAACCGACGAGGCGGCCCCAGCTGACTCCTGGCGTACGCCGACAGCGGTCTCAGAGGTGGAGCTTCCCTTGTGCCAACACAACCGTATCGTCAGCGGCCAACTCGCCCCTCGGACACCAGCTGAGACCCCTGTTGATCAGGGTTTTCTGCTTTCCAGGACTGTGGCGTGACCAACAGCCTGGAGACTCCCCAGGTCGGACCAGGGATGGCAAGCTGATCCGGCTCGCGTGGGACGCGGCCAGCTTGCGAGCGTTCTCCGTACGGCGCTTGCCGTACTTGCCCGCCGTGTGAGTGGTGCCGGACGTTGGCTGAGACCTCCACCAAGTTCTCTCCGGCCTCCAGAGCATTGGTCACATAGCTGTGACCCCAGTCGTGAATGCGGAAGTCGTCAGGGAGCTTCAGCCAGGTGCGCAGGGTGCGCCAGCGCGCCGAGATCTTCTCCGGGTCCTGTGTCCGCCCGCCTCCCTCGGTCGAGCTTGAAGCCGTCCCGGGCATACACAAGGTCGTGATCCACCCACGCCGGCCCGAGCCGCTTGCGCTCGGCGTCCTGTCGCTCCTTCTGCCAATTCAGAATGTTCATGCCGGACTGATCCACGAAGAAGCGGGCCGTCTGGCCGTCGTCCACGGTCGGGAACTTCCGTTCAGGAAGCGAACTGTGTCCTCGCCGGCGGCCTGCGCGTCGCGTACGTGCTTCAGAAACTGCGCCTCGGAACGGACTGGACCACCCACCACGGCGATGCAGCCCGTGACGAACCCCACGAGCAGGAACACCACGACGGCCCCGGCAACGGACAGTCCCAGGACCATGAACCGGCGGCGGAAAGCGGACGCCGCGGGAGCGGCGGAAGGAGTCGGCGTCATGAAGCCATCCGAACACCGCCACCCAGGCCGACGGCACCGTCGCCCCACTCGGTCTCGTACTCAGAAGGGCCGGAGTGCCCGGAGAGTCCTCATGGCCTCTCTGAGGCTCTGAGCACCTGTCTGGCGAACGGTGCCCACTTGGGCGCTCAGTCGGTCACACCTGCGCACTTCAGTCAGCGCCTGGAGCAGCCGAGAGTGAGTACGTCTGCGCACTTGGTTGAGTAGAGCGCCTCATGAAGTGCGCGAGGGCTGCCGACGATCATCGGCTTATGAATCCTCAGACGTATGCGAGGCTCTACGGCCCGTGGAAGCCGGCCCCGTCGGCCACAGCCCGTCCAGGGGTCACGTTGCTGACGGCTCTGCTCGGCGTTGCCACGGTCCTGTCGATGGCATGGCTGACTTTCCTGGTAGGCATGGTCGCACTGTGGGGCGCGGCGGAAGGGGCGGCCGTCGGGGGCTTTCTCGCGCAGTACGCGGCGGGCGTGGCCGGCGGTGCCGCGCTGCTCGCCGCGCTCGCCTTTGTGCCCGGGGTGCGGCGCATGACGCCGGCCGGGCGGCGGCTGTTGCTGACTGCGGTGGCGTGTCCTGTCCCACTCGTTCTTGCTGTCGTGACCTGGTTGGGCGCTGGCTGACCACTTCTCCTGCCTCGCACCGAACCGTTCACGGGGCGCATCACCGCAACGCCCGTGGTGACGAGGTACGCCGCCCATCCACTCGCCGAACTGAGCACCGTACTCGGCGAGACATGCCAACCGGAGCAGTTGACGCCGATATCGCCGCCGACCTGGGCAGGGGCAGGCACAGGCACCGGTCCGCCCCGACTCCTCGGTGAGACGGCCAGCGGGGCTTATGGTGCGGACCAGCTCCTAGAAGGGTTCGGCGGCCCGCAGGAGATCCTGTGGAAGGTAGGGGGATTCGACGCGGATGGCCCAGCCGCGGCGGCGGGCGTGGCAGGCCAGGGCGAGGATGTCGAGGTTGACGGAAGCATCCGGATCGTCGGCGCGGTCGGCGACCTGGTAGTAGTCGCGGTGGGCTTCGAGCGCGTCGGCCAGGGCCAGGTTGAAGCTCTCCTCGTCGCCTTGCACGAGCTGTGACAGCAGCACGGCCGGCGGCATGGCGAAGCCCCAGTCCTTGGCTTTCTCGTCCTGTTGCAGCGCCCGCTGCGCGGCCGGCTCGGGGTCGGTGCCCTTGAGGTAGGCGTGGAGGGCTTCGCGGTACGCGCTGAAGGCGGAGCGGTCCGGGCGGGCGAAGGCGGGGCCGGTGAGGACCAGCGGGGCGAGGTCCTCACGTGCTCCGGTGATGAGGGCGAAGGCAGTGGCCGTCTGCCAGTTCCCGGCGCCGGCTTCCTCGCCCCGCTCGGCCGGGTAGCGCAGCGTGCGGCCGTCGATGGTCACCTCGGCCTCGGTGCCCGGTTCCGCGAGGGCGATGCGGAACAGGGCCGCCCCCGTCTGGGAGGCCAGCCGAAGGTTCGCGAGCTGTGCTTCCGTGACGCCGCCGGGGCTCCCCGCACGCCACTTGAACAGGCGCTCCTGATCGCCCATGACGCTGCCCAGCAGCCAGACAGCCAGGGGCTCTTCGCCGACGGGCGTGAACGCCTCCTGGATGTGTTCCTCGTACATGGCCTCGATCCGCGGGTTCACCGTCCGCTTGCAGGCGGGCCGTTCCACCACCAGGGGGCCCGCGGCGAGCGCGGCGACCGCGTCCGGCCGCCGGTCCCGGCCGAACCCCGCGACCCGCGGGCCTCGGGTCTCGAAGCCGGTGACCAGCGCGTGCGGGAGGTAGTCGGTGCGGACGGCAGGTGCCCAGCCCAGGGTCCGGTACGCGAGCGCGGCGAGGGTGATGGGGACGAGCGGGAGAAGGGTGCTCGGGGAGGCCGCGGGGCCGTGCAGGGTGGTGTGCCTGGCCAGGAGGTCGGCCAGCGCGGCATCGAAGGCGCCTTGGTCCTCGGCGGCCAGGGCGCGCAGCGTGTGCAGCGCCGCGCTGTCCGGCCGGTCCAGGAGAGGCTCGCCGGTCTCCTGGGCGCGGCTACGGATGCGGTTCAGGGCCGCGTCGACGGCGGCGAGCTTGGCCTGCGCGCTCGGCGGGTACTCCTCGTCGTCGCCGGTGTCGTCCAGGACCACGGCCATCAGTCCTGTGGCGAGCTCGCCGAGGGGCGTTCCCTGCGCCTGCTCGGCGAACTTCCGCCGGGCGAAATCGAAGGCCTCGCCGTGCCAATCGGCCTTGTCCGTGAGGACCGTCAGGCAGAGCGCGTCGATCCACTCCCCGGGCGTGACGCTCTCCTCGGGGGCATCCTCACCCGGGTCGTAGCTCATGCCGAAGTTCACATACTCCAGGAAGACGTGGAAGCTGCAGTGCGGGTGGTACGCCGCGTAGGCGACGGCGCCGGCCGCGGCTTCGGAGGCGTCCTTGAGGGCGGCCTTGGCCTCCGGGGTGTCGAGGTCGGGTGTCTCGACGGAGAGGGCGCCCAGGTAGTCGAGGAACCCCTCGGCGATCGACTGCCATTCGTAGGTGGCCATCCGGCCGCCCCGCGACATGGACCGCACCTGGCTCCCGATGCGGTTGGTGAAGTCCTCGCGCGCTGCCGACACGACGGCTCCGCCCACCTGGTGACGCTCTATCCGCACTGCCCTGCTCCTTGATCGAATCTCTGCGACAGCCTAAGCGTGGGGTCTGACAGGCCGGCGGCTGCGGCTGCACCTGAACAGACGGCTCCGAGGAGGCGGCACAGACAGTGATCATCTCCGTCGCTCCTTGGGGCCTGGAGTCGGTCGACGCCGGCGTCGAGTTCGAGGTTCGGGCTGATCAATCGACCACAATCTGAGGCTCACGATCCGGCAAGACTGGTCGACGCACTTCCGGAGCCGGAAGTGCCCGCCCCGCGTGTGGTCGGCGTCGACGACCCGGCAAGCGTCGCGCGGACAAGGCGTGCTTCTCCGCCGACCACATCACCTGGCTGCGCGAACATGCGCTCATCACGCGCATCGCGCGTCCGGGGATGGAATCGGGCGAACGGCTCGGCCGGCACCGCTGGAAGATCGAGCGGGCGATCGCCTGGCAGTTCGGCTACCGCCGCCGCACTGTCCGATACGAGCGAACCGGCTCACACTTCCTCGCCCTTCTCGGCCTCGCCGCCGCCCTGACCTGCTACAAGAAGCTCTCAAGACTGAAGTCGGGCAGCGGGAGACCGTAGCGGTCCCCCGCTGCCCGAACCTGATCACAGGCCACGCTGGGGCGCGATGATCAGGCCCGGGTCACCGGTGCCTGCAGTTCCGTCACCCAGTCGTCACGATTTTCGGGGCATTCCAGGTTGATCTCCCGGGGGTATCCGGTCGACTGGTAGCCGCGGGCGTCGATCCAGCGGGCCAGGGCCTGGGCGGTGGGGAGCACGGTGTCCATCGAACCGCGGTGCACGATGGTCGCCGCCTGGTCAAGGCACGGCAGGTCGAGGATCCGGAAGGCGCCGTCCTGGAGAGGGGCGGACACCTGGACGGCGGCGTGGACGGTGATCCTGCCGCCGCCCTCCGGGGCGTCCTCGTAGTACGCGACGCCGGGGCCCGTGGGCGTAACACCCGCCGAGCCCAGGCACCGGAACAACTCGTCGTAGAGCGGCCCGATGACCGGGCCGATGTCCTCGGGCTGGAAACTCGCGGCGGTTGCGGTCAGCTCCGCCACCCGGACGGAAGGGACGCTCTTGATGACAACGTCGTTGGTGGGCATGTGTCCCTCACCCTCGATCGCTCGGAGCCTCGCCTCGACCTGGACCAGCCGTGCTCCTGCGGCAGCAATTGCCGTCTCCAGTTCGGCCCGCCGCAGCCGCAGCATGCCGCGCAGTTCCTCGAGGCTGACCTTCTCGTCCACGATGTCCTGGACCTGCTGGAGAGTGAATCCAAGGTCCTTGAGCGCGATGATCCGGTTGAGGCGGGCGAGCTGAGCAGCGGTGTAGTAGCGATAGCCGCTGGCGGGGTCGACGTGAGCCGGGCGCAGCAGTCCGGTCGCGTCGTAGTGACGCAGCATCCGGACCGAGACGCGGCCGTGCCGGGCGAAGTCTCCGATGGTGAACATGATGTCTCCGAGCTGACCGCCTGACACGGTGTGAGAGTCAAGAAGCTACGTGGCGGCCGAGGGACAGCGAAAACTCGGGGCCTCATCGGCGCAGATGCATGGGGTGCCCGCAAGTGAGCAGTCCATGACGAGACAGCGCCCCACGGCGGACCGGGTCACGGTGGGGGTCGGTCAGGGCGTACAGGGCGCTACGGGGCAGGCGCTCGAAGCCGGCTAGCCGCAGAATGTGCTCGGCGACGTGGTTGTCGTGCGAGGTCGCCGCCACGACGCCGTACCGGTCGTGGTGGCCGGCAGTGTGCGGGCGAGTTTCCGCCACGAAGATGCACCTCGCAGAGGTCGGGCCGTGCGGAGGCCGAGGATGCGGCCGGACGACGGATTTGGTGTGGCCGGAACTTTGCGCTAGCGCGATGGGGACAGGCCGTCGTGGCCGAGAGAGCCGGCCGGCGAAGACGCTGCGGCCGGTCTCGTCGCCGCAATGCTCAGGCGGATCGCGCGTTGGGACCGGCGCGAGCGGCATGGGCCTGACCGGGCTGCACGGCCGCGCAGGGCTCGCTGGACCCGTGCCGTCTCGGCGCGCAGGCGGCCGTTCCCCATTCAAGTCAGGGAGGAGTGCCGGCCCTCGGCGTTGCGCCCTGTCGTCTCGAAGAGAGCTTGAGATCCCGACCCCGACAGTGGGCCGAGGTCGCGTAACCTGCCGCCATGTCAGGGATGGATGCGGTCGTTGATGTGTCGAATGTCTGTTGGGCGAATGACATCGCGCCAGGGCCGAAGTCGCCCCGGCTGGGGCGGCTGCGCATACTGACGGACGCGTGGCGCGGCCTGTACGGCGCTCAGACGCGTATGGAACTGGTGGTGGACCGGTCGCTTCGGTACAAGATCCCACCAGGTGAGAGACACGAGTTCGACCGGATGTGCCGGACGGGGGAGCTTGTGGAGGTTCCGTACGCGGACCCCGTGATGCTGTCCATGGCAGGCGAGAGAGACCTGAAGGTCATCAGCCGGGACAAGTTCATCGACCTGCGGCGGCGACATGCCTGGATCGAGGGCGCTGCCGAGCGGTTTTACAGGTGGAGGGTGGAGAGCGGCGGGCTGCGCTTCGTACCGAGCGGAATCGTGCCGGTTTCGGGACATGTCGTGTCACAGGCGGAAGAGGACAAGGAGCTGACCCGGGACGGGCTCAAGGACCGCAAGGACGTCCTGAATTTCGCCTGGAAGTGCGTGTCACGGTGCGCGCTGTCACAACTGTGGCCGGACCGCATTCTGTTGTGGCCCGTGGTGGACCGAGAAACCGGCGCGCCGGTGTGCCCGGACCGCAATTGCCGCCGGCCGTTGGTGAAGGTGGGGGCGCGTAAGTCCGCGCGGCAGATCGTGGTCGCACGTCGGGACGACGGCACGGAGATCGTGCGTTTCCCGCTGGAGGCGGGGGACTGTGTGGAGATCGGCCGGGGCGCGCTCTCGCACGGGATCAACCTGGACGGGCTCGGCGATCAGCACCGCCAGGCTGTCGCGGCGGTCAGCCGTCATCATCTGCTGCTCGAACTGGACGATCGTCTGGTGCTGTCAGCGCGTGACGTCGGCTCGTCGCACGGGACCGAGGTGCAACGCTGGACCGGGCAGGCGCTCGGGGATCCCAGGCGGTTGGCGGCGGGCGAGGAGGTGCGACTGAACAGTCCGGACCGACTGGTGCTGGCCGGAGCCGTGGTCGTGCGGATGTCGGGTCGGCGTCACAGCCCTGATGTCGAGTATCCGGAGTCCGGCGATGCAGGCGGGGCAAGTACGGCCTTCGCGGACCCCAAGCAGTGACAAGTGGTCTCAGAAGACCACGAAACCATTGTGAGATGAACAACACACGGCTAGGCTTCGGTGCGTGCTGGTGAGTCTGACACGGGTGGGGGCTGCGCGGCAGGCACTTGCCAAGGGACTGGTCCTGCAAGGTGCCGACCCGAATGCCGTGGTAGCGCAGGCGACACGGAACGGTATGCCCGCTGTCGGAGGCGAGCCCATCCGGTTGGAGCAGCATTCCAGACACCAGGAACTGTTGCAGCTCGTCACGCCGATGTCGTGGCTGGGCACCAGAGGAGCCCGCAGGGAAGGATTCGACGCGCTGGCACGCGCAGTTGACACGGTGGCGACGGCAGCGACGCAGGCGGGAGGCCTGCTGACGGCTCCGGGCCTGTCGCTGGACGGTTCGGTCGTACCCTTGGACGGTGATACGCACTGGCTGGAGGCCACCGACCCGGTCGAGCAGGAGGTGTTGTGCAACCTCCTACGGCGGCACAGCCCACTGCTGATCGCGATAGCCGGCCGGGGGTCCTTCGTCCCGGGCGGGCGCCGGGACCGTATCGGCTCGCGCTGGCTCGCCGACTCCCGTGAGCACCTCGCCGCCCGCTTCCTGGCTTCCGTGTCGCAGCGCCATCTGTACCGGGTGCAGGCCGAGTTGCGCCGTCGGGACGGCATCAGCCATCTCGATCGGATGGATGTCGCTCCCGTGGTGGGCGACGGAACCGTACTCGTCCGCTGCCTGGACGCGCAGGTGTCGCTGGCCGAAACGCGTGCGCACGTACTGCTGTTGAGTGCCCTGGCACTGAGAGCGCGAGCGCTGGTGAAGGAGGGCCGCCGCGAAGGACATGTGCCGCAACGGCTGTTGGAGGAGAACCGCGCCCGCGCGATCTCCGACGGGCTGCGTGCCGGTCTGGCAGAGGACAGGCGTCCGCGCGACCGGGACCGTGACAGGCACGACCAACCGGCACGGAACCAGAACCCGCAGGAACGTAAGGTCCCGGCCCGCCAGGCGGTTCGGGTACTGCTGGATGACCTCGTGCCGGAGTTCAGCCGGCTGGACGCCACCCCGGAGGAGATTCTTCCCCTGCTGTGTCTGGTCGAGTTGCCGGGCGGACAGTCGCTGCGGGCCCAGGACCTCTTCGCCCAGAGCGGCAGGAGCGGGCGGGTGCCGCCGGAGACCGTACGGGAGATGCTGACCGACAGCCGGCCGGGCGGTCCGCTGCTCGATGCGGTGTTGGCCGAGTACCCGGGCAGTGGTCAGCTGATGATGAAGGTGTGGCGGGAGGCGCTGGAGAGCGGAGTTTCGCTTCGGGCACGCCGTGACCGCGATCGCGCCCCGGCCCCTTCCAGCGGTCGGCAGGACCAGCGGCGCAAGGCAAGGGCAGATGGCCGACGGGGCCGTCCGGCCGGCCCGGCGAAGGGAGGGAAGCAACGGTGACCGTTGTGCACTCCGAGCACTCTGCGGTGCCGGCCGGCGAGGTGGAGGTCGTACTCGATCTGCGTGCGTCCACGTTGTCCCTGTCCGGTGCTGCGCAGTACGCCGAGTTATGGAATCAGCTGGAGTCGGCGTTGCTGGGGCAGTCGTTACGGACGGGCGCCCCCTACCAGTGGAGTTCGCACTTCGGCGACATCACGGTGGAGATCGTCCGGCTGGCGCCCGGAGTGACGGTGACCCACGAGAACACCCGCTTCGACGTCGTGGCGGTCAGAGAACGGGCGACTCTCTCCTACCGGTGTGCCACCTGCGCCGAGCTCGGCAAGGAGACGTACGGACCGTTTGTGTGCCGCGGTTGTGCGGACGCTGGGCGCAGGGACCGGGTCTGCGACGAGCATGTCGTCATTCTGGACGGGGCGCTCATCACTGCCTGCCCGCTCCATCGCCCCGAGTGCGGGGAATGCCGGCAGCCGGCCACCTTCCGGTGTGCCGGGCCTCGTTGCCGCACGAAGACCGCCTGGTGCGACGCCCACCGCGTTGCCCATCCTGAGGACCCGGACACCGATTACTGCCCTTCCTGCTACCAGCTGGTCTTTCCGGTCTGCGAGCACAGCGGTTGCAACGGTGTCGGCACCATGGCCTGCGACATCGTGGACGGCTCTGGCCACCCCTGCGGACGGCAGGCCTGTACCCGGCACGCACTTCGCTGGCAGGTCTTCGGCCACGAGAGGACCGGGCTGGGGCTGTGCAAGCAGCACCATGCGGCGCTGCGTGGCACTGCGCCGGTGGAGCTGATGCGGCAGATCGTGTCTACTGCCGCCCGGCGCTCCGACGACTTCAGGACACCCAGACTCGTGTCGTTCGGCCACAATCTGCGCAACACCGGGCATCGACAGCTCGCCGTCGACTACCGGTCCATCTACGAACAGCTGCGACGGCTCCGTGACGACTGCGAGGGCAGCGGAGACCGGCACGTTGCGGGCGCCCTGCGCCGCGCAGATGCGGGATGGCAGCGTGAACTCGCTGCCCTGGTAGGCACCGCGGAGGAGGGAGAACGGCTACTGGCCCGGCTGCGACTGCTCGTCGAGCAGCAGGACGGGCGCCGGGGCCCGGAGATCGCGGCGGCGCTGCGGCTGGTGGAGTTCAAGGCTCCGCGGGTTCGCAACGGGGTCACGGAACGGCGGGGCATCCTCTTCATCGACCTTCCTGCGCCGCTTCGTGGACTCTTCATCGGTGCCAAGGGCGTGAACGTGGCGAGGTACCGGACAGAGCTGGGCGTGGATGTGAAGTTCGAGGGCGATCGGAGCCGACGATGACAGGACGCCCGGGGGACCCGGCCGACACCAAGGCGGTGGTCGTACCGGCCGGGGGCGTCCTGGCCGGGGCGCGCGTCGGCGTGTCCGCCGCCGACTGGCCGCCCGCCTCGGCCTCTCAGGACATTCGCTTGCGCGTGCTCACCGTAGACACGGGCTACGACAGCACCTCCGTCGCTGTCGAGGTGGTGCCCCTGGACGATGTGCCGTCCGGTGTCCTGGCGATCCCCGACGACCTGGCCCAGACCACTGATTTCGCCGGGGCCGAGGAGACCGCCACCTGGCGGCTCGACGCGGCCCCGGTGGTGGAGGCTCGCTCCGTGCGGCTGGAGTCATCCACCGAGCGCTCGCTCGACGACACCGCCCGTGATCTGGCCGAGGCGGGTCTGGTGGGCAGAGTCATGTGGATCCCCCACGACAAGCACGAGCTCTGGCTGGACGTCGATTCCGTTCCCTTCAGGGTTCAGCAGTACGACATCGAGGGCCGTGACGGCGTCATCCTCAGGATCGGCGAGCGTACCGCCGTGGATCTCTTCGTGCCGGGCGCCCGGAGCGGCGTCGACATCGTCATCCTGGCCGACTGCAGCGGCTCGATGGGGTGTGACGACATCGCGTCGGTGGGGGAGTACGCCGCCGCCCGAAGGTCCGTGGTCCGCGACTGGCGCACCTATGTGGGATCCCGGAGCCGCACGGCCCAGGTGGGCATGAGCCGGATGCGTGCGCTTCAGGACGCGCTGCAGCACCTCCTCGACGTACGGCTCCAGGTGAGCGGCCGGGTCTCCCGGGTCGCGCTGGTGGAATTCACCCACGGCACCCGGCAGGTCTTCCCCCGTCAGGGCGGCATGTCCGAGGTCGACGCGGGCACGCCGCAGGAGGCAGAGGCGTTTCGGCACGCGATCGCCCTCCTCCAGGCTCAGAACGCAGGCACCGACATCGGCAATGCCCTGCACGAGGCAGCCAACCTCCTCTACCGGCACCACAAACCCGGTAACGAGAAGCTCATCGTGCTCGTGAGCGACGGCGCGCACTGGGCACCGAAGGGTGAACAGGGATCCGGCGAGGTGGTGTACGCGCACCAGGAGCCGGTCAGTCTCATGGAACACCTGCACGGTGCCACGGGCATTCGGGTGCATGCCATCGGCATCAGTACCCCCGCCATGTACGAGAGGTGGCTGGCGCAGACCGGGGGGCAGGACCACGAGTCGCTGCGGCCGGACCACGCGCTGCTGGCGGAACTGGTCCGGGTCGGCGGCGGCGACCCTGCCGCCATCGGTGGCTACGAGGTGCTGGACGAGTACTTCTCCGGACTGGGTGCGGGCCTGTCGCGCCGTGTGCGGGTGACCCGCGGCCAGTCCACGGCCTCGGGCCTGCCGGCCGCGACGACGCAGGTGCTGCGGGACTGGGCGGTACGGCTGTCGGCCGGCCGCACGGTGGCGCAGTCGCAGGACCTGGCCAGGCGTCGGGAAAGCGTCCGCGAACGGCTGTCCGCCGCCGTCGGCCGGTGCGTCGAGGCCGCCCAGACTGCGCTGCGTACGCCGTTGCTCGACCAGCGGCAGCTCTGGGACGCGGTGACCCGCGGTATGGAGGGCAGGCGTGGGGTGCCCGACGCCAAGGCGTTCGTCAGGATGGTCACGCGGGCACTGCTGCCACAGTCGGGGCAGGCGCCGCTGCCGGAGCGGGTCGCAGCATGTCACCAGCAGGTGCGGGAGTTCCTGTCCGGGCTCACCGAGGAACACAACCGGCTCACGGCCTCAGGCACCGGCGTCGACGACGACGCGTGGATCGTGGAGCGCTGTGACCGGCTGGCCGATCTGGTGGAAGCCCTGGCCCTGCAACTTGAGGCTTTGCCACCTGCCGCCAACCCGCCTGCCAACCCGCCTGCCGGGCCGCCCGAGGACACCCGTCCGGCCGATCAGTCGGCCGCCCATGAGGCTCGGTACGAGGTTGAGTCCGCGCTCGGCACGGCGAGCATGACCCCTGGCAGCTCTCAACCGACCTTCCCGCTCGGGCTCCAGGCCCGCTTCAGGCTCTGAGCGTGCCCGTGCACTCCAGCCCATGGGAGCCCGGCATGTGTCTCGGTAGCCGGGAGAACCCCGACCAGTACATCCTCGACAAGTACATCGCCCGTGGAGGGGAGGGCGAGTCCTGGCGCGCCCGCCGCATCGATCGGTCCGGTGAGGTCTCCGACTGGATGGTCAAGGTCCTTCCACCCCAGAGCGACCCGACCGAGCTGCGGAAGTGGCAGGGGCGCTGGGAGGACTGTGCCGCCAACGCCATCAACCTGGCGATCGAGGGCCTCGTCGCGCCGATTGCCATCGTCGGTCCTTCACCCCATTGGCCCGGGACGGAATCCGGCACGTACTCCTCCTACCTGGTGACGCCCTGGTGTGATGGCTGCAACCTGCGGCAGTGGGCGGAACGCAACCCCGATCCCCTCGAAGTAGCCGACGTCCTGGTACGGCTGTGCGCACTGGTGGACCGTCTGCACGACCGCGGCTGGATTCACGGGGACATCTCGTCGGGCAACGTCATGATCACCCGGAGCCACCGGGTCCAGCTCATCGACCTCGCCTTTCTGCACCGCGCGGGCGTCCCGCGTACCGCACCCGTGTACACCAAGGGCTACGTGGCTCTGGAGAAGGTGCCCGACCTGCACCTGACCACGATCGAAGCCGAGCGCTATGCGGTGGGGGTGCTGGCCAGGGAAGCGTTGCTCGGCGTGGCTCCCGAGGCGGTTCCCGGCGGCGCGCGCAGCCAGTTCGAGGAAGAACTGACGCACGCCGGCTACTCCGCGGAGACTGCCACACACGCCGCCCTGCCGCTGGCGGACGATCCAGCGCAGCGTCCCTCGAAGTTGCTGCCATGGGCGGAACGGCTGCGCGCATTGCTGCGGGACGGCGGACGCCCGGCGCGACACCAGTGCGTGGACATCCTGGCCGGGAGCACACGTGGCTTGATCGTGGCTGCGGGCGGGGCGGGCGGCGTGGAGTTCCTCCGAGTGCCGGGACCCGCTCCCCTTACCGAAGCGCTGCCCCCTGACGAGGGCGCACCGCGCGGAGTCCACAAGGTCGCGATCCAGTACACCGGCACCGGACGCCCGGTCGTCTTTGCTCTCGACCGTGCCGGCGATCTCCACGTCGGCGACGCGTCCGGCTGGCGCACGGGGCTTGTGGGGGCCGCTGGGCTCGCCGTCTGCTGCACCCCTGAAGGGAACCTCATCGGCTGGACGGCACACGACGGCGCCCTGTACGCCGTGCGGTGCCCGGCGGACGGTGGCGAGCCCGTACGGCAACGGGTGGAGCAGACACCGGCTGAACGCGTTTTGGCGGCGGCCCGCGATACAGACGGCAACACCGCCGTACTCGTCGACGACGGGAGCGCCGTGTCGTGTCTACGGCTGGGACAAGGCCAGCCCCATCCGCCGCCTGATCGAGAACTCGTGCACGGCCGGCGGGCCGATCAGGCGGCCCTCGCGGTGAACCGCTGGGGCAACCTTGAGGCCGTGCTGAACTTCCCTTCCGGCCCGCCGGAACGTGTGGAACATGACGGCATGGGCTGGGACACCCCAGTCACCCTGGCCACCACACAGCCGGTGTACGACGTCACGGCTGTCGGACATCGAGGCGGCCCCACGGTGGCACTGGCCGGACCGGAGGGCGTACTGGTCATGACGGGAGACGCTGAGGACAGCGCATGGAGGCTCATCAAGGAGTCCTCTGACGCGACGCAGGTCACTGTCGCCGAGGGAGCTGGATGGAGACTGTGTCTGGCAGCCGTCGTCGACGGCACCGCACGCCTGTGGTTCGAGAAGGTGACGGGCAACGGCTGGGACGACCGCGTCGTTCTGATGTGAGGCCTCGCTCACGCTTCTGGGACTGGGCGGTCAACGGTTTTCACCGAATCGCCGTGCGTGCACATGCCTGGTCAGAGGGCGTCGACGCCGCTCACCTTCCAGCCGTCGGAGGTGCGGGTGAGTGTCAGTCGCACCCGGTTGAGGTCCAGCCGGGGCTGTGGGACCTGCGTGCTCTCGGTGATCTGGTTGACGAAGAGCAGCACGACCGCCTTGTCCGGGGTGGCCGACACGACGGAGGCAGCAGGGGCGCCGCCGTCGGAGGGTGTGGCCACGGTTGCCTTCACCACGCCGTGGTACTTCGTCGCGGTCGGCGCGACCACCGTCTTCGTCGTCCTGCCGTACTGGTCGCGGAAGTGCCCGGTCAGCAGGGCGCGAGCCCGGGCGAAGTCCCGGTCCAGGTGCCGGTAGTCGTACGACAGCACGACCGGCGCGGCCTTCTGCGCGGCCGCGAGGGCCTCGCCGCGGGCCTGCTCCGCCTGCCGCCCCTGCCGGTACTGCCACCCGAGGACGGCGGCCACGACCAGGGCCGCCACGAGGACGACGCCCAGTACGGCGGTGAGCACGCTCCGCCCGATCCTGCGCGAGGGCGCGCTCTCCTCCGGCTCGTCCTCGAAGGGCGCGGGCTCCGGCGGGTCCTCCCAGCCGTCCGCCGGGGGCTCGACGAGCAGGGTGCGTCCGGGGGCGGCTTCCTCTTCCTGGCGGGCAGCGTGCTCGGGGCGCGCCGGCCGTCCGGCGCGCTTGGCCGCCGCGCGGGCGGCCGCGGTCATGGTGCGGCGGGCCGGGGAGCCGGTTCCGCGGGTGCGGGAGGTCGGGTTCGCCACGGTGTCTCTCCTCATTGATGGCCTCAGGGGTGGGTCAGCCGACGAACGTGACGTCGGAGGTCAGCCAGCGGCCGGCCACGCGCACGAGGTCGAGCTGGAGCCGGTAGGTGCGCGCCTGGCCCTCCGGCGCGGCGGTGTTGGTCACCTTGCTGTCGGCCACGACCAGGACCCGGGCCGAGCGCGCGTCGGACCGCACGATGCCCGCTTCCAGGACCTGCCCCTCGGACACCGACTTGTTCTGGGCGACGAGCTTCGTCAGCTGCGCGGTCTGCGCGGCGAACTGTTTCCTGAAGTCGCCGGTGGCGCCCTTCAGCACGGTGCGGCTGTCCCGGTCGTAGTGCCGGTAGTCGAGCGAGGTGAAGTTCAGCGCCGACTGGCGGGCCGCCGCCAGGATGTCCTGACGGCGCTGCTCCGCCGCGTGCTGGTCGGCCGACTTCAGGCCCAGCCAGACGGCCAGCACGGTCGTCAGCACGGTCGCGGCGACGAGCACCGCCGACAGCAGCCTCGCGCGTCCCCCTGTCATGCCATCGGTCCCACGAGCAGCCATTGCCACGACTCCTTTCCGAACACGGTCTGTTCGCCGCCCGCCGAGCCGATCTCGACGGGCGTTCCGTCCGGGCCGGTCACGGTGCCGGTCTCCGGGTCGTACGGGGCCACGAACGCGGCCTGGTTCGCGCCGGCCGAACCGGACGTCGCGCCGGGCGCGTTCTGTGCTCCGCGCACCGAGGTCTTGCTGCCGCGCGGTGCCGTGCAGTGCGCGGCGGTGTTCGCCGGGCGCGTGCCGGTGTCGGCGGGGTCGCGCCGCTGGGTGCCGTAGCCCTGGGTGCACGCGGGCGGGTCGTCGGCGTTCACGGTCAGCCCGAAGTGGGTGGTGCCGTCGCCGGGGATGACCGTGTAGCTGCCCGCGACCGTGAGCGGGAGCGTGACCAGGGCCTGTTCGACGCCGGGCAGCCGGGCCACGGTGATCTGGCCGCCGCTGATGAGGTTGGCCAGCAGCACCGGCACGTGCGGCCGGGTGGACTTCAGCAAGGAGTCCAACTGCTGCGTGGCGGGTGGTGTGTTGCCGATCAGCCGGCGCAGGTCGCCGTCGCTCGACTTCAGCTGCTCGGTGAGCGTGGCCAGGTCGCGGGAGAACGACTTGATGGCCGAGCCCTGGTCGGCCTGGGTCTTGAGCACCTTCCGCGAGTCCTCGATCAGCGAGACCGTCTGGGGGAGCGACGCGGACGCCGACTCCACCAGCGCGTTGCCGGAGTCCACCAGCCGGCTCAGGTTCGGTCCGGTGCCGGAGAACGCCTTGCCCAGCTCGTCGACGGTGACCCGCAGATCGTCCTTGCCGACCGAGTTGACCAGCCGGTCGAGGCTGAGGACCAGGTCGGTGACCGGCAGCGGGGTCCGGGTACGGCTGCGCGGGATCGGACTGCCGTCCATGAGGTACGGGCCGCCCGACCGCCGTGGCTGGAGGTCGACGTACTGCTCGCCCACCGCCGAACGGTCGGCGACCACCGCGAGCGTGTCGGCGGGGATCCTCGGGGCGCCGTCCTCGATCTTCAGCGCCACCGAGACCCCGGACCCGGTCAGCTGCAGAGCGCCCACGCGGCCCACCGGCACACCCCGGTAGGTGACCTCGGCGCCGGGGAAGACGCCCCCGGACTCGGCGAAGTCGGCGCGCACGGTGTACCCGCGGTGCAGGACGTCGTCCACGAGGCCCGTGTAGCGGGCGCCGACGTACGACACCCCGAGGGCGGTGACGGTCGCGAAGGCGAGCAGCTGGGCCCTGACCGTACGTGTGATCACGGCAGTATCCCCTTCAGCATCAGCTCGGCGAGGCCGAGATCGATCCCGGGCGGGAGCCGACGCGCGCCGCCCCCGGTGCCGTAGGCGGCGGTGCACACCGGCGGGCACAGCAGGGTGCTGCCGTCGGAGGGCGTCGAGGGCACGGCGGGTGCGGAGGGCGCGGAAGGCACGGACGGGGCGGACGGCAGGGACGGGACGGACGGGATGGACGGCAGAGGGGTGGGGGTGGGGACGCCGGGAAGGTGCGGCGTCCCGGGGGCCGGGGACTTCCGGCCCTTGCC
Organism: Streptomyces sp. NPDC007205; assembly: GCF_040634095.1. Taxonomy (NCBI): domain Bacteria; kingdom Bacillati; phylum Actinomycetota; class Actinomycetes; order Kitasatosporales; family Streptomycetaceae; genus Streptomyces; species Streptomyces sp. NPDC007205. The sequence goes on from NZ_JBEYEW010000002.1 coordinate 373,525, forward strand.
CGGCTTGTCGGTGACGTTGCCGTAGAGGCCCGCCAGGTCGAGGTCGGCGGTGATCTTCAGATTGACGTAGTCGCCCTTGATGGCGTCCGTCGCGTTGCGCGGGAACGGGTAAGTGGTGAGGATCTCAAGGGAGTTGGGCAGGTCGTCGCCCGCCTTGTTCAGCTCCTGCAGGATGGGCCGGAGCTTCTTCAGGTTGGCGACCGTGTCGTCGTGGGAGGCGTTGACCACCCTGGTGCCGGTCCTGCCGAGGCCGGCCAGGGCGGTGAGCATCTTCGTCAGGTCCTTGCGCTGGTCGGCGAGGGCCTTCAGGGCGGGCGGCATGGTGTCGACGGCCAGGGCGATCGTCTTCTTCTCGTTCTTCAGCCGCTTCGCCAGCCGGTCGACGCCCTTCAGCGCGCGCACGATCTCCGCCCGCTGGTCGTCGAGGCCGCCGAGGAACGTGTCGAGCTGCTTCAGCAGGGACCTGACCCGGTCCTCGCGGCCGTTCAGAGCCTTGTTCAGCTCGACGGTGATCGTCTTCAGCTGGGCCACCCCGCCGCCGTTGAGCAGCGCGGACAGGGCCGACAGCACCTCCTCGACCTCCGGGTTGCGGCCGCTGCGGGACAGCGGGATGCGGTCGCCGTCGCGGAGCCGTCCGACGGGCGCGGTGCCGGCCGGTGCGGACAGGGCGACGTACTTCTCGCCGAGCATGCTGGTCTGCCTCAGGTCGGCGACCGCGTTGCCGGGCAGCTTCACCGAGTCGGCGATCCTGAGCCGTACGCGGGCGTGCCAGCCGTCCAGTTCCACCTTCTCGACCGCGCCCACGGTGACGTTGTCGACCTTGACCGCCGACTGCGGCACCAGGTCCAGTACGTCCCGGAAGTCGACGGTGACGTGGTAGGCGTGGCCGTCCGAGGCGGCACCGCCGGGGAGCGGGACGTCGTACCAGCCGTTGAACTCGCAGCCGGTCAGCAGCAGCGAGCCGGCCGCCGTCCAGGCGGCCACCTGCCCCTTGCGCAGTGTGCTCATGCCGGTGCCCCCAGGATTCCGCCGAGGGTCTTGTCGACCGTGCCCGTCGACGCCGGGGCCGACGGGACCTTGGGCAGGGAGTCGAAGAGCTTCTTCAGTCCGGCACAGTTGTCGTGGTCGTCGCCGGTCGTCTTCAGGATCGAGCAGAGCAGGGCCGACGGATCCTGCGACGTCTGTGCGTTGTTGCGGGTGTCGAGGGTGCCGGCGGCCGGGTTGTAGGCGTTCTGCAGGTTCGACAGGCCCGTGGGGGCGACGGTCATCAGTTCCTCCAGTGCGGCCCGTTGGGTGACGAGGACCTTGGTGACCTTGGCCAGGCCCTGGACGTCCGAGGTCAGCGCCTTCTTATTGCCCTTCACGAAGCCGGACACGTCCCCGAGCGCGGCGGCCAGGTACTTCAGCGCCGCCGCGAGATCCTTGCGCTCCCCGGCGAGCTGCCCGGCCGCGGTCGCGAGGTCGGTGTTGAACGACCGCACGCTGGTGTCGTCCGCCGCCAGCGCCGCCGTGAACACCTGAAGGTTCCGCACGGTCCCGAACAGGTCGCCGCGCCCGTCGGACAGCGTGGTGACCGCCTGGGACAGGTCCTCCACGGTCTGGTTGAGGTTCTTGCCCTGGCCCCGGAGGTTGTCGGCGCTCACCCCGAGCAGCCGGGACAGTGAGCCCTTCTTGTTGGCACCGTTCGGGCCGAGCGCATCGGCGGTGGTGTGCAGGCTGTCGAAGATCCGGTCCAGCTCGACGGGGACGGCCGTACGGGACTCGGGGATGACGTCTCCGTCCCGCATGACCGCGCCCTTGCGGTACACCGGCAGCAGCTGCACGTAACGGTCGCTGACCACCGAGGAGTTGACGATGGCGGCCTGGGCGTCGGCGGGGACCTTGCGGCCCCGGTCGTACTCCAGCTCCACCCGCACCCGGCCGCCCTCCGGCGTGATCTTCCTGACCTCGCCGATGCGGACGCCGAGGACGCGGACGTCGGAGCCGGGGTAGATGCCGACGGTGCGCGGGAAGTACGCCGTGACGCGGACGGGGGCGGGGCCCGGCCACAGGACGACGGCGAGACCGACGACGACCGCGAGCGCGGTGAACAGGGCCAGGAGTCTGCGGATCACCGGGTGCCTCCCGTCCGTGGCGTGACCGGGGCGGCGACCAGGTTCTGGACGTAGGAGTCGAACCAGCGGCCGTTGCCGAGGGTGTTGGTGAAGAGCCGTACGTAGGGGGCGAGGAGCCTGACGCTGCGGTCGAGGCTCGTCTGGTTGCGTGCGAGCATCCGCACGAAGGTGTTGAGGTTCTTCAGTGCGGGCCCGATCTCCTTGCTGTTGTCGTCGACCAGGCCGGACAGCTCGATGCCCAGCAGCGCGGAACTCTTGAGCAGCGTGTGGATCGCCGCGCGCCGCTTGTCGATCTCCTTGAACAGCGCGTCACCGTCCTTGACCAGCGCGGAGAAGTCCTTCGTGTGACCGGCCAGCACCTTGGTGACTCCGTTCGCACGGTCGAGGAGCCCGTGCAGTGCCTTGTCACGGGAGGCGACCGTCCGGGAGATCCGCGACAGTCCCCTGACCGACGCCCGCACCTCCGCGGGAGAGTCCTGGAAGGTGACGGAGATCGTGTCCAGCGCCTTCGCGAGCCGGTCCGTGTCGACCTTCTCGCTGGTGGTCGTCAGGTCGCTGAAGGCCTGGACGACGTCGTACGCCGACACGGTCCGCCCGAGCGGAATCTCGCTGCCCGGCTCCAACTGGCCGTGCCCTTTCGGGTACAGGGCCAGGTACTTCGCGCCGAGGATCGTCTTGACGCGGATCGCCGCGCCCGTGTCGGTGCCGAACCCCGGGTGGCCCTTCACCTTGAAGGTGACCTTGACGTGGTCGCCGTCCAGGTCGACGCCCTCGACCTTGCCGACCTTGACCCCGGCGATGCGTACCTCGTCGCCCGGCTTGAGCCCGCCGGCCTCGGAGAAGGCCGCGCTGTAGGTGTCGCCGCCGCCGATCAGCGGCAGGCTGTCGGCGTTGAAGGCGGCAACGGTGAGCAGCGCGAGGACGGTGAGGCCGACAGCGCCGACGACGACCGGGTTCCGCTCCCGGAAGGGCTTCAGGCGTGGGCGCCCCAGCCGGATGCCGGGCAGCTTCGGCGGCAGGACGCGCACCTTGACCAACGGCTGGGGGCGGGTCTTGCGCCTGGGCAGCAGCCGGGGGAGTTGCGGCAGCTTCGGTGGCAGGACCCGTACCTTCACCAGGGGCTCGGGACGGCGCTGCCGTGGGACACGCAGTCTCATCCGCCACACCTCGCCCGCGCCACGTGCAGGTCCGGGGTGATCACCTGCTTGGTCTTCGGCAGCACGATCCGGCCGTCGAAGTCGCAGAGGTAGAAGTTGAACCACGAGCCGTACGAGGCCGTCCCCGTCAGCTTGTTGAGCTTGTTCGGCAGCCGCTTCAGGACGCCCTCCACGGTGTTCTCGTTCTTGTTCAGCGTTCCGGTGAGATCGCCGAGCCCGGCGATGTCGTCCTTCAGCGGGGGACGCGCGTCCTTCAGCAGCCCCGACGTGACGTCCGTGAGGTCGCCGATGCTCACCAGCGACTCCCCGATGGGCTTGCGGTCGGCGGACAGTCCCGAGACCACCCGGCGCAGCTGCGTGAGCAGGTCGGAGAAGCGGGAGCCGCGTTTGTCGAGCGTCGCCAGGACGGTGTTGAGGTTGTCGATCACCGAGCCGATCAGCTTGTCGCGGTCGGCGAGGGTGGTGGTGAGTGAGGCCGTGTGCGCCAGCAGGCTGTTCACCGTGCCGCCCTCGCCCTGGAGGGTCTGGACGATCTCGGTGGCGAGCTGGTTGACGTCGCTCGGGCTGAGCGCGGCGAACAGCGGCTTGAAGCCGTTCAGCAGGGCGTTGAGGTCCAGCGCCGGCTGGGTCCGGGACAGCGGGATGGTGCCGCCCGGCCGCAGCCGGGCGGTGACGTCGCCGGGGCCCTCGGTGAGCGCGATGTACCGCTGCCCGACCAGGTTGCGGTAGCGGACGACCGCGTGGGTCCCCGCGAGCAGCGGCCGGTCCGCGCTGACGCTGAACGTGACCTCCGCCAGGGTCCGGTCCTTGATCCGGATGCCCTCCACCTCTCCGACCCGCACTCCGGCCACCCGGATGTCGTCGCCGGTCTCCAGCCCGGTGACGTCGGTGAACACCGCGTGGAAGGTGTCCTTCGGGGTGAAGGAGATGTTGACGATGGTGGCGGCGAGCAGCGCCGTCGCCGCGATCGTGACCAGTGCGAAGAGGCTGAACTTGACCAGCGGGGCGGCCGTCTGCCGGGCTCCTGACCTGCTCATGCGACGCTCACCGCCGTTCCGCGCGCGAGCGGCCCGAACAACAGGGTCGTGACGGGCGGCACCTGGTCCGCGGGGACGCCCATGACGGGGGCCACGAGCGAGCCGACGGCCCGCTGCTCGGCCCGGGTGGCGGACACGTCGACACCTCCGGGGAGTGCGCCGCCGGAACCTCCGGCGGACGTACCGTCGTTGAGATGGGGTTTCGGCCCGGGCACCTGAGGGTGCGGCAGACCGCGGCAGTCAGGGCCGGACCGCTCGCCGTACACCGGCTCCTCACCGGGCCGGTACGCCCCCTGCGGCCGGACGACCTCAAGGGTGATCCGCATCTCGCCGCCCCGGAACGCGTCCTCCGACGCCCTCTCCTGCCGGACCAGTCCCTGGAACAGGCACGGGTACTCGGGGGAGTAGCGAGCGAACAGTTCCAGCGTGGGGCGGGAGACCCGGCCCAGGGTGATCAGCCGGTCGCCGTTCTCGGACAGGAAGTCGTTCGCCGTGCCCGCCATGGCAGCGGTCGAGCGGAGCCCTGCGGCCAGCTGGTCCTGCTTCTCCACGATCGTCCGGCTGGTGGTGACCGTGTTGCGCAGGATCCGCATCAGGTCGGGCGCGGCGTCGCCGTAGACCTCGGCGACGTCCGCGAACCGCGAGATGTCCTCCTTGAGGGAGGGCAGGTGCGGGTTGAGGCGGCGCAGATAGCCCTCGACCCGGGTGAGGTTGTCGCCGATCCGGTTGCCGCGGCCCTCCAGCGCGGTGGCGAACGCCGAGAGCGTCGCGTTGAGCTCACCCGGCCGGACCGTGCGCAGCAGCGGCAACAGGTCGTTCATCAGCTGCTGCACCTCGATGCCGACCTTCGTGCGGTCCTGGGTGATGACGTCCCCGGCGCGGATGGGCCGCTCAGAGGTGTGCGCGGGCGGCACCAGGTCCACGTACTTCTCGCCGAACAGCGTCTTCGGCAGCAGCCGCGCGTGCACGTCGGAGGGGATGTACGCGACGTACTGCGGCTTGAGCGCGATGTCGAGCGTGGCCTTCGTGCCGTCCGCGTGCACCTCGCGCACCTCGCCGACCAGCAGCCCGCGCAGCTTGACGTCGGCCCGTGGATCGAGCTGGTTGCCGAGGGTGCCGGCCTCCAGGGTGATCGGTACGACGGAGGTGAACGCCTGCTGGTAGACGGCCACCGCGAGCGACAGCAGCAGCGCGAGCACGGCGAGGAACGTGATGCCGTACAGCCTGAGTCTCATTCTGCGCATGCGCACCGCTGTCACCCCGCTATCCGTACGGTCGTGTTGGCGCCCCAGATCGCGAGGCTGAGGAAGAAGTCCAGGACGTTGATGGCGACGATCGAGGTCCGCACCGCCCGGCCCACCGCGACGCCGACGCCCGCCGGGCCGCCGCTCGCGTGGTAGCCGTAGTAGCAGTGCACCAGGATGATCAGTACGGCGAAGACGATCACCTTGCCGAAGGACCAGAACACGTCGACGGGCGGCAGGTACTGGTGGAAGTAGTGGTCGTACGTGCCCGTCGACTGCCCGTAGTAGCCGGTGGTGATGGTGCGGGCGGCCAGGTACGAGGACAGCAGCCCGATCACGTACAGCGGGATCACCGCGACGAAGCCGGCGATCATCCGTGTCGTCACCAGGAACGGCAGCGACGGGACGCCCATCACCTCCAGCGCGTCGGTCTCCTCGCTGATCCGCATCGCGCCGAGCTGCGCGGTGAACCCGGCGCCGACCGTCGCCGACAGGGCGAGTCCGGCCACCAGCGGGGCGATCTCCCGGGTGTTGAAGTACGCCGACAGGAACGCCACGAAGTTGGAGGTGCCGAGCTGGTTGAGGGCCGCGTAGCCCTGGAGGCCGACCTCCGTGCCGGTGAAGAAGGAGAGGAAGGCGATCACGCCGACCGTGCCGCCGACGACGGCGAGCGCGCCGCGGCCGAAGCTCACCTCGGCGAGCAGCCGCAGGATCTCCTTCTTGTAGCGGCGCAGGGTGCGGCCCGTCCACGCCAACGAACGCCCGTAGAAGGACAGTTGGGTGCCCAGCTCTTCGAGTGAGCGCAACGGGCGATCGAGGAGTCTTTGCGGTCTCATCGGCTAACCCCTCTGCGGGACGACCTGGAAGTACACCGCGGTCATCACGAAGTTGGTCACGAACAGCAACATGAAGGTGATCACCACGGACTGGTTGACGGCATCGCCCACGCCCTTCGGACCGCCCTGCGCCGTCAGCCCCTTGTAAGAGGCGACGATCGCCGCGATGGCCCCGAACACCAGCGCCTTGATCTCCGCCGCCCACAGGTCGGACAGCTGGGCGAGGGTGGTGAAGGACGCCAGGTAGGCGCCGGGCGTGCCGTGCTGGAGGACGACGTTGAAGAAGTAGCCGCCCGCGACACCGACCACCGAGACGAGGCCGTTGAGCAGCACGGCCACGACCATCGACGCCAGCACCCGCGGTACGACGAGCCGGTGGATCGGGTCGATGCCGAGCACCTGCATCGCGTCGATCTCGTCGCGGATCTTGCGGGCCCCGAGGTCCGCGCAGATCGCCGTGCCGCCCGCGCCCGCGATCAGCAGCGCGGTGACGATCGGCGAGGCCTCGCGCAGCACGGCGAGCACGGACGCGGCACCGGAGAAGGACTGCGCGCCGAGCTGCCGGGTCAGGCTGCCGATCTGCAGCGCGATGACCGCCCCGAAGGGGATCGAGACCAGCGCCGTCGGCAGGATCGTGACGCTGGCGACGAACCACGCCTGCTGGATGAACTCGCGTGCCTGGAAGGGCCGTCGGGGCAGGGTGCGGACGACGTCCAGCGCCATCGCGAACAGGTTGCCCGAGTGCCGGAGCGCACCCGTCGGGGAGAGCCTCATGTGCCCGTCACCCCCGTCCCGTGCAGCTGGGCCTCGCGTCTCGCGATCGCCTCCCAGCGGGGCGGGCGGGTGATGCCGGGACCGGGCAGCAGGCGGGGGGTCAGCGCGTCGGCCGGACCGCCCTCGTCGATCTGGGCCAGTTCCTGCTCGACCTGGGCCGCGTCCTTCTCCTCCGCCATGCCGATCGGCCCCTGCATCCGGCCGTTCAGGAACTGCCGTACGACCGGCTCGTCACTGGTCAGCAGCTGCTCGCGGGGCCCGAACAGCACCAGCTCGCGCCGGAACAGCAGCCCGATGTTGTCCGGGACCTGGCGGGCCGAGGCGATGTCGTGGGTGACGATCAGGAAGGTCGCGTCGATCTGTGCGTTGAGGTCGACGATGAGCTGGTTGAGGTAGGCCACGCGCACCGGGTCCAGGCCCGAGTCCGGCTCGTCGAACAGGATGATCTCCGGGTCGAGGACCAGGGCGCGGGCGAGCCCGGCACGCTTGCGCATACCGCCGGAGATCTCGCCGGGCAGCTTCTCCTCCGCGCCGATCAGCCCGACCATGTCCATCTTTTCCAGGACGATCCGCTTGATCTCGCTCTCGGACTTGCGGGTGTGCTCGCGCAGCGGGAAGGCGATGTTGTCGTACAGGTTCATCGATCCGAACAGCGCGCCGTCCTGGAACAGCACGCCGAACAGCTTCCGCACCTCGTACAGGTCGCGCTCACGGAGCTTGGTGATGTCCCGGCCCTGGATCGTGATGGATCCGCGCTCCGGCTTCAGCAGCCCCACGAGCGTCTTGAGGAACACCGACTTGCCCGTCCCCGAGGGGCCGAGCATCACCGAGACCTCCCCGGCAGGCAGCGTCAGCGAGACGTCCTGCCAGATGACCTGGTGTCCGAAGGACTTGGTCAGCCCTTCCACACAGATCTCGACACCCATCCGGTTCCACCCTTCGCCCGTGGAGCAGCTCCGACATCTGCTCTACGGGGAGGGGCGGGGCGTCCGTCGCGGCGACCGGGAAATTTTTTTCGGGCGCGTTTACGGCGTGCTACGGCCGGCTACGGCAGCTTCGGCGACGGCGTGCCCGAAGGCGTCCTCGGGGTGGGGGCGGATGGCGCGGTGACCGGTACCGCCGGGGCCGGGGGAAGCGACGGGACCGGCGGGGCGGCCGAGCTCGTCGGCAGGTCCGGCAGGTCCGGCACCTTCGGCACGTCGGGCACCCGCGGGACCTGAGGCGCCGACAGCTCCGGGAGCGGGGACGAGGACACGTCCGGCAGGGACGGCACGGACACCGGCAGCGGCAGGGACGTTCCCCCGGTGGGTGAGGGAGTCCGGCCCCAGGCCCCGGGCGCCGGGGGCGAGGAGGTGCGCGGTTTGGGGGTGCGCCCCGGGCCCGTCGCCTCGCTGCGCCGGACCTGCGCGTCACCGGACACGGCCGGCCGCGGCGCCGCACTGTTCCCGTTTCCTCCCGCATTGAGCGCGTACGGCAGCACGAACCCCGCCACCACCAGGGTCGCCGCCGTCGAGGAGACCGCGACCGCCTGGGCCTTGCCGCCCCCGCGCAGCCGTCCGCGCCCGACCAGGAACAGCATCACTCCGAGCGTCCCGGCCAGCGAAGCGCGCAGCGTCCGCCGGGCCCGGGCGAGCAGCGACTCGACGGTCCGGTAGCTGAGCCCCATCCGCACCGCGACCTGGTTCACGTCCAGGTCCTCGGACTTCAGCCGGAGCGCCTCCGCCTGCCGGGCGGGCAGCTCACCGCTGCGCACGGCCAGCCACTTCGCCTCGGCCCGGTCGCACACCGCCTCCTCGACGGGTACCGGGCCCGGCGCGACGAGCGTGGGGCGGCTGCCCGCCTCGGCCTCGCGGTTGACCTGCCGGTACCGGTCGACGCACAGCCGCATCGTCACCGTCGTCAGCCAGGCGCCGAGCCGCTCGTCGTCGAGGTCCGGGCGTTCCGCGGCCCGCAGCATCGCCTCGTGTACGGCGTCCTCGGCGTCCTCCTGGCTCATGGAGCGCCGCCGGGCCACTTTGAGCAACTGCTCGCGATGGCTCCACATACGCTGCCAACGCTCGTCGGCGGCCGCTGTGTCCGCAGGCATGTCCGTCGCCATGAGGGCCCCTTCGCACTCACCGCCGGTCCTGTGCTTCCGGCGGGTGGCGACATTACCGTCGAGTAGGCGCGGTTGTGGAGGGGGAGGCGCCCATCGTGTTCTAGCCGTTGCCGATGGTCAGCGGCCCGGTGTCGGGCAGCACACCGCCGCCGGGCAGCGTGAGGGCCGGCTCGGGGACGGGGACCGGCGCCGTAGGGGACGCCTTCGGGACGCCGGCCGTACGTGACGGGCTGGGCGAGGGTGACGGTGAGGCGGGCGGCGTCGACGGCGTGCGCGAAGGACCAGGGCCCGGCTTCCGGTCGTCCGAGGGCTTCGTCGGCGAGGGCTTCGGCCTCTTCGGGCGGGACGGCTTCGGCCGGTCCGACCGGGACACGCCGGACGCGTCCGGCACCACGCGGTGCCCGGTCAGGTAGTACGCGTACCAGGCCTTGACGGTGCGCAGATAGGCGTCGGAGTGGTTGTAGCCCAGGATCGCCCGGTCCAGGTCTGCGGTGTTCGACAGGTCCCGGCCGCCCGCGCACAGATAGCTGCCGGCGGCGAGTGCCGCGTCGTAGACGTTGTCCGGGTCCCGTCGTCCGTCGCCGTTGCCGTCCGCGCCCCAGTGGGCCCAGGTGGACGGGATGAACTGCATCGGGCCGACCGCCCGGTCGTACACCGCGTCCCCGTCGTACGCGCCCCCGTCGGTGTCCGGTACGGCCTCGAAGGCGCCGCCGGTCAGCCGCGGGCCGAGGATGGGCGTCACGGTCGTACCGTCCGGGGTCACCCGGCCGCCCCATGCCTGCCCGGACTCCACCTGGCCGATCGCGGCCAGCAGCTGCCAGCGCAGCCGGCAGCCGGGCGCGCTGCGCGCCAGCTCCGCCTCGGCACGCCGGTACGCGGCGAACACGCTCGCGGGCAGGGCGCCGTCGCTCGTCGCCCCCGGTGCCGAGCCCTTCTTCCGCGTCCGCAGCGGGGGAAGACCGGTGCGGTACGGGGTGTCGCCGGACATACTGGGGCCGTGCTCGGCGGGTGCCGCCTTCCGCGCGGGCTCCGCGGCCTCGGCCGAGACCGCCCCCGGCGCCTGCGACGCGGTCAGAACGGCCATCGCCGCCGCCGCGATCGCCGTACCCCTGGCACCCCTCAGTGCCCCCTTGAGTGCACGCGCTGTCACTGTGCAGTCCCCTCCGTGGGTGAATCCGTCGTCTGCTCTACGCGGCCGGAGGGCACGTCCGTCGCGCGGAACCGGACGGGGTGTGAGCAGTGCGGGCCCAGCGCGTGCCGCGCTCATCCGGCCAGGGTTCGCCCCTGCTTGCGGTATCCGTCCAAGATGTCCTGGCGGAGCAGGAAACCGAAACCGGCGGACTCCAGTCGCAGCCCCAGCTGAGCCTCACCGACACCAAGATCGACCGCGGTGTCCGCCAGGTGCCAGTCGTTGGCGGCAAGCCTGCTCAGAAGGTGACCGCGACGAACCTGGTTCTCCGACAGGCGAAATGTCTTGAGGTAGGCGATCCTGCCCCTGTCGTCGGTGATGGCCTCACCGATGTGGTTCTCCTGCTTGGGGCGGAACGGCGGCAGGAAGCGGGAGAGCGTGAAGCGTCCCATCCGGTGGACCGACTGCCAGGTGTACGCGTGTTCCAGCAGGCCGGTCGCCATGGTCGTGTCGTGGAAACGCGTCCAGGCATGTTCCTGTTCGGCAACTGCCGTGCGCAGGTCGGTCAGGGAGCGGATCTGCGCGTCAGGTATGCGGGCCCGGAAGTCCGGCACCGGCGGCATCAGCGTGGCGTAGTGGTGGATCAGTTCGCCGTACAGGTCCTGCAGGAGCGTTGGGTGGAGCGCACGGTAGTCGTCGGGATGCGGGACCGCGAACGCGGCGGCGAGCGCGTCGGCGACATAGACCATCACGCCACACTGGTTGGGGTGGATCTCGAAGATGCGCAGTGCGTCGGCGAGCCCGCGTACTTCGGCACCCGTAAAGGCTTCCTCGACGCGGGGAGAGAGTCCTTGGCGGATCGCACGCCGCGACCACTGTTCCCAGGCGAGGGAGGGGCCGCCGAAGTGCAGTGCCAGGTAGCCTTCCAGTGCCAGGTGCACGGGGAGGAACCGCAGCCGGTCTTTGGCCTGACGGCGGGCCGTTCTGCGGTGGAAGCGCAGGGTCATCGTGGCGGCGGGAGCCGAGCCGGCGTCGGCGGAAAGCTGCGTGCCGTAGGCGGCTGCCGGCGTGCCGTCGTCAGTCCACGTGGCGACGAACCCATGCGGGATGTAGGAGAAATAGGCATGGCGCGGGCTGACCTCGACCAGCCCGGCCGCATCACCGTGGAGCTGCGCGTGCAGACGGAGGTCGTCGACAGGTTCGTCCCGCACGAGCGGCACCAGTCGGACGGCATTCCAGACCTGGGAGGGGCGGGTGGCCAGGCCGGTCAGGTCCAGTGTGGTCATCGCGCCCGCTCCTGGTGGTGTCCGTTCACCATCCGGGCCGCGCGGGTGTCCATGTAAGTGATCAGTTCGGCCAGGCCGGTCCGGCCTTCCGCGAACTGGGCGAGTTCCACCAGTGCGGGAAGGTCCTCGGCGTCACGGATACCCGCGGTGGGCACCGTCGCCGACAGCCGACGCACATCGAAATCGGCCGCGTCGTAGACAGGGTTGAGATGCACGATGCTGGTGCGACGCTCGGGGTCGAGCCGGGTCCGCCAGATGCGCAGCACCTCGGCGGCCAGGCCGGGAGGCGCGTTGTCCCATCCGTCGGAGACGATCACCAGCCTGGACGGGGCGGTGTCCAGCGCGTCGAGGATCCGCCGGCCGACCGGCGTCGGCCCGTACGGATAGGTCAGCAGCGCGTCGGTCCGCCCGGACGTCCACAGCCCGGTGTAGTCGCCGGCAAGGGCCGCGAGCAGATAATGGCAGGCCAGGGCCACGGCCAGCGGTCGACGACGCTTGTGAACCGAACCGAAGGCGGAAAAGCTGTCGTCCAGGACCGCGGTGACCTTGCCCCAGCTGCCCCGGTGGAAGTCGGCCACCCGGTCGGCGGCCGATTCCAGGGCGTGGGTCAACTCGGCACGCCGACGCCGACGGTCCTCGACCGGCAGCGACAGCACATAGGTCGCCAGGCGGGTCAGCGGCATCCCCGCCAGGTCCGCTTGTACCCCTGTGGTCCCGCGTTTGTGCGCGGACTCCTGCAGCCGCAAGGTCTCCAGGCGGGTCATCCGGGGAGCTATGCGCTCCAGGAAGACATCCCGGGAGATGCCGTACTTGGCGGCGAAACCCTCGGCAACCGTATAGGGCAGCTCGTACAGGGCGGCCTGCTCGTAGTGCGCGCGGCGCCACGCCTCCAGGAGGGGGGTCGCATAGTGCGGGCGGGCCGACGGCGCGAACATGAACGTCCCCAGCTCTTCGGTGGCGGGGGCCAGGTGTGCATGACGAAGCGCACGCTTGAGGCCGCTGCGGTACTTCACGGCATCGAACGCCAGGTCGTGGCGGGCGGACAGCCAGTCACGCATGATCGCGCGGCTGCGACGGTTGTTCACCCTGCCCCGGCGCAGGGCATCGAACAGTCCGTACACGCGTGGTGGCGGCAGCGTCGCAAGACGGGACGCGATCAGACGGCCCTCGCGGCGGCGCTGGTCGGCAGTGGCCTCACCGCCGGTCTCCAGCAGCCGTCGGATGATGAGGACTGCGTTGTAGTCGTTGATGTCGAGCGCAAGAACCCCGGCGTACAGGTCACGGTAGTTCCCCAGCATGTAGGCATGGAGAAAGTCCAAGGACAGCCGCTGCTCGCCCGCGTCGCTGTGGAATTCACGCTGGCCGGTGGAGGTGATCGCCGCGTTGACGAAGAGCAGCACATCGTCGGCTGCGACGAGGTCCCCGTACGAATCCATCCAGATCTTTCCCCAGGAGCGCGGATGCCGGCCGGGGAATGGGGGCACGAGCTGCGAATCATTGCTTCAGAGGCAGGTTCCGGAAGTCGCACCGGAGTCCCGCGGCCGGCCAAAGGACCGTAACAGAGCAGGCCACAAGCTTTCTACTGACTATCTCTCACCTCGCTGCAGGCGAGCACCGTCCTGGCGCACCGGCGCCCCCAGCACAGCGGTGAGGGGTGCCGCGGTCCGGTCGAGCAGTTCCCGCCCGAAGACACACAGCGTGTGCTCCCAGGGGTGCCCGAAGACGCCATAGCTGAAGTCCGGGCTCACGTTGATGGCGTAGTCGCCGTCCGGCACCGGGCTGACGGGCCAGTAGGGCTGTTCGGGGCTGCCGACGGAATGCGGGCGGAACCGGTAGCAGGCGTGCTGCCAGTCCAGGCCGAACAGGTGCCCGGCGGCCGGGGTACAGGCGGTCAGGCTCTGCTTGACCACCTCGATCGTCCGGTCGATCCTGGTTTCGTCCGGGTCGTCGTCGAGAGCGTCCAGGCTCCAGGTGAGCGACGGCACGGGCTCCCGGATCCCCGGAAACTCCTGCATGTCAGGCCGGAACGCGAAGTGCTGACGGAAGCGGTCCCATACCTGTGTGTACTCGGGGCCGGCGAGTTCCCCGTATGTGTCTCCTGTCATGAGGTCTCTCACTCTCTCGTGGCCGGGTGCCGCGCGCCGAGGGTGCGCGGGGTGCCTGTGGCGGCGGAGATCCTTCATCCCGGCCGCGGTGCGTGCTAATCCTTCCAGCGGCCGATCGGATCAAAGCTCTTGTAGTGGTCGGTGGTGACGTAGAGCAGCCCGTCGTCGGACCACAGCAGCCGGGTGCCGGGCTGCTTGTTCCGCCCCATCGTGTTCACCAGGCCGACATCCGCCTCGTGCCATGTGCGCCCTGCGGCCGATGGCAGCCGCCCGTCTGTGTTCATGAAGGGGTCCCCGCCGATCTGGCCGCCCGGCACATGGTTGTTCACCGCCTTGCCCGCGACCCAGCCCCGCGCCATCGCCTGGGACTTGGTGACGAAGTGGCTGGGGAGCGTGCCGGTCCGGCGCAGGCTGTCGACCAGAGGATTGGCGGACTCGACCACCTTGAGGAGATTCGACAACCGGGCCGCATTGGCGTTGCTCTGCGGAGAACCGGATCCGGCAAGCCGGCCGCGGACGGCGCTGACGGCAGCGGCAGCCGCGGTGGCGGCGGCTGCTCCGGCGGCGACCGTGCCCGCCCCTGTCCGGGCTTGTCCGGCACAGGGGTCGTTGGCGGGGCGTCCGGGCCGGGGCGGCTGGCTGGTGTGGCCGGCGTTGTCGTAGCTGACGTCGCCGCAGGCGGCGTAGGCGGGCGCCGGCAGGAACACGAGGAACGCGAACAGGATGCCGGATATCGCTGTGATGCACCGTAAGAGCATGCGTGTGGTCATGCCACCGCCTGGAGTGGGCGCGGGAGGCCGTGGAGGGGCCGGGCTGGCGTTTGAGGCTGATGACGTGCCGGCGGAGTGTGTGTTCGTCGGGTGCGGTGGGGTCGTATTCGGCTCGGCTGCGGTGCCAGCGGGCCATGCCGATGCGGAGCTGGGCCTGGTGGAGCCGGCCGAGACGGTGGTAGGCGGTGATGCCGCCGTGGCGGAGCGCCTTGAGCCGTAGGTAGAAGCGGCGTGCCGGGTGGAGCAGCACCGGGACCTCGTCTTCGGTCACCGCTCCGTGTCCGGTGGCTGCCTCGGCGACGAGTTCGACGGCGAGGGCGGCGGCCTGGTCGCGTGTGCCCCGCCGGAGCAGCAGCAGGTAGAGCAGGACCAGCGGGCCTTGCAGCACCAGGAACGTCAGTGGGGTGAGGACCAGGAGGTCGACGGTGGGACTCGGGTCGAACCAGTCCTGTTTGACCCGGCTGTAGGCGGTGATGAAGACGTCGTTGGCGAAGTGGGCGGCGATGGCGATGCCGAAGCCGCAGCTGATGGCTGTCCGGCGGGCCCGCTTGTCCTGCACTTGCCGTGCGATGCCGAAGCCCGCGCCGATCATCGCGGTGAACGCCATGTGGGCGGCCATCAGGCCCAGTGACTGGCGCAGGAAGTACTGCGTGGAGGCGTTCGCGCCGTCGTGCACGGCCATGTACGTGGCGCTTTCGGTGAGGTTGAAGCCCACGCCGGCGGCCGCGCCCAGGACGATGCCCGAGACGACGTTGTCGACGTGCCTGCGCAGCAGCAGGAAGGCGATGGCGACTCCGGCGCCCTTGCCCAGTTCCTCGAAGACGCCGGCGAAGACCAGGCTGCCGGACGTCACCTGGAGTTTGAGTCTTGCCAGGTCCGCGGGCATCACGGCCCCGTTGCCGGGTGAGAGGTAGTTGTAGGCGTAGTCCAGCCACCACTGGTTGATCGAGCCGCCGAAGCCCGCACCCACGACCGCGCCCCAGCCCGCTGTCGCCACCAGGGCCGGCACCGGGAGCCGGGCGAAGCGCTGCATGCGGTGGACCAGCCAGAGGGCGTAGGCGGTGCTGGGCAGGCAGAGCAGCAGGAAGGTGATGTTCTGGGCGAAAGCGTCCAGCATCCACACCGGGTAGGGCAGCAGCAGGACCGCGGTCGCCGCCGCCTGCCAGTGGGCTCGCTGACGCCCGGGTCGTCGGCTGAGCAGCCAGAAGGCCGCGGCGGCCGGCAGGCTCAGCACGTAGCACCAGAAGGAGACCTTGTACCAGCTGAACGGCGGGTAGGGGAGCCCCTTGAGGGGCGGGTTCAGCCAGCCGACCAGTGCATGCCCCTCCTCGTACGCGAGAGCGGGGCGGAGGATATCGATGATGACCTGGACGGCGTAGACGGCTGACAGCGTCACGGCGATGAGCAGCACCGCACGCATAGTCCGGGTGTCCCGGCTGTCGGCGGCCGTCGGGGCGGAAGGGGATGCCTGGCTCATGACGTCCTCACGGGGTCGTCCGGAGCACCGGTCGGCACGTCCGCAGGGAGCTGGGTGGGAAAGCTCGGCGGACCGGTCGGGAAGCCGGTGGGCAGGGCCGTGGGCAGGTCGGTGGGAAAGCTCGTCGGCAGACCGGACGGTCGCGCACTCGTCCCGGGCGGAACGGGCACCTTCGGGTCCGGTCCGAGCTCGAAGTTCACCACCGAGCCGACCACTGCGAGCACCGCCGCTGCCGCACCGCAGCCCAGGAGGAGCCGGTAGTGCGGGGCGTGCTGGTATCCGGGCCGTTGTGGCGTCGGGTCAGTCATGACTCACCTTCAGGGGCAGTACGCCGACGGTTGTCTGGCCGGGCTCGTACGAGCCGGGGAAGGCGATGGCGAGGTGGTCTCCTGCCCGCACGGCCCGCGGAGGATCGACGTAGGGATCCACGCCGAAGGACGTGGCCTTCCCGGCCTTCCACGACGGTCCCGGCGCCACCTGACCGGCACCGGTCACGGTGGAGAGGGAGGTGGGGCTTCCCGCACCGGCCAGCACCTCCACGCCGGAGCCGGTGGGCGCCGTCAGGGTCACCGAGGAGGCGCCCGGCAGCGTGGTGCTCCAGCGCTGACGCCCGGTGGCAAGGTCCACCGCTATGACGCCGTCCGTGCGGCCGTTGTAGCTGTTGTCGCCCTTGACCAGGTACAAGGTGTCCGCACTCAGCACCAGGTTGGCCGGCGCGTAGACGGCCCCGGAGCCGAAGGCCACCGTGATGGTGGAGGCCCCGGTCGTGTCCAGCGGGACCAGCCGGTCCGTGCCCGCGGACAGCAGGGAGAGCCGGCCACCCCCCGGATCCGACAGATGGCAGCCGGCCAGCAGACGGGAGCCGCGCACGGTCATGAAGCCGGAGAGCCTTCGGCGCACTGCCGTCAAGGGCCTTGCGCTGTCGCACCCGGGCAGGGCAAGCATCCCGATCGGCCGGGTCGGCGGACCGTCACCAAGGGACAACAGCCTGGCCTGGTCACCGCATTCGGCCAGGACGTAGACCGTGCCCACCAGCCCCTGCGCCTGTCCGGTGAGGCGGCATCCGCCTTGCATGGTCGCCGGACCGAAGTCCGTCGTCCACTTCACCCGGCCGGTGTGCACGTCGGCGCTGAGCACATCCGTGACGTGGTGGTCATGGGTACGGGAGCCTGCGAAGGGGGCTGTCACCACGTCGCCGCTGATGGACAGTGAGGTGCCACCGAGCCGGTCGGGAAAGCCGGTGGAGCCGTCCGCGACCAGGCTGACCGCGCGCGTCCAGCCGAGCGTGCCGGAGGCCACCGAGACCGTCTGGAGGTGATCGCACCTCTCGATGCCCGGGTTTTCGGCCCACACGCCGTAGGTGAACGCACCGATTCCGAGGGACGTGCTGTGGCTCATGTTGCACAACAGCCCGCCCCTCGGCGGCTTCCAGGACCAGATCCGGTCGCCGGTGGCGGCGTCGTACGCGGTCAGACCGGACTTGCTGCCCAGTACGACGGATGTCGATGTGCCCCACAGGCCCACGAAGGTGCCGGTCTCCGCGTTGCTCAACGACCAGGCGAAGCTCCCGCGGGGGGCTGGGCCGGGCCTGGCGGAGGGGAAGGCGGTGGCGGTGGGCGGGGCGCCGGGGCCCCAGTACGTAAGGGCGAGGGCGAGCGCGAGGATCACGGTGACCACCCCCGCAAGCGCGGCCGCAGGTCCCCGGGCCCCACGTATGCGGCCGGGTGGCGGCGGGGCCGGAGGCGGGGCAGCAGGAAGAGGCGGCAGGGGCGGCAGGGGCGGCTGGCCCTGCGGGCGGTGGCTGTACGACGTCACCGCAGTGCCGCCTCGATCCGGTCGGCGACGTCCAGCACGGCGTCGGCGCGCAACGTCCAGCCGCCCGGAGTGGAGCGGTGAAAGGTGCGGACGACGAGGAGCGCACCCGGAGCGAGCGGTTCGACGGCCAGCAACCGGTCCACCTGCCAGGTATGGAGACGGTCGGGCCCCACCATGGTGGGAGCCACGGCGTTGGCCCTGCTCACCAGGTCGGCGTCGGCGTTCAACCGGCCGACGGAGCCGGGCTCCCCGTCGAAGGGCGCGGGGCCGGAGCCGCCGGGTGAGCCGAGCGCGACCCGGCCGGTCAGCGGCGCGTTGAGCGGTACCGCGTACAGCAGCGGGCCGAGCCCGAGGCCACGGCGCATCGACCAGCGCCCGCCCAGGACCGAGACCCGGAGTTCGAAGCGCCGGGGCACAGGGGTGTCCACGTACACGAAGCCGTGCGTCCGGGCCGGCATCCCGCTGAACCGCTCGCGTGGCGGCAGCAGGCTTCCCGCGGGAACACCGGCGCTGTCGGCGGGCAGGGCCCCGGCCGTGGGCGGACGGGCGAGGCCGAGCTCCTCGCCGAGTACTCGGGCGACATCGGCGGAAACGGTGCGGATATCGCCCCGTCGGCCGATCCACAGGGAACCAGGCATGGCAGTCCCGTCGCCCCCTCAGGCCAGTCCGGCGGCTTCTTGGCGGGCCCGCACCGCCTCGGCCGTCTGCCCCGCACCGTCCAGCAACTCGCCCAGGCGCCCCAGGGCGGCTTGCAGCTCGCTCCGGAACCGGCCTGGCCGCGCCGCAGTGAGCTGTCGCCAGCAATCGGCCGCTGCCCTGGCGTGCTCAAGGGCTTCCGCCCGGCGGCCCTGGGCCACCAGCTCATCCCTGCGCCGGTCGGCCTCCTGGGCGTGGCGCAGCAACGTCTGCGAAGGGTCCTCGACCGGAGCCGGCGCGGCCGCCTCCGCCTTCGCGACCTTCCTCCTGCGGCTCTGCACGCTCAACCACCCCACCAGCGCGATCAGTCCGCCCGTGATGGCCGCAGAGACCAGCTTGTGCAGCAAATCGTTCACCGAAGACTCCGCTTCCCCGTTCGTTGCGCGTGACAGGTGAGCACGCGCGGTCGTGAACACATCGGGCAGGACGTTAGGAGCAGTCGATGAAATCGCCGTGAAACGGTGCAGGCGCCGTGATCCGGTGGACGGGGGCGCTACCGCTGCCCGGCCCGCCGGCGTGGGGTGCGGGGTACTCGGTGAGCATGGGCGAGGTGGTGTTGGAGGCGGGCGTGGCGGAACTGGTAGACGGCGCCGGCCTGGCGGAGCACACCGCGCTGGTAGGCGTCTTCGAGGAAAGTGATCAAGGACCAGGGCAGCCGTCCGGTCAACGGCAGCCAGACACGGCAGAGCACCGCCCACTGGCCCCAGGCCGTCAGGGTGAGCGTGTATCCGAGCGCGCCGCCGAGACCGCTGATGACTCCGACTTTGACCGCGGCTGCCAGGGGCCAGATGAGCGGTCCCAGCAGTCCCTGCAGAAGGGTGACGGCTACGGTGGCTCCACCTCCGACGACAAGTCCGAAGGTGGGTGTCCACACCAGCAGGTGGGCGGCGGCGGTGCGGCGGTCGGTGTTCAGCAGACCGCGCGGGTTGACGGCGGAGCGGAGGTCGAGCGGGGTTTCGAGCAGGCCCAGAAGGCCGTAGGTGAGCCCTGTGCCGCAACCGAAGACCAGGCCGAAGAGGATCCCGTCGATCAGCCCGATGTGCAGCGCGGCGGGGAACCCGGTGCCCCAGCCGACGCCGTTCGTCGTGCCGAGCACGAACCCGTAACCGAAGCCGAAGGCGGCCCCGCCCAGCGAACCGAGGACGAGCCGGGGGACGGTTCTCCATCCGATGGTCCCTGTTCTGCCGCGCAGCCGCAGACGTACGGCGGACGGTGCGACCGTCATGTCCCTGACCGTGAACGTGAGCCAGTGGGTGAGGCCGAACATGAGCCCGGAGAAGAGTCCGACGATGGCCCCGTCCACGATCTGGGGCGTGAGCGGGCCGAAGGCGGTGCCGACCGCGCAGTCGACGAGGCCCAGGGCCAGCCCGACCGCCAGCGAGGTGACCAGCGTGCGCGTGGAGCGGCGCAGCCCGCTGCCGAGCCGCCACCAGGCCAGGTCGGGGGTGCCGAGCAGGGTCAGGTGGTGAGCGAGGTAGCCGAGCCAGTACCGGGCGCGTTCCGGATGAAAGCCGCGGTGGCGCCTGCCGCCCGGGAGTTGCTGGTGCCGGCGGCGGTAGACGGTGGGGATGAAGCTGTCCAGAAGGTGGTCTTCAAGTTCCTCCGGGCTGGCGAACCGTTCGGTGTCGAGCAGGGCGGCGGGGTCGTGGTCGGGAGTGTCGCTGTAGATGGTGCGGGCGAGCGCGACCATGAGCGGGGTGGCCAGCACGTCGCTGAGAGGGGTCCCGGACTGCTGGCCCGGTGGCCGTTCGCGCAGTTCGGCCAGGACGGGGTCCCAGGCGTTCGAGGCGGGGCCCGCGCCGCCGGGTTTGCGCGTGGTGCGCGGCAGGTAGGCGGCCAGGTCGTCGAGGGTGAGATCGGTCAGTTCGATCGCGGCGGCGGAGGTCAGTACGTCGGTCTCGGCGACCGCGGCGGCGTATTCGGCGGGACGGCTGGTGAGCAGCAAGGGCAGGGTGGTGGCGTTGAGAGCCTCCAGCGCGGGGCGGCGCAGGCCGTCGGCGATCTCGTCGAAGCCGTCCAGTACGGGCAGGACCCGTCCGGACTCGACCAGCGCGGAGGCGAGGCTCGTCCCGCCGGGGCCCGGTGCGGCCAAGCCAGGCTGGTCGCGGGTCAGTTGAGCGGTGAGCCAGTCCCGCAGGGTGAGGGCGGTGGGGTTCCACGCGCCGATGCTGAAGATGACCGGTACGGGCTCCGCGGGAGTCCGTGACGCGAGGTGGTCGAGGACGAAGCGCAGGGCGAGGACGGTCTTCCCGGAACCGGATCTGCCCAGGACCACGAGCCGCCTGGAGGGTATCTGCCGGTAGGTGTCCGCGATTTGTCCCAGCTGGCTGGTCAGGTCGAGCGGGCCGGCCGCGGCTCCCGCCGGGAGACAGCAGATGTTGGCCCAGTGGTCGGTCAGTTCCTCCGGGGCCGGCTTCCAGCGCACCGGAAGGGGATAAGGGTCCTGGATCTGCCGTTGCTCCTCCTCTCGCTGCCAGCGGGCAGCCACCGCCTTCGCCAGGTGTGTGGCGGCGTCCGCCAGCGGGTCCGGCGCCGCAGGACCCGCCGGCCTCTGCTCCGGCTCTCCCGGCCCCGGGCGCCCCGAAGCCGGGCGCCCTGGACGCGGCTCTCCGGAGGCATGGTCGTCCTCGCCGGCCGGCTCGGCCCGACGGCCGCCGTCCGGCCCCGGGGGGAACGCGGCGCTCAGTAGCTCCTCGCGCTCCCCGGCCCGTAGCGCCAGTGCGTCGGCGAGCCGCTGCACCGTGGCCATGCGCGGGTTGGTGCGTTCGCCGGTCTCCAAGCCGCGGATGGTGCGCACGCCCACACCGGAGCGCCTCTCCAGCTCCTCCTGCGTGATGCCCGCCTGGTTCCGCAGCCGTTGCAGCACCGCGCCGAATCCCCTGGCCACAAGTCAAGGCCCTTTCCCCGGAGTCGCCTTTTCCCAGCTCAGGGACTCTAGCGGGACCGGCGGCCGGATATGGCCGGTGCCATGGCCTGTGCGTGGTTCCTGCACAGGACCAGCCTCGACGGCATCGACGGGATCGACGGCATCGACGCCTCGACGGCATCGACGCCTCGACGGCATCGACGGCATCGACGGGATCGACAGGCCGACCGCAGCGGCCGGTCCGAGGAAACGGGGAAATACCATGCCCATGACGACCGCACTCCATGGACGACCGACGGTCACAGCGCTCACCGTTCAGGAGAACAAGGTTCTGTACGCGATCGGTTGTGGCTTGCAGGACGCAGAGGTCGCCGATGCCCTTGCACTGCCCGAGCATGCGGTGGCCCGGCATCTCGGGAGCATTCTGGCGAAGCTGGGGCTGCGCGACCGGGCCGCCGCCATCGTCCACGCCTTCGACTGCGGTCTGGTCACGCCCGGCCATGGCCCGCGGAGGCAGGCGTCGCGCCCGGGACCGCGGGCGACCGACCTCCGCCAACCGGGCCCCGAACCCTCTCCCCGGCTCCGGATCTCCGTGCTCGGCCCGCTGCGGGCCTGGCGCGCCGGGCAGCCCGTGGATATCGGCCCCATCCGCCAGCAGGCCGTCCTGGCGGCGCTGGCCCTGAGCCCGGACCGACCGGTCAGGCGGCAGGAACTGCTCGACGGCGTATGGGGGATGGATTCGCCCGGCGGGAACGTCGTACCGGTCTACGTCTACCGGTTGCGCAAGATCCTGCGTGGTGAAGACAGCGCGGACTCGGTGATCGAACACGATCGGTACGGCTACCGGCTGGTTCACGGTGCGGTCGAAGTGGACGTGGCGCGCATGGAGGAACTGGTCACCGCGGCCGGGGCGGCCGAGCGAGCGGGCGAACTGGACGATGCGGTGCGTCTGCTCGGTCTGGCGCTGGATCTGTTCCGCGGCGAGCCGTTGGTCGGCCTGCCCGGCCCGTCGGCCGAGTCGGAGCGGCTGCGTCTCGTCGAACGCAGGATCACCCTGGCGCGGCGGAAGGCGGGCTGGCAACTGCGGCTCGGCCGATATGGCGAGGCGGTGGGTGAACTGTCCGCTCTCGCCCTGGAGCAACCGCTGAACGAACCGGTCTGCGCGCTGCTGATGTGCGCACTGCAGCGCAACGGGCTGCGGGCCGATGCGCTGGCCGTCTTCGACCGCGCCCGCAAGAGACTCGCCGACGACCTCGGGGTGGCGCCGGGAGAGTTGCTGCTGCGGGCGCGGCGCGCGGTACTGCGCGGGGACAGCGCGAGTCCCGGCCTCGGACAGGGGGACGCGGCGTGATGGAAGGGGTTCCCCGCGATCGCGAGGACGAGTTGCTGCTGGCGCGGATCTCCGAGGCCGCCGGCCGGGAACGTCTCGGCAGGCGGTGCGCCACTTATCGGGCGGTAGCCAGCCTGGCTTGCGCACCCGGTGGGCCGGGAGCGCCGATCCGCAAGGTGTGGCGGGCCGTCGCGGCGGTCGTTGGCCGCTCACGGGGTTCCGTCGAGGGGCGCGGGACGGCGGTGGGCGGACGGCTGGACTTCTACGAGCGGGGAATGACCGTTGCCGTGCGCGGGCGGATCCACGTCGTCCGCTACGACAGCACCTCGGTGCTTCAGCGCGCCGAACCGTGCCCGCAGGGCGTGGCGCGGTCCTGCGCGCTCACCGACGTCGACGGCGAGCACGTGGTGCTGCGCCGTGGTTACTTCGGCGACCCGGAGGCATGGGAGGCGGAGATCCGCCGGGCCGTCGTCGACGCCCAGGTGCCGAGGGCCCTGGCCGCTCTCGCCCAAGGGGCGCGACTCACCTACGGCCCTGTGTGGCTCACCGGGCAGGAGGTCGGCTCCGGAGAGCTGTCCACGCGGTGGCCGCTGATCCAGCGGATCGCCGTCCGCCACGGCTCCATCGCCGTACGCGTCGCCGGGCAGTGGCAGGTGCTGGGGACCCTGGTGTCCGAGATCCCGAACATCTTGGTCCTCCGTGCCCTGGCTGAGCATCTGGCCGGCATTCCTCCGGTGGGTGCCGAACCGGGTGACGATTGAACGCGAAGAGGGGCGTCACCTCGACGCCCCTTGTTTCACAGTGATTTCATCGACTGCTCCTAGCGTCCGACGTGACGTGTTCGCGGCCAACGTGGACCGGAACGTGTTGTCGCTGCTGATCTCCGAAGAAAGGACGTACGCATGCGCAGACGAAGGAGCTTAGGCGCGCTCGCCAGTGTGCTGGGTGTCTTCCTGGCCGTCACCGGTGCCACGGGGGCGGCCCGTGCTCAGGCAGAACCCGGCAAGCGCGTCTTCAACGGGATGCAGATCACCTTCGCCGCCAACACCCCCGACGCCTTCTGCACCGTCGGGGCGGTCGGCAACGACCAGTACGGCCGGAGGATCGCCATTTCGGCGGGACACTGCATAGCCGACCCCACCCACACGTACGCGGACCGGGAGATCCCCGAGGACATCGCGCCCGTCTACGACCGGAACGACGTGGGTTTCGGACCCATCGGGCATGTGCGGTACTTCAAGGATCCGGAAGGCTCGACGGTGGGGCATCCCACCAAGGACTACATGATCATCGAGCTGGTGCCGGCGGTGACGCTCTCCTCGCAGGGCCCGTACCTGAAAGAGACGGATGAGCTGAAAGTGCCCGGCGGGCAACCCAGCCCCAATGCCCTGACTCCGCCGCTGGACGACGAACGTCTCCTCGGCGCCGCCCTGAACAACGACAACGAGCTCGTGGTGTCGGGTCAGCTCGGCGTCCTCTACGGACGCATCACCAACAACTCCAGGGGCATCTACCAGTCCTGGGCAGGGCACCAAGCCGGCGACTCGGGTGGCCCGGCGATCTGGCACGTGCCCGGCAGCGCCTACCCGTCGGCGGCGAACACGTTCCAGGCGGCAGGCCCCTGGGCCGGCATCACCAAAGCCAGGGTTGCGGGACTTCCCCCCTTCGTCTACACCAGCTCGGCGAACATCCTCGCCGACCTGCGGGCGCGGGACGCCGCACACCCCGGTGTCTTCGGCGCCGGCTTCCACGTGACCGACAACCCGTGAACGGCCCGCGGCTGCGGGCGGTCCGATGCCGTCCGCAACCGCGCCCCTCCGGCCGGCCGACCGCCCCGGCCATCCCCGGCTGAAAAGGGAACACACCGTGAGATCACTGCTGACCGCGGCGCGCATCCGCGCCAAGACTGCCGCCGCCGCCACTGCCATGGCTGCGGCGCTGACCGTGCTCGCCGGACCGGTCGCGCACGCCGACACCCCGGCGATCCCGAGCTTCACCGACGGCTACGGCCTGACCCAGGTGGCAGGCGCCACCGAGGTACACTCCGCAACCGACTTCACCCTCACCGTGACCAGCCCGCAGCTGTCCGGCAAGCACAAGATCCGCATCTTCCTCCCCAGCGGCTACGCCGCCGACCCCCACAAGCGCTGGCCGGTGGCGTACTTCCTGCACGGCGGGGGCGGCACCGTGGACGACGCGTCCGCCGCTCCGGCCCTGCACTCCGAGTCCATGATCACCGTGGTGCCGGACGGCGGTCTGAAGGGCTGGTACGCCAACTGGGCCATGCAGAACACCGCCGTGGGCGCGGCGAACTGGGAGACCTTCCACATCGAGCAGGTCGTGCCCTTCATCGACGCCAATCTGCGCACCGTCGCCGACAAGGCCCACCGGGCCGTCGTCGGCCTGTCGATGGGCGGCTACGGTGCCCTGCACTACGCCGAGTCCCACCCCGAGCTGTTCGGCCACGTCGCCTCCCTGTCGGGTGGCATCGACTTCAGCATGCCGGCGGTCCGCGCGGCCGTCGTGGCCACGGAGCTCAACGTCACGGGCGCGTGGTGCGCCGTCAGTACGTCCGGCACCGGCCGCTGCACGGGCTACGGTCCCTACGTCGACAGCGACGCGATCTTCGGCTCCCCGTATCCCGTCCTGAGCGCCGATCACATCTGGAACGAGGTCGATCCCGCCGCCACGGCCAACCTGGCCAGGCTGGCCGACCACGACATCACCCTCTACACCGGCAGCCAAGGCCCCGTCGACCACTTCACCGAGATCGCCGCCAAGAACGTCAAGGCCCGCCTGGACCAACTCGGCCTCCCCAGCCGCTTCGTCGACTACGGCAACGGCGCGACGATGGGTTCCACCTGCGACGGCGGCCACGACTACGGCTGCTGGGCCCCCGCCCTCGCCGACTACCTCCCCCGCCTCGCATCCGCCTTCCGTACGACGGGCTGATCCCGTACTCCGCTCCGCCGGTCCGATGACGGATGAAGACTGAGCCGATGTGGTGCGCCACTCGACATGGTGAAAGCGAGGGGTGGGATGGATATGCGGGGCAGGAACCATGGGCTGGCGTCTCGGCGGGTCTGGTGGAGTGGTTGCGGCACATGCGCCGGATGAGGTGACGGCTGGGGCGGGGTGTGCCTAGCGCCTATCGTCACCGACACCCTCGGACTGCTGCTCGCGGTGCTGGTCACGGCCGCGAGCGTGCAGGACTCCGTTGCCGGTTCACCACGCCGAGGTCCTCACCCTCATTGGAGACTCCTCCCGCACCCGGCAATGACGCGAACTCCTGCCGCCAGATCGTGGGGCCTCATTGTTCGGGTGGATCGGGTCGCCGACCTCCGGTACCCACAGCGGGATGCGGAAGTGGACGAAGACGGGCAAGGTGTGCTGCCGAACTGGTCGCCGCAGAAGGTGCGCTGGGGCTCTCCGATCACCACCGCGCCGAACCCGCGGTTCGGATCGCGGAGTGCTTGGAGGAGTTCGTTGGTGCGGGGCGGTGGTGTCAGGGCGGGGAGCGGCTGTGGCCGACGTCGGAGTACGGGGTGACGATCTGGCCGCCGACGGGTTCGGTCAGGGCTCGGGCGCGGGTGAGCTGCCAGTTTCTGGGAGCCTCGAGGTCTTGGAGGTCCTCGGTGGAACAGTGTCCGGCGAAGGGGAAGCGGACTAGGTGCGGTCAGACCCCCAGCGTGTGTGGCGTGGCGCGTGAAGCGACGTAGTTGGTCATGGCGGGTGGCTCATCGGGGAGTGCCACGTGGAGCTCCTGGGAATTGCCTGGACTCGGGCACATGACGCGGCGGGCACGAGCGGTGGCGTGGCCGGCGCGAGCGGCTGGATGGGTACACCACTGCCAAGCACGGGGTTTCCGCGTTAAGTAGTTGTTCCGGATGCAGGAGAGTGAGCTATGCGTGTTCCGATGACGGTCGCCGATTTCCTCGAGCGAGCCGAGCTGGGTTTCGCCTCCGACACCGGTGTGGTGGACGAGCCGGACCAGCCCGGCGTGCCGGTACCGGAGTCGACGTACGGGCAGCTGGGTGAGCGGGTGCGCGCCTGGCAGGCGGGGCTGGATGCGCTGGGCGTGGGTGAGCGCGAGCGGGTGGCGGTGGTCAGCCACAACTCCGCACGGCTGCTGGAGCTGTTGTTCGCCGTGCCGATGAGCGGTCGCATCTGCGTGCCGGTCAACTTCCGCCTCAAGCCCGATGAGGTCGAGTACGTGGTGCAGCAGAGCGGCTCGTCGGTGCTGCTCGTCGACCCTGAGCTGGACGAGGCGCTGTCCGGAGTCAAGGCGCGCCACCGGTTCGTCCTCGGGGAGCAGACCGAGAAGGAGCTGATGCGGTTCGGCGTAGCCCCCCGCCCCTGGTCGGACCCGGACGAGGATGCCACCGCGACGATCAACTACACGTCAGGGACCACGGCCCGCCCGAAGGGGGTGCAGCTGACCCACCGCAACATCTGGGTGAACGGGATGACCTTCGGGCTGCACACCAGGGTGTGGGAGCGCGATGTCTATATGCACACGCTGCCGATGTTCCACTGCAACGGCTGGGGCATGCCCTATGTGATGGCCGGACTGGGCGTGAAGCAGGTGGTGTTGCGCAAGGTCGACGGCGCGGAGATCCTGCGCCGGGTCGACCGGCACGGCGTGACGCTCATGTGCGGCGCGCCGGCGGTGTGGAAGGCGGTGCTGGATGCGGCGGCTTCATGGGAGGGAGAGATCCCTGGCCGTGATCGGGTACGGATCGTGTGCGCGGGGGCTCCGCCTCCGAGCACGCTGATCCAGCGGGTGGGGGAGGAACTGGGCTGGGAGTTCACGCAGATCTACGGCCTGACCGAGACGTCCCCGCTGCTCACGTTCAACCGGTCCAGGCCGGCGGATGCGGGACTGCCCGCTGGGGAGCGGGCGCGCAAGCTGTCCCGTGCCGGGCTGCCCGCGCTGGGAGTCAGGCTGAAGGTCTCCGAGACCGGCGAGGTCCTGGCCCGGTCGAACGTGGTGCTGGACGGGTACTGGGACAAGCCGCAGGAGACCGCGGCGGCCCTGGAGGGCGGGTGGTTTCACACCGGGGACGGTGGCGGGATCGACGAGTCCGACGGTCATCTGACGATCTCCGACCGGAAGAAGGACGTGATCATCACCGGCGGCGAGAATGTGTCTTCGATCGAGGTGGAGGACGCCATCTTCAGCCACCCGGCGGTCGCCGAGGTCGCCGTCATCGGGGTGCCGGACGAGAAGTGGGGCGAGACGATCAAGGCCCTCGTGGTGCTTGCCGAGGGAGCCACGGCGGCCGAGGCCGACATCATCGCCCACTGCAAGGAGCGTATGGCCGGCTACAAGGCGCCGACGAGTGTTGAGTTCCGCGATGCCATCCCTCGTACGGCCACCGGCAAGATCCAGAAGTTCAAGCTCCGCCAGCCGTACTGGTCCGGCCTGGACCGGAAGGTCAACTGACCACCGGCCCCTAGCAGTTCGTCCCTCGGCCAGACGGTTCAACAACCCCGGGGACACGCTTCGGGGGCCGACACGGAAGCGCGGTGGCGGTGGCGGTGTCGTCACCGGTCCGTTTCTCCGTGCCGCTCACCGAACCCGGCGTACCCGCTCCGCGTACCGGGTGCGGGGCGAGTGGCGGGGGGTCAGTGGGGCGTGCTGCCCGCGACCCATTCGCTCCACGGCATGTTCCAGTCGCTGAGGCCGTTGTCCGGGGCCAACGCGGTCTTGTCCGCGGAGTTCTTGACGATCACGACGTCACCGGTCATCGAGTTGTCGAAGAACCAGGCGGCGGGCTGCCTGCCGTCGCCGCCGCCCATGACGTCCTTCAGGCCCACGCAGCCGTGGCTGGTGTTGACCTTGCCGAAGACCGAGTCGGTACCCCAGTAGTTGCCGTGGATGAACGTGCCCGAGTCGGTCAGGCGCATGGCGTGCGGTACGGCCTTGATGTCGTAGGCGGGCTTGCCGTCCTTCTTCGTGAGGCCGACGCTCGCACCGTTCATATGGATCTGCCTGAACTTCTCGGAGATGACCATCTGGCCGTTGTACGTCGGGTGCTCGGGGCTGCCGGACGAGATAGGGATGGTCTTGATCGTCTTGCCGTCCCGTACGACGGTCATCTGCTTCGTCCTGGCGTCGACGGTGCTGATCTGGCTCCGGCCGATCTTGAACGTGACCGTCTTCTGGATGCCGTGGAGGGTGAGCCGGACGGTGACGGTGGAGCCGGGCTTCCAGTAGTTCTCGGGGCGGAAGTCCAGGCGGTCGTCGTTGAACCAGTGACCGACGACCCGCTGGCCGCTGCTGGAGCTGACCTGGATCTCCGACTCCACGGCGGCCTTGTCGCGGATCGCCTTGCCGAAGTTCACCGTCACCGGCATGCCCACGCCGACGGTCGAGCCGTCCTCGGGGGAGAGGTGCCCGATGAAGTCGTTGGCCGGGGAGACCGTGGTGATCGTGGCGTTCCCGCTGACGGGGCGGCCCTTGGCGTCCTCGGCCTCCGCGGCGACCTGATACTTGGTGGCTCGCTCCAGTGGGCCGTTCGGCTTCCAGGAGGTGCCGTCCGCGGAGAGTGTGCCCGGGATCTCGGCACCGGTCGCGACGGCGGTCATGGTCACCTTGGTGAGCGTGCCGTTGCTGACGGTGACTGCGACGGGGCTGTTGATCCCGATGTTGTAGGCACCTTGCCCGGGGGTGATCTTTATTCGGGCGTCGGAAGCGTCCTGGGCGCCCGGCTGATCTGCCTGCGCCTGCGCCTGCGGTTTCGGGGGATTCCCGGTGCCGTTTCCGCTGGTGGCAGCGTTGCTGGTACCGCTGAGGGCCGTGAGGGTGAATACGCCGCCGAGTACGCCGGCCGTAGCCATCAGCCCGGTGCGTCGCTTACGTGCCGTGATCAAACGCTTCTCCCATGCCATTGGTCGTTGAATCCCTTGAGCTGATTACCGGAGGATGCAACCGGCCGGCTTTAAAGAACCATTTTTATGCATTCGTCCACGTCAAAGGCAATGAATTGTGGCGGATTCCACGCGTCGCGACGCTGCCCTCGACGGCTGAAGACCGCCGTCGAGGGCAGCGGCAACGCCTTGATGAACGGTGTTGCTTCCAAGGGCTGCCCACCCAGGCTGGAGGGTGGCCGTGGGGTCAGTCGCCCTCCTCGGCGAGGGCCGCCAGTTCACGATCCACGGCGCGCTGGTGCTCCACCGCCTCGTCGCGGGCCTTGCGCGGGCTCCAACGGCCGGCCATGACGAAGATGAACGGCAGGAAGATCACTTGGCCGGCGACACAGATCAGCCACCAGGTGCGCCATTGTTCGGGGCCCTGGGCCGCGGCGCTCTTCACCTGGGCTCCGTAGCGTTGCAGCAGTGCCAACTGCGGCTGGGCCCTGCGCACGGTCGCCAGGTTGTCGGGCCCGACCTCGCGCGCCGCCTGAGCCGCCAGTGCCGGCGGGACCGCGGTCGGAGGGTACGCCCCGAGTTCGGCGAAAAGCCGGGGGTGAGCGTCGATGATGGCCAGAGCGGGGGCGGCCTGGACACTCGCGGCCTTGACCTGGGCGCCATGTTCGACCAGTGGCGTGGCCGACGTCACCACGACCGGGACGAACGCTGTGGAGATCGCGACCACCGCCCGGATGATCCATCCCCACACGGCCAGACCGGTCGCCGTGGCGGCCGGGTTCTGCTTCTCCACGGTCTCGGTGAAGCTCGCCATCCAGGGTGCGTAGGTGACGCCGGTGAGCACACCGATGGCGACGAACAGTGCGGCAAAGGTGTAGTAACCGGTGCGCGGCTCCGTGGCGTGCAGGGCGAAGAGCGTGGTGACCACGATGGAGCCGATGGCTCCGACGATCATGAACGGCTTGCGCACCTTCAGCTTGTCGGAGAGCAGCCCGGCCGCCACCAGTGCCACCGCGTTGGCCGCCCAGTACCAGTTGGCCAGTCCGTTGGTGCGCTGCTCGCTGTAGCCGAAGGTCGCGGCGAAATAGACGACGAAGTTCCCTACAGCGCCGAAGTAGAGCAGGAGGAAGAGGCTGACGGCCGTGGCCGAGCCGACGATGTCCAGGCGCAGCATCTGCCGCCAGTGGCCCGCGGCCGCCGTCCTCGGATTCGTGCCCTTGGCCCGCGCCTCGACGAGCGCACGGTCGTGGAGGCTGACCATGATCTGGTCACGCAGCCGGGGCGACAGCTCGCGCAGCCCCAGCAGCGCCACCATGAAGACGGCAAGCCCGGCCCAGCCGGAGTAGCGCAGCTCGTCCTGCCAGCCGGCGAAGGACAGGGTGCTGCTGGTGACGACGGTGACGACCAGGCTCCCGATGACCGGGCCCATGGTCCAGTAGCCCATCGCGGTGGCTCGGCCGAGCTGCGGGGAGAAGTCCCGGATCAGTGCCGGCGTGGCCACCAGCACGATGCCTTCGATGAAGCTGAGGCCGGCGAAGAGCACCAGGTATGTGCTCTTGTCCGGGGCGTTGGGCAGGCCGAGGAGGCTGAGCAGGGCGGCGATGAGAAGCCCGTAGACCACCATGTTGGCCCGGCCCCAGCGGTCGGCCAGGCCCGCGACGAGTGAGGCGAAGGCACCGACCGCGTTGCCGATGACGCTGACCCACACGAAGTAGCTGTAGGTCATGTGGAAGTGCGTGATGATCGACGTGGCGACGGCGTACTGCACGTAGAGGGCGTAGTACAGCACCACGGTGGTCAGCACCACGATCGCCAGGTACGCCATCCGGCGTGAGGTGGCGGGGTAGTGGTTCAACTCGCGGCGCCACAACAGGGTGGCGCGGTGGGGGGTTTCCGGCGTGCCGGTATCGGCCGGTCTGGGATTCGTGTCGTCGGGCGAAGCGGGCATGGCAGTCATGCGGCGGCTCCTGGTGTCGGGCCCACGGGCCCGGTGCGGTGGATGCGGACAGTGCGCGCCTTGCGGTGCGGCGGGCACGAGCACTGTTCGGCCAGGTGGGCCGAATCCCGGGGGCTCGGTGTCCAGACGGGGAAGATGTGCGCAGAGGCTAGTACCGACCAGTCGGTACGGACTAGGGGCGTGCGTCGGGATACCGAAACGTGACCTTGCGCCTGGCGAGTTGCAGGGGCCCGGTCACGCCGGGACGGGTCGCCCAGTTACGGCGCCTACCGTCCGACCTGCCCGACGGGCGGCAGGAGGTGCTGAGGGCACCTGGCAGGGTGGTACGGGCACGCCGGCGCGGTCAGGCAGACCGCGGCGTCGGCGCGCTCGACACAGTTCCCCGCGATGGACGGGCGCCGCCTTCTCTGGGGGTAACCGTGTGGTGCGAGGCGAGTGGAGTCCACTTTGTGCAGCTCAGCGCCAGGTGAGGTCAGAGTAGCGGGTGCAACAGGTGTGGCGCCAACCGTCGTTCGGATGGCCTGGCGCGTCAGCCGGTGGATGTGCTCCGCTCTGCTGCCTCGCGGGCGTCAATGAGCTCGTCCAGGTGAGTTTCGGCCCATGTGCGGACCACGCCCAGTAGCTCGAGGAGACTCCGGCCGAGCGAGGTCAGTTCGTACTCGACGTGGCGGGATGGTTCGACATGGACGGTGCGGATGACGTAGCCGTCACGTTCCAGGGTTCGGAGTGACTGGGTGAGGACCTTTGGCGTGACGTTCCGCAGCGGTGTTCGTAGTTCGGAGAACCGTCGTGGGCCGTCTTCAAGACACTGGATGATCATCCCGGCCCACTTGTCACCCACGCGGATCGGCATCAGCTCAGAGGGGCAGAGCGGGTCGAACATGTCCGGGTCCAGAGGCTTTGTCACAGGGCCACGGTAGTTCGGTATCCGGGAAGTAACCATGGGTCCGGCTACTTTGCGGAGTCAGCAGGCAGAGCTTGTTGAGACGAAGCGAGGTAGCCGCATGGGCAAGATCATTGTTTTCGGCGCAGGTGGCCGCGCTGGACGGGCAGTTGTTGGCGAGGCGGTCCAGCGCGGGCACCATGTCACCGCGGTCGTTCGGGATCCGGACAAGTACCGGGATCTTGAAGGGGCGGGAGTCCGCCTGCTCGTCGGTGATGTCACCGACGCCCACGCCGTTGCGGACCTCGCGAACGGGCATGACGCTGCGATCATGGCTGCCTACGACCCTGGCTCCCAGGCTGACGTGTTCTTCAAGACCGCTGTCCAGGCGCTCTTGGACGGGCTGCCGAAAGCCGGTGTGGGCCGGTTGGTCGTCGTCGGCCTGGCGGCCGTTCTGGAGACCGCCGACGGGACGCCGTTGATGGACAGCCCCGGCTTTCCGCCGGAGTACCGGCCCTTCTGCCTCGCTCATGCAGCCGGGGCAGGTGTGCTGCGCACCTCGACTACCGCGCTGGACTGGCTGATCGTCAGTCCAGCGGGCGACTTCGATCCTGACGGGACGCGCTCTGGGCGCTACTCCACCGCTTCCGCCGACGCTGCCAGCCGCATCTCTCACCACGACTTCGCAGTCGCCTTGCTGGACGAGATCGATGAGCCTCGCCATCACCGCACTCATGTAGGCGTGGAGACGGCGTGAACCGGGCCGCCGCCGCGACAGCCGTCGTGCCGCGGAGGCTTCAGGTACCCGTGCACGGTGGGACATCGCAGATCAACCGCGTTGGTTGAGGGCTCTCGTCAGGTCCCGGTTGGCTTCCCGTGCGGCATCCAGGTCGGACCGAGCCTCTTCCAACGCCGCCGTCAGCTCGACGTTCTGCTGCTCCAGCCTGGTGACCTTTCGCTGGAGTTCATCGACGTCGACCGGGGCTCCGAGCCCTGATTCCTGCCATGCCTGGGCTCCCAGCGCCTGCGACAGCCGTTTCTCCAACTGCTGGACACGGGCGGCAAGGCGGGTGTTGCGTGCTTGGGCGTTGGCGAGGTCGGCCTGGAGCGAGGCCCGGCTGACCGGCGAGCCGCCGGCCGGGTCCTGGGCTGCCGGTTCGTCACGGTCACTTCTCCCCCCTCCCGTGCAGGGCCCGCGGGGAGGGAACACGCTCGATCGCTTCACGCAATCGCGCCCGGTCAGGAATCAGGTAGGGCCTGGGCGACTCCGGGTGCGTCTGACCGAGCAGAGCTTGCACCTCGTCCACCGACCCGCCAGCATCCGAGACGTTACTGCCGAAAGCACGGCGGGCCATATGCGGGCCGACCTTCCGCGACAGCTTCGCCCGCTGCCCCAGGCGCTCGAACAGCTCGCCCAGCGCGTCCGGCGACATCGGCGCCCCCAGCGGCTCGCGGAACAGGTTCACCAGCAGGAAGTCACTGCCGCCCGCCCCGAGGACCTCGTGGCGCTCGTCGATGTACTGATCGAAAGCCTGGACCACCAGGAAGTCCAGCGGCTGCGTCCACGCCTCCTTCGACTTCGACCACGCCCGGTTGCTGTTGTCCCGGCGCCGGACGTGAACGTGGGCGCCCTCGTAGTCGCAGCCCAGAGCCCGTGAATCAGGCAGCAGGTGACAGTCGCTGCGGTGCAGGCCGGCCGCCTGGCCACGGCGCAGACCGACCCGGCCGAGCAGCAACACGATCAGCCGGTCCCGGGCGTTGCGGCACTCCAGGAACATCGCCACCAGCTCGTCGTCGGTGGCCCGGTCCACCTCCGCCTCCGGCTCCCGCACCCGGTGGACGGCCCGCAGCCGGTAGGACAGGCCGGCGTCCTCACCCTGAGCCTCCGGCGGCAGGTCCCGGCTGTCGGCCAGCTCGTATATCTGCCCCAGCACCGAGCGGGGCGCCTCGCCCACCGACACGGCGTACGACAGCAGCCCCCGCACCGCGGTCAGCACCCCGTTGATCCGCCGTTCCCTCCGGGCCGGCTCGGCCCCGGGACCCAGCACCACCGGAGCCGGTTCGCCGTCTGGCGTAGACGGCGTGTACTTCAGCCAGACCATGAACCGGCCCATGTCCCGGGCCGCCTGCGGCCATTGCCGCCCCGTGATCCGGCACCACAGCAGATACAACGCCACGCCCTCGGCGTACGCCTTCGTCGTCAGCTCGGCCCGGCTCCGACCGAACCGCAGGAACCGCAGCCACTGATCGGCGACCCACACCACCTCGAAGTCGTCATCGACGACCGTCCAGTACCGAACTCCCGACGGCAAATCCACAGGAAAGGCACGCAATGTAACTTCATGATCCGAAGGTCGATGCAACAACCCGCCACAGAGCCACACCCCCCGAGAACGACTCTCAGAAGATCAACTTACTGCCCTACACAACGTCACACCGCACCGGTCTGGCCCCCAGAGAAGCCGTTGTTGCTCGTGTCAGGCGTACTGCTCGCCGACGCGCGCGTCTTCCCCCGGCCTGTTCGGCACTGACGTGGTCGGGGAACTTGTCTGCCAGTCTCCGCCAGTCCCCGACAGTCCTCGTCGCCCTCGGCTGCTACGTCCGGACGGAGGCGGGACTGCTCGGCGACCGCCTCGGAGGGGCGCGGTACGTCAGATCCGCTCGGCCGTCGTCGCCGTCATGCCGTCGAGGAGGAGCCGCAGGATCTGCTGGAGTTCGTCGGCCAGACACGGTCCGGTCTTGTCCGACGGCTGGTTCGCCCAGCGATAGAGCGCTCCGAGGTAGACGTCGCGCAGGACGTTGCCGACGCCGATCGGGGACATTCCCGGGTTCAGCTCTCCCCGGTTCATCCCGCCATCGACGATCTTGGCGAAGACCTCCGCGACATACGGTTCTTCGAGTATCGGCCGTCCCGCCTTCACCCAGGCGGTGAGCATCGCGGCGGTGAGGCGCGGTTCCTCCTGGTTGATGCGGACGAGGATCGCCATGCACTGCTGGAGCTGCGCGATCGAGCTGGGGGTGAACGCGTCGGACTCGTCGAGACCCGTCACCAGTGCGGTACGCCTCCTGTCTCCCCACGCGCTGATGATGTCTTCCTTGCGCTGGAAGTAGTTGAAGAAAGTTCCGCGTGCGACATCGGCTCGTTCCGCGATCTCGTCGATGGAGGTGTGGTCGTACCCCTTCTCCACGAAGAGTTCGACCGCCGCGGAGTACAGGCGTTCCCTGACGCGCTGTTTGTTGCGTTCCCGGCGGCCGACAGGCGGCGTCGTTGCACGCAAGTCCATTCCGTCGTCCCTCCTGTGGATGCTGGTCCCTCATGGCCCCGAGCGGAGCGACGCGATGCCGCTGGGGCGCTCGTGCCCGCGGAGCAGCGTTACGTGTGTCTGCGGCCCTGCCGTCCCACTGCGAAGTTTTTATACCACAGTCCAAGTTTCACCAGGGGCCGTCAAGCCGAGTGCGGGGTCTCCTGTGCCCGTTGGGGTTCCGGCCCCGCGCTGTGCCGGGCGAGACTCGCACACAGTCCGGCCAGGCTCTCCGCCCCCAGCAGCCGCCCGGCGCTGATCTCGATGCCGTGACCGTGCCGCAGCCGCTGCCGGAGCTGGGAGGCCATCAGGGAATCGAGTCCGAGGTCGCGCAGCGAGCGCCGCTCGTCCATGTCCGCCGCATCCATGCCCAACAGCGCCGCGGAGTGTTCGAGCAGCGAGTCCTCGGCGCTCGGCCGGCGGGGACGGTGTGAGGAGGAGGGCGCGGGGTGCGTCGACGGGGTGTCGGGGCAGTCGGTTCGCGCCGTTGCCGCTGCGCCCGCCCGGTCGGTGGCCGGCGGCCGGACAGGGCGGAGGAGGGTGCCGAGGAAGCCGCTCCCGAAGGGCTCCGCGACCTTCTCGACCACGCTGGTGAACGGCCCCATGAACGGCTCGGCGAGGGCCGACAGCGCCGCCGGGACCAGGGAGGCCGGCGTGCTCCGCCGGGCCTGCGGAGAGATCCGGCGCATCCGGATCCCGGAGAACTGCGCCAGGACGCGCCGGTCCGGTGCGATCAGCACGACGTCGGCCACCGACCAGGGCCCGCCGGCCTCGGGCCGTACGGTGGCCACACTCCAGAACTCGGATTCGAGTTCCCCGTGGAACCGGACCATGCCGAAGGACACGGGCACGTAAGCCCCCTCGTCGCGGCCGGACGTGGCCTTCGGCCGGGCGGCCAGCAGCGGCAGCAGGCCTGCCTCCCAGCCGACGTGCGGCAGGGGCCTCGGCAGCCGTACCCGGGCCACGGCCTCCCCTTCGCGCCGCCACAGGTGTTCCACCGCCGCGAACGGCTCGCGGATGTCGTACCCGTGGCGTCGCGCGAGCGCATGGAGGGCCGGTGCCCCCAGGTAGTCCCGGCACCGTGCGAGCGCGGCGTCGAGGACGTCCGCGGCCTTCGAGCCGGCATCGTCGGCAGCCGCCGTGACGATGTGTCCCGCGGCGCACATGACGGGAGCGGGGGCGCCCTGGAGGAAGGCGTGTACCGCCGCCTTGCGGGGTTGTCCGCCGTCCTCGACGGGCCCGTCCAGGACGACCTGGAGGGTGGTGGTGCCGGCCGCCTCGGCGGGCACGGGTGTGTCGCCCAGCTGTACGTCGTGCAGTTCGAACGATCCGGAGCGCTCCGCCTGCCGCGCCGTATCGGCCATCGCCGCGAGGTACACGACAGGCGGAACCGGGGCGAAGCCGTGGACCGCCACGCCGTCGCCCCAGTCCGCGGTGCGGCCCCACGAGGCGAGGTCGATGCGCCGGACGTGGGGCGCACCGCACGCGCGCGTGGCCGCGCGGGTGGGCGCCTCGCGGCGGAACCGCACGAGGTCCCAGGCGTAGGTGGGCAGGGACGGCACGTGCCGGGGACGGCCGCGGTACCACCGCTGCCAGTCGACCCGCCCGCCGTGGGCGAAGAGCCGCCCGGCCGCCCGCGCCAGTTCGGTGGGCTCGTCACGCGTACGGTGCAGCGAGGGCACCGCGGCGGAGTCGCCGCCGTCGCCGCCGAGCGTGGCCTCAAGGGCGGCGGTGAGGACCGGATGCGGGCTGACCTCGACGAAGACGCTCGGCGCCGCCTGGGCCACCTTGCGTACGGTGTCGGCGAACCGCACGGGGCGGCGCAGGTTGTCCATCCAGTAGTCGGCGGTCAGCTCCGGTCCCGTCAGCTCGGTGCCGAACACGGTGGAGACCATGCCGGCCGTACCGGGCGTGGGGGCGAGGCCGGCCAGTTCCCGCAGCAGGTCATCGCGCAGGAGGTCCATCCGGGGGGAGTGCGAGGCCACGTTCACCTGCACGGGGAGGCACAGGACGCCGTGCTCCTCCAACTCGGTCCGCAGGACGGCCAGCGGGGCGGGATCGCCCGCGAGCACCGTGGTGGTGGGCGCGTTCTCGGCCGCCACGCACACGCCCGCACCGTAGGCCTCGGCGTACCGTCGTGCCTCGGCGGCCGGCAACTCGGCCACGAGCATGGCGCCCTGACCCGCCGTACGCTGCATCAGCCGGCTGCGCCGGCAGATCACCGCGGCCGCGTCGTCGAGTGACAGGGCGCCGTGGACATGGGCGGCCGCCACCTCTCCCATGCTGTGCCCCAGGCACAGATCCGGCTCCACACCGCGTTCGCGCCAGGCTGCGGCAAGCGCCACCTGGACGGCCCACAGGGCGGGCTGCACGGTGCTCACCTCGGTGGACAGCTCGCAGTCGTCGGACATCAGCAGGTCCCGGACGGACCAGCCGAGTTCCTTGCGCACGGCCCGGTCACACGCGTCCAACGCCGTGCGGAAGGCGGGCGAGGAGCGATACAGGGCCCGGCTCATGCCGGTCCACTGCGACCCCTGTCCGGAGAAGACGAAGACGACGCGTTTGCCGCCCGAGAACCCGGCCTCCGCGACCGCGCCGTCGGCGATGGCCTCGCCGGCGGCGAGTGCCCGCAGCCGGCGTGACAGGGACTCGTGGTCGTCGCCCACGACCCACAGCCGGTGCGGATGAGCCTCGCGTCCGGTGGCCGCAGCGGAGCAGATGTCGCTCAGCCGGTACGGGCGCCCCTGTCCCGAGGGCCCCAGGTAGGCGGCGTAGTCCTGGGCCAGCCGGCGCAGGGAGCCGGGCGTTCGCGCGCTGAGCACCAGCAGATGGGGTCCGGCGTCGGCTTCCGTGCCGGCGCGGTGCGCCGCGGCGGGCTCCGGCCCGCCGGGTGGGC
This sequence comes from Streptomyces sp. NPDC007205, assembly GCF_040634095.1. Lineage (NCBI taxonomy): Bacteria > Bacillati > Actinomycetota > Actinomycetes > Kitasatosporales > Streptomycetaceae > Streptomyces > Streptomyces sp. NPDC007205. Next base: position 412,170 of record NZ_JBEYEW010000002.1, read on the forward strand.
ACCGACGACCAGATGGACGTTGGTGCCGGACAGGCCCAGGGAAGTGACACCCAGCAGGGCCTCGGGGCCTGCCGGGTCCAGGGGCTGGTTCCGGGTCACCATCCGTACCGGGAAGTCGTCCCGCGTGAGCAGGGGATGCGGCTCGTCGACGTGGAGCGAGGCGGGTATGACGCCGTGCCGGAGGATGAGCGCCGTCTTGATCAGCCCGGCGATGCCCGCCGCGGCCTCGCTGTGACCGAGGTTGGTCTTGACCGATCCGGTCAGCAACGGCCGGTCCTCCGGCCGGCCGGGACCGGCCGATTCGGCGAGCGCGCGCAGTTCCACCTCGTCCCCGATGTGGGTTCCGGTGCCGTGCGCTTCGACGTAGTCCAGTTCCGAGGGCTTGATGCCGGCGTCGGCACACGCCTGGCGCAGTGCTTCGGCCTGGCCTTCGACGGAGGGGCGGACCAGCAGGCCACTGGCCGCGCCGTCGTTGGTCACCGAGCTGCCGAGCAGGACCGCGCACACGGGGTCACCGTCGCGGAGCGCGTCGTCCAGTCGTTTGAGTACGACGGCGCCCACGCCCTCGCTGCGGACGAACCCGTCGGCACCCGCGTCGCCGAACCGGCAGCGACCGCGGGGGGAGAGCATGCCGCCCTGGGAATAGGCGATGCTGTCGTTGGGGGACATGATGATGTTGACGCCCGCGGCGATGCACAGGTCACTCTCACCCGTCAGCAGACTCTGCCGCGCGGCGTGCACGGCCATCAGCGACGAGGAGCACGCGGTGTCCAGCACCACGCTGGGTCCGCGCAGATCGAGGGCGTACGAGATGCGGCCGGCCGTGACGGCACGCAGCCGGCTGCCCACCATGGCGCGGACATCGGGCTCGTCGGCCCGGGGATCGGTCTCCGCGTGTTCCGCCGTCGCCTGCCCGACGAACACGCCACTGCGGCTTCCCGCCAGGAGCGAGGGCCGGATCCCGGCCGATTCCAGGGCCTCCCAGACGACGTGCAGAGCGAGCCGCGCCTGCGGGTCCATCTCACGCGCTTCCGCCGGAGAGATGCCGAAGAACGCCGCGTCGAAGCCGAAGGGCTCGGTGAGGAAGCCGCCGTGCCGGGACACCGTGCGGCCGGGAGTCAGCGGGACGGGGTCGTACCAGTCGCCGATGTCGAAGCGCTCGCGCGGCACCTCGGTCACGGTGTCCGCGTTGGCGGCCAGCACCTTCCACAGGCCATCGGCACTCTCGGCTCCGGGAAACCGGCATGCCATGCCGACGATCGCAACAGGTGTGGGCGGCATCTGATCTGTGCGCACGGATGACTCCAAGCTTCATGCGTGGGCGAGTTGAGGGTCGTCAGCAGCGGGATACAAAAATACACTCCCGCCCATTATTTGCCTGGCATCCGCTCTTTTCTTCACAAAGACCTGGCATCAAGGGGTAGTTAAGGGATGCTTTGCTGGGTTTTGCGGGGTGGGCTTCAGGGCTAAAACTTGTACTTGCGTTCATCCATGGCTTCGTGTTTATTCTTGAATCATGGTTGCCGGAGTGTTCATGGAGGGAAGGCTGTGGACCTCAGTCAGATCGTGCCGCTGATGGGCGACGAGGAGTTGACGGCCTATCGGTTTCTTGTCGCCACCGGCGGAGCCACCATCGAGCGGCTGTCGAGAAGCCTGGGGTGGGGGCCCGGACAGACCGAGCGCGTACTGTCCAGGCTGGGCAGGGTGAGGCTGGCGCGCTCCGGCGCGGAGGGCCGCAGTGACTGGACCGCGGTGCACCCGGACACCATCAGACTCCAGTACGCCAAGCCCCTTTCGGGCGTCATCGACGCGTGGCAGGAGCAGCTGGACGGGTTCCGCGAGCAGCTCGACGCGCTCTCGGGCCTGTGCGTCGACAGCACGGGCAGCGGGGGGCTCAGTCCGGTCGTCACGGTCGAGGGCGCGTCCGACATCCGCGACCTGCTGCAGGACCACGCGGCACGCTGTGCCGAGGAAGTGTTCGCCGTGCACCCCCTGGGGCGGGGAGCCCCGGCGCTCGCCCCGGACGTGCTCTGCCGGGACTCCCGGCCGCCGGACTCGTCGGTCGACGTACGGGTGTTGCTACCCCATCTCTCCCGTTACGACGCGGATGTGCGCGACCGCGTCGAGCGGATCGAGCAGTCGGGGGGCGAGGTCCGGACCGGCGCCGCGACCTTGCCGTCGCTGGTCGTCTTCGACCGGTCCGTGGCCTTCCTGCTCGATGGTGAGCACACCGGCAGGGCACACGTGGTCAAGCACGCCGCCCTGGTGGACTTCATCGTTCACCTGGTGGTCAGCGCGTGGGCGACCAGCGCGGCCTTCCAGCCCACAGGCGGCAACAACAGGATCCCGGAGAGCCTGACCCAGGAGACCAAGACCGCGATCGTCCAGCTGCTCGCCGCCGGCTACAAGGACGAGGTGGTGGCCAGGCGGCTGGGCATCGGCGTGCGGACCTGCCGGAAGTACATCGCCGAGATGTTCGGCGATCTGGGAGCACAAAGCCGCTTCCAGGCCGGATGGATGGCCCGCGACCACATGCTCGTCGACGGCCTCCCCAGGGCCGGTGCGGACCGCAGCGGTTCGGGCGGGCCGGCCGGCAATCCCTCTTCCGGCTCGGGAGGCACGCGTCAGCCCTCGTGGGCGCCCTGTCCGGCCGACGGGTGAGAACGAAGAGCGTTGCCGCAGCCGCAGGTGATGCGGGCATGCGGCAACGCTCCGCTCAGCGGGCGAGGACCGTGGTGAGGGCGGCCGCGAGGTCGCGCTCCGGATCGCGGACGGCGCTCCTGCTGCGCCAGGCCACCACCGCGTCGGGCCGGATCAGTGCGGCTCCGGTCGGTTCGACGCCGTAGCGCCGGCACCAGAGGTTGTCGCTGTCGGCGAAGCGGTCACCGATCCGATGCGCGGTCAGGGTGACCCCGAGCCCGCGGGCGACGCTCTCGGCGGCGGCGACCCACTCGGGTGCCGCCTCGCCGGCCAGCAGCACCGGACCGCGGCCGAAGAGGTCGTGTGTGGAGAACTCCCGCACGCCGTCGGTGAGGGCGACGTGCGGGGCACGACTGCCGGGACGCCCGGTGGGATGCCACGGATCCTCCTGCCGGCAGCCGTCGTCGCCCGCCTCGGTGAGGATCGCGGGGGAGTGGTACCGGAAGCCCAGGAACTCCTTGGGCATGGGAACGGGCGCGTTCGGATCGGCCGGGTTGTAGCTGGCGGGCACCCGGCCCTCGGAGACCTTCGCCAGCTCGACCTCCCGCTTGAGCGTGACGTCGATGACAGGGCGCCGTTCGGTCTCGTACATCTCCAGCAGGCCGGGACCGGCCTGTCCGGTGAGCACCAGCGCGAGCCGCCAGGAGAGATCGTAGGCGTCCTGGATGGCGAGGTTGCCGCCCTGCCCCCCGTTGGGCGGGCAGGCGTGCGCGGCGTCGCCGGCCAGAAAGACCCGGCCTTCGCGGAACCGCTCCGCCAGCTTGTCGTTGACGGGGAAGAAGCGTGCGTTGACGAACCTGACGTCGATCTCCGGGTCGCCGATCGCGCTGCGGATCCGTTCGAGGCAGCGGGCCTCGGTGAAGTCCTGCGGGCTCTCGCCGCGCTCGGGGAAGTAGTCGACCCACAGGGTGTGCCGCTCGGAGCCGTCCAGGATGAAGCTGCAGCCGCGGCCGGGCATCCCGATGACCTCCACGGCGCCCTTCTTCACATAGCGCGTCAGATCGGCCTCGAAGGTGAGGATGTACATGTGGCCGATGACTCCGCTGCCTTCGACGGCGATGCCGAGCATGTCCCGCGTCGGGCTCGTGTTCCCGTCGGCGGCCACCACGTAGTCCGCCTCGACGACGTACGCACGGCCCGTCGACACCTCACGCAGGGTCGCGGTGACCTTCTCGTCGTCCTGCACGAGGGAGATCATCTCGGTGCCGGACCGCAGCTCCGCGCCGGCCTCCTCGGCGCTGGTGCGCAGGATCTCCTCGACCTGCGCCTGGGATATCCAGGCCAGCGGCGGCACCGACGACAGCTCCCGCGGGTCCGGCTCCGTCGGCGGGTCGAGGTGGCGTCGCCGGGGATCGGCGAGGCACGTACCGTGACTCATCCGGGGCCACCGGGCGTCACCGAGAGCGGCGCGCAGCCGCCGCGCCACCCCGGGCAGGGTGTGGAGCAGTTCCTGAGAACGCGTGTTGAGCCCCCACGCCTTCGGCAGCGTGGAGACAGCCGGCCGTCGCTCCACCAGAAGAGGGCGCACACCGCGTGCGGCGAGGCTCAGGGCCGTGGTGAGTCCTGTGTAGGCGCCACCGACGACGAGTACGGGAACTCGCTGCGCTGACATGACATCTGCCTCCATCGCTGCTGAACGCGGGGCCGGCACGAATCGGTGGCGCGTAGGGGATACCAAATCCGGCTTCGGGCCAACTCCGCGAGGAATCAATGCATTCCGGATCGGTGATCGGTGATCGGGCGGACCGGAAGAAACCGCACACGGCGTGGGTTACGCAATCAGTCTCACGATCGGCCGGGCGGCCCCGCCACGGGCGGCGAGTGCAGCAAGCTGTGGTGCAGGTTGCTGCACGTCGAGCACATCACGGGTGTGCCGGGCCTCGGCTCAGGCGCGGCACACCCGTGGCGGTCTCAGCGTCGTGGCAGGAGTGCCGCCGCGCCCAGGGCATTGGCCACCAGAAGTCCCACCGCGAGCAGCAGACTCTCCCGCATGCCCGGCGCGAAGCCCGACGCGAGGAGCGCGCCGAAAACGGCGATGCTCAGCGCTCCGCCCATCTGACGGCTGGTGTTGAGCAGCGCCGCCGCCGTGCCGGCCCGCTCGGCGGGCACGCTGTCGAGCATGAGGGTGGTCAACGCGGGCATGGCCAGGGCACCGCCGATGCCCAGCGGGACCATCAGCACGGCGGTCACCCATGGGGGTGTGCCGGCGTCGACGGCGGCCAGCCCGCCGCTGCCCAGCGCGCCGGTCAGCAGACCGGCGACCACCACGGCCCGCGGTCCGTGACGCGAAACCAGCTTCGGCGAAAGGTAGTTGAAGTTCGCGGTGATCACCGCCATGGGCACGAACATCAGCCCGGCCGAGAACGCCGACTGCCCCCGCTGCTCCTGGAAGAACAGGCTCAGCACGAACACCCCGCCGTAGAAGGCGGCGTTGCAGGCGAAGCCCGCGACGACCGGCACGCTGACGCCGCGCCGGCGGAACAGCTCCAGCGGCAGCATGGGCGTACGCCGCCGCGCCTGGAGGGTCACGAAACCGGCCCCGGCCACCACCGCGAGCCCGGCCGAGGCCGTCACGGCACCGGTGAACCCGTGGTGTCCGCCCTCGATCACGGCGAAGGTCAGCGCGGCCAGGGCCAGTACCGCCGTCAGCTGCCCGGGCAGGTCGAACTCGGCGGTGTGGCGCGGGGAGCGCGCGGCGCGCATCAGTGTCAGAAGACTGGCGAGCCCGGCGGGCACGTTCAGGAAGAACACGGCGCGCCAGCTCCACTCGGTGGTGAGCAGCCCGCCCAGGACGGGCCCCGCGGCGATGGCCACGGCGCCGCCGACCGTCCACAGGGCGATGCCGCGCGCCCGCTCGTCCGGGTCGGAGAACGCCTGCCGGATGAGCGCCAGCGAGGCGGGCACCATCACGGCCGCCGCGGTCCCCTGCACCACGCGGGCCGCCGTCAGCGCCCCGAGGGCCGGCGCCGCACCGCAGGCCAACGAGGCGAGGGTGAAGACGGCGAGCCCCCAGCCGTACGCACGCCGGGCGCCCACCGCGTCGGAGAAGGTGCCGGCGGAGAGCATCAGCGCCGCGAACATCAGGGTGTAGCTGTCGGCGACCCACTGCAGCCCGGACAGCGAACCGCCGAGGTCGTGGCCGACGGCGGGCAGCGCGACATTGACGCCCGAGACGTCGAGGGTGATCACGAAGAAGCCGAGGACGGCGGCGACCAGGGCCGCGGTGGGAGAGGGGGCCCCCTCCGGCTCGGCGTGGACGCCCAGGGCCTCCTCGGTGCCCACGGTCGGCCCGGTTTGCTTCATGCTCATCGTGCGTTGCTCCTCACTGCGCCGCCCCCGGCCGGTCGCGGCATCGGATGTCGAAAAGGTGGGCGGATGGTGGGTGGTGGCAGGGATCAGGCGATGCAGCCAGCGTGCCCGGCGCGGGCGGCAGGTGGGAGACCGGACCGTTCGGGGCACCGCTGTTCCTGGCCCTGATACGGCCTCCCACCCGGTGCCGCCCCTTGCGACAATGAGCGGATGAGCCAAGGTACGGAACTGGGCCGTTTCCTCCGCGCCCGCCGGGCGCAGATCCGTCCCGAGGACGTGGGTCTGCCCGTGGGCAGGGGCCTGCGCCGCACACCGGGGCTGCGCCGCGAGGAACTGGCCACGCTGGCCGGTGTCAGTGTCGACTACTACACACGGCTGGAGCGCGGTACCGAGACCAGGCCGTCGGCCGCCGTGGTCACCGCGCTCGGCGAGGCGCTCCAGCTCCCCGCCGACGCGCTGCGCCGGCTGCAGGAACTGGTTGCGCTCGCCGCGGGGCACACCCCGGCGCCCTCCCCGGGCCCCGCGCACACGGTGCGGGAGCCGGTCCGGAACCTGCTGCAGACCCTGCGCCCCTGCCCGGCGTACGTGGTCAGCCGGGCGAACGGCCTGCTGGCCGCCAACCGGCCCGGCCTGCGGCTCTTCCCCGGCATCACCGACTGGCCGCGGGAGCGCCGCAACCTCACCCGCTATATGTTCCTGCACCCCATGGCCCGCACCCTGTACCGGGACTGGGAGAAGATGGCCGCGCACAGCGCGGCCCACCTGCGGGCGATCGCGGGCGCCGATCCCGACGAGCCGGAACTGGTCCAGCTCGTCGGGGAACTCGTGGTGAAGAACCCCGAGTTCGCCCGGCTGTGGGAGCGGTACGACGTGCGGGCGCACGGTGGCGGCAGCAAGCACTTCCAGCACCCGGAGGTCGGCCCGATGCGCCTCGACTTCGAGGTGATGGCGATCTTCGGCACCGACGGCCAGCGCCTGGTCACCTACCAGGCGACGCCCGGCACCCCGGACCACGACGCGATGCTGCTGCTCGACATGGCCAGCCCCCGCGACGACGGGATCGCCGACCCGGCCGAAGTCTCGGAGCGGGGCGAGGAGTAGCCCGCCTCCGTCCCCGCCTCGCGCCGGGGCGGGGCCCGCTCACCTGTCCAGCGTGATGCGGTAGGTCTCGTGCGGGGTCTGGATGTCGTTGCACGTCAGCTCACCGGTGGCGCCGCGGTAGACGCCCGTGCCCCCGGTGACGGCCATGCGGACGGTGTCGGTGCCTTTGACCCACAGGGACTGCGCGGTGATCTGCCCGCCCGGCAGTTGCACCGACAGCACGCAGTTGGTGGTGATCTTCTCGCCGACCAGCTTGGTCACCTGGCACGAACTGCCGTCCTGGCCGACCTGCTTGCCGTGCCGGAAGAGCTTGTCGGCGTAGACGAACTCGTCCCCGACGCTCAGGCCGGGCCCGCCGACGTGCGTCTGCACGACTCCGTCGTTGCCCACGGCGAGGTCGATGACCTGCTGGGACGTGGCCTGCGCGGGGCCGGCGAGAACGGCGCAGACGCCCAGGGCCAGCAGCCCGGTGCCGGCACCGATGGACAGGGCGGGATTCCTCTTGAACATGCGGTCGAAACTCCTCGGTCGCGCACCGCTGCCGTCGCGGTGCTCGCTGTGGTCAGGCGAAGTCGGCGAAGTCCTCGTCGGTGAACCCCGCGGCGCGCCGCAGGGCTCCGGACTCGATCAGGCCGATCACCGCCTCGATGTCCTGGTCCAGCCGGCGGTCGCGGGTGACGAAGGCACTGTGTTCCCTGATGAGTTCGTGCACCGCCCGGACCGCCGGCGACGCCCCTTCCACGCCGCGCAGCTCGACGGCCTGGGCGAGGGCGAGCAGATGGATGGCCGCCACTTCGCGCACCAGGCCGTTCACGGTGCGGGCGTCACGGGCCGAGATGGTGCCCATGCTGACGATGTCCTGGTTGTGTGCCTCGGTGGAGCGGGAGAACACCGATACCGGGCCCGTCTGTTTGAGGGCCTCCGCGGTGACGGCGGAGGCCGCTATCTGCATGCCCTTGAAGCCGTGGTGCAACCCCGCCTCGGGATCGTCCGCGGGACGGGCGAGGACCAGGTTGGGCGGCAGTCCGCCGTTGAACTTCTCGTCCACGACGAGGGCGAGCTGACGGTCGAGCAGGTTGGCCAGCCCGGCCACCGCCGTCTTCAGGCTGTCCATCGCCTGTCCGACGTGCCCGGCGTAGAAGTTCCCGCCGAGATGCAGTCCGGATTCCTCGACGTCGAACAGGGGATTGTCCGTCGCGGAGTTGATCTCGGTGCCGAGCCAGTTCTCCGTCCAGTCCAGTGTGTCCCGGACGATGCCGATGATCTGCGGGGCGCAGCGCACGGAGTACTTGTCCTGGATCCGCTCGTTCAGCTGGAGGTAGCCGCGCCCGGCGAGCTTCTCACGGCGTACCAGGATGTCCTCGAAGGAGGTGGCCAGCCGGGAGCCCGCGAGCAGGATCCGGATGACCTCGGCGGACCGCACCTGGCCGGGGTGCGGCTTGCCGGCGTGGACGAAGGGATGGAGCGCCGAGGCGTTGCCGCGCAGTGCCTCCAGTGTCATGGCGGTGGCGAGTTCGGCGACGAACGCCAGCTCCCTCGCGTCCCAGGCGGCGAGCACGGCGTACGCGGCGGCAAAGGAGGTTCCGTTGATGAGCGCGATGCCCTCCTTGGGGGCGAGCCGCACCGGTGCGATGCCCTCGTCGCGCAGGGCGGCCGACGCCGGGCGCACGCTGCCGCGGTGCAGCACCCGGCCTTCGCCGATCAGGGCCGCGGCCAGATAGCACAGCGGTACGAGATCACCGCTGGCGCCCACCGAGCCGCGCTCGGGGATCAACGGCAGAATGTCCCGGTCCAGGCAGTCAAGCAGGCTCGACACCAGCTCAGGCCGGACTCCCGACACCCCCTTGGCCAGCGCGTTGGCCCTGATGAGCATGGTCGCCCGGGCGACCTCCGGGACAGCCGCAGGGCCCACGCCGTTGAGGTGATAGAGCACCAGGTTGCGCTGGAGCAGGTGCGCCTTGTCCGGCGAGATCTGCCGCACGCAGCTGTCTCCGAAGCCCGTGGTGACGGCGTAGACGGGGACTTCCTGAGCCAGCAGCGCGTCCATGAGGTCCGCCGAGGCGCGCATGCGCTTGACGGCTGCGGCGCTGAGCGCGGCCCGGGCGCCGCCGCGGCGTGCCGCCGCGGCGACCGCGCGGGGCGAGAGCCCGGCACCGTCGAGTTCGAGGGGGAGGACCGTGGACATGCTCAGTAGACGCCTTCGATCATCTTCTGGCCGTCCATCTCGGCGACCGGACGGATGTCGCGCAGGGAGTCCCCGACCCCCGTCGGGCTGGGGACCCGTGTGGCCAGGTCGCGTTCGAGACTGTTGGGTACCAGGCCGTACTTGGTGACGTGGTTCATGACCACGGCGCCTTCGGTTCCGAACCCGACCGGCCGGTGCGACGAGGGGTCGACCACGCGATAGAAGACGAAGGGGGCGTACGAGTCGAAGACCAGGCCTTCCGCGTCCTCCGCGCCGGGGCGCTGGACGGTGCCGCTGAGAACGGACGTGCTGCCGTACGACCCCCGGAACCGTGTCTTGGGGAAGTACTCCGTGGACAGGAAGTCCAGTGTGTCGGGGTCCATGTGCGCACCGGTCCAGGTCACCAGCCGCACCTTCTCCTGGATCAGCGTACGGACCGACGGCCGCTGCGCCATCCGGGCCAGCAGCGGCGGTGTAGTGATCAGGAAGGCGATGTCCTGTGACCGCAGAACCGGTTCGGCCTGGTCGACGAGGTGCTCGGCATACGCGTCGGCGCCCGCGTTGTCCCCGGCGGCGACGAGACGCTTGACCCAGCGCGGATCGAGGTCGATGGAGAAGCGGATACCGCCCCTGGCCTGCGCGAGCCTCCTCGAGTACTCGCCCAGCATGTGGGGGCCGCTGGGTGCCACGGCCAGGGTGTGCCCCGTGCCGTCGTCGGGGTAGTGGGAGTTCTCCCACGCCATGTATGCGTCGAACCAGTTCTCGAACATCACGAAGCGTTTGGGCGCCCCCGAGGTGCCCCCGCTCTCGTACACGGCGCACACCTTCTCGGTGGCGTCGAGGCCGCGCGGGATCAGATCCTCGACGGGGACGTCACGGAATTCGTCCACCAGGTTGGGGAACTTCAGCAGGTCGTCGACGCACCGTACGTCCTCGACGGGATCCAGACCCAGCCGGCTCCGGCGCTCCAGCCAGAACCGGGACCCCGTGTCCGGGTCGAAGTGCCAGCGCATCATGGCTCGTATGTGCGCGTCGGCCTGTTCGCGAGCGTTCATGGCGTGTCACCGCACTTTCTCGGTCGAAGAACGAAGGGTGAAGGGGAGAAGCGGGCGGGGAGAGTGACGGGGGGCAGGTCAAACCCCGTGATGGGAGCCCCCGTTGATCTGGAGGATCTGGGAGGTGACGTAGCCGCCCGGTGGTGAGCAGAGGTAGAAACTCAGCTCCGCGACGTCCGCCGGATCGCCCGCGCGGCCCAGGGCGGTCTGGCGGACCAGCATGTTCTGCCGCGCGGCGGGAAGGCCGTCGCCGAACAGATCGGTTCCTCCGATGTATCCCGGCGCGATGGCGTTGGCGCTGATGCCCCGCTTCCCCAGGCGTGTCGCGAGGACGTGGACGTACGAGTGGAGGGCCGCCTTCGCGGCGCCGTACCCGCCCGTCCCACCGGATCCGCGGTAGGCGGCGACGGAGCTGTGGAGCACGATGCCGCCGCCGTCGGCCATGAGGGGGATCAGGCCTTCCACGGTGATGACGGCGCTGATGACGTTGGACCGGTAGGCGTCCTGCCATTCGGTCACGACCGTCCTCAGCTCCTCGCCTCCGGGCGCGGGGACCGAACCCGCGCAGCACACCAGCCCGCTGACCGGCAGCCCGGTCGTCCGGACGTGCTGCTGAAGGAGGTGCGCGGACGCGGCATCGGACATGTCGAGTGCCAGCGGTTCGAGGTCCGCGCCGGGCACGCTCGACTCGATCTCCGCGACCGCCTGAGCGAGCCGGTCCCGGCCCCTCGCGATCAGCAGCACCTTGTCCTCGTTCTCGGCGAAACGCTTCGCCGTGGCCTTGCCGATGCCGGCGCTCGCGCCGGTCACCACGATCAACCTGGACGACAATCGAATGTCCTCTGATGAAAATGCGGGCAGGGGTACGGGGAGAGGGGCCGGCCGTCACAGAGCGGCCAGAAGAGCCCTGCGGTCGGGCTTTCCGGTGGAAGTCCTCGGTATGTCCGCCAGTTTCACGATCCTCGACGGGCTCGGAACATCCCGCAGAGCCGCCCTGATGTCCGCCACGCCCGTTCCGCCGCGCCGCCCGGACCAGAAGACCACGTATCCCTCCCCGGTGAGCGCGTCCTGGGGCAACGGCAGCACCGCGCATTCCGTCTGCGGCAGGCGGGCGTTGAGCATCTCGTCGACCCTGGCGAGATGAACCTTGATCCCGTTCACCTTGACCAGCGAGCCGCCGCGTCCGACGTACCGGAAGGTGCGGGGGCCGGTGAACTCCACCAGGTCTCCCGTGGCCCACTGACCGGGCGGTCGCGTCCCGGTCTCCGGGCGCGCCAGACGCGGGCCGCGCACCACCAGTTCCTCCGCCCGCCGCGACGGCGCCCCGTCGGCACGTACGAAGGAGACATCGGGGAAGGCCTCCCACAGGCCCGTGCCGGTCTCGTCGGGGAGCAGCGGCCGGTGGGCCAGGCCCCCGGTCTCGGTCGATCCCAGGATCTCGTGTGCCCGCAGCAGGCCGGCGGCCCGTCGGGCGAGTGCGCGGGCGGACGGCGGCGGGGCCGCCGAGCTGTGCAGGGCGACGACCGCGCTCGCGCGTTCCAGCGCCCGCCGGCCGCGCCGCAGCAGGTCCCAGGCCATCGGGATGCAGACGACCAGCACCCGCTCGCCGGGGGAGACCGGCAGGGGCGCGAACGGGTCCGCCCACGCCTGGTGGACGCGGACCCCTGCCGTGCGCGGCAGCCACTGGCCGAACAGGGCGCCGAACAGGTGCTGGGGCGGGGCGTAACTGATCACACGGTCGACCGGGCCGACGAGATGGTCCCCGATCATCTGCACTTCCAGCTCCATCTGCTCGGGGAGGCGGAACCAGCGACGTGCCACGCCCGTACTGCCGGACGTGTCGAAGCGGATCTCGTCCCGAGCCGCGGTCCGCGGTCCGTGCGTGCGTGTCCCGGTCGGTGTCATGCCGCCTGGTCCTCGATGCGCTCGTGGACGTATGCGGCCGTCCGCTCAAGCGTGCTGAACCAGTAGCGGACGTCGTCGCCGACGAAGTCGACCTCGATGCCGAACTCGCCCTCGACGGCGTTGACGTACTCCAGGGCGGCCAGGCTGTCGAACCCCGGCAGCCGCTCGGACAGGTCCGCGTCCGGAGCCAGCGCGTGGGCGGCGTCGCCGAAGCGCTTCTCCAGCACGGTGAGGAGACGGGCGTTGACCTCGGTGAGGGTCGGGTCAGCGGTGGGCATGGCGGGAACCTTTCTCTTCGTCGCGGCCGGCCGGCATCGGGTCGCCGCTCGTCATCGCCCCCGACTCCAGGTAGAACACCCGGTCGGGCGGGGTGGGTTCGAATCTGACCATCAGGTGGCCGCTGTCCGGGGAGAGAGCGAGTGCCTCCCTGATCTCCCGGGCCAGTTCGGCGCGGTACGTGGGGTCGCGGTCGGGATGGATGTGGCACACGACGGACGCCCAGCGGGTCTGCTGGTCCGCGTCGCCGGCGTCGTCGTACGTCGTCAGCGGCATTCCGCCGCAGAAGTACGCCATGGGCTCCGCGGCGCGGAAGGAGACCACCACGTGCGCGGCGTTCGAGCCGTGGGCGGCCAGCCACCGGGTCAGGCGCAGGGCGGCCCTCAGCCGGGCCGAGGGGGTCAGCGGGGTGCTGGTCACATCGACGGTCGGCAAGACATCGTGCCTTTCACGACAGGGCCAGTGCGGGCAGGGCGTGCCGCTCGGGCGACAGCCGCAGTTCCAGCCGCCGGCCCAGGCAGTCGGCGAGCGGACCGCCGCTCGTGGCCATCAGAGGGGTCCAGGCGAACCCGGTGTCCGCGGTGCGCACGCTGTCCAGGAACCTCGTCAGACGGGCGGTGTCCTCTTCGAGGCCGAACGCATCCGCTGTCAGCACGGCTTCGTAGGTGCTGAGCAGGTCGGGAACCCGGTTGCCCTCGTTGGCGAAACCGCCGCCGCGGACCCGGTGCCGGGCGAGGGCGTCGCTGACGTGTGCGCCGTCCGCACCGACGGTCCGGTGCAGCGTTCGCAGGCCCTGCAGGGTGGCCCGCAGGGTGGGGCGGCCACCGGGCACGTTCGCGTACCGGCCGGGCGCCGTCTCACAGGTGGCCACATACGCGGCGACAGCGCGCAGGCGGCCTGGGACGCGGTCTCCTCCGGTGCGGCGGAGGAGCTCCGCGGCCGCACACGTCGACACCATGTCCGACGCCCGGCCCTCCCAGTACCCGAATCCGCCGTCGGGGTTCTGGATGGCGCCGGTGAGCCAGTCGGCGATCCGGTTACGGGCGGCGGTGTCGTCCGCGAACGCCCCCGCCGACAGGGCCCACAGGGTGCACCGCACCTCGCTGCCTCGCCCAGGCATGTACATGATGCCGTTCTCGTTCGGGAGCATGCAGCTCTCCAGCCAGCGCACGGCCTCGCGCGCCGCGGTGCCCGGGAAGCGGCCGGCCAGAAGACGGGCGGAGGTGGTGAGCACATCCGAGGCCGACTCGGGGGAGCGGTAGGTGAACCCGCCCTGCCCGGTCCGGAAGGACAGCAGCGTCGCGACCACACCGTCGGCGAGGTCGTCGAGCCCGGCGCCGAGCTGCCTGAGCGCACCCACCGCGCAGAACGCGGCCCACACGTCGGGCACGGGATAGCCGGGCCAACGGGTGAACGCCCCGTCCGGCCCTCTGCGGGCCCGGATCCAGGCGACGCAGGCCCCGGGGTCACGCGGGGTCTCGCCCAGGCGGCCCAGAGCGTTCACGGCCCGGAACGTCGCCCAGAGGCAGTCCGTCCCGTCGCCCTCCTGGAAGGTGAACCCGCCCTGCGCGCTCTGTCGGCCCTTGAGCCAGCCGGTGAGCCTCGCACGGTCCCACGGCAGCGGACCGCGCCCGCCGGTGGCGGTACTCCACGCGGTGAGGGCGTAGTAGCACGCCCGCACGTCGGACGTGCCGTTCTTCGCGTGGGCCGGACTCCACGCCAGCCCGCCGTCCTCGGCCTGCAGAGCCGCCAGCCAGTCGGACAGCGCCTCGGGCGGACGCTCGCCGTGGATCTCCACCAGCGTGCGTACGGCGTAGTAGGTGGCCCACACGTCCGAGGCCTGGCCGGGCGTCATGGCGAACCCGCCGTCCGCGTGGGCAGTGCTGCGCACCCACGCGGAACTCGGCCGTCCCGCCGCGGCGCGGCTGCCGTCCGGCAGATCGGCCATGGCCTGGGTGCAGTAGTAGGTGGCCCAGGCGTCCGAACTCATGCCGGCCGACCACGCGAAACCGCCGTCGGAGTTCTGCCGGGAGGCGAGGAAGCCCGCCACCGCCTCCGGGGCGGGCAGGTCGCCGATGCGACCGAGCCAGGCGAGGGTCCGCACGGCCGCGTAGGTGCACCACAGGTCGGACTCGCCGGAGACGACACCGGACGAGCTCAGCAGCGTGTCGTACGTCATGCCGGCACCACCTCGCCGACGATGCGGAAGTTGGAGCGCTTCCAGCTCTTCTGGGAGCCGCCGCTCTTCGTCGTCACGGGCAGCCGGTTGACGAACCGGACCTCGTCCCAGCGGAAGCCGAGGTGGTCGTCCGTGTTCCGCTGGATGAGGTCGCCGCGCGAGGGCTCGGTCTCCCGGGCCCGGCTCGGGTCCCGCTCCAGCAGCAGCCTGGCCCAGGTGCCGTTCTCGTCGGCCTCGATCAAGTAGCCCATGACGTCGTGGTTCGCGTAGACGACGCCTTCGAGGTCACGGGTGCGCACCCGGCGGCCCTTGATCTCGGTCCCGTCGCTTCCCCGGCCGTGGACCGTGATCACCGGTGCGTCCGCGCCGCAGGCGCAGCCGTCGCTCACGGACACCTCGTCGCCCATGTCGAGGCGGAGCAGGGGGCGGGCGTCGTTGTTGAGCGGCGTGACGACGAGCCGGCCCTCGCGTCCCGCCCCGGCCGATGTGAGGCCGTCCCCGTCCGCGATCTCGAAGTAGTTGGCCCGGCGCAGCAGGTGCAGCCGGTCCTGGGCACAGCACGCGGCCAGCGTGCCGCTCTCCGTACTGCCGTAACTGGCGTCGTAGGCACGCGCGTCCCACCACTGCCCGACCATGGACCGCAGCTCCGGCGTGCTCACCTCCCCGAGCAGCATGAGGAGTTCGACGCAGCGGCGCAGCTCGTCCAGCAGGCCGCGCCTCTTGAGGACCTGGGAGAACTCCAGGAGCACGCCGGGCGCCACGAACAGCACCGTCGGCCGGAACACCTCCCACAGGCCGACGATGCGGTCCCAGTCGGAGATACCGGTCGTGTACGGATAGGCCTTCGCATGAGGAACATCCAGGAACTCGCAGACACCGACCATCAGGTCGGCCACCGGCACGATGTCCGAGGGCAGCAGGATCAGCGCGCGGTGCCCGCCGCCCGCCAGCATGGTGCGCCAGGCCTCGGCGACGGACACGGTGTTGGCGGTCACGTCCCGTGCCGTGCGGGGGGTGGGCGTGGGAACTCCGGTCGTCCCCGTGGTCTGGTAGTACTTCAGACCCGCGCCGACCGGCACGCGCAGATAGTCGAGCGGGCGGGCCTTGAGGTCGTCCTTCGACGTCACGGGCAGATCGTGGAACGCCTGCACCGAGAACGCACCGAGCGACGCGTAGGCGGCTGTCTGCTCCGCGCGGCGCCAGGCCTCGGCCAGCTTCGGCGCGTAATAAGCCTCGTCGCAGCGGGCTGCGCGGTCCTGGGCCGACACCTCCCGCTGTATCCGCTCCATGAAGTCGAGGTCACTCCGGGATTTGATCTTCATGTGCCACTCCTTGATCGCGGCGGATGAGCGGGGGCGCCGGTGCGCCCCCTTCGGCCGGGCCCAGGCCCTGTCGGCCTAGGCGTCATGGGCCAGCCCCTTGGCACGCATCAGAAACGCTCCGAGGAAGCCGTCGTGCGGGACATCCGGATGGAGCCAGGACGTCGGCCTGCCCTGGTACACGTTGGAGACGGCCGCAAGCTGCGCGGCCTCGGCGACCAGCGCCCGGTCGGCGGTGTGCAGGGACAGCACCAGCGAGCCGTCGAGCGCGCTCACGTCACCGCGCTCGAACGGGGCGACCCACACACACGGGAAGGGCACCTCGTAGCCCAGCAAGGCGTCCTTCGCGGACGCCAGTTCCACGACCGAGGGTGTGACGGCCGCCGAAGAGCCCTCCCCGGCGAGCCGTTCGACCCTCGGCGCGAGGTGCACGACGGCGTCCTTCGCCCGGTCCAGCACGGCGGCGGCAAGCCGCTCCGCGTCGGCCTGAGGCATGCAGGGCAGGACAGCCGTGTCGTCGAGAGGGTGAGCCGGTGCCGCCTTCGCGAGCGAGGCCGCGAGTTCGGCGGCGAATCCCGCCGGATCCCGTTCGACCAGGACGCCCGTGGTCGCGGTGCACGCCGTTCCCGCGTGATGGAGCGCCCCCGTGCGGGCGATGCCGACTCCGGCGGCCCGGTCCGCGTCGGCCGTCACGACCAGCTTCGAGCGGCCCGGCCCCTGGAGCAGGACGTCGCCGCGGTTGCGGTACTTGTCCACGACGTCCTGGCCGCCGTAGACAAGGGCGCGGTCAGAGCGCTCGACGATCAGATCGGCCGTCGCGTGGTCACAGGGCGCCAGGACCAGCTGGGCCGCCGGCACTCCCGCCTGCCGCAGGGCCGACACGAGCCGGTAGGGGGTGAGCGGGTCCCGGTGGGAGGGGCGTACGACGACCCGGTAGCCAAGCGCCAGCGCCTCCAGCCACATGGCGTGGACCCCGGGGCTGTTGCCCGCGGCCTGCACGGCGAACACGTCTGCGGTACGGCACCACAGGGCGCCCGCCGCCGGCGCCGCGGACACGTCCGTGCCGACGGGGGAGCAGCCGGCGGGCCGGGCCGCCGACGGCGCCCGTCGCACGTCGCGCAGGGTGCGGGTGATGAGCGCGTCGCACTCCCGCACGACGGCCAGGGGGGTGCCCGTCAGCGCCGCCACCCGCCGCTCGTGGGCCACGAGACCGTCGCCCAGGACCTCCTCGGTCTCGAAGACGTCGGCCGCCTTCTCGAGCACGGCCGCCATCTCCCCCACGGGCAGCGGCGCGTGTGCCCGCAGCTGATCGATCCAGTGCGAGACGACCAGGCCCGGCACGGCTGACAGGTAGACGGCCGTGATGCCCGAGGCGTCCGCCACCGCGGTGCGCTTCTTCGTCCGGTACGGCCCGGCCGGGCCCAGCGCGGGGATGTCCAGCATGCTCGCTTCCTGGTTCTTCCGGCGGGTCACGGGGCGTACGGGAGGGGCTGACCGGGTCGGCGCGCGGCGGCCCGCGCCTCCCGGCGCCGACGGGCCGCCACGGCGAGCTCCTGGAGGACTTCCACGGTGGTGGCCCATCCCATGCAGGCGTCCGTGAGGCTCTGGCCGAACACCGGCTCGCCGACGCCGGGTTCCTGGCGCCCGGGGACCAGGAAGCCCTCCAGCATGACGCCCCGGATGTCCGTGTCGCCGCTCGCGACCTGCTGCGCGATCTCCCGGGCCACCAGCGCCTGTCGTTCATGGTCCTTGCCGCTGTTTCCGTGGCTGGCGTCGATGACCAGACCGGTCGGCAGGGCGGCCGCCGACAGCAGCCGCGCCGCCTCGCGTATGTCCTCCGCGCGGTAGTTGGGCTTGCCCGAGGCGCCCCGCAGGACCACGTGGCAGTCGGGATTGCCGGTCGTTCGCAGCACGACGGGCCTGCCGTCGCGGCCGAGACTGAGGTAGGCGTGAGCGGCGGCGGCGGACCGGACGGCGTCGACGGCGACCGCCACCGATCCGGTGCTGCCGTTCTTCATGCCCACCGGCATGGGCAGACCACTCGCCAACTGCCGGTGCACCTGGCTCTCCACGGTCCGGGCCCCGATGGCTCCCCAGGAGATCAGGTCGGCCAGATACGCCGGAACCGCCGGGCTCAGCCACTCCGTCGCGATGGGCAGCCCCGTCTCGGCGATCTCCAGCATGAGCGTCCGGGACGTGCGCAGCCCCCGGACCAGGTCCAGGCTGCCGTCCAGCGCGGGGTCGGTCAGCAGCCCGGTCCAGCCCACCGTGGTGCGGGGCTTCTCGACATACACCCGCATGACGACCGCCAGGTCCCCGGCCAGGTCGCCGGCCACCTCGCCCAGCAGTTTCGCGTATGCCAGACCGGCGTTCACGTCGTGGACCGAGCACGGACCGACCACGACGAGCAGACGGTCGTCGCCACCGCTCAGCACGCGGCGGGTTGTCAGCCGGCCGTCGCGGACCGTACGGGCTGCGGCATCGGTCAGCGGCAGCTCGCTCAGAAGTTCGTCCGGAGTGCTCGCGAAGCGCGTTCGGTACTGCCCCCCGATGTCATCCGGTGACATGTGTTCGGCCGCGGAAGGAGGGTATTCCTCGGCCGGTGTGTGAAGAGTCTGCATCGTTCCTCAATTCGTTCTACTCAGCGCATGATCTGTGCGTCGGCAACGAATCATTCGGGGCGGACCTCCGAACGCCTGAACGGCCTCTCCACAAAGGCAGACGGGGCTGCTCACGGGGACGGAATGCCGCAGTGCAAACGTTCGGCAAGCACGTGAAACACCGTGCCCCGGCTGCGCGGCGCTCCGCCACCCGTGTAGCGTGCAACAAGCTGTTGTGCACCTAGCTGCACCTAGCTGCACCGGCGTGATCGGTGCCGTGCAGGGCGATGTGCTGGCGATCCCGACATCGTCGGCCGCCGACGGACTGAGCCGGGCGCTGCCGTTTCCACTACTGCCCATGAGCTATGGAGGAGGATGCTTGTGACCGGGCACGACAAGGTGTTCATCGGAGGGCACTGGCGGCCCGCGGTAGGAACCGATGCGATCGATGTGGTCAACCCGGCCGACGAACAGGTCATCGGGACCGTACCGGCTGGTTCTGCCGCGGACGTCGACGCCGCAGTCGACGCGGCTCGGTCGGCACTGCCGGGTTGGGCGTCCACAGCGCCCAGCCGCCGTGCCGAGTTACTGATGGCGCTCTCCGGCGAACTTGCCCTCCGCCAGGACCGGATGGCCTCACTCATCACAGCCGAGGTGGGCACCCCGATCGGATTCTCCCGCAGGGTGCAGGCCGGCCTGCCGGTCACCATGACGCAGCTGCATGCCGAGCTTGCGGCTGACTTCACCTTCGAGCAGAGGGCGGGCAATTCGCTTGTCCTGCTCGAGCCCGTCGGCGTCGTCGGTGCGATCACTCCGTGGAACTACCCTCTGTATCAAGTCGTCTGCAAGGTTGTTCCCGCCCTCGCCGCAGGCTGCACGGTGGTTCTCAAGCCCGCGGAGCTGACCCCTCTGTCGGCCCGGTTGTTCACGGAGTGCATCGCAGCCGCAGGCATCCCCGAGGGAGTCTTCAACCTCGTCACCGGAACGGGAACCGAAGCCGGGGAGGCGCTGGTACGCCATCCCGGGGTCGACATGGTCTCGTTCACGGGTTCCACGGCCGTCGGCAAGCACATCGGTTCTGTTGCCGGTGCCGCTGTCAAACGTGTCGCCCTGGAACTCGGCGGCAAGTCCGCGAACGTCATCCTTCCTGGAGCGGATCTCGCACAGGCTGTCCGTGCCAATGTCGCCGACGTCGTCCGCAACGCGGGGCAGTCCTGCAACGCGCTGACGCGTACGCTGGTGCACGCCGACGACTATGAAGAGGCGGTTCGCATCGCCGTCGCGGAGATCGCCGCCTTTCCTCCCGGGGACCCGGCCGATCCCGACTGCCGCCTGGGCCCGGTGGCGAGCCGTACCCAGCAGGAGAAGGTCCGCGACCACATCCGCCGGGGCCTGGCGGAGGGCGCGCGTCTTGTCGCGGGCGGCCCTGAGGTCCCCGACGGATGCGACAAGGGCTACTACGTCCGGCCCACAGTCTTCGCTGACGTCACCGCCGGGATGAGCGTGGCCCGGGAGGAGATCTTCGGTCCCGTGCTCTCGTTCATGAGGTACGAGGACGAGGAGGACGCCCTGCGCATGGCCAATGACTCCGACTACGGCCTCGCGGGTTCCGTCTGGGCAGCCGACGAGAAGCAGGCGATCACCTTCGCGCGCTCGATGGCGTGTGGCCAGGTGACGGTCAACGGCGGTGCCTACAACCCGCTTGCGCCCTTCGGCGGCTACAAGCAGTCAGGCGTCGGTCGAGAGCTCGGCGAGCACGGCCTCATGGAATTCCTGCAGACCAAGTCGCTTCAGCTCTGAGCTTCTTGATGCAAGGCCGCCTGCCCGGCATGCCAAGCGTGGTGCCCAGCATGGCTGCCGGGCAGGCCGCAGCGTGAGTACGACGAGCGGGCGGCTGCCGTCCCCGGGCAGGACAACGGGGAAGCGCCGGGCTCCGTCTGCGACGCGGGCCAGGCCCGTCGTCGTGGCGGTGTCGCATGCTTCAGCGGCGAGTTCCGGACCAGTGTCGCGGCTGCGCCTGCGCCGTGGAGCCACCGGCCCACCCGAGCCCCTCTCCGAAGCGCGGCGAGCAGGTCGCGCGGGCCTCTCCCGGGGCAGCGGCCTGGAACTGCCCGACACCGGGAACTGCGCTGACCTCACCCGCATTCCTCCGGCCCGTGAGTACCGGGCCCCGCGGCACCGCCCGGCCGCCGTGCTCTGCCGGGCGTTGCCCGCTGCCGCCCGGAACACGGGCGGCTCGCAGGCGGACGACGACCGCTGCCCCAGCACTGCTCACAAGACAGCGGCAGAAGCGCCCCCGCCGGGCAGTTGTGGCTGCTGCCGGGGCAGATGGGCCGCGGGCCAGGGCGCGGAGGGCAAGACCTGCCTCAGCGCGTGACGTACGCGGTCGGCTTCACCACGAGCCTGGGCGGGGACATCGCCGCGCTCTGCGACAAGCCGGTTGAAGATCGGGGTTTCCTGGAACATGCTGGGACCTTCCTCCTGAGACGGGCAGGGCACGGCAACCGCCGCACAGCAAGCCGATCATGTGACGGAACGAGTATCTCTCTGGCCAGGCTCGTGGTGACACGTGGATCAAGTGGCTCCGGCCGTGGTCCTCCTGCCTCCTGGGCCTGAACCGGTCGTCATCGGCTCCGCCGGCGCGTGCCGGTCCGGGCCGGCAGGGTCAGCGAACGGCTGCCTTGCGCTCTGCCTCGGTCAGCGGCGGTCCCTGCAGGTGCTGCTTCTTCGGGCCGAAGAGCATGGGGAGGAGCATGTCCAGCGAGAAGAGACGGGTTGCCGGCTTCTCCATGCTCATCACGTCCAGCAGGGCGCCCATGGCGCGCGGGTTGCGGGCTCCGGTGGCGACGGCCCGGTCGACGAAGCGCGCGAGGAACTTCTCCACAGCGGTGGGTGGGGCGTCGGTGGCGCCGGGGTAGAAGGCGTCCTGCCCGACAGCCAGGTCCCAGGCGGCAGCGACGGGACGCGAGGCCGCGCGCTGGAGACGGCGCGCTGTGCCGGGGGCGGTGATGCTGGTGGAGCGCAGGACGTCCCGTACGGCAACGGCGCCCTGGGCGGCTACGGTCAGGCCGTGTCCGTAGACGGGGTTGTAGGCGGCGACGGCGTCGCCGAGGACGGTGAAGCCGTCCGGCCAGCGCTTCATCTTCTCGTAGTACCGGCGGTGGTTGGCGGTACTACGGGTGGTGAGGATGTTGCTGACGGGCTCCGCGTTCTGGATGAGCTCGCCGATGAGGGGATCGCCGAGGTTCAGGGCGAAGGGCACAAAGGCGTCCGGGTCGGCGGTGGGTTCGCCGCCACGGGTGCCGCCCAGGGTGACGAGCCACTGACGGTTCTCGATGGGCAGGATGATGCCCCCCTGGCCGGGGGGACTGGCGGGGTTGGCCTGCACATTGATCAGCGGGAAGTCGCTGCTGGTACCGGCCGGGGCCTTGTAGAGGCGGGTGGCATAGGTGACGCCGGCGTTGACCTCCCGTTCGGTGACTTTCGGGAGGCCGAGGCCGACGAGCCACTGAGCGGCGCGGGAGCCGCGGCCGGAGGCGTCGACGACGAGGTCGGCACCCAGGGTGAGTTCTTCTTCGCCGGCCCTGACGCGGAGACCTGTGACCCGGCCGGCGTTGCCTTCGAGCGACAGGGCGGTGGTGTTCTGACGGAGAGTGATCCGTGGGTGGTCGAGAACCCGCTCGCGTATCACGGCGTCGAGCAGATCGCGGGAGCAGACCACGTTGCGGTGACGGGTGGCGAGGAAGCGACGGAACCACACTTCGTTGGGGGCGCGGGAGACCATGTCGGCCATGATGCGGGCCATGCGCCCCCCACGGGCGACGACGTGGTCGGTGAGGCCGGGCAGCAGAGCGTTGAAGGCGAGGACGCCGCCACTCCAGACCACGTGGGCGTGCCGGGCCTGGGGGACACCGCGGCGGGGTTCGGGCCCGTCGGGCAGGTGGTCGCGTTCGACGATCACGACATCGGCGAACTCGCTGAGTGCCGCGGCCGCGAAGAGTCCGGCTGCGCTGGCGCCGATGACGAGGGCGGTGGGCCGGCCTACGGTGACGCTGTCAGGCATGTGGGGTGAGGTTTTCTGTGTGGGTCATCCGCCGGCGGACGCTGTCGAGTGAGCGAGGACGGTAGAGAGCGACGGAAATGGCGGCGATGTGGTCGGTGACTTCGGGGCCGATGTGCGGGGGCTGTGTGGTGGTGTGGGCGGGCGTGCCGTTGCTGTAGGAGGCGAGCGCGTCGAGGATGGCGGCGGCACCGGCGACCGCGCGGGCCTTGGACTCGTTGCGGGTGGCCGCCGCCTCTGCGTACGCCCTCTGGTAGAGGTCTGTGTCGAAGTACGGGGCGAGGATGCGCAGTGCGTCATGGATGCGCTGCTGGCGTTGCATCACGCGGAGGTCGAGAGGAACCCAGAAGCCGAAGCGCGCGGGCGCGGCGGCCGGGCTGAGTATGCGCACTGCTCGCCACAGCGGCCAGAGCCGCCGGTATTCGCTCTGGTCCCGGCCCCAGCGCTGCAGAGCGGGCCCCGTCTGCGGAATGATGAAACCGACAGCCGCGAGGCCGGCCTCCATCAGTGCGAAGGGCGGTGCGGCTTTCGTGCTGAGCCAGTCCCAGTCGGTTCCGGACCAGCGGGCTGTCACCGCGGTCAGTTTGGCCGCGTCGAAGACCAGGC
This sequence comes from Streptomyces sp. NPDC007205, assembly GCF_040634095.1. Taxonomy (NCBI): domain Bacteria; kingdom Bacillati; phylum Actinomycetota; class Actinomycetes; order Kitasatosporales; family Streptomycetaceae; genus Streptomyces; species Streptomyces sp. NPDC007205. Next base: position 435,465 of record NZ_JBEYEW010000002.1, read on the forward strand.
CGAGTGCGTAGCCGGCCTGGAGGAAGACGACGCCTGTCTTCAGCCACGGGTTTTCCACCTCCTGGAACCACTTCCACAGCATGGCGGCCGCAGTGAGGCATGAAACCAGGTGCGCGACGAGGTAGAGCAGGATGTGCTCACGCATCCACGGGGTGCAGGAGTAGTAGGTGTCAAGGTCGTAGATGCGCGGTTTCGGCACGTCGGCCAGGCAGAACGTCACCCACAGCGCGGCGATGATGCCGATGTAGATGCAGTAGATGAGCCGGATCCTGCGCCGGCGCCGCTCGGATGGTTCCTCTCTCCAGCGCATGATCATGGTCAGACCGGTGGCACACGAGGCGGTGAGGAAGGAGTACGCCCACGGGGCCGCGATGTTCGGGATGCCCGTCAGCTTGTTGAGCCGTTCGATGTTGACCGGGATGATCACGACGAGGGCTGACGTGGCCCAGAAGAGCAGCAGGGTGGTTGCCCGCACCTCGGGATCGCGCCAGGCACGGACGAACGTGGGGAGCTTGAAGAACAGCGCGAGCGCCAGCAGCACGGTGGGGACCGCGTAGGGGACATGGAAAGACGGGGTCATGAGAGTATGCGACCGCCCCGGCTGGTGAGAGACACGTTGATGCGTCCCTCGACGGTTGACTGGTTGAGCGGGCCTTCGGCGTACCGGCCTTTCATCCAGGTGCGGACCTCACGGCCGAAGAGCAGGCCGAACGTCTCCGCGTCCACCTCGTGGTCGTCGACCGAGCCGGCTCTGGCGGCTACGGCCAGGAGGGCGTCGCGTGAGACTTCTTGCTGCGTGGTGAGGATCTCCTCCACTGCCCGCTGGATCGACTCGGGCGTCTGATCGGCGGTCAGGGCACGGGCGGCGGCGGGCATGCCGGCGATGTGGTGGCCGCAGTCGCCCTCCTCTTCGTGCCACAGTTCATGACCGAGGATGACCAACTGCGCCTCGGGAACCGTACGTTCCTCCACGACGATGATCGAGTGGTCGCCGCAGTCCAGGCGCATGCCGGAAACGGGGATGTCCGAAGGGAACGCCCGGAACACGAGCCGGATCGGCCGCCCGGAGCGCACGCTCATGGCCCTGCAGAACTCCTCCATGACCTCCCGCGGCTCCGCCGGCCGTTGAACGGACCGCGCTGCCTCCTGCCCCAGGGCGGTCAGCAGGGACTTCATCGCCTTGATGGTCACGGCTTGTTCTCTCCCTCAGGAGGCAGTACCGACCGGAAGACTCCCTCGAGCAAGCGCTCCAGTTGCCCGCGTGTCAGGGAGCCGTTCATGCGCAGGTCGGTCGTCTTCACGCCGTAGCGGTCCATCAGGGCCTGCACCGGGTCGGTGTGCGGATTCTCCAGCCTGACCAGCGCGGGGAGCAGCGCACGGTTGAGCGCCTCGTCGGCCGGTGCGGTGAAGAACGCCTCTCCTCCCTCGACCCTGAAGTACTCCACCAGACCATGCAGGAATTCGACGCTGGGCACCTTCTTGCCGTCGCACACCTGGCGCGCCCAGTAATCGGAGACTCCCAGGCGGCTGCCGATGTCCGCGGCCAGATCCGACATACGCCTTCCCGTGCGGGTGAGGTGGGCGTCGGACAGTGCCTTGATACGCGCACGGACCCGATCGTTGACCGTGTCGGCGGGAGGGGGGCCGCCTTTCAGCAGGATGCGGACCGCAGTCTCGGGCAGAGCTGTCCTGGCCGCGAGTGCTCGCGGGTCGAGAAGCTCCGATCGCTTGAGGCCCTGCTCTTCGATGAGGGCGGTGAGGCGTCGAAGAGTCTCGTGGAGCTGCGAGGGTGACTCCACCGATGTTCTCCGGCAGTTGAGGATCGACAGATGTGATGCGCCTCGCAGCATACGCAGACCACCAGCGGGCATCAACGATCGTTCACTGGCCATCAACGATCGTTTTCAGACACTCGGGTGGCCGCGGTCGTGCACCTTCGCGTCGTGCCCTACGGGGGCGCGCCTCCGTCCGGTGCATGCCGGGCGGTGCGGCGGCACCGGTCGATGTCGTGCGCGGTGATGATCCCGAGCAGCCGGCTGTCGTCCATGACCAGGACGGGCAGCGGGCGGCCCTCGGTGCCGAGCCGCTCCAGGACGGAGGTCAGCAGCTCGTCCGGTGCGGCGAGCGCGCACCGGGACAGCGGCGTCGCCACGTCTCGTGCCCGCAGCGACGCACGCTGCCCGGACGGCACGGCGGCCAGCCGGCTCAGCTGTACGACGCCACTGAGCCGGCCGTCGAAGTCCAGCAGCGGCAGCGCCGAGTGCCGTGCCGGGGCCGCCACCTCGGCGAGGAAACGGTCGACGGTCAGCCAGTCCGGACCGGTGACCACCGGCGCGGTCATCGTCTGCCCGACCCGCAGGCCCCGCAGGGCCGTGACCAGCTCGGCCCACCGGCGTTCGGCCGCGGCGGCGCCCGCGACGAAGACGCCCACGAGGATCAGCCACAGGCCACCCGACAGGCCCCGGGCGAACGCGAGCCAGCCCAGGACGGCCAGCACCATGCCGAGGGCCTGCCCGCTGCGCCCCGCCGCCCGCTGGGCCCGCTCGCGATCCCCGGTGCGCCACCACAGGGCGGCCTGCAGCAGCCGGCCTCCGTCCAGCGGCGCGGCGGGCAGCAGATTGAACACGCCCAGCACCAGGTTCGTGCCACCGAGCCAGCCCAGTACGGCGACGACGATCCGCGAGCCCGGCGCCGCCTGGACCGCGGCCGCCGCGCCGAGCCCGATCCCGCCGAGCAACAGGCTGGCGAGCGGCCCGCTGACCGCGACCAGGAAGGCCGCCCGCGCCGTCGTCGGCCGGTCCATCCGGGTGAATCCGCCGAGCGCCCACAGCGTCACATCCCGCACACCGATCCCCGCTCGGCGAGCCGTCAGAGCATGCGCCGCCTCATGCACCACCAGGCTCAGCAGCAACAGCACGGCTCCGGCCACTCCGGCCACCGCGTACACCACGGGTGGCAGGCCCGGCGCGTACCCGGGCAGGGTGTGGGTGGCCAGACCGTACGCGAAGAACAGCATGATCAACGGCACGCTCCAGTGGGCCTGCAGCACCACTCCCCGCACACTCCCGAGCCGGATCGAACCTCTCATCGTCCTCACCGCCGACGACTCGTGCCCTGCGACCGCACGCGTCCTGCTTCCATGGTCCACCGTCGGCCGGAGCCGGGGAACGCCTGTGCCGGACAGCGAAACGCCCATGTCACCGGGGCCACGACACGGATGGGCGAGGCCGGGCCCGGCACGCAGGCGGAGGCGGCGGCCCGCGCCTACGGTGGGCGGAGAGAACCCGGCGAGCCGACCGGACCGGCGTAGCGGAGGAGGCCGCGATGGAAGAGCACTACATCTGGGTGACCACACGCCGTATCCGGCCGGACACCCTGGAGGACTTCGAACAGGCGTGGCGGCCGACCCCCGCCCCGCAGGGCCTTCGCCGTGCCTACGCCTACTGGTCGGAGGACGGACAGGAGATCACCGGTGTGTCGTTCTGGGACTCCCGGGAGGCCTGCGACGCCTGGAGGTCCTCCGAGCACGAGGCACAACGACGCGCGGCCATGGCACCCTTCGTCGTCGAGGAGCGGGAAGGGTTCTACCGCGGCCGCGAACTCGCCGTCCCGCAGCGGTAGCCCGGCACGGGCGGGGAGCGCGGACCCCCGCGGCGCGCAAGAGGAGTACGGCTGCCCGGACCCCCGGTGCGGACCCTGACACGGCGGGTACGGCCGCCCGCCGGAAGACCGGGTGCGACGTGGACCGGGCCGCGTCCGGCAACCGGGTGACGTACCGCAAGCGCCGCCGGCTGGACGTCGTACCGGAAAATCAGGTGCCCCGGCCGTGCCCCTCTCGTACCGTCATGCCGTACCGAGCGCCGCGACGACCGTCTGCGCGGCGCCTGTCGTCCGACACAGAGGGGAGCCCGGCCGTGCGCGCACGCACCGCTGTCGTCGCTCCCCGTTCCCGGTACGAGGTGATCCTCGTGTCCCGGTCCGGCCGGTGCCCGCTGCGCGGCCGGCACCGGACGCCCGTGACGCCCCGCTGACCCGGACGCACGGGTAATCGCGCTGCCCTTCTCCCTGATCGTCAGAAAGGCCCCGGGCCGTGCGCACGAACCTCACCACCCTCGCCGCCGTCCGCAACCTCGGCATCCTCGCCCACGTCGACGCCGGCAAGACCACCGTCACCGAGCGGATCCTGTACGCGACGGGCACCACCCACAAGCGGGGCGAGGTGCACGACGGCACCACCGTCACCGACTTCGACCCGCAGGAACGCGACCGCGGCATCACCATCTTCGCCGCCGCCGTCAGCTGCGCCTGGGACGGCCACCGCGTCAACCTCATCGACACCCCCGGGCACGTCGACTTCGCCGACGAGGTCGAGCGCTCCCTGCGGGTCCTCGACGGCGCGGTCGCCGTGTTCGACGCCGTCGCCGGAGTCGAGCCGCAGAGCGAGTCGGTGTGGCGGCAGGCGGACCGGCACGGCGTGCCGAGAATCGCGTTCGTCAACAAGATGGACCGCGCGGGCGCCGACCTCGACCGGGCCGTCGACTCCATCCGGCGGCGGCTGCATCCCGCGCCGCTCGTCGTCCAGTTGCCCATCGGCGCCGAGGACGCGTTCACCGGCGTGGTCGACCTGGTGCGGATGCGCGCGCTGGTCTGGGCCGACGGTGCCGGTACGGCCGTGGCGGGGCCCGTGCCCGAGTCGCTGCGGCAGGAGGCGCTACGGCGGCGCCGGGCGCTGGAGGAGACCGTGGCGGAACTGCACCCGGCCGCCCTGGAGGAGTTCTGCGACCGGGAGACGCTCGACGCCGGCACCCTCGCCGCCGCCCTGCGCGACCTCACCCGCACCGGGGACGGCGTGGTCGTGCTGTGCGGCTCCGCCTACCGCAACCGCGGTGTCGAACCGCTGCTGGACGCGGTCGTGGCCTATCTGCCCTCGCCGCTGGACGTCCCCGCCGTACGCGGTGTCCACGAGGGCACCGAGCAGCGGCGGGCCGCCGATCCGGAAGCGCCGTTCGCGGGGCTGGTGTTCAAGGTGAACGCGAGCGCCACCGGGCGGCTGGCCCACGTGCGCGTCTACGCCGGCACCATCGAGAAGGGAGACACCGTGCGGGACCCGGGCACCGGGCGCACCGAGCGCGTCGCGCGCATCCTGCGGGTCATGGCGGACCGGCACGCCCAGCTCGACCGGGCGGTCGCCGGTGACATCGTCGCGCTCGCCGGCGTGAAGTCGGCGCGGGCCGGCTCCACCCTGTGCGACCCCGGCGCACCGCTGCTGCTGGAGCCGCCCGTGGCCGCCGAACCGGTGGTGTCCGTGGCGGTCGAGGCACGGCGCGCCACGGACACCGGCCGGCTGGCGGCGGCGCTGGCGCGGCTCGCCGAGGAGGACCCCTCGCTGGTGGTGCGCACCGATGCCGAGACCGGACAGACCGTGCTGTCCGGGATGGGCGAACTCCATCTGGAGGTCGCGGTGGAGAAGATCCGCCGCGACGGCGGTCCGGAGGTCGGCGTGGGCCGGCCGCGGGTCGCCCACCGCGAGACGGTCCTGGAAGGGGTGACCGGGTTCGGGTACCGGCACGTCAAACAGGACGGCGGGGCGGGGCAGTTCGCCCATGTCGTGCTCGACGTGGAACCGCTCGGACCCGAGGCCGGCGTCACCGGCTTCGCGTTCCGCTCGGCGGTGGTCGGCGGGCGGGTGCCGCAGGAGTACGTGCGCGCGGTGGAGGCCGGCTGCCGGGACGCGCTCGCCGAGGGACCGCTCGACGGGCACCCGGTGACCGGGCTGCGGGTCACGCTCACCGACGGCTCCACCCATGTGAAGGACTCGTCCGACACGGCCTTCCGCACCGCCGGCCGGCTCGGGCTCCGCGAGGCCCTGCGCGCCTGCACGCTCGCCCTGCTGGAACCGGTCGCCGAGGTCACGGTGACCGTGCCGGAGGACGCCGTGGGCTCGGTCCTCGGCGACCTGGCGGCCCGGCGCGGCCGGGTCGGCGGCTCCCAGACCCACGGCGGAGCGGCCGTGGTGACCGCTGCCGTGCCGCTGGCCGAACTGTTCGGCTACGCCACCCGGTTGCGCAGCCGCACCCAGGGCCGGGGCACCTTCACGACCCGGCCCGCCGGCTACGCCCCGGCACCGCGACCGGTGCCGGCCCGGTAGCGAGGACGGGGCCCGCACCACGGACCGACGCGGTGCGGGCCCCCTGTGCCGAGGCGGTGCGCGGCGCGGGCCCGAGGAACCGACGTGCGGGGTGCGCGCCGCGCGCACCGGTCGCATCCGCGCCGGCGGGGTGCCGCTGAACAGAGCGTCCGCGCCCCACGTACCACCCAGCCGTGGGAGGATCCGTCATCATGAGCACCATGAGCGCGTCCCCGGCGGTGAGAGCCCTGCGCGCCGCGGTGTTCGCCGCGGTGTGCGTGCTGCTCGCCGCCGCCGGGCACGGCCTTGCCATGGGCGCTGTGCCACCGCTGTGGGCCGACGCGGCCGGTTTCCTCGCCGTGTTCGCGCTCGGCTTGGTCCTCGGCGGCCGGGAGCGGTCGCTGCCCGGCATCGGCGCGGCCATGCTGCTCACCCAGGCCGGACTGCACCTCGGCTTCGACGCCGCCCGCCCCGGCTCCGGAACCGCGCGCATGGCCGCCATGCCGGGGCACGCCATGGCCGCGATGCACACGCACGCCCCGATGGCAGCGCAGCCGCACCTCACCGGCCACGCCACCGCCGCCCATCTGCTCGCCGCGCTCGCCGCCTCCTGGTGGCTGCGGCGGGGTGAGGCCGCCCTGTGGTCGCTGCTGCGCCGGGCCGCCACGCTCGTACCCGGCCTCTCCGCCTGGTGGCGCGACACTCCGCTGCCCGCCCCCGCCGGTGATCCCCCTCGCGTCCCGGCCGCCCCCGGACCGCCCCGCCCGGCCCTGCTGCGGCACGCGGTCAGCCGGCGCGGGCCCCCGGCCCCGGTCCCGTACTCGCTCTGACCCACGAACGACGCCTCACCCGTACGGAGACCGACTCACCCATGTCCATGCCCGTGTCCGCATCACGTCTCACCGCGCGCCGCGCCGGCACCGTCGCCGCCGTCGGCGCCGCCCTGGTCCTGCTCGCCGCCGGTGCCGCCTCCGCGCACGTCACCGTCCACCCCGAGAGCTACGCCAAGGGAGCCACCGACGGTGTGCTGACCTTCCGCGTCCCGAACGAGGAGGACAGCGCCTCCACCACCAAGGTGCAGGTCTTCCTGCCCACCGACCACCCCGTCCTCGGCGTGCTCGTCCATCCGCAGGACGGCTGGACCGCCAAGGTCACCACCACCAAGCTCAAGACGCCGGTCAAGACCGACGACGGCACCATCACCGAGGCCGCCTCCGAGATCACCTTCAGCGGCGGGAAGATCGGCGCCGGGCAGTACGAGGACTTCGACGTCGCCTTCGGCCAGCTGCCGGACGACACCGGCCGGCTGGTGTTCAAGACCCTGCAGACCTACTCCGACGGCAAGACCGTCCGCTGGATCGAGGAGCCGGGCGGCGGACAGGAGCCGGAGAACCCCGCCCCTGTGCTGAAGCTGACGGCCGGTGACGCGACCGCCGCGCCGGCGCCCGCGAAGACCGCCGCCACCACCGCGGAGGCGGCCGGCACGAGCGACTCCACGGCCCGTGGGCTCGGCATCGCCGGCCTGGTCGTCGGCGTCCTCGGCCTCGCGGCCGCCGCGTTCGCGCTCGTACGCGGCCGGGCCGCACGGTCGTAACAGCCGGACAGGGACGACGAGGGGCCCGGACCGGTCACCCGGTCCGGGCCCCCCTGCGTTGCCGTCGGCCCGCGCTCAGCGCGCCGCCAGCTCCAGCACCTTCACCTCGGCCGCCGGCTCCACGGGCATCCGGGAGATGCGCCACAGCCACCGCACGTCCCGGCCGAACGACCACACCAGCGAGCCCAGCGCCAGCAGCACGACCGCGAGGTTCGCCAGGTGGGGGAGCAGTTCGGCGCCGGCCAGGAGCAGGCATATCCCCTGGACCGCGGCGACGGTCTTGCGGGCGAAGGACGGCGGCAGCGGGGCGTTCAGCCAGGGGGCCAGCCGGGCGGCGGCGACGAAGGCGTACCGCATGCCGCCGATCAGCAGCACCCACGGGCCCAGTTGCGTGGCCACGTACACACTCAGCACCAGGATCAGGAACGCGTCGACCTCCATGTCGAAGCGCGCGCCGAGCGCGCTCGACGTTCCGGTGCGCCGGGCCACCTGGCCGTCGACGCCGTCCAGGAGCAGGGCGACCGCGGTCAGGCCGACCAGCAGCGTCACCGGCGGCGCGCTCTCGAAGGAGTCCGCGACCAGCGCGGTCACCCCGCCCACCAGGGTCGCCCGGCCGAGCGTGACCCGGTTCGCGGGGCCGAAGGAGCGCAGGGGGGAGCGGTGCAGCGCGCGGGCCAGTACGGCCCAGGTGGCGAACGCGAACGCCAGCCCCGTCAGCCAGCCGGCCGGCCCCATGCCGATCGCCGTGCCGAGCAGCGCGAGCAGCAGCAGTTGTACGCCCGCTCCCACAGCGGTCTCCTGCTGGAGCCTCGCGTCATACGTGTTGTTCAGGGCCACCGCACACCCTCCGGCCGAGTGACAGAGTCGATCAACGCCGCGTACTGTGCGCGGCCTGTGCACTTCTCGGTACGTGAACAACTTCCCTATCGTTCAGGAGGATGCCGATGAACCGCTCGGCCCGCGCGTTCTGGCTGCGTTCACCCGGCCACGGCGAGCTGCGCGACGTCACCCTCGCGGAGCCCGCCGAGGACGAGGTCCTGGTACGCGCCCTGTACTCCGGGGTGAGCCGCGGCACGGAGACGCTCGTCTTCCGCGGCGGGGTCCCGCAGAGCCAACACGCCGTGATGCGGGCACCGTTCCAGGAGGGCGACTTCCCCGGCCCGGTCAAGTACGGCTACCTGAGCGTCGGCGAGGTGGAGGCGGGCCCGGCCGACCTCGTCGGACGCACGGTCTTCTGTCTCTACCCGCATCAGAGCCGTTACGTCGTCCCGGTGAGCGCCGTGACCGTCGTGCCCGAACGGGTGCCCGCCGCGCGGGCCGTGCTCGCCGGGACCGTGGAGACCGCCGTGAACGCCCTGTGGGACGCGGCGCCGCTGATCGGCGACCGGATCGCGGTGGTCGGCGGCGGCATGGTCGGCTGCTCGGTGGCCGCGCTGCTCGCCCGCTTCCCCGGTGTCCGGCTGCAGCTCGTCGACGCCGACCCGGCCCGCGCGAAGACCGCCGAGGCGCTCGGCGTGGACTTCGCCACGCCCGACGGCGCCCTCGGCGACTGCGACCTCGTGGTGCACGCCAGCGCCACCGAGGCCGGCCTCACCCGCGCCCTGCAACTCCTCGCCCCCGAGGGCACGGTGGTGGAACTGAGCTGGTACGGCGACCGGCGCGTCGCCCTGCCGCTCGGTGAGGCCTTCCACTCCCGCCGGCTCACCGTGCGCGGCAGCCAGGTCGGCACCGTCTCCCCGGCCGCCCGCCCCGGCCGCGGCTACCCCGACCGGATGGCGCTCGCCCTGGACCTGCTCGCCGACCCGGCCCTGGACGCGCTCATCACCGGGGAGAGCGCTTTCGAGGAACTCCCGGACGTCCTGCCGAAGCTCGCCTCGGGTGAGATCCCCGCCCTGTGCCACCGGGTGCGGTACGCCGGAACCGGCCTGACCTGAGAAAAGAGTGGCAGAGGACTGAACACGGGGAAGCGGAGAGCCGTACTATCCGGCATCCCCCTACGGGTAAGGACGGGGGGACCAGACGCGCCGTACCTGGAGGGTCGTCCGTTGTTCAGCATCACCGTCCGCGATCACATCATGATCGCCCACAGCTTCCGCGGCGAGGTGTTCGGGCCCGCGCAGCGCCTGCACGGCGCCACGTTCCTGGTGGACGCCACCTTCCGCCGCGAGCAGCTGGACGAGGACAACATCGTGGTCGACATAGGCCTGGCCACGCAGGAACTGGGCGCCATCACCGCCGGGCTGAACTACCGCAACCTCGACGACGAACCCGAGTTCGCCGGCATCAACACCTCCACCGAGTTCCTCGCCAAGGTCATCGCCGACCGGCTCGCCGAACGCGTTCACAAGGGCGCCCTCGGCGAGGGCGCCAAGGGCCTCGCGGGCATCACCGTCACCCTGCACGAATCCCATGTCGCCTGGGCGAGTTACGAGCGTGGCCTGTGACCGAGACGACCACGGCACCGGCGCGCCTGGCCTATGTGCCGGTGCAGCCGGCCGCCGTCGAGAAGGCCGGAATCACCCCCATGTCCCTGCGCACCGTCCACTTCGTCCTGCCGGGCGGCGTCGACGACCCGGCCGCGCCCAGCGGGGGCAACGCCTACGACCGCCGGGTCGGTCTGGACCTGCCCGGCTTCGGCTGGCAGGTCACCCCGCACGCCGCCCCCGGCAGCTGGCCGCGCCCCGACCGCACCGCCCGCGACGGCCTCGCCCGCACCCTGCGGGAGCTGCCGGACGACGCTGTGGTCCTGCTGGACGGGCTCGTCGCCTGCGCCGTCCCGGAGATCGTCACCGCGGAGACCGACCGGCTCCGCCTCGCGGTACTCGTCCACCTCCCGCTCGGCGACGAGACCGGCCTCGACCCGGCCGTCGCCGCCGGCCTCGACGCCCGTGAACGCGCCGTGCTGCGCGCCGTGCCCGCCGTGATCGCGACCAGCGACTGGGCCGTGCGCCGGCTGGTCTCCCATCACGGCCTCGCCCCCGAACGCGTGCACGTCGCCGCGCCCGGCGCGGACATCGCACCGCTCGCGCCCGGCACCGACGGCGTGTCCCGGCTGCTGTGCGTGGCCGCGGTCACCCCGCGCAAGGGCCAGCACCGGCTCGTGGAGGCGCTCGCGGCGGTACGGGACCTGCCGTGGACCTGCGAGCTGGTCGGCGGACTCGCCCACGACCCCGCGTACGTGGACCGGTTGCGGGAGCTGATCGCCCGGTACGGCCTCGCCGGCCGGCTGCACCTGACCGGCCCGCGCTCCGGCGCGGACCTCGACGCCACGTACGCCGCCGCCGACCTGATGGTCCTCACCTCCTACGCCGAGACCTACGGCATGGCGGTCACCGAGGCCCTGGCCCGCGGCATCCCGGTCCTCGCCACCGACGTCGGCGGCCTGCCGGAGGCGGTCGGACGCGCCCCCGACGGCGGCGTACCCGGCATCCTCGTCCCGCCGGAGGACCCCGCCGCGCTCGCCGCCGAACTGCGCGGCTGGTTCGGCGAGCCCGACGTACGCCGCCGGCTCAAGGCAGCGGCCAGGGGCCGCCGCGCCGCGCTCGACGGCTGGGCCGCCACCGCCCGCAGCCTGGCCGGAGTCCTCTCCCTGCTCCCCGAAGCCCCGAGGAGGGCGACATGACCGGCCCGCACACCACGACGAACGGCATGCCGTCGATCCCGGCCCAGGCCGGGCCCAGGGAGGTACGCGCAGTGCGAGGGGCGCAGGACGAGGTGGAGCCGGTCCTCGACGCCGGTCCTGAGGGGGCCCGTACTCCGGCCGCCGTGACGGGTGCGCGGACGTCCGGCGCGGGGGACGCGAGCGGTGCCCTCGAGCCGGCCGAAGCCACCGGGGACTTGGGCGGCCGGGGCGTCGCCGTGGACGGGGGGAACGGCGTGACCCACGGGGCGATCCAAGGTACCGGGGATTCCGGCGGCCCGGTCGTCACCGGAGGCGGGGCGAACGGCGTGGCCCACGGAGCGGCGGCTGCCGGGGAGTTCGGCGGTGCTGTCGGTGACGGGGCAGGCGGTGAGGAGGCCGCGGTCGTCGCCGGGGCCGGGCCCGTGGGGCGTTCCGGTGAGCGGGCCACCGTGCGGCTGCGGGAGAGCGAGCCCGAGGAGCCGCCCCGGTACGCGCCCGAATGGCTGCGGCTCAGGGAAGGGGCCGACGCGGCCGCCCGCGCGCAGGAGCTGCTGGACCCGTTGCGGATCCGGCTGGCGAACCCGCCCTCTCGCACCGGCGCGCTGACCGTGCACGACCTGGGCTGCGGCACCGGCTCGATGGGCCGCTGGCTCGCACCCCGCCTGGACGGATCACAGCACTGGGTCCTGCACGACCACGACCCCTACCTGCTGCACTTCGCCGCCGTCGGCTCCCCGCGCTCCGCCGCCGACGGCAGCGGCGTCACCGTCGAGACCCGGCGCGGCGACGTGGCCCGGCTCACCCCGGACGCGCTGGCCGGCGCCTCCCTGGTCACCGCCTCCGCGCTGCTCGACGTCCTCACCCGCGAGGAGGTCGTCACCCTCGCCGACGCCTGCGTGGGGGCCGGCTGCCCCGCGCTGCTCACGCTGTCCGTCGCCGGCCGCGTCGAACTCACCCCGGCCGACCCGCTGGACGCGGAGATCACCGAGGCGTTCAACACCCACCAGCGGCGTGCCGGTCTGCTCGGCCCCGACGCGGTCACGGCGGCCTGCGAGGCGTTCGAAGAGCGCGGGGCCTCCGTACAGGTGCGTCCGAGCCCGTGGCGGCTCGGCCCCGAGCAGTCGGCGCTGACCGCGCAGTGGCTGCGCGGCTGGGTCGGCGCCGCCGTGGAACAGCGGCCCGAGCTGCGTGACCGTGCCGCGCGCTATCTACGGGACCGGCTCGCCGCCTGCGCCGCCGGTGAGTTGCGGGTCGTGGTCCAGCACAGCGACCTGCTGGCCGTGCCCCGGCCGACGGGCGGGGTCTCATGACCCCGCGGTCGGCGGCGGCGGAGGCGGAGAACCGGCTCACCGGGGCCGACGCCCACGCGCGCGTGACGCCCACCGGCCCGGCGCACGCCCGCGTGCACGGCACCGGTGCGGCAGAGGTGCGCCTGCACGGCACCGGCCCGGCAGACGCGCGCGTTGACGACACCGGCGCGGTTCACGCGCGCGTGCCGGGCACGGAAACCGCATGTGCACTCGCACCCGCCCCCACCCGCTTGCCCGCGGCAACGCCGGTCCCCGAGACCGGGGCCGGGGCCGGGGCAAACGCCGCGCAGCCTCCCGGCCCCCGCCGTCCCGGACTCCGTACCCTGCGTACGCACTTCGGCAGCACCGCCGGCGTCGTCCTCCTCGGCTTCCTGCTGTGGCGGCTGGGCACCGGTGTGCTCCTCGACGGGCTGCGGCGGATCGACACGGTGACGGTGCTGGCCGCGCTGGGCATCGGCGTCGCCACCACCGTGCTCAGCGCCTGGCGCTGGCAGCTGGTGGCCCGCGGTCTGCGCATCCGGCTGCCGCTGGGCCCCGCCGTCGCCGACTACTACCGGGCGCTGTTCCTGAACGCGGCGCTGCCCGGCGGGATCCTGGGCGATGTGCACCGGGCGGTCCGGCACGGACAGAGCGCCGGTGACCTGCGGCGCGGGGTGAAGGCCGTCGTACTGGAACGCGTCGCCGGGCAGATCGCGCTGGCCGTGTTCGCGGTGGCGGTGCTGCCGACCCTGCCGTCCCCGGTCCGCGCCGAGGCCCGCGACTTCGCCCCGCTGGTGGCGCTCGCGGCGGCCGGCGCGTTCGCCGTCGGCGTCGCCGTCCGCATGAACCGCGCGCCCTCGCGCCGGGCCGGGGCCCTGCGCACCGCCCTCGGCGAGGCACGCCGGGGCCTGCTCTCGCGCCGTGGCGGACCGGGCATCGCCCTGTCCTCCGCTCTCGTCCTTGCCGGGCACCTGGCGATGTTCGTCGTGGCGGCCCGGGTCGCCGACTGTGCCGCCCCCGTCGCGGTGCTGGTCCCGCTCGCGGTCCTCGCCCTGGTCGCCATGGGCCTGCCGCTGAACGTCGGCGGCTTCGGACCGCGCGAGGGCGTGACCGCCTGGGCGTTCGGCGCCGCCGGACTCGGCGCGAGCACCGGTGTCGCCGTCGCCGTCGTGTACGGCGTACTGAGCTTCGTGGCCGCCCTGCCCGGCGCCGTGGTCCTCGCCGCGCGCTGGTACGCCGGCCTGCGCTCCGCGAGCGCGACCGCGGACTACCCGCGTCCCTCCGCCGAGGTGAGCAACGCGACATACGGTGCGAAGGATTCCGTCAGGCTCGCCAGCAGTTCCTTCCCCTTTTCCGCCGACCCCAGGGAAGGACGGCCGATGACGCCCGATTCGGTATAGGCGGACATTCCCAGGGTGAGCAGATGACGGCGGTCGTCAGCGGTGAAATCGGCGGACTCGTAACCAGGGCGGACGAATTCGGGATGAGCGTGCAGCAGAATCGAGGTCTCGATCTCTCCCGCGTGCATGTCGGTGAGCAGCGAGGTGTGCACCCCCGCCCGCTCCCGCGCCGTCTCCCAGTCCTCGGCGGCCGGGAACAGCGCCATCCGCTCACCGCGCGCGGAGGCCTCCTGGACGACGTTGCCCAGCACGTAGTTGCCGCCGTGCCCGTTGACCACGACCAGCGCGTCGACGCCCGAGCGGCGCAGCGACGCCGCGATGTCCCGGACCACCGCATGGAGGGTCACGGAGGAGATGCTGACGGTCCCCGGCCAGGTGGCGTGCTCGTGCGAGCAGGAGACCGTCACCGGAGGAAGGAGGTGCACCGGGTACGCGGCGGCGATCTCCCGCGCCACGGCACAGGCGACGAGCGTGTCGGTCGCCAGCGGAAGGAACGGACCGTGCTGTTCGAAGCTCCCGACGGGAAGGACGGCGACCTGTGCTGAAACGCCCGCCCCCCGGGCCCGTACGTCTTCCGTGGTGTCCGTCGGCACCACGCCGTTCGCCACGTCGTACGTCCCCCCGCCCGCCGCCGCACGCGCGCCCGAACCACTCATCTTTTCACGGCCTTTCGTCTCTGCTTAGGAATCAGATCATGACAGAAACCACCGGCGCCAACCTCGGCGTACTCGGCAAGAAGTCCTCGCGGCGTTCGGGCGTGGAACGCGTCGTGAATGCACCGCTGCCCACCGTGTACGGGCAGTTCCAGGCGATCGGCTACCTGGACCACGACCGCGGTGACGAGCAAGTGGCCCTGGTGCACGGCGACATCGGCACCGAGAACGTGCTGACCCGGCTGCACTCCGAGTGCCTGACCGGGGACGCGTTCGGCTCCCGGCACTGCGAGTGCGGCGACCAGCTGGAGGCTGCCCTGCGCGCGGTGGTCGCCGAGGGCAGCGGGATCGTCGTCTACCTGCGGGGCCACGAGGGCCGCGGGATCGGACTGCTCGCCAAGCTGCGCGCGATGGCCCTGCAGGCGGAGGGCCTGGACACGGTGGAGGCGAACCTCGCGCTCGGCCTGCCCGTGGACGCCCGTGACTACGGCGTCGCGGCCGGGATCCTGCGCGACCTCGGGGTGCGCTCGGTACGCCTGATGTCCAACAACCCGCGCAAGCGGGAGGCGCTGGTCCGGCACGGCGTCCAGGTCGCCGAGCAGGTGCCGCTGCTGATCGAGCCGTGCGAGAGCAACATCACCTATCTGCGCACCAAGCGGGAGCGGATGGACCACGTCCTGCCCCATCTGGACGCCGTCGCGCACGGTTCCTGACACGAGACCGTGCGACCCGCCGCCCTCCCCGCAGGAGACGGGCGGCGGGCGGCGGTGCCGGACGGCCGGCGCTCCGGCTCTCAGTCCACCAGCGCCTCGTGCACCAGCCGCCGCAGCTCCGGGAAGATCTTCAGCGTCTTCGGGCGTACCTGCGTCATGAACTGCACCGTCAGCTCATGGGCGGGATCGACCCAGAACGCGGTCGTGGCCACACCGGTCCAGCCGTACGTGCCGAGGGCGGCCGGGGCCAGGGTGCGGGACGGGTCGGCCACCACCGACACGTTGAAGCCGAAGCCGAGCCCGTCGTTGCCGGGTTCCTGGTGGACGGGCGCGCCGAAGGACCGCAGCAGCGCGCCGCCGGGCAGCTGGTTGCGGGTCATCTGCGCGACACTGTCCGCGGACAGCAGCCGGACACCGTCCAGTTCGCCGCCCCGGCGCAGCATCTCCATGAACCGGTGGAAGTCGTACGCGGAGGAGACCAGGCCGCCGCTGCCGGACAGGAACCGCGGCCGGCCGTGCACCGGCAGCCCCGGCACCGGCTCGATCCCGCCCTCGTCCGTCTCCCCGTACAACTCGGCCAGCCGCCCGGCCTGTTCGGGCCCGAGGTGGAAACCGGTGTCGGACATGCCGAGCGGACGCAGGATCCGCTCGGCGAAGAACGCGTCCAGCGGCTGCCCGGACACCACCTCGACGACCCGGCCCAGTACGTTCGAGGCGACCGAGTAGTTCCACTGCGTGCCGGGGTCGAACTGCAACGGCATGCGCGCGTACACCTCGACCGTCTCGGCGAGGTCCTTGCCCGGCGGCACCGAGTACTCGAGGCCGGCCTCGCGGTACAGGGCGTCGACGGGATGCCGGTAGTAGAAACCGAAGGTCAGGCCCGCGGTGTGGGTGAGCAGATGCCGGATCAGGATCGGGCCGGCGGCCGGGCGGGTGCGCACCTCGGTGCCCGAACCACCCTCGTACACCACCGGGTCGGCGAACGCGGGCAGATGGCGGTCCAGCGGGTCGTCCAGGGACAGCCTGCCCTCCTCCGCCAGCAGCAGCACGGCGACCGCGGTGACCGGCTTGGTCATCGAGTAGATGCGCCACAGGGTGTCCGCCTCGACCGGCAGGCCGGCCGCGACATCGCGCCGGCCGTACGTGGTGAGATGGGCGACCCGGCCGCCGCGGGCCACGGCCACCAGAAAGCCGGGCAGCCGCCCCTGGTCGACGTAGTGGGCGACATGCTTGTCCAGCCGGTCCAGCGCCTTGACGTCCAGCCCCGCGTCACCCGGGTCGGCTTCCTGCCGCAGCTGTGCCATCGCTCTCCTCCGGTCACCTCGTCCGCGACGCCCCCGGCCGCCCGCCGGAAGCACCCGCCCCTCATCGTCCCGCAGGAGCACCCCTACCCCACCCGCTGATCAGCACCGCACATGACCGACGCGATGCCTTGAGCCGGGGGCAGGGCCCGGCCGCCGGCGGTGTCCAGCCGTGCGTGGCGCCGTCTTCCCGGGCAGCGGGCGATCGCCGGCGGTCCTGGGGGGAGAAGAACCGCCGCCGATGCGCGCTCGCCTCCGGTCCCGGCACCCGACAGCGGCCGTCCGCTCGGCAACGGCCAGCGGCCTTCGGCCCCGGGCTACGGAGAGCGGCCGTGCGCCGTGGGCGACGGACAGGCGCCGTCCGGCCGGGGCATGGCGTTGTCGGGCTGGGTCCTGGGCACCGGACGGTGGTTGCCGGTGCCGGGTCGCGGGCGGTCGCCGTGGGTGTGGGGCAGTGCGTGGCCGTCTTCGCCCCCCGGCTACGGACAGCGGCCGTGCGCCGTGGGCAACGGACGGCCGCCGTCCGCCCCGGGCATGGCGTTGTCGGGCTGGGTTCTGCGCACCGGACGGTGGCTGTCGGTGCCGGGCCGCGTGCGGTCGCTCTCGGTCTCCGGCGACGGACGGCCGCCGTCCACCCCGGGCAACGGACTGTCGGTGTCGGCCGCGGGCAGCGCGTCCTCGCTGTCGGTCGCGGGCAGCGGACCGTCATGCCCGGTCCGGGGCAGCGCGCAGGCCAGCGGCACGCCGAGCGCTGCCACGGCCGCCAGGGCGAGCAGTGCCGGTCCGGTCCCGGTGTCCATGAGCGCGGTCGCCGTGGCCACGCCGACGGCCGGCCCGACGTTCAGTGCCGTCTGCTGCAGTCCGCCCGCCACTCCGGCCACCGCCACCTCCGCCCGCCGTACGACCACCTGGGTGGCCGCCACCATCACCGTGCCGAACCCCGCGCCCAGCAGGGCGAACGCGCTGCCGAGGGCCGGCGCGGAGGTGGCCCCGGACAGCAGGAGGACACCGAGCGCCAGGAGGGCCGTGGCCGCCGCCGTCGTACCGCGTGCCCCGCACCGGCGCAGCAGCACCGGGCACAGCGCGGCGGACGCCACCATCAGCACCGCCAGCGGCAGACTGCGCAGGGCGCTGTGCAACGGGTCGAGGCCGAGCCGGCGTTGCAGCACGTAGGTGGCCACGAACAGGGCGCCGGACAACGCCGCGGACACGACGACCAGCACCGCGAGCGCCGCCCCGACCGCCCGCGAGCCGATGACCGCGGCCGGCAGCAGCGGGCTCGCCGTACGCCGTTCGTGCCGCACGAGGACGGCGGCGGTGACCGCGGCGACGGCCAGGCCCGCCGCGGACACGGGCCGCGCGGTCAGCGCGTGCACCAGGCAGGCCAGGGACACCGCGAGCAGCACGGCGCCCGGCACGTCCAGCGGTGTCCGGGAGCCCGCGGCGGGCGGGTCCGGCCGCAGCAGGGCCGGCAGGGCGAAGACCAGCGCGGGCAGCACGTTGACGAAGAACACCGCCCGCCAGCCCAGGCCGGTCACCAGCGCCCCGCCCACCAGCGGCCCCGCAGCCGCCGCCAGCCCGATCGCGGCCGTCCGCACGGCGAGGGGCCCGGCGAGCCGGTCCGGCGGGAACGCGGCCCGCAGCATGCCCAGCGTGGCCGGCTGCAGCAGCGCCCCGAACACCCCCTGCACCGCCCGCAGTCCGATCACCCAGCCCACCGACGGGGCGGCACCGATCCCCGCCGACGCCGCCCCGAACCCCAGCAGGCCGAGCGCGAACACCCGCCGCTGCCCGTACCGGTCACCGAGCCGCCCCGCGAACACCAGCAGGCTCGCCACCGCGACGAGATACGCCGTACTGGTCCACTGCACCTCGGCGAACGACGCGCCCAGGTCCCTCTGCAGCCGGGGCTGCGCGACCGTGAGGACCGTACCGTCCAACGCGACGACCACCGCGCCGGCCACACTGCTCGCCAGCGTCCACCGCCGGTTCACCGGCCGCCGTCCGCGCCCAGGTGGGCCACCAGCACCGCATCGAGCAGTGCGCCGAAGTCGTCGTCCCCGACAGCCAGTTGGAGGCTGCGCCAGCGCCACAGCTGGGCGATCCCGTGCAGGTTCGCCCACAACGCGCCCGCCACCCGGCGCGCGTCGGCCTCGGGACGCACCTCACCGATCAGCCCGGCGAGCACACCGAACAGGGGCAGACTCGTCTCCCGCAACCCCAGGCGCCCGCTCTCCAGCAGATCGTGCCGGAACATCAGCTCGTACATGCCGGGGTTGTCCAGCGCGAACTGCAGATACGCCCGCGCCAAGGCCGCCACCCGGGCGCGCGGGGAGGCGGATCCGTGTGCGGGCGTGCTGCGCACCCGCGCGGCCAGATCGTCGAAGCCGCGGCGCGCGATGGCCGACAGCAGCTCCAGATGGGTGGGGAAGTAGCGGCGCGGCGCCCCGTGCGAGACGCCGGCGCGCCGGGCGATCTCCCGCAGGGTGAGCGCCTGCAGCCCCTCGGCGGCCAGCAGTTCCACCCCCACGTCGACGAGGCGGTCGCGCAATCCGATGTCTGACTCAGTCATAGACACTGTCTACCAGCCTCTGGTAGACAGTGTCTACCGCGACTCCCGGATGCGGTGGCGAGGGAATGCCCGGCCGGTCGCGGCCGGTTGAGCCAGTCATGACTCCCGACTCCGCGCAGGACGCGCTGCTCGACCTCCTCTCCGACGGCCACGGCGGGGTGCTGGTCACCCTCAAGCGCGACGGCCGCCCCCAGCTGTCCAACGTCAGCCACGCCTACTACCCCGACGAGCGGATCATCCGGATCTCGGTCACCGACGACCGCGCCAAGACCCGCAACCTGCGCCGCGATCCCCGCGCCTCCTACCACGTCACCAGCGCCGACCGTTGGGCGTACACGGTCGCCGAGGGCACGGCCGAGCTGTCCCCGGTCGCCCGGGACCCGCACGACGAGACCGTCGAGGAACTGATCCGGCTCTACCGGGACGTGCTCGGCGAGCACCCGGACTGGGACGACTACCGGGCCGCGATGGTGCGCGACCGACGCCTCGTGGTGCGCCTGCACGTCGACCGGGTCTACGGCGCCCCGAAGCGCTGACTGCGGCGACCGGCTACGACGCGCCGGCGGTCCGGGTCTCGATCGCGCGCAGTACGGCCACCATGTCCTCGCCGCCGTACCCCTGCGCCACCGTCTCCTCGAACAGGGTGTGGCACACGTCGAGGAGCGGTGAGGCCAGCCGGGCCCCGCGCGCCGCCCCGGCGATGAGCCGGTTGTTCTTCAGGACGTCCAGCGCGGCCGCCTGCACCGAGAAGTCCCGCTCACGCAGTTTGGGCGCCTTCATCCGGGAGACCGCGCTGGCCATGGGCCCCGCGTCGAGGACCTCCAGGAACAGCCGCCGGTCCAGGCCCTGGCGCTCGGCGAAGTGGAACGCCTCGGTCAGCCCGGTCACCAGCGTGATCAGGAAGAGGTTCACGGACAGCTTCATCAGCAGTGCGCCGGGCGCGGGACCGCACACGAACGTCTCCCGGCACAACGGCGCGAGCAGCGGTCGTACGGCGTCCACGGCGTCCGCCTCCCCGGCGAGCATCGCCACCAGCCGGCCCTCCTCCGCCGGCACGCGTGACCCGGACACGGGCGCCTCGACGTACCGGCCGCCGGCGGCCCGCACGTCCGCCTCCAGGGCCTGGGAGTACTCGGGGGAGGTGGTGCCCATGTGGACGACGGTGCGCCCGGCGACCCGTGCGGCGAGCGCGGGGGTGCCGCGGCCGAGTACGGCGTCCGTCGCGGCCTCGTCGGCGAGCATCAGCAGCACCACGTCGGAGCGTGCGAAGACCTCCGCGGCGTCCGTGGCGACCGAGGCACCGGCCGCCCGCAGGGACGCGGCGCGTTCCGGGGTCCGGTTCCAGACCACCAGGGGAGTGCCGGCGGACACCAGGCGCTGCGCCATGGGCCGGCCCATCACTCCGAGACCGATGAAACCGACGTGCACGAGGACCGCCTCCCGCTCCCGGAACCGACTATGACCGCTGTCATAGTAGCGGCCGTTATGACGCCGGTCATAGAGTGGGTGCCGTGAGGAACGGAGGGCCGCGATGAGTGAGGCGCCACGGGGACCGCGGGAGCGGATGGTCTTCAGCGCCGCCCAGCTCATCCGCCGCGACGGAGTCGCCGCAACCGGTCTGCGCGAGGTCGCCGCGCACGCCGGCGCACCGCGCGGCTCGCTCCAGCACTACTTCCCGCACGGGAAGGAACAGCTGGTCAACGAGGCGGTCGCGTGGGCCGGACGGTACGCGGGCAAGCGCATCGCCCGTTTTCTGGCGGGACTGGAGGAGCCGACGCCGAGCGGTCTGTTCGCGGCGATGGCCGCGCAGTGGACCGACGAGTACGCGGCGGACGGCTTCGCGGCGGGCTGCCCGGTGGCCGCCGCCACGGTCGAGTGCGCCTCCGCCGGCGGCTCGACCCAGGAGGCCGTGGCCGCCGCGTTCACCGCGTGGCGGAACCCGCTCACCGAGGCCCTGACCGGCATGGGCGTACCCGCGGCCCGCGCCGCATCCCTCGCCACACTGATGATCAGCACCCTGGAGGGGGCGATCCTGCTGGCCCGCGCCGCACGGGACACAGGCCCCCTGACCACGGCCGTACGGGAACTCGGTCCGCTCCTCGACGCGGCGGTGCCCCCGCCCCCGTGAGCCGGGCCGCACGGCGGGTCGCAGACGGCCGGTGCACCACGTCGGAGCGTGCGCGGAGTTCACCCGCCGATGGCGGTGAGCTTGAGGGTACGGCGGTCAGCCGGCCGCCCGCTCCGCCGTCAGGTAGGCGATCACCATGTCGCCGAGCATGGCCCGGTAGTGCTCCCGCTGGGCGGGGTCCACCAGGTCCCGGCCGAACAGCGCGCCGAAGGTGTGCCGGCCGGCGACCCGGAAGAAGCAGAACGAGATGATCACCGTGTGCAGGTCGACCGCGTCCACGTCGGCCCTGAACAGCCCGGACTCCTGCCCCGCGGCGAGGATCCGGCGGCTCACCTCCAGGGCCGGTGAGCCGGTCCTCCCGACCTTCCCGCAGGCCGCGAGGTGCTCGGCGCCGTGGATGTTCTCGATGCTGACCAGGCGGACGAGGTCCGGGTGCCGCTCGTGGTGGTCGAAGGTCAGCTCGGCGAGGCGCCGGATCGCGGCGACCGGGTCCAGGTGCTCGACGTCCAGCCGCCGCTCGGCCTCGCGGAGCACCCCGTACGCCCGCTCCAGCACGGCCGTGAACAGCTGTTCCTTGCCGCCGAAGTAGTAGTAGATCATCCGCTTGGTGGTGCGGGTGCGGGCCGCTATCTCGTCCACGCGGGCGCCGTCGTAGCCGGCCCGGGCGAACTCCTGCGTGGCCACGTCGAGGATCTCCGCCTTGGTGCGGGCCGCGTCGCGCCCCCGTCCCCCGGGTCGTACGGGTTCTTCGACGCTGGTCATCGCCGTCCTCCGGGCCGGTGGCCGCCGGGGCGGCACGCTCGCTGTGCGTGCCGGAGATTGTAGAAGCGGCTCCTGGGGCGGTGGCCGGGATGTTCCTCACAGTGCGCGCCGCCCGCGACCCCGGGTACGACCGCGGCCCGGCTCACCAGGGGTGAACCGGGCCGCGGTCGCGCGCCGTCACGGCCTCGCGCTTCCGGACGGGCCGTCAGTCGTTACGGCCGTCTGTTCCACTCGGTGATCACAGGCCGGCCGTGTTCGGTGGAGAGCCGGCTGACCGTGCCCGTGGCCAGCTGGAACAGCCGGCCCTCGGCGGGCGGCAGACCCAGCCGGCGGGCGGTGAGCACCCGCAGGAAGTGGGCGTGGGCGACGAGGACCACGTCCCCGGCGTCCTCGGCGAGCGCCGCCCCGACACGGGCCAGCACCCGGTCGGCGCGGGCGCCGATCTGCTGCGGTGACTCGCCGGGGTGCCCGGCGGGGCCGGGGGGCACGCCGTCGGTCCACAGGTCCCAGCCGGGGCGGGTGCGGTGGATGTCGGCGGTGGTGACACCCTCGTAGCCGCCGTAGTCCCACTCGTGCAGGCCGGCGTCGGGCACGACCCCGGTCACGCCCGCCAGTTCGGCGGTGCGTAGCGCGCGGCTCAGCGGGCTGGACAGGGCGAGGGCGTAGGTCCGGCCGGTGAGGAGCGGGGCGAGGGACTTGGCCTGTTCCTCACCGTGCCCGGTCAGGGGCAGGTCGGTCCAGCTGGTGTGCTGTCCCGACCGGCTCCATTCCGTCTCACCGTGGCGGACCAGCAGGAGGTCGGCCACGGCGGCTCAGTCCTTCTTCTCGACCGCGTGGCCGCCGAACTGGTTGCGCAGCGCCGCGATCATCTTCATCTGCGGCGAGTCGTCCTGCCGGGAGGCGAACCGGGCGAAGAGGGAGGCCGTGATCGCCGGCAGCGGTACGGCGTTGTCGATCGCCGCCTCCACCGTCCAGCGGCCCTCGCCGGAGTCCTCCGCGTAGCCGCGCAGCTTCTGCAGATGCTCGTCCTCGTCCAGGGCGTTGACCGCGAGGTCAAGCAGCCAGGAGCGGATGACGGTGCCCTCCTGCCAGGAGCGGAACACCTCGCGGACGTTCTCCACCGAGTGCACCTTCTCCAGCAGTTCCCAGCCCTCGGCGTAGGCCTGCATCATGGCGTACTCGATGCCGTTGTGGACCATCTTGGAGAAGTGCCCGGCGCCGACCCGGCCCGCGTGGACATAGCCGTACGGGCCCTCCGGCTTGAGCGCGTCGAAGATCGGCTGCAGCGGCTCCACATGCTGCTTGTCGCCGCCGACCATGAGGGCGTAGCCGTTCTGCAGGCCCCACACACCGCCGGAGACACCGGCGTCGACGAAGCCGATGCCCTTGATGCCGAGGGCGGCGGCGTGCCTCTCGTCGTCCGTCCAGCGGGAGTTACCGCCGTCGATCACCGTGTCGCCGGGAGAGAGCAGGTCACCCAGTTCGTCGACGACGGTCTGCGTGGCGGTGCCGGCCGGCACCATCACCCACACATGGCGGGGCGCGTCCAGCTTCTCGACCAGTTCGGCGAGGCTCTTGACGTCGGAGACCTCGGGGTTGCGGTCGTAGCCGATGACGGTGTGGCCGGCGCGGCGGATCCGCTCGCGCATGTTGCCGCCCATCTTGCCGAGACCGATGAGGCCCAACTGCATGGCTGTCATGTCAGATTCACTTCCTGAGCATTCTTGAGAGTGCGGTAGGCGGCGACGAGGGCCGTGGTGGACGGGTCGAGACCGGGGACCTGTGCGCCCTCGGTCAGCGCGGGCTCGACCCGCTTGGCGAGGACCTTGCCCAGCTCGACGCCCCACTGGTCGAAGGAGTCGATGTTCCACACCGCGCCCTGCACGAACACCTTGTGTTCGTAGAGGGCGATCAGCTGGCCGAGTACGGACGGGGTCAGCTCGGCGGCGAGGACCGTGGTGGTGGGGTGGTTGCCCCGGAAGGTGCGGTGCGCCACCTGCTCCTCCGGCACGCCCTCCGCGCGGACCTCCTCGGCGGTCTTGCCGAAGGCGAGCGCCTGGGTCTGGGCGAAGAAGTTGGCCATCAACAGGTCGTGCTGGGCCTTGAGTTCGCCGCTCAGCTCGTCGACGGGGCGGGCGAAGCCGATGAAGTCCGCCGGGATCAGCCTGGTGCCCTGGTGGATCAACTGGTAGTAGGCGTGCTGCCCGTTGGTGCCGGGGGTGCCCCACACGACCGGCCCGGTCTGCCACCGCACCGGCTCGCCGTCGCGCTGCACCGACTTGCCGTTGGACTCCATGTCCAGCTGCTGGAGGTAGGCGGTGAACTTCGACAGGTAGTGGCTGTACGGCAGCACCGCGTGCGACTGGGCGTCGTGAAAGTTGCCGTACCAGATGCCCAGCAGGCCCAGCAGCAGCGGGGCGTTGGCCTCGGCGGGTGCGGTGCGGAAGTGCTCGTCCATCAGCCGGAAGCCGTCGAGCATCTCCCGGAACCGCTCCGGGCCGATGGCGATCATCAGGGACAGGCCGATCGCCGAGTCGTACGAGTACCGGCCGCCGACCCAGTCCCAGAACTCGAACATGTTGTCCGGGTCGATGCCGAAGCCGGTGACCTTCTCGGCGTTGGTGGACAGGGCGACGAAGTGCTTGGCGACCGCCTTCTCGTCACCCCCCAGCCCGTCGAGCAGCCACGTGCGCGCGGAGCTGGCGTTGGTGATCGTCTCGATCGTGGTGAACGTCTTGGAGGCGACGATGAACAGGGTCTCCGCCGGATCCAGGTCACGGGTCGCCTCGTGCAGGTCGGCGCCGTCCACGTTCGAAACGAACCGGAACGTCAACTCCCGTGCCGTGTAAGGGCGCAGCACCTCGTAGGCCATGGCGGGGCCGAGGTCGGAGCCGCCGATGCCGATGTTGACGACGTTCCTGATCCGCCTGCCGGTGTGGCCGGTCCACTCACCGGAGCGGACCCGGTCGGCGAAGCCGGCCATCTTGTCCAGCACCGCGTGCACCTTCGGGACGACGTTCTCGCCGTCGACCTCGGCCACCGCGTCCCGCGCGGCGCGCAGCGCGGTGTGCAGCACGGCCCGGTTCTCGGTGAGGTTGATCTTCTCGCCGCGGAACATGGCGTCGCGCAGCGCGAACACACCGGTGGCGGTGGCCAGTTCCTGGAGCAGGGCCAGGGTCTCGTCGGTGATCAGGTGCTTGCTGTAGTCGATGTACAGGTCGCCGGCCCGTACGGCATACCGCTCGGCGCGGCCGGGGTCCGCCGCGAACAGCTCGCGCAGCTGCGGCTGCCCCTCGGCGCGGTGGTCGGCGAGGGCCGTCCACTCGGGCCGGTGGGTGAGTTCAGGAAACTCGGACGGGGCCATCTCAGGCGTTCTCCTCGGCGGCCTCGCCCTTGAGGGCGATGGCGTACATCTCGTCGGCGTCGAGGCGGCGCAGCTCCTCGGCGATGAGTTCGGAGGTGGGGCGGACCTTCAGCGCCAGGGTGCGCGGCGGCTGGCCCGGCAGCGACAGGGTCGCGAGGGGGCCCTCGGGGCGGTCGACGACGATCTCGCCGTTCGCCGTGCCGAGGCGCACAGCGGTGACGAACGGGCCGCCGCTGACCACCCGGTCCACCGGGACGCCGAGGCGGGCCTCGAGCCAGCGGCCGAGGAGCTCGGCGCTGGGGTTGTCCGCCTCGGCCTCCACGGCGGCCGACGTCACCTTCACCCGGGCCTGGTCCAGCGCGGCGGCCAGCATGGACCGCCACAGGGTCAGCCGGGTCCAGGCGAGGTCGGTGTCGCCGGGGGCGTAGGTGCGCGCCCGGATCTGAAGGACCTCCAGTGGCCGTTCGACGGCGTACAGGTCGGTGATCCGGCGCTGGGCGAGGGTGCCCAGGGGATCCTTGGACGGGGCGTCGGGGGCGTCTCCCGGCCACCACACGACCACCGGGGCGTCCGGCAGCAGCAGCGGCAGGACGACCGAGTCGGCGTGGTCGGACACCTCGCCGTAGGTGCGCAGCACGACCGTCTCACCGGTGCCCGCCTCGGAACCGACCCGGACCTCGGCGTCCAGCCGGGAGTGGGTGCGGTCGCGCAGGGTGCGCGCGTGCCGCTTGATGACGACCAGGGTCCGCGAGGGGTGCTCGCGCGAGGCCTCCTCGGCGGCCTTGATCGAGTCGTAGGCGTTCTCCTCGTCCGTGACGATGACCATCGTCAGGACCATGCCCACGGCCGGGGTGCCGATGGCGCGGCGGCCCTGCACCAGCGCCTTGTTGATCTTGCTTGCCGTGGTGTCGGTCAGGTCGATCTTCATGGCCTGCGCCAGCTCCGTCCGTCTCGTGCGAGCATCTCGTCCGCTTCCCTCGGTCCCCAGCTGCCCGACGCGTACTGCGCCGGCCGGCCGTGCGCCGCCCAGTACTCCTCGATCGGGTCGAGGATCTTCCAGGACTCTTCCACTTCCTGGTGACGGGGGAACAGGTTCGCGTCGCCGAGCAGCACGTCCAGGATGAGCCGCTCGTACGCCTCCGGGCTGGACTCGGTGAACGACTCGCCGTACGCGAAGTCCATCGAAACGTCCCGGATCTCCATCGAGGTGCCCGGCACCTTGGAGCCGAACCGCACGGTCATGCCCTCGTCCGGCTGGACCCGGATGACGATCGCGTTCTGGCCCAGCTCCTCGGTCGCGGTGGAGTCGAAGGGGGAGTGCGGGGCGCGCTTGAAGACCACCGCGATCTCGGTGACCCGGCGGCCCAGACGCTTGCCGGTGCGCAGATAGAAGGGGACGCCCGCCCAGCGGCGGTTGTCGATGCCCAGCTTGACCGCGGCGAAGGTGTCGGTCTTCGACGCGGGGTCGATGCCGTCCTCCTGGAGGTAGCCGACGACCTTCTCGCCGCCCTGCCAGCCTTCCGCGTACTGCGCCCGCACGGTGTGCTTGCCGAGGTCCTCCGGCAGCCGCACCGACTTCAGCACCTTCAGCTTCTCGGTGAGCAGCGCCTCCGCGTCGAACGCGATCGGCTCCTCCATGGCGGTCAGCGCCATCAGCTGCAGCAGGTGGTTCTGGATGACGTCACGGGCGGCGCCGATGCCGTCGTAGTAGCCGGCCCGGCCGCCGATGCCGATGTCCTCGGCCATGGTGATCTGGATGTGGTCGACGTACGACCGGTTCCAGATGGGCTCGTACATCTGGTTGGCGAAGCGCAGCGCCAGGATGTTCTGGACGGTCTCCTTGCCGAGGTAGTGGTCGATCCGGAACACCTGGTCCGGCTCGAACACCTCGTGCACGATCGCGTTCAGGTCGCGGGCGCTGTCCAGGTCGTGCCCGAACGGCTTCTCGATGACCGCGCGCCGCCAGGCACCCTGGGGCGGGCTGGCCAGGCCGTGCTTCTTCAGCTGCTGCACGACCTTCGGGAAGAACTTCGGGGGCACCGAGAGGTAGAAGGCGAAGTTGCCGCCGGTGCCGCGGGAGGCGTCCAGCTCGTCGACGGCGTCCTTGAGCTGCTTGAACGCGGTGTCGTCGTCGAAGTCACCGGGGATGAACCGCATGCCCTCGGCGAGCTGCTGCCACACCTCCTCGCGGAACGGGGTGCGGGAGTGCTCGCGGACCGCGTCGTGGACGACCTGGGCGAAGTCCTGGTCCTCCCAGTCCCGGCGGGCGAACCCGACGAGGGAGAAGCCCGGCGGGAGCAGACCCCGGTTGGCCAGGTCGTACACGGCCGGCATCAGCTTCTTGCGGGACAGGTCACCGGTCACACCGAAGATGACCAGCCCGGACGGGCCGGCGATCCGGGGGAGCCTGCGGTCGCGGGCGTCCCGCAGCGGGTTCACCCAGTCGGCGACGCCATGTCCCGGAAGGGCCACCGGAGCCGGCGCCTCTTCGGGCGCCGGGGCGGCGGCGGGTGCGTTGTCGGTCATCGGGCGTCAACTCCCTTGCTCTTCAGGGACTTCGCCACGGCGTCCAGCAGCTCCTGCCAGGCCGCCTCGAACTTGGCGACGCCCTCGTCCTCCAGTTGCTGGACGACCTCGTCGTAGGAGATGCCGAGCCGCTCCACGGCGGCCAGGTCGGCGTGGGCCTGCGCGTAGCCGCCGGACACCGTGTCGCCGGTGATCTCGCCGTGGTCGGCGACAGCGTTCAGCGTGGCCTCCGGCATGGTGTTGACCGTTCCGGGCGCGACCAGCTCGTCCACGTACAGGGTGTCCTTGTATGCGGGATCCTTCACACCGGTCGACGCCCACAGCGGGCGCTGCTTGTTGGCCCTGGCACCGGCGAGGGCGACCCAGCGCTCGTCGGGCTGTGCCGCATGGCCGGCAGAGCCGAACACCTCCTCGTAGGCCTCGTAGGCGAGGCGGGCGTTGGCGAGTGCCGCGCGGCCCTTGAGGGCGAGGGCCTCGTCGGTGCCGAGTGCGGTCAGCCGCCTGTCGATCTCGGTGTCCACGCGGGAGACGAAGAACGACGCCACGGAGTGGATGGTGGCCAGGTCGATGCCGTGCTCGCGGGCCTTCTCCAGGCCGGCCAGGTAGGCGGCCATGACCTCGCGGTAGCGCTCCAGGGAGAAGATCAGGGTCACGTTGACGCTGATGCCGAGGCCGATGACCTCGGTGATCGCCGGGAGGCCCGCCTTGGTCGCCGGAATCTTGATCATCACGTTGGGGCGGTTCACCAGCCAGGCCAGCTGCTTGGCCTCGGCGACTGTGGCCCCGGTGTCGTGGGCCAGGCGCGGGTCGACCTCGATGGAGACCCGGCCGTCGCGGCCGGCGGAGGCGGCGTATACAGAATCCAGGATATCGGCGGCAGTCCGCACGTCGGCGGTCGTCATCATCCGCACTGCCTCGTCCACCGTCACACCCCGTACGGCGAGGTCGGTGAGCTGCTCCTCATAGCCCTCGCCGGAGCCGATGGCGGCCTGGAAGATCGACGGGTTGGTGGTGACACCGACGGCGCTGCCGCTCGCCACCAGCTCGGCGAGGCTGCCCGACGTGATCCGCTTGCGCGACAGGTCGTCGAGCCAGATCGACACGCCCTCGTCGGCGAGTCGCTTGAGGGCTCCCGGGGTCGCGATTGCTTCGGTCACAGTGATCATCTTTCTGCTTGCGTCGGTATCGGGCGTCGGTGTCAGGCGCGCGCGGCGGCGAGCGACTCGCGGGCCGCGGCGGCGACGTTCTCGGGGGTGAAGCCGAACTCGGTGAACAGGGTCTTGGCATCGGCGGAGGCGCCGAAGTGCTCGAGGGAGACGATGCGTCCCGCGTCGCCCACGAACCGGTACCAGGTCAGCCCGATCCCGGCCTCGACGGCGACCCGGGCCCTCACGGCCGGCGGCAGCACCCGCTCGCGGTACTCGCGCGGCTGCTCCTCGAACCACTCCACGGACGGCATCGACACCACCCGCGTGCCGATCCCCTCGGCCTCCAGCCGTTCCCGCGCGGCCACGGCCAGCTGCACCTCGGAACCCGTCGCGATGACGATCACCTCCGGGACCTCGGTCGAGGACTCGCGCAGCACATAGCCGCCCTTGGCCGCGTCCTCGTTCGGCGCGTACACCGGCACGCCCTGGCGGGTGAGCGCGAGCCCGTGCGGGGCGGGGTCGGTGGCGTGCCTCTTCAGGATCTCGGCCCAGGCGATCGCGGTCTCGTTGGCGTCGGCCGGGCGGACGATGTTCAGACCCGGGATGGCGCGCAGCGACGCGAGGTGCTCGACGGGCTGGTGGGTGGGGCCGTCCTCGCCCAGGCCGATGGAGTCGTGCGTCCACACGTATGTCACCGGCAGCTGCATGAGCGCCGACAGGCGCACCGCGTTGCGCATGTAGTCGGAAAAGACGAGGAAGGTGCCGCCGTAGACGCGGGTGTTGCCGTGCAGGGCGATGCCGTTCATCTCCGCGGCCATGGAGAACTCGCGGATGCCGAAGTGGACGGTACGGCCGTAGGGGTCGGCCTCGGGCAGCGGGTTGCCGGCCGGCAGGAAGGAGCTGGTCTTGTCGATGGTGGTGTTGTTGGATCCTGCGAGGTCGGCGGAGCCGCCCCACAGCTCGGGGATCACCGGGCCGAGCGCCTGCAGCACCTTGCCGGAGGCGGCGCGGGTGGCGACCGACTTGCCCTCCTCGAACACCGGCAGCGCGTTCTCCCAGCCCTCGGGCAGCTCGCCCTTGGCGATCCGGTCGAAGAGGCGGGCCCGCTCCGGCTGCGCGGTACGCCACTGGGCGATCCGCTTGTCCCAGGCGGCGTGCGCCTCGGCACCCCGGTCCAGGGCCCGGCGCGTGTGCTTCAGCACGGCGTCCTCGACCTGGAAGGTCTGCTCCGGGTCGAAGCCGAGGACGCGCTTGGTGGCGGCGATCTCCTCCGCGCCGAGTGCGGAGCCGTGGGAGGCCTCGGTGTTCTGCGCGTTCGGGGCGGGCCAGGCGATGATCGTGCGCATCGCGATGATCGAGGGCCGCCCGGTCTCGGCCTGCGCGGCCGTCAGCGCCGCGTACAGGGCGGGCACGTCGATGTCGCCGTCGGCGGTGGGCTCGATGCGCCGGGTGTGCCAGCCGTAGGCCTCGTAGCGCTTCAGCACGTCCTCGGAGAACGCGGTCGCGGTGTCGCCCTCGATGGAGATGTGGTTGTCGTCGTAGAGGAGGACGAGGTTGCCGAGCTTCTGGTGACCAGCGAGCGAGGAGGCCTCGGCGGAGACGCCCTCCTCCAGGTCGCCGTCGGAGACGATCGCCCAGACGGTGTGGTCGAAGGGGGACGCACCCTGCGGCGCGTCCGGGTCGAACAGGCCGCGCTCGTAGCGGGCGGCCATCGCCATGCCGACCGCGTTGGCGACCCCCTGGCCGAGCGGGCCGGTGGTGGTCTCGACGCCGGCGGTGTGCCCGTACTCGGGGTGTCCCGGCGTCCTGGAGCCCTGGGTCCGGAACGCCTTCAGGTCGTCCAGCTCCAGCTCGTACCCGGACAGGAACAGCTGCGTGTACAGGGTCAGCGAGGTGTGGCCCGGGGAGAGGACGAATCGGTCCCGGCCGGCCCACTCCGGGTCGGCGGGATCGTGACGCATCACCTTCTGAAAGATCGTGTGCGCGGCAGGCGCCAGGCTCATCGCGGTCCCCGGGTGGCCGTTGCCCACCTTCTGGACCGCGTCGGCCGCCAGCAGACGGGCGGTGTCCACGGCACGTCGGTCGAGGTCAGTCCACTCGAAACCATCGGGAGTCTGCATGGTCATCTTCAAGAAGTCCTCGTTCAGTGCGGGATTGCTGACCTGACGCGTTCAAACTTAAAAGTCTGACTTTTTCGAGGAAAGGTCGGGGTGTGTCAGCCTGTGGTGAATCTGGGACAGCGAGCGCGCGACAGGGACGGCACGAAAAGGACATGACAGGCGGAACCCCTCACCCTGACGGCGACGGCATCAGAACCTTCCCCTTCCCGGCCGAACTGGCCGTCGGCGGCGTCGGCATGCAGATCGGCCCCATGGGCACCGACCGCACCTGGCACGCCGACGCCCCCCTGCACCGCGTCCACCGCATCGACTTCCACGTCGTCATGCTGTTCACCGACGGCCCCGTACGGCACATGATCGACTTCGCCGAGTACCAGGCCGGCGCCGGCGACCTGCTCTGGATCCGCCCCGGACAGGTCCACCGCTTCTCCCGCGAGACCGTGTACCGCGGAACCGTCCTGACCATGCAACCCGGCTTTCTGCCACGGGCCACCGTCGAGGCCACCGGTCTGTACCGCTACGACCTCCCGCCCCTGCTGCACCCCCACCCGGACCGGCTCACCGCCCTGCAGGCCTCCCTCGACCAGCTGCGCCGCGAGTACGAGGACACCGCCACGCTCCCGCTCAGCCTGCACGCCGCCGTCCTCAGGCACACCCTGACCGCGTTCCTGCTGCGCCTCGCGCACCTCGCGGCGAGCTCCGCGGAGGTCACCCGGCAGCAGACGGACAGCACCTTCACCCGCTTCCGGGACGCCGTCGAGCACGGCTTCGCCACCAACCACAGCGTCAGCGCCTACGCCGACGCCCTCGGTTACTCCCGCCGCACCCTCGTCCGCGCCGTCCGCGCCGCCACCGGTGGGACGCCCAAGGGCTTCATCGACAAACGCGTCGTCCTGGAGGCCAAACGCCTCCTCGCCCACACCGACATGCCGATCGGCCGCGTCGGGGCAGCGGTGGGCTTCCCCGACGCGGCGAACTTCACCAAGTTCTTCCACCTGCACAGCGGTCAGACACCGGTCGCGTTCCGGGCGGAGCTGCGCTGAACGTCCCGCCGGACACCGGGTTCAGCTCACCCGCGCGTCAACTCCCCGAACCAGCGCACGATCGCCGGAGTGGCCGCGGCCTCGGACCCCAGGTGCCGGGAGCCGTGGTAGTCGGCGGCACCCGCATCGACGACCCGTACGTGCACGCCGTTCGTCCGCAGAGCCGCCCGGCAGTGCTCGGTGTTGGCCGTGACGGCCTGTTCGTCACCCGTCGCCATGAACAGCCGGACGGGGGCCCGCGGCGCCCAGTCGGTGCACACGGCGTCGGTCGTGCGCAGGGCCGCCGCCAGCGGTCCGGACGGATGCGCGAGCATCGCCCGCCCGTGCCCGGTCAGCAGCTCGTCCAGGGTGCCGGGAGTGCCCGCCGCCAGTTGCCGTCCCGTGTGGGAGCCGTCGAACAGCGCCTCGATCCCCCGGTCGTACGGCGCCCGGAAGACCTCGCCCGGGGTGTCGTAGAGGTGGTGGAGCCGGTTGAACGCCACCAGCAGGTACGCCATATACATCACGCCCATCTTGGGGTCGACTCCGCCGTCCAGCAGCGCGGGCAGCTCCGCACCGCCGAAGTCGTACGCCCCGCTGACCGGCGCCAGCGCGCCCAGCCTGAACCAGCGGTCCTCGCCCGCCTGAAGAGCCCGGCCGAGTCCCAGTGCCGCCGAGGCGCCCTGCGAGAAACCGGTCACCATCACCTCGCGCTCCAGCACATGCCCCGTACGGGGCGCGAAGGCGCGGGCCGCGCGCAGCATGTCCACCGATGCCGTGGTCTCCGAGCCGATGTCCATCCAAGGGTGCGGACCGGGGCCCTCGCCCATGCCCAGATAGTCGGGGGCGACCACCGCCGCACCGGCCGCCGCGTGCGCGATCGCCGGCGCGGACACGAAGTCCCGGCGCTTCTCGGACGGGGAGTCGTCCCTGTTGACCCCCGTGCCATGGGCGAAGGACACCACCCGCAGGCGTGCACCGCTCCCCAGCGGCACGACGAACAGCCCGCTCGCGGTGGTGGGCCGCCCGTGCGCGTCGACCGTCCGGTAGACCAACCGGTACGCGACCACGCCGTGGCGCACGGTGCCGGCCGCGAACCCGGCCGCATGCAGCTCGTCCGCCGCGTCCTGCGGGGTCGCGAGGGTGTACAGCTTCGTGTGGGAGAGCAGGGTGCCCCGGCCGTGCTCCTGGTGCCGCGCCGGCACCGGGGGCCGGGCGGCGGCAGCGGCGGCGGTGGCGGCGGGCAGCCCGCTCAGCAGCAGCGCGCAGCAGACTCCCGCGGCCAGCTGCCGCGGGAGCCTGCTGCGGTACCGGGCCGTTCTGCGTGGCGACGGCGAGGTGGAGAGGTGCAACGTTCCTCCCAAGTGCGGACCGGCGTGGACCCGTTCAGCTTCGCGGGCCGCCGGGGTGGGCGCACTGGGGTGGGCCCCCGTGCCGTCCTGGTGCTCGCCCCAGGACGGCGGTCGGGGTCAGTGACCGAAGTCGAACCAGTTCACGTTCACGAAGTCCGCGGGCTGGCCGCTGCTGAAGGTCAGATAGACGTCGTGGGTGCCGACCACCGAGCTGATGTTGGCCGGCACCGTCTTCCAGCTCTGCCAGCCGCCGGTGTTGCCGATGGCGAAGCTGCCGACGGGCGCGTTGCTCCGGCTGTCCAGCCGCACTTCCACCAGCCCGCTCACCCCGGCCGCGGCCCCGCCGGCCACACGCGCGTAGAACTGGGTGGCCGGTGCCGAGCCGAAGGCGACCCCCTTGTACAGCGCCCAGTCGCCGTTCGCGAGGTGACCGATGTCCTGGCCGCCGCCGGTGTCCGTGGTGGTCTCGGTGGCGGTGCCGGACTGGCTGTCGTAGGACTCGGCCTGGACGGCGCTGTAGGCGTCGCGGTTGCCGGACGGCGGGGGAGTGGTGCCACCCCCGCTGCCCGAGGACTCGAGGACCTGCACATAGTCGACGGCCATGGGGTGTCCGGGCTCCGTGGCGCCGGTCGGGCCGCCGCCGAACGCCGCCGGGAAGCCGCCGCCCATCGCCACGTCCAGGATGACGAAGAAACCGTGGTTGGTGGCGTTGGCCCAGGTCGTCGCGTCCATCTGGTTGGCTGTGACCGTCTGGTAGGTCACGCCGTCGACGGAGAAGCGGATCGCCTCCGGGCTCACCGAGCGGTCCCACTCCATCGTGTAGGTGTGGAAGCCCGACTGGCAGGTGGTGTTCGGGCACGCGGTCGAGTTGCCGAGGCCCGTCGTCTCGTTGCACGGGCCGCCGGGACTGGTTCCGCAGTGCATCGTGGCCCACGTCTTGTTCAGGCCCTGGACGTTCTCCATGATGTCCAGCTCGCCGACGCTCGGCCAGTTCTGGTAGTTGCCGCGGTAGGGGGCGCCCAGCATCCAGAAGGCGGGCCAGTAACCCGCGGCTGCGTCGCCGGTCACGTCGGGCATCTGGATCCGCGCCGCCACGCGCAGCTTGCCGCCGGCCGGGGGCTGGAAGTCGGTACGGGTGGTTTCGATCCGCCCGGAGGTCCAGTTGCCGGAGGCGTCCCGGCGCGGCGTGATGAGCAGGTCGCCCTTGCCGTCCAGGGCCACGTTGTCCGTGCTCGGGGTCATCGTCTCGACCTCGCCGGTGCCCCAGCTGGCGGCGCCGCCCGGGTACGAAGTGCCGGTGTCGTACTGCCAGTTCGCGGTGTTCACACCGGAGCCGGCCGTGCCGTTGAAGTCGTCCAGGAAGAGCTGGGTCCAGCCCGAGGGAGGGGTGGGGGCGGTGGCGTTGGCGGGTGCGGTGGCCGCCGTGGCGACGGCCGCGGCCAGGCCGAGCGTGGCGACGGCGGCGACGAGCGCGCGCCGCAGGGGGTGCCGCCGGGGGCGTTTTCCGGGTATGCCGGAGGAATCGCTCATGGGGAGGCCTCTCGGGTACGGGGGTGTGCGGGAGTCCTCGGCGGGCGCCCTCGACGGGTTCTGAGAGCGCTCTCAAGGTGCCGCCAAATGTGCTCCCCGCCCCCACGGCCGTCAAGGCTTGAAACAAAGAAAGTCCCCTCGCGGCAGGGGAGTTCACCGGGTGAAGCCTGCCACGAGGAGCACCGTGCGACGCTCGGGCGCGACGCTTCGCGGGTCAGTGGGTTCACGAAGGAGGCGGGTCAGTGGGTTCATGAAGGAGGGGGTCATGCGGCGTACACATGGGTGCTCGGTGAAGGCCACTGGGTGAGGGGGCGGGGGGAGGGGGAGGCGAACCGGGTCAGCGGGCGCGCCGGGGCCGGTTCCGGCGGTGGCTCCCGGCCCGGGCCGGGGCCGGGGGGAACGGCCGTACGACACTGTCGGCATCGGCCTGCCGGGCGGCCAGGGGAGCCAGGGGTGCCGTCCGCAGCCGGACCCGCGGCGCGCACAGCTCCGTACCGCGCGGCGCCCACGGCTCGTCCACCGCCGTCACCACCCGCAGCGTCAGCCAGGCCTCGCCGCCGTCCCGCGGCAGCCGGAACGGCGGGAGTACGGCCGCCGTCTCGCCCGGCCTCAGATCGGGCAGGCCGGCGGGAGCGGTCAGGATCCGGCCGTCGGCCCGCACCAGCTCCCAGGTCGCGGCCAGTCGGCCAAGGCCCCGGAGGTAATAGTCGTTGACGAGCACGATTCCCTCGTGCCGGTGGCACCGGATACGGACCGGAGCCCGGCACGCCTGGTGCTCGTACGGCCCGGCGCCGCCGCGCCCGGCCGGTCTTCCGTCGCTCACACGGTGCAGAATTCCGTGGCCCCGGGACCGCTGGATGAAGCCGCCCTGAAGAGCCGGGGTGGACTCGGTGGCGGCGCAGTGGTCCGCGAACGGGCCCGTTGTCCGGGCCGCTGAGGGTGGTCCGGGTCGGCGGATGCGGATTCGGCGCCACTACGATGACGGCATGTGAGGTTTCCGCAGGCACCCGACGAGCGAGCCGGCGAGCATCGTGCTCCCTGTGCTCGGGAGCCCCTCCTGGACGCGCCGGTGACGGACGCGCCGTTGGACCCGGCCACCCGGTCCGCGCTCCGGAAAGCGAGCGTCGAGGTGGTCGAGGTGACCGAGGTGGTCGTGGTGGTCGTGGCTGGAGTTCCGGGAAGGGTGCAGAGGTGAAGCTGACGATTCTGGGCGGCGGCGGATTCCGCGTGCCGCTCGTGTACGGTGCCCTGCTGACCGACCGCGCCGCAGGGCGGGTCACCGAGGTCGTCCTGCACGACCTGGACGACCGTCGACTGTATGCGGTAACCCGTGTACTGGATGCGCAAGCCGCCGGTTTCCCCGACGCGCCCCGAGTGACCGCCACCACCGACCTCGACCAGGCGCTCGCCGGCGCCGACTTCGTCTTCTCCGCGATCCGCGTCGGCGGCCTGGAGGGCCGCGCCGACGACGAGCGGGTGGCGCTCGCCGAGGGGGTGCTCGGCCAGGAGACCGTCGGCGCGGGCGGCATCGCCTACGGTCTGCGCACCGTCCCCGTCGCCGTCGACATCGCCCGGCGCGTGGCCCGCCTCGCCCCGAACGCCTGGGTCATCAACTTCACCAATCCCGCCGGCCTGGTCACCGAGGCCATGTCGCGGCACCTCGGCGACCGCGTCATCGGCATCTGCGACTCCCCCGTCGGCCTCGGACGCCGTATCGCCCGCGTTCTCGGCGCCGACCCGACGGAGGCCTTCGTCGACTACGTCGGCCTCAACCACCTCGGCTGGGTACGCGGCCTGCGCGTCGCCGGACGCGACGAACTCCCGCGCCTGCTCGCCGATCCCGCCCTGCTCGGCTCCTTCGAGGAGGGAAGGCTGTTCGGGGCCGACTGGCTGCAGTCGCTCGGCGCGATCCCCAACGAGTACCTGCACTACTACTACTTCAAGCGCGAAACCGTGCGCGCCTACCAGGAGGCCGAGCAGACCCGGGGGGCCTTCCTGCGCGATCAGCAGGCCCGTTTCTACGCGGAGGCCCTGCGCACGGACCGGTCCGCGCTGGACGTGTGGAACCGCACCCGCGCGGAACGCGAGGCCACCTACATGGCCGAGAACCGGGAGAGCGCCGGCGCGGGGGAGCGCGAGGCCGAGGACCTGTCCGGCGGCTACGAGAAGGTGGCGCTGGCGTTGATGCGGGCCATCGCCCGGGACGAGCGGACGACGCTGATCCTGAACGTGCGCAATCGGAGCACCCTCTCGGCGCTCGACGCCGATGCCGTCATCGAGGTCCCCTGCCTGGTCGACGCGGGCGGCGCCCATCCGGTCGCCGTCGCCCCGCTGCCCGGCCACGCCACCGGGCTGGTCTGCTCCGTCAAGGCCGTCGAGCGCGAGGTGCTCGCCGCTGCCGACTCCGGATCCCGGCAGACGGCCGTGAAGGCCTTCGCGCTGCATCCGCTGGTCGACTCGGTCAATGTGGCCCGCAGACTGGTCGAGGCGTACACCGAGGTCCATCCTGGCCTGGCGTACCTGAAGTAAGCGTTTCCGCTGCGCACCGGTTTCCCGCTGGCCGGTGCCCAGGGCGCCGACCTGCTGGAGCGACCGCCGGCCGAGGCGGAAGTGCGCCCCGACGGCTCGGTCCCGGTCGCGCTGCGGCTCTTCCAGATCCTGACCCTGCGTCTGCGGCGGGGCCGGGCGGGCCGGTCGTGGGCCGAGCGGCCCCCCTCGCGTGCCCTACCCACCGGGCCGGCCGGTCGCCCCCCGTGACAGCGACCGGCCGGCCCGTTCCCCCGTGGATTCCCCCGTTGGTCCCCCGTGGGCTTTGCGTTGCTGTCATGGAGAGCGGCGGGGACGCGCTCTGATACACCCCCGCGGGAAAAAAATGTCTCCCGGTCCTGAAAACCGGGGGACAGCGAGGGCGCGCTCCCCCGCAGGGCCGGCGTTGTCGGCCGGCCCACGCCCTAAAGCGGCAGTGCCTCCACCGCCGAACCCGCCTGCGCAGGCACCGCCGGCAGGGTGATCTCCGCTTCCCTCTGCCGGGGAAGCGAAGCGGGCACCACAGGCCGCAGCCCCGGGACCACCGTGTAGTCCTGCCCCAGGAACGGCGGCTCGAGCACCCCCGGATCCTCGCCCAGCGCCAACTGCACGGCGGCCCAGGGTGCGTTCATCCCGCACAGGGACAGCTGGTGCAAGCCCCCGGAGGGCCGCGTGTTCACATCCAGCAGCACCGGCCGGTCGCCGAGCATGCGGAACTGGATGTTGGACAGATGGTGCACCCCGAAGCCCTCCACGATCAGCCGGGCCGGTTCCAGCCACCGTTCCTCCAGGGTGAAGCCCCGGCGGCGGCCGTTCTTGGTGCGGCCCACCGCCAGCCGCAGCCGGTTGTCCGGCCCGGTCAGGCAGTCCACGGACACCTCGGGCTGCTCCAGGCGCGGCATCACCAGCCAGTCCACCGGCTCCTCGGCCCGCCGCAGCGCCTCGACCACCAGGTCCAGCTGGACGCACGGGCCCGGGAATCCGGAGAGGTCCGCCAGCGAGAACGGGGCGCGGGTGATCATCCGGAAGCCGGCCCCGCCGGCCCCGGCGGCCGGCTTGACGCAGGGCTTGTGCCCGGCCGCCTCCAACTCCCCGACGGCTGTGAGGAGTTCGTCCGCCGTGCGGACCCGCCACCACGGCGGCACCGGGACCCCCACCGAACGGACCGCCTCGTACGCGGTCGCCTTGTCCTCGAACACGGCCACCGCCTCGCGAGTCGGCGCCAGCAGTGCCGTACCGGCCGCCGCGAACTCCGCGCGGTGCGCCACGATCGCCGCCTGGTGCAGCCGGGGCACGAACACGTCGATGCCGCGCCGGACGCACTGGTCGAGGGCGTACTCGACGTACCCGGCCGGGGACAGGCCCTCCGGCTCCGGGCCGGCGGTGTCGGCGGCGGCCAGCACGGGGGAGTCGGGGTCCCCGTGCGTGGCATGGATCTCCACCGCGCGGTCGCTGGGATTTCTGCGCAGCTGATCCATGAAGAACACGTTCTCCGCGTACGTGCGGTTGAGCCAGACGCGTACGCGAGAGAGCATGCAGGCCGCCTTTCAGGGTTTTCGGGCAGGGCTCGGCGGCCCGTGCCCGGGCAGGAGGGAGGAAGGGACACCGAACGACCCCCGCGAAAAGGGAGGTTGGGGTGCTGATGCCGGGGCGATCATACGGCTTTCAAGCGCCCGCGCGTGTCACGCGAGTGTGACGGATTGCCGCTTGCTCCGCTGTCCGGGAATGTGTTCTTGTGGACCGGACAGAGGGTGATCGGAACAGGGCAGAGGATGACCGGAAGGGGTGCGGTGTGGAGTCTGCGGCCGGGGCCGGACAGCTGCTGGCCGTCAGTGACCTGCACATCACCTATCCGGAGAACCGTGCCCTGGTCGAGGACATGCGGCCCACGAGCGCGGCGGACTGGCTGATCGTGGCCGGTGACATCGCCGAGACGGTCGCCGACATCCACTGGGCCCTCGAGAAGCTGGCGGGTCGTTTCCGCAAGGTGCTGTGGGCGCCCGGCAACCACGAGCTGTGGACCCACCCGAAGGATCCCGTCACCCTGCGCGGCGTCGCCCGCTACGAACACCTGGTCGAGTTGTGCCGGGAGCTGGGTGTCGTCACCCCCGAGGACCCCTACCCGGTGTGGCGGGGCCCCGGCGGCCCGGTCGCCGTCGCCCCGCTGTTCCTGCTGTACGACTACTCGTTCCTGCCGCCCGGCTGCGCCACCAAGGCCGAGGGCCTGGCCTACGCGCACGGCACGGGCGTCGTCTGCAACGACGAGTACCTGCTGCATCCCGACCCCTATCCGACCCGTGACGCCTGGTGCCGGGCGCGGGTCGCCGAGACCGAGCGCAGGCTCGCCGCGCTCCCCGCGGACCTGCCGGTCGTACCGGTCAACCACTATCCGCTGCACCGGCATCCCACCGAGGTGCTGTGGTATCCCGAGTTCGCCATGTGGTGCGGCACCGGGCTGACGGCCGACTGGCACCGCCGTTTCCCCGTCGCCACGATGGTCTACGGCCATCTGCACATCCCGCGCACCACCTGGCACGACGGAGTCCGCTTCGAAGAGGTCTCCGTAGGCTATCCCCGCGAATGGCGCAAGCGCCCGGAACCGCCGGGGAGGCTGCGCCGCATCCTGCCGATGGAGGTCGGAACCGGTGATCGAGGTGCTGCTCCCGGAGTCGGTCGTGGCCGTGGAGGCACACGGTGACGATCCGCTGTGGGACGCCCCGCTCTACCCCGAGGAGGCCGTGCTCGTCGAACGCGCGGTGGACAAGCGCCGCCGCGAGTTCGCCGCCGTACGCGGCTGTGCCCGGCGGGCCATGGAGAAGCTGGGCGTGCCGGCGCAGCCCGTGCTCAGCAGCGAGCGGGGCGCACCGCGCTGGCCGGCCGGTCTGATCGGCAGCATGACCCACTGCGACGGCTACGGCGCCGCCGCCCTGGCCCGCGCGGGCGACCTGGCCTCCCTCGGCATCGACGCGGAACCGCACGGACCGCTCCCGGAGGGCGTCGGCCCCGCGGTCTTCCTGCCCGCGGAGGGCGAGCGGCTCGCCCGGCTCGCCGGGCAGCGGCCCGCCGTGCACTGGGACCGGATCCTGTTCAGCGCCAAGGAGTCCGTCTACAAGGCATGGTTCCCGCTCACCCGCCTGTGGCTGGACTTCTCCGAGGCGGACATCATCCTCCACCCGGGCCCCGGCGACGCGTCGTACGGCACCCTGCGCGCCGAGCTCCTCGTCCCCGGACCCCGGATCGGTGACCGCCGGCTCCAGGTCTTCGACGGCCGGTGGGCCGTACGCGACGGACTGGTCGCCACCGCCGTGATCGTCCCGCACCCCTGAGCCCCGGCCGGCGCGGCGGCAAACGCCGCCGCCCCGGCGCGGGAGGTCCGCTCAGGCCGGCGGGCACCAGTCGCGCAGCAGACGGAAGAACTCCTCCTCGTTGCCCGCGAGACCCGCGCGCGCCAGGGCCTGTTCCGCCTCGGCCAGCACGGCGGGCGGCACCACGGCGGGCCGGCCCGCGTCCGGCGGCCC
Organism: Streptomyces sp. NPDC007205; assembly: GCF_040634095.1. Taxonomy (NCBI): domain Bacteria; kingdom Bacillati; phylum Actinomycetota; class Actinomycetes; order Kitasatosporales; family Streptomycetaceae; genus Streptomyces; species Streptomyces sp. NPDC007205. Next base: position 476,732 of record NZ_JBEYEW010000002.1, read on the forward strand.
GCCGAAGGCGGCGCGCACCGTCTGCAGCAGCCGGAGGTAGGCCTGTACGGCGGTGCGCTCACGGTCGGTCAGTACGGCGGTGGGCATCGGTCGGCTCTCCCCGAGTAGGCGTCACGGTCAGGCGCCTGCGGCGCCGCGCGCCGCGCAGTACGGCGCACCCCTCCAGCTTGCCGCCCGCCACTGACAACGCCGTTAGGCTCCGCGCCGGTTCGCCCGCTCAGCGGAGGTGAAGAAATGAGCCGTGCCCGGTGGCGACGTGCGGCCGGCGCGTGGGCCGGGGCGGCGCGGCGAACGTCCTGGGGTCAGCCCTTCGTGCCCGAGTGGTACCCCAGGGACGCCTCGATGCGTCCGACCACGTCGTCCCGCTGCACCGGACCGCGCGCCGAACCGGCCAGCCAGGTGCGGCACTTGCTGGCCAGCAGCAGACCGAAGGTCTCGGCCTCCCGCTCCTCGGCGAGGTCGAAGCGGGTCCGCGCCGCGACCCGCCGCACCGTGGCCCGGAACGCGTCCTGGTCGGTGTCGTCGTACAGCAGCCGCGTGGCGACGCCGATGCCGTCGACGTGGTGTCCGCGGTGGTCGGCCTGCAGGTGCCAGAGCTCATGGCCGAGGATCACCAACTGGTGGTCGGGAGCGGTGCGTTCCTCCACGACGACGAGGTCGCGGTCGGTCAGGTCCAGCCACAGCCCGCTCGCCGTGCCCGGCGGGAAGGCGGCGGCCCGGAAGTGCACCGGCCGGCCGCGGCGGCGGCTCATCGCCGCGCACAGCGCGCGGTACAGCTCTCCCGGCGGTGCCGGCACGGGCAGCCTCAGCCCGCCCGCCAGCTCGTTGCACAGCCGGCGCATGTCCCTGCCGATGCCCACAGTCCTCCCCAGGCTCACGACTCGGGCCGTTTGACGCTTTCCAGGAGCATGTCGAGCCACTCCGCGACCTTGTCCCGGTGCTGGTCGGTGGGCAGCTGCGCGGCCCGCCAGGCTATGCCGCGCACCCCGTGGTCCTGCAGCAGCCGCTCCAGCGGGTCCTGGTCGGCCCCGGCGGCGGCCCGCTCCCGGTCGGCGAGCTTCTGCAGCAGCTCCTGCTCGGTGCGCTGCAGCGCACCGGCCAGCGCCTCGGGGTCCTCGGCGGTGAGGAAGCCGGCGTGCACCCGGAAGAAACGCTGCAGCGCGTCGCAGTGCTCCATGGTCGGCCGCCGGTCGCCGTTGATGAGGGCGCCGGCCTGCTGCCGGGACATGCCCGCGCCGTCGGCGATCTCCTGCTGGGTGTACGTGCGGCCGTTGGGTTTCAGCCGGGTGCGCCGCAGCAGGCCCAGGCGCTGCAGAAAGCGGGCCTGGACGTCCGGTTCACCGGCCGGCCGGCCACTGAGCAGGGCCTTGACCACCGCCTCCGGCACACCGCAGGCCACGGAGAGCCGCCCGACGTCGAAGACCTCGGCCTGCGGCACGCTGAGCCGGTCGGCGAGTGCGGTGACGCGGGCGACGACGGCCGGCAGCTGGGCGGTCGCCGTGGCGCCCGGATCCTCGTAGCCATCCGTCACCGACAGAACTCCTACGTCTCTCGAGGGCTTCAGATGTGTCCGTGCTTCTCACGAGCGATCGCCGTGAACTTCCCGGAGAGTAGCGGGTGCCTCGAACTCACATCCAGGTGTCGCCACAACTGTGGCGAATTTCGGCCGTCAATGGGCATGGAATGCCACGATAGTTGACACGGTCTTGTCGGGGGCCGCAGGATCGCAGAGCCGCGTGAAGGCGGCAGAGGCAAGAGGGGTGACCTCCCGATGGCACATCAGGCAGGAGGGCGGCGGCCGGCACCGCGGCCCGTCCCCGAGACCTGCGAGACCCAGGCGTATCTCCAGGACTACGGCGTACTGCTGGAGGCCCTCGCCTGCCCGTCCCTGGTCGTCGACCACCGCTGGGACGTGGTCATGGCCAACGGCGCGTTCGAGACACTTTTCCGTGGGGTGCGCCGGCATGCGACGGCCATGCCCGGGGACAACTTCCTGCGGTTCGTCCTGTTCCACCCGGACGCGGGCGACGTCCTCGGCGAGCACGAGCAGGGCTGGTGCCTGCCGATGCTGGCCCATCTCAGGTCTGCCCTGGAGACGTACGGTCACGACCACGAACTCCAGGCGGTCCGCCGGGACATCGCCCAGGACCCGCTCATGGAGGCCGCCTACCGGCAGGGCCTGCCGCACTGGATCCGGGCCGTGGGGGAGACGGCGACCCGGCTCGACGGGGCCGTGCGGCTGCTGGTCCATCCCGACCCGCGCCGCGGCCCCACCGAGTGCCGCATCGTCGAGGAGACTCCGGAGGTTCTGCGCGCCCTCGGCTACCGGCGCCTTTCCCTGGTCCTGCGCGAGAACCGCCGGCCCGCCGCACCCGTACGCCGCCCGCGCCGGCCACGTGGCCCGGCGGGACACCTCACGGTCGTCCGTACCCCCGAGGACTGACCCGGCACCGCCGGCGTTCAGGTCGTCGACGGCGTCGGGCCGCAAGGGGAGCACGCCCCGCACAGCCGGGGCTGCTCGGCATGCGGCTCCGCCGCGTGGGCGCGACCAGCCCGCAGCCACTGACACGTTCGGAGTGGCGGTCCGTCCTTCTGCTGCTGGCAACGGGGCGGGAGGGCGCAGTCTGGAACGGGTCGCTCTGTACGCGCAGGGCGAACGGGACGCGCTGGAACCGGGCCGCGCCCTCGCGCGGCACGCCACTCGGTAGCCCGAAGTCGCCGACCGGCCACCAGTGTTGGCCTCGACGGCCGCCGCCTCATGTGTCCTCGGGGTGCGCACCGCACGGACCGCCGAGTTTCACACAGGCGCCACCAGACCCTTCCCTGACGTTTGCTGCTCTTGGAACACTCGCTCCGCGCAGCTTCCGTCATGTGTACGGCATCACGGCGGCATCACGTACGTCAGGACGAGAGGACCCTCACACCCATGGCCGAAGTCAACCGGCGCCGTTTCCTTCAACTCACGGGCGCCACCACCGCGTTCACCGCGCTGTCCAACAGCATCCAGCGCGCCGCGGCCCTGCCCGCGCACCATCGCACCGGGACGGTCCAGGACGTCGAGCACATCGTCGTCCTCATGCAGGAGAACCGATCCTTCGACCACTACTTCGGCACGCTCCGCGGCGTCCGCGGCTTCGGCGATCCCCGTTCCGTCACGCAGAACGGCCGGTCGGTCTGGAAGCAGTCCGACGGCACGAAGGACATCCTGCCCTTCCACCCGGACGCCGACGACCTGGGCCTGGCCTTCATACAGGACCTGCCGCACGGCTGGCAGGACACGCATGCCGCCTTCAACGGGGGCACGTACGACAAGTGGGTGCCGGCCAAGGGCACCACGACCATGGCGTACCTGACCCGCGAGGACATCCCGTTCCACTACGCGCTCGCCGACTCCTTCACGCTCTGCGACGCCTACCACTGCTCGTTCATGGGCTCGACCGACCCGAACCGCTACTACATGTGGACCGGTTACGTCGGCAACGACGGCAAGGGCGGCGGCCCGGTCCTCGGCAACGACGAGAAGGGCTACGGCTGGACGACGTACCCCGAGCGTCTGGAGAAGGCCGGGGTCTCCTGGAAGATCTACCAGGACGTCGGCGACGGCCTGGACGCCGCCGGCGGCTGGGGCTGGATCAACGACGCCTACCGTGGCAACTACGGCGACAACTCGCTGCTCTACTTCAACCAGTACCGCGACGCCAAGCCCGGCGACCCGCTGTACGACAAGGCCCGCACCGGCACCGACGCGAAGAAGGGCGAGGGCTTCTTCGACCAGCTGAAGGCCGACGTCAAGGCCGGCACGCTGCCGCAGGTGTCCTGGATCGTCGCCCCCGAGGCCTTCACCGAGCACCCCAACTGGCCCGCCAACTACGGCGCGTGGTACGTCGCCCAGGTCCTGGACGCGCTCACCTCCAACCCGGAGGTGTGGGGCAAGACGGCACTTTTCCTCACCTACGACGAGAACGACGGCTTCTTCGACCATGTCGTCCCGCCCTTCCCGCCGTCCTCCGGCGCCCAGGGCAAGTCGACCGTCGACCCCTCGCTCGACCTGTACAAGGGCGACGCGAGCCATGTCGCCGGCCCCTACGGGCTCGGCCAGCGGGTGCCGATGCTGGTGGTCTCGCCCTGGAGCAAGGGCGGTTACGTCTGCTCCGAGACCTTCGACCACACCTCGATCATCCGGTTCATCGAGCGCCGCTTCGGCGTGCACGAACCGAACGTCTCGCCCTGGCGCCGCGCCGTCACCGGCGACCTGACCAGTGCCTTCGACTTCTCCCGCAGGGACACCGAGCCGGTCGCGCTGCCGTCCACGGCCGCCTATGAGCCGCCGGACCGGGACCGCCACCCGGACTACGTGCCCAAGCCGCCCGCCCACCCCTCGCTGCCCAGGCAGGAGCGCGGCAGCCGGCCCACCCGCCCGCTGAAGTACGCCCCGGTGGTGGACGGTTGCGCGGACACGGCGGCCGGCACCTTCACACTCACCTTCGCCCCGGGGGCGCACGCGGGCGCCGCCTTCCTCGTGACCTCCGGCAACCGCACCGACGGCCCCTGGAGCTACACCACCGAGGCGGGCAAGTCTCTCTCCGACACCTGGAACTCGGCCTACTCCGGCGGTGTCCACGACCTCGCGGTGCACGGCCCCAACGGCTTCCTGCGCGTCTTCAAGGGCAGGGGCAAGGCCGCGGGACCGGAGGCGACCGCCCGGCACGTCGGCGACCAGCTGGAACTCACCTTCACCAACAAGGGTTCCGGCACGGTGAAGCTGAAGCTCGTCAGCGGCTACGGCGGCAGCCCGGCCACCGTGACCGTACGGCCCGGCGCGACCGTCAGGCACACCGTCGACCTCACGGCGAGCAGGCGCTGGTACGACGTGACGGTCACCTGCGACGCCGATCCGGCCTTCCTGCGCGGCTTCGCCGGCCATGTCGAGAACGGGCGCCCCGGCGTCAGCGACCCGGCGATCGCGACGGAGTGAACGGGCGATGAACACCGCTCCGTGCGGACTGGTCAGGTACCGGTCACGGCAGGGTAGTGTGCCCCGGTGACCACGCAATCGAACACCCCTGCAGGCTGGTACCCGGATCCGCACGGAGCGCCGCAGACGCTCCGCTACTGGGACGGCGCGCAGTGGACCCAGCACACCAACCCGGCGCAGGCGCCCGCCGGTCAGGTCCCGCCGCAGGCCGCTCCGCAGCAGCAGGCCGCCCCGCAGCAGTACGGCGCCCCGCAGGCGCAGGCCGCCGACCCCAAGGTGCAGCGCCAGGTGCAGCAGCAGGCCGGGGTCCAGGCCGGCGGCCCCGGCGGCGGCACCCTCTTCACCGAGCCCGTGCTGGTCGTGAACCAGAAGGCCAAGCTGATCGAGGTGACCAACGAGTACAAGGTCATGGATCAGCACGGCCGCGACATCGGCTCGGTCACCGAGGTCGGCCAGGGCGTGCTGAGGAAGATCCTCCGTTTCGTCTCCAGCTGGGACCAGTTCCTGACCCACAAGCTGGAGATCCGCGACGCCTACGGCCAGCCGCAGCTGCTGCTGACCCGGCCCGGGAAGATCTTCAAGTCCCGGGTGATCGTGACCCGTCCGGACGGCTCGCCGGTCGGCGAGATCGTCCAGCAGAACATGATCGGGAAGATCAACTTCGCGATGAACGTGAACGGCCAGCAGGTCGGCGCGATCAAGGCGGAGAACTGGCGGGCGTGGAACTTCGCCATCGTCGACCACGCGGACAACGAGGTCGCCCGGATCACCAAGACCTGGGAGGGGCTCGCCAAGACGCTCTTCACGACCGCGGACAACTACGTCCTGCAGATCCACTACCAGCTGCCCGAGCCGCTGCTGAGCCTCGTGGTGGCGACGGCCCTGACCGTCGACACCGCGCTGAAGCAGGACTCGCGGGGCTGGAACTGAGCGGGCCCCGACGGGGGAGAAACGGCGACGGCGGCCGGAGCGCACGAGCGAGGTGCGCACCGGCCGCCGTCGTGTCGTCTCAGAGCGCCGTGAGATGTCCCGGCTGTTCCGGCTGCCGGGGCACCAGGGCCGGTTCGGCGGTCGCCGTGTCCGGCTCCAGGGCGAGAACCGCGGCCACGGGGTGCTCCTCGTCCTCGTCCGGCGGCTCCGGTGCCGCCTGCGGCGTGACCCGGGTGAGCAGGACCACGCCCCGGGACGCGAGGGCCGCCCCGGCGAGGGCCAGCAGGACGCCGGCCGGGCCGCCCTTCAGGCCCTGGCCGAGCAGGGTGAGCCCGATGACCGCGGCGGCCACCGGGTTGGCGAGGGTGACCACCGCCAGCGGCGCGCCGAGGCCGCCGCGGTAGGCGGCCTGCGACAGCAGCAGCCCGCCGACGGCGAAGGCGGCGACGAGCACGGCGACGACGATCACCTCGGTGTCCAGGCCCGGCCCGGTGCGGTCGGTGGCCGCCACGGTCACCGTCTGGGTCAGCGCCGAGGCGACACCGGAGGCGAAGCCGGACGCCGTCGCGTGCCTGAGGCCCGGCCGGGCGCCGGGCCGGGAGAGCACGCCGATGGTGACGGCGGTCGTAGCGGCGACCGCCAGCGCCTCGGTCAGGCTCAGCACCCGCGCGGGCGCCGGTCCGGAGGCGGTGACGAGCAGCGCGGCCAGCCCGAGCAGCGTCAGCGCCGTACCCCGCCACTCCGCCGTGCTGACCCGGCGTCCGGCTGCCCGCGCCCCGAGCGGCACGGCTGCGATCAGGGTGAGCGCGCCCAGCGGCTGGACGAGGGTGAGCGGACCGTACCTGAGGGCCACGACGTGCAGCAGGGCGGCGGTCGCGTTCAGGCCGACCGCCGACCACCAGGCGCCGGTGCCGAGCAGCCGCAGCAGGCCGGTGCCGGTGGTGCGGGAGGCGAGGCGCTCCTGGGCGACGGCGGCCAGCGCGTAGGCGACGGCCGAGACGAGGGAGAGGGCTACGGCCACCAGGGCGGCGGCGCTCATCGGCCCGCTCCCGCGAGGACCTGCTCGCGCGGCGCGGGCCGGCCGGTGCCGCGTTGCGCCGCGGTGGGCGTCCGGTGCGGCGGACGGATCACGGCCAGGGCGACGCCGAGCATGGCCGTGGCGACGATCGCGTCGAGCCAGTAGTGGTTCGCCGTGCCCACGATCACCAGCAGGGTGATCAGCGGGTGCAGCAGCCACAGCGGGCGCCACCGGGACCGCGTGGCCACGATCAGCCCGATCGCCACCATCAGCGCCCAGCCGAAGTGCAGCGACGGCATGGCCGCGAACTGGTTGGACAGGTGGTCGCTGGACGGCGGGCCGTACACGGAGGGGCCGTACAGGCGGGCGGTGTCCACCAGGCCGGTGCCGGCCAGCATCCGCGGCGGGGCCAGCGGGAAGGTGAACGGCAGCACCAGCGCGGCCGAGGTGACGGCCGCGAGGACCCGGCGGGCCCACACGTAGTGCGCGGGCCGCCTGAGGTAGAGCCAGACCAGGAAGGCGAGCGTCGCCGGGAAGTGGACGGTGGCGTAGTAGGCGTTCGCGAGGCGGACGAGCGTGTCGCCGTGCAGCAGTGCGGACTGCACGGCGTTCTCGTGCGGGAGACGCAGGGTCCGTTCCAGGTCCCACACGCGGTGCGCGTTGTGGAAGGCGTTCCCGGTGTGTCCGACGGCCAGTTGCCGGCCGAGCTTGTAGACGAGGAAGAGCCCCGCTACCAGCAGAAGCTCACGTATCAGTGCCGGACGCGTGACCGCGTCCGGCTCCGCTTCTGCCTCTGCAGGCGCGGTTCGGGCATTCATCCCCCGGCCCCTTCGCTGACGGTGGTGCAGGTGTGCACATCATCGATACGCTGTCGTACCGATACGCCAGTGTACCGATACGGTTCGGTACCGGTACACTGGCGTATCGATTGATGTGCGACACACTGGAGACAGGGTCGGCGGACCCGCTCGGGCGCTGCTCCAGCGAGCCGCACAGGGATGATCCGCGGGATTACGAGTGAGGGGAAGCACCGCATGACGTCGCAGGCCGCGGACGGACCGGAGACGGTCGTCGCCTCGCGCCGCTCCAAGATCACGCCGGAGCGTGAGCGGGAGTTCTTCGACGCCGTGCTGGAACAGATCCGCGAGTGCGGCTACGAGTCGGTCACCATGGAGGGCGTCGCCGCCAGCACCCGCTGCAGCAAGTCCACGCTCTACCGGCAGTGGAAGACCAAGCCCCAGTTCGTCGCGGCCGCGCTGCGCGCCAGCCGCCGGGTGCGGTTCGCCGGCATCGACACCGGATCGCTCGCCGGGGACCTGCGCCGGGCCGCGCGGGCCGCGGGCGACTGGTCCGGCAAGGACACCAAGCTGCTGCAGGCGCTCGGGCACGCGGTGACGGCGGACCAGGAACTGGCCCGGGCGCTGCGCGAGGCGCTGGTGTATCCGGAGATCGCCGCGTTGCAGGAGATGCTCGCGCGGGGGGTGGCCCGGGGCGAGGTGCGCCAGGACCATCCGGCCCTGGAGTACATCCCCGCGATGATGTTCGGTGTGCTGCGCGTACGGCCCGTGCTCAGCGGCCAGTACGCCGACGCCGACTACCTGGTCCGGTTCGTGGAGGCCGCCGTGCTGCCCGCGCTCGGGCTGACCTAGGACTCAGGTCGCCGTTCACGGGATGACTCGACGGCGACCTGCCCGCGCCGCACCGTGGGGACGGGGGCGGCGCGCACCCCGGCCGGGTGGGGCTCCTCTTGAGCGGAGGGGAGCCCCGCCCGGCCACATCATGTCCGGCGGGCAGGGATCAGACGTCCTGGCCGTTCCCGCCGCCGGAGGAGACCTTGATCCCCCTGAGGATCTCGTCGATGACCGACGTCTTCTGCCCGACGTCGATGCCGAAGCGCACCACCACGATCTGCTGGGCGTCGTCGGGCGAGGGGAAGGCGACCGACTCGACGTATCCGTCGGCGCCCTTGCTGGTGACCGCCTTCCAGCGCACCATGTAGCCCTTCTGCCCGGCCACCGTCACCGCCCCGGAGTCCAGCACCTGGTGCGAGGTGATGCTGCCGTAGGTGCTCCCGCCGTAGGACTGCTTGGCGTTGGCCGCGATGTCCGCCTCGGCGACCTTCTCCGCCGTGTCGCCCTTGATGCGCAGCGTCCGGGCCGGAGCGGTGTAGGCGCCGCCCGAGGTGCAGGTCTGGGTGGGGTCGCCGGGGCACTTGTAGGAGTCGTCGGAGGTCACCTCCGCGCCGACGGCGATCGTCCGCCCGGTCCAGCCCCGGGGCACCGGCAGGCTGATCCCGCTGACCAGGTCAGGCACCGTGCCGCCGCCCTTGACCTTGGGCGCCTCGGGCTGACCCGGCGACGGCGAGGCCCCACCGGACCCGCCCGGACCACCGGACCTGCCGGGACCACCGGACCCGCCCGAACCCCCCGAACCCCCCGAACCCCCCGAACCGGCCGAGCCGCCGGGCCCGCCGCCCCGGCCGCCGTCCTGCCCGCCCGCGGCTCCCTGCCGGGTCCCGGCCCGGTCGGCGCTGCCGGCGTGGTTCCTGGTCAGGGCCCACACGCCCCCTGCGATGCTCGCCAGGACCACCGCCGCCACCGTGACGGCTATGCCGGTGCGCAGGCGCCGGGAACCGTCCCGGGGCGGAGCGGGGTAGGCCGGATACACCGGATACCCGGGCTGTGCGCCGTACGCGGGCGGAGCGGAGGGCGCCGCTGGGTGCGCCGGCTGCTGTGCCGGAGGACCCCACGGGGCGCCCGTCCCGGCGGGGCGGGTCCGGTCCGTCCAGGACTTGCCGTCCCACCAGCGCTCGGTGGGCGGACCGTCGTTCGTCTGCCCGGGGTCGGGGTACCACCCGGGGGGAGTCACCTGCGTCATGCCCTTACCGTATGAGGCGACGGTGAAAGGGTGATGAGAGGATCCGCGTCCCCTCCCTCGGACGGGACGTTCCACCCCGTCTCTTCGTCCACGCGGTTCTTCTTCCCACGGCCGGCTGTCCGGCCTCGTCACGGCCCCCGCTCCACCCCCTCCACCACCAGCCGCACCGGCCCGCGCGCCGCGGCCCGCGGCAGCCGGAACCCGTCCCTGCCCGGGGTCAGCGACCCCAGCACGCTCGCATGGCGGGCGCCCGTGCCGCGCGGATCGGTACCGGGCAGGCCGTGGGCGGTCAGGAAGCCGAGGACCGCGAAGGCGTACGCCTCCTTCGCGGCGCCGGACAGCCCCAGTTCGTCCGAGGCGCGCACCGGAACGGGCGCGAGCTCCTCCCGCAGCATCCCCGTCAGCACCGGGTTGCGCAGGCCGCCGCCGGACGCGATCACCTCGCCGGCACCGACGGACCGCACCGCGTCCGCGACCGTCCGGGCCGTCAGCAGGGCGAGGGTCGCCAGTGCGTCCTCGGCGCGGATGCCGTCGAACACCCCGGCCGACCGCAGATACCCGGCGTGGAACACCTCCTTGCCCGTCGTCTTCGGCGGCGGCAGCGCGTAGTACGGCTCCGCGAGCAGCCGGTCCAGCAGCCGCCGCTCCGGCCGCCCGCGACCGGCCAGCGCGCCGTCCGCGTCGTACGCCGCGCGCCCGCCGCTGAACTCCCGGACCGCCGCGTCCAGCAGCGCACAGCCCGGTCCGGTGTCGAACGCCGTCCCGTCCGGCGCGGTCAGGTTGGCGATGCCACCGATGTTCAGCGCCACCGCCCGGCCCGGCCTGCCGCGCAGCCACAGCAGGTCGACCAGGCTGACCAGCGGCGCGCCCTGGCCGCCGGCCGCGACGTCCCGGGCCCGGAAGTCGGCGACCACCGGCAGCCCGGTCGCCTCCGCGATCCAGGCGGGCTGCCCCAGCTGGAGCGTGCCGTGCACCCGGCCGCCCTCCGCCCAGTGATACACGGTCTGCCCGTGCGAGGCCACCAACTCGGCGCGGCCGTCGCACAGTTCACGGTCCGCCCGAACCGCCGCCGCCGCGAACGCCCGCCCGATGCCGGTGTCCAGCCGGCACACCTCGGCGAGCGGTACGGCGGCCGGCGGCAGCGCTCCGCTGAGCGCCGCCCGCAGACCGGCCTCGTACGGGGTGCTCACCATCCCCAGGGGCCGTAGCAGCAGCGTGTCACCGTCGAGCCGGAGCCCGGCCGCCGCCGCGTCGACCGCGTCGTACGACGTCCCCGACATCAAACCGATCACCAGCATCGGTCAACTCGCCTTCTCCGAGGGGTGTTTCCGCTTCTTCGAGGGGCGTCCGAGCAGGGCCAGGGCGCTGACCGCGCATGCCGTCGCCGCGTAGTACGCGGGCACGTCCGGATTGCCGGTGCGGCGCACCGCCTCCGTGATGATCAGGCCCGCGCAGCCGGAGAACACCGCGTTCGCCAGGGCGTAGGCGAGGCCGAGGCCCGTCCAGCGCACCCGGGTCGGGAACGTCTCGGCCAGCAGTGCGGGGCCCGGACCGGCCATCAGGCCCACCATCGCGCCCGCGGCAGCCAGCGCCCACCCCTTCGCCGGTCCCGAAGCACCCGGATCCTGCAGGAGGTTGAGCACAGGCAGCGCGGTCACCGACACCAGCACCGCCCCCGCGAGCAGCACCGGACGCCGCCCCACCCGGTCGCTGAGCAGTCCCGCCGGCAGGATCGCCACCGCGAACCCGGCGTTGGCCACGGCCGCGGAGAGCAGCGCCTGCCGGACATCCGCATGCAGCGAGACCTGGAGGTACGAGGGCAGCACCACCAGGAACGTGTAACCGGCCGCCGACCAGCCCGCCACCCGCGCCGCCGCGAGCAGCAGCGCCCCGAACCCGAGCCGCACCGTCCGCGCACCTTCCCCCTCCGCGTCCGCCAGGAACGACGGCGTCTCCGCCAGCCCCGCCCGCAGCCACAGCGCCACCAGACCCAACGGCAACGCCAGCAGGAACGGCAGACGCCAGCCCCAGGCGGCCAGTTGGGGCCCGGACAGCACGGTCGCCGTCAGTGCCGCCACGCCCGCCCCGCACAGCAGCCCCAGCGCCACCGTGAACGACTGCCACGCCCCGTACAGACCCCGCCGCCCCGACGGTGCGAACTCGGTCAGCACCGTCACCGCCCCGCCGAACTCCCCGCCCGCCGACAGACCCTGGACCGCCCTCAGAAAGGTCAGCAGCCACGGCGCGAGCGCGCCCGCGGTGGCGTACGTCGGCAGCACGCCGATCAGCGTCGTCGTCCCCGACATCAGCGCGACCACCGCGAGCAGCACCGGCCGCCGCCCCCACCGGTCGCCCAGCCGGCCGAACAGCACCGCGCCGAGCGGCCGGAAGAAGAAGGCCAGCGCGAACGAGGCGTACGTCCGCACCAGCGCCTCTGCGGTGCCGCCGCCCGCAGGGGCGAAGAACCGCTCGGCCAGCTCCGTGGCCAGAAAGCCGTAGACCCCGAACTCGTACCACTCGACGAGATTGCCCACCGACCCCGCCGCCACCGCGCGCACCACCGGCCCGCGCGACGGCGCGCGTGCGCCGGAAACAGGTTTCGTGCCAGCCATGGTTGACGCTCCGTCCGCTGCCGACCGGCTGCTCGGGCCGGGTGCGCGTCTCCCGGCCGCACCCGTTTTCACCCACCGGGGCAACAGCTGCCCCGACCGGCCACCACACATCCCACCGGACGGCTAGGCTCGTGGTCTGTACGTCATTCGGGCGACCCGGGGAGGTAACGGAATGACGGAGGGACGGCCGCCGTCGGCCGCCTCGGCTTCCCTGTGGGAGCGGGACGGGGAGATCGCCACCGTCGCACACGCACTCGACCTGCTGTGCGCCGACCAGTCGTCCGCGGGAAGCCTGCTGGTCGTCCGCGGCGAGGCGGGCCTCGGCAAGACCGCGCTGCTCGCCGAGACGCGTCGTATCGCCGAACGCCGCGGCTGCGCCGTGTGGACCGCGCGGGGCGCGGAGACCCTGAAGTCGGTCCCGTTCAACGTGGTACGGCAGCTGCTCCAGCCCGCGCTGCTGTCCTTACTGCCCGAGGAGGCCCGTGAGTACCTCGGCGACTGGTACGACATCGCCGGTCCCGCCCTCGGCATAACCGACCCGCAGGAGGGCAGCGCCGACCCGCAGTACGTGTGCGACGGCCTCGTCGCGGCCGTACGCCGGCTCGCCCGCCGCGAGTGGCCGCTCGTGCTGCTGATCGACGACGCGCACTGGGCCGACCAGGAGACCCTGCGCTGGCTCGCCGCGTTCGCCGAACGCCTGGACGACCTCTCCGTCCTCGTCGTGGTCGCCCGCCGGCCCGGCGAGGTCAGCGGCGACAGCGCCCGCCACCTCGACACGGTGGCCGCCGCCGCGGGCCGCCCCGCCACCACCCTCAGGGCTCTCACTCCGGACGCCGCCGCCGGCCTCACCCGCGCCACCCTCGGCCGGCACGCCGACGACGCGTTCTGCCGCGAGGTCTGGGCCGTCACCGCCGGCAACCCCTACGAGACCGTCGAACTCCTCGCCAAGGTGCAGGACAGCGAACTCCAGCCGGTCGAGGGCCGGGCCGGTGAACTGCGCGCCCTCAACCGCGCCGCACGCGGCGGCGGACTGGTCGACCGGCTCAAGGGACTCGGCCTGGAAGCCACCCAGTTCGCCTGGGCCGCCGCCATCCTCGGCACCGGCATCACCGTCGACATGGTCGCCCGCCTCGCCACCATGGACGAGGCCGTCGCCCGGCACTGCGCCGACCTGCTCCGCGCCGCCCGCATCCTCACCGAACCCGAGCCCGCGGGACCGCAGGGCACCGGCACCGAACGCGAGGACGGCGAGCTGGAGTTCGTCCACCCGCTCATCGCCACCGCCGTCTACAACTCCATCCCGTCCGGCGTGTGCACCGCCATGCACGGCGTCGCCGCCCAGATCATCACCGAGCTGGGCCGCGGCGCCGCCCAGGCCGCCCGGCACCTGCTGAAGGTGCACCCGGACGGCGACGAGGAACTCGTCGAACAGCTGCGCGAGGCCGCTCGCGACCACCTCGCCGTCGGCGCCCCGGACGCGGCCCGCACCTGCCTCGAACGCGCCCTGCGGGAGCCACCGCTCCCCGACGTCCACGCACACGTCCTGTACGAACTGGGCTGCGCCACCCTGCTCACCGCACCCGCCGTCACCATCGAACACCTCCAGCACGCCCTCGGCGTGCCCGGCCTCGACGGCGAGCGGCGTGTCGACGCGGTGGTCCGGCTCTCCCGGGCGCTGCTCCACAACGACCAGCTGGAGGAGGCCGTCCGCACGATCGAGGCCGAGGCCGCACGGCACGAACCCGGACCGGTCAAGCTGCGGCTGCAGGCCGTTCAGTTCATGTGGGACGGCATCCACGGCGAGACCGTCTCCCCGGCCCGCTCCCGGCGACTGGCCGACCTCGCGCGCACCTGCACCGGCCGCGACAACGCCGAACGCGCCCTGCTCATCCTGCGCGGCTTCGACGCCATGACCCACGGCGAGAGCGCCGACGAAGTCCTCGAACTGTGCGACCGCGCCCTCGTCAACGGCCGGCTCGCACCCGGTCTCGGCTGGACCGACCAGGAGTGGGGCATGGAGCTGCTGATGATGCTCGGCAGCGCGTACGCCTACGCCGACCGGCTCGACCGCGCCGAGAGCCTCTTCGCCGAGGCCCTGCGCGCCTACACCACGGCCGGCTGGCGCGGCGGCCACCTCTCCCTCGCCAACGCCTTCCTCGGGCTCGCCTACCGCAGACAGGGCCGGCTGCGGGACGCCGAGTCCACCCTGCGCGAGGCCCTCGTCCTCGCCGAGCGCGTCGGCCGCCGGCTGCCGCTGTACTGGTCGGCGACCTGCGGACTCGTCGACACGCTGCTGGCCCGCGGCCGTGTCGAGGAGGCCTGGTCGATCGCCGAGCAGTACGGCTTCGCGCCGCCCTACCCGTCCACGATCGTGCTGCCCGACATCCGCTGCGTCCGCGGCCGGCTGCTGCTCGCCGTCGGCCGCACCGAGGAGGGCATCCACGAACTGGAGGCCGCCGAGAAGACGGCCGCCTCGCGCGGCGGCCACAACTCCGTCCTCTCACCCTGGTCCATCGACCTCGCCAAGGCCCTCGCCGGCCGGAACCCGGCCCGTGCCGCCCAGCTCGCCGCCGACGCCCGCCGGCAGGCCGAACGCTTCGGCACGGACACCGCCATCGGCGAGGCCCTGCGCTGCGCCGCCGCGCTGGAGACAGGCGGTCGCGCCGTCCAGTTCGCCGCCCAGGCCGTCACCTACCTGGAAGCCTCACCCTGCCAGTACGAACACGCGGCGGCCCGCGTCGAGTACGGCATCGCCGCCCGCTCCGTCGCGGAACTGGGCCGGGGCCTGGACCTCGCCCGGGCGTGCGGGGCGGAGGGGCTGGTGGCCCAGGCGCGGGAGGTGCTGGAGACGGGGCGGGGGTTGCGGTAGGCGGGCTACGGTCGGCTGTATGCAGCCGACCGGATGCAGCCGACCGGATGCAGCCGACCGGATGCAGCCGACCGGATGCAGCCGACCGGATGCAGCCGACCGGATGCAGCCGACCGGATACAGTCGACCGGATTCGGTGGACCGGCGTTCCCCGGCACCCCGGAGTAGACGGCGGTCTGCAGCAGCACCGCGCCGATCTCCTCGGGTGTGAGCCCGTTGCGCCGAGCCGCGCGGACGTGCATCGTCAGCCCGTCGTAGTGGCCGAGCGCGACCAGCGCGGTGAGTTCCACCAGCGTCGAGCCGGGCACGGCGTCGGCGAGGGGACGCAGATGTCACTGGAACTCCAGGAAGACCGTCCCGGGTGAGCAGCGGGTCGGCGGTGAGGGTGGCCTCGTCGCCGGGCAGGTGGATCCGGGTGCACAGGTGCATGAGCAGAAGCCGCCGGTCGGGCCGGTGAGGGGTTCGGCGCAGGTGGGCACGGGTACCCGGGCGCCACCGCACGCAGGACACCGAGGGAGCGCGACCCCATGAAGGCAGTCACCTGGCAGGGCAAGCGGGACGTCCGGGTCGAGGACGTGCCCGACCCGCGGATCGAGGAACCCACGGACGCCGTCATCCGCGTCACATCCACCGGACTCTGCGGCTCCGACCTGCACCTGTACGAGGTGCTCACCCCGTTCATGACCCCGGGCGACATCCTCGGCCATGAACCCATGGGCATCGTCGAGGAGGTCGGCCCGGGTGTGCCGGACCTCGCGGCGGGGGACCGGGTCGTGGTGCCGTTCCAGATCGCCTGCGGCAACTGCTGGATGTGCCTGACCGGACTGCCGACGCAGTGCGAGACCACCCAGGTCACCGGACAGGGCATGGGCGCCGCCCTGTTCGGCTACACCCGTCTGTACGGCGCCGTCCCCGGCGGCCAGGCCGAGTATCTGCGCGTCCCGCAGGCACAGTTCGGCCCGATCAAGGTGCCCGAGGGCCCGCCGGACGACCGTTTCGTCTATCTCTCCGACGTCCTGCCCACCGCCTGGCAGGCCGTCGAGTACGCCGCCGTCCCGCCCGGCGGCACCCTCGCCGTCCTCGGCCTCGGCCCGATCGGTGACATGTCCTGCCGGATCGCCATGGCACGCGGCGCGGAGCGGGTGTTCGGCGTGGACCTGGTACCCGAGAGGCTGGCGCGGGCGCAGCGGCGGGGCGTGGAGACGTACGACCTCAGGGCCTTCGACGACGAGAAGGCGCTGGTCCACGCGATCCATGACGAGACAGGCGGCCGGGGCCCGGACGCCGTGATCGACGCTGTCGGCACCGAGGCCCACGGCAGCGCCGCCGCCAAGCTCGCCCAGACCGCTACCGGGCTCCTGCCCCGCAAGCTCAGCGGGCCTCTTGCCGAACGCTTCAGCGTCGACCGGCTCGGCGCCCTCTACATGGCCATCGACCTCGTCCGGCGCGGTGGCACGATCTCGCTCAGCGGCGTCTACGGCGGGATGGCCGACCCGATGCCGATGCTCACCCTGTTCGACAAGCAGATCCAGCTGCGCATGGGCCAGGCCAACGTCCGCCGCTGGACCGACCTGATCATGCCGTATCTGACCGACGAGGACCCTCTGGGTGTCGAGGACTTCGCCACTCACCGGCTGCCGCTCACCGAGGCACCGCACGCGTACGAGATGTTCCAGCGCAAGCAGGACGGCGCCATCAAGATCCTCATGCAGCCCTGAGCCCACTGGTCCTGAGTCCCCAGCCTGAGCCCGCTGGCCGTGATTCCCCCAGACCCGATTTCGCAGCCCTGATTCCCCAGGTCTCAGCCCCGCAGGCCTGGGCCTGCCGTCAGCCCCGGTCCTTCTCGCCGAGGATCTCCGCGAGGTCGTAGCGGACCGGCTCCTCCAGCTGGGCGTAGGTGCAGCTCTCCGGCGTGCGGTCCGGGCGCCAGCGGCGGAAGCGGGCGGTGTGCCGGAAGCGCTGCCCGTTCTCCATGTGGTCGTAGGCCACCTCGGCGACCCGCTCCGGCCGCAGCGGCACCCATGACAGATCCTTCTTGCCGGACCAGCGGCTCGGCGCCCCCGGCAGCCGGGCGGTCTCGTGGGCGGCCTCGTCCGACCAGGCCGCCCACGGATGCCCGGCCACGTCGTCCATGCGCAGCGGCTCCAGCTCCTCGACCAGTTCGGCCCGCTTCTTCATGGCGAAGGCGGCCGACACGCCCACGTGCTGGAGCCTGCCGTGGTCGTCGTACAGCCCCAGCAGCAGCGAGCCGACCACCGGGCCGCTCTTGTGGAAGCGGTACCCGGCCACGACCACGTCCGCCGTCCGCTCATGCTTGATCTTGAACATGGCCCGTTCGTCCTGCAGATAGCGCAGGGTGAGCGGCTTGGCGACGACCCCGTCGAGTCCCGCGCCCTCGAACTGCTCGAACCACTGCTGCGCCACCTCGAGGTCCGTCGTCGCGGGCGCCAGATGGACCGGCGGTGTGACCCTGGCGAGCGCCCGGTCCAGCAGGGCACGGCGGTCGGTCAGCTCGACGTCGAGCAGCGACTCGTCGTCCAGTGCGAGCAGGTCGAAGGCGACGAACGACGCCGGGGTCCTCTCGGCCAGCATCCGCACCCGGGAGTCCGCCGGGTGGATCCGCTCGGTCAGCGCGTCGAAGTCCAGATGGCCCTCCCGCGCGATCACGATCTCCCCGTCCAGCACGCACCGCTTCGGCACCCGCTCCCTCAGTGCCGCCACCAGCTCGGGAAAGTACCTGGTCAGCGGCTTTCCGGTACGGCTGCCCAGCTCGACCTCCGTCCCGTCCCGGAACACGATCGAACGGAACCCGTCCCACTTCGCCTCGTAGTGCATACCCGGCGGGATCTTCGCCACCGACTTGGCGAGCATCGGCTTCACAGGCGGCATCACCGGCAGGTCCATGCCCTCGATTCTGCTCGCATACGTCCCTTGTCGCCCGGTGTGCGAGCTGTGCGGGGTGCGCCTACCGTGGCCGCATGGGTGCTGCGGTGGAACTGGAGGTCGGCGGCCGGACGGTACGGCTGTCCAGCCCGGACAAGGTCTTCTTCCCGGAGCGGGGTTTCACCAAGCTGGACCTGGCGCAGTACTACGTCGCCGTCGGCCCCGGCATCCTGCGCGCGCTGCGCAACCGCCCCACGACCCTGGAGCGCTACCCGGACGGCGTCGGCGGGGAGTGGTTCTTCCAGAAAAGGGCCCCGAAGGGCATGCCCGGCTGGATCCCGACCGCCCACATCACCTTTCCCAGCGGTCGCAGCGCCGACGAGATGTGCCCCACCGAGGAGGGTGCCGTCGTCTGGGCCGCCCAGTACGGCACGCTCACCTTCCATCCCTGGCCGGTGCGCGCCACGGACGTCGACCACCCCGACGAGCTCCGCATCGACCTCGACCCGCAGCCCGGCACCGACTACGCGGACGCCGCCCGCGCCGCCCACGAACTGCGCGCGGTCCTCGACGAGTTCGGCGGGCTGCGCGGCTGGCCGAAGACCTCCGGGGGGCGCGGCCTGCACGTCTTCGTGCCGATCGAACCGCGCTGGACCTTCACCCAGGTGCGCCGCGCCGCGATCGCCGTCGGCCGCGAGATGGAACGCCGGATGCCCGACCAGGTGACGATCAAGTGGTGGAAGGAGGAGCGGGGCCGCCGTATCTTCCTCGACTACAACCAGACGGCCCGTGACCGCACCATCGCCTCCGCCTACTCGGTCCGCCCCCGCCCGAACGCCCCCGTCTCGGCGCCCCTGCGCTGGGAGGAGGTCGGCGTGGCCCAGCCGGCCGACTTCGACCTCGCGACCATGCCGGGCCGCTTCGCCGAACTCGGCGATGTGCACGCCGACATGGACGACCGTGCCTTCTCCCTGGATGCCCTGCTGGAACTGGCCCGCCGCGACGAACACGACCACGGCCTGGGCGACCTGCCCTACCCCCCGGAGTACCCGAAGATGCCCGGCGAACCGAAGCGGGTCCAGCCGAGCCGGGCCCGGCGGGAGAAGACGACCTGAGGACACCTGTCTGCCGCCAGCTTCCCCGGCACCGAAGGCTCTTCACCCGGCGCCGCCGGTGGCGGTCAGGGCCTGCCCCCTGGCTATCCGGCCCGCCTCTACCCACCCGGCCCGCGCCCTCTGGCTACCCGCGTCTGCCTTCTGGTCGCCCGGCGCAGGCACTCTGGCCATCCGGTCCCCGCCCTCCGGCAACCCGATCCCGTCCACCTCTCCACCCGGCCCTTCGCAAGCCGCTGTTGCTGATCCGGCGGCGTCTTCACCGCGCGGTTATCCTGACCGGCAGCCGCTGAGGAGGAGATGCCGAAGTGACCGAGGCAGTGTCGCGTCCCACGCTGGAGGCCGTGGCCGCGCTGGCCGGTGTGTCCCGGGCCACCGTGTCCCGGGTGGTCAACGGCGGCGACGGGGTGCGCGAACCCCTGGCCGAACGGGTCCGCCGGGCCGTGGCGGAGCTGGGGTACGTCCCCAACCAGGCGGCGCGCAGCCTCGTCACCAAGCGGCACGACGCCGTCGCGGTCGTCATCGCAGAGCCCGAGACCCGGGTCTTCGCCGACCCCTTCTTCGCCCTGCAACTGCGCGGCATCAGCAAGGAACTGACCGCCCACGACAACCAGCTGGTGCTGCTGCTCACCGAGGGCCGTGACGATCACGCGCGCGTGGCCCGGTATCTCGCCGGAGGCCACGTCGACGGCGCGCTCGTCTTCTCCCTGCACCTCGACGACCCGCTGCCCGGCCTCATCCATGACGCCGGCGTGCCCACCGTGTTCGGCGGACGGCCCGGCTGGGGCGACGACGGCCGGGCGGACGGGCCCGGGCGCGCCACGCAGGCGGGGCGGGGTCCGGGGCCCGGTGTGGTCTATGTCGACTGCGACAACCGGGGCGGGGCACGCGCGGCCGTACGGCATCTCGTGGACCTCGGCCGCAGACGCGTCGCACACCTCACCGGCGTCCTGGACCAGACGTCCGCGGTGGACCGGCTGGACGGCTACCGTGACGTCATGGGCGAGGTGCCGGGCGGGGACGATCCCCGGCTGGTCGTGGAGAGCGACTTCACCCCGGCCGGCGGCGAACGCGCCATGCGGGAACTCCTCGGCCGGTGCCCGGACGTGGACGCCGTGTTCGCTGCCAACGACCTCACCGCGCTCGGTGCCCTGCGCGTGCTGCGCGCGAGCGGCCGACGGGTGCCCGAGGACGTGGCCGTGATCGGCTTCGACGACATGCTGCCCGTCGCCGAAGAGGCCGACCCGCCACTGACGACGGTCCGTCAGGACATCGAGGGAATGGGGCGCCTGATGGCCCGGCTGCTGCTGCGCGGCCTGGCCGACGGCCGCGACCGCACCCGTGCCTCGGCCGGCCCGCCGCCCGCCGACGGCGTGATCCTCCCGACCACGCTGATACGACGGGCCTCCGCCTAGCCGGGCCGCTCCTGCGCCTAGCCGGGCCGCTGCGCCGGGCTCCCGTCCGGCCCGGCTCAGCCCTGCTGCGACTCGCTTCTGATCACCGCGAAGCGTGCGCCGTACGGGTCGCTGAGCTTGGCCATACGGCCCACGCCCTCCATGGTCGTCGCCGGCATGCGCACCCCTCCACCGAGCTGCTGCACCTTCTCGACCACCGCGTCGGTGTCCGTGACCTCGAAGTACGGCAGCCAGTACGGGCCGCCCTCGGCCTCGGCCGGAGCGTCGGCCAGCGGCACGATCCCGCCGAACATCGCGTCCTCCCCGCCGTCGGCCGGATTGACACAGGTGTACGTCCCGCCCGGGAAGGGCACGGCGGAGGTCTCCAGGCCCAGCACCTGGTGGTAGAAGGCGGCGGCCGCCGCGATGTCCGGGGTGTACAGCTCGACCCAGCACAGCGCGCCCGGCTCGTTCGCCACATCGACGCCCTTGGTCCGGGCCGGCTGCCAGATCCCGAACGGCACGCCCGCGCGGTCGGCGAGCACCGCCATGTGCCCCTGCCCCATCACGTCCATCGGCTGGAACAGCACGCTGCCATGGGCCAGTTCGGCGGCCTCGGCGGTGGCCTGCGCGTCCTCGCTCCGGAAGTACACCGTCCAGGCCGGCGGGCCCTGCTCGGGGCCGGACTGCATACCGCCCGCGACGGTTCTGCCGTCCAGCTGGAAGAAGCCGTAGCCTCCGGCGTCCGGCCCCGCCGACTGGAACTGCCAGCCGAAGAGGCCGCCGTAGAAGGAGAGGGCACCGTCGATGTCCGGGGTGCCGAGGTCGATCCAGTTCGGCGCGCCGTTGACGAAACGGGTGGTGAGCATCTTCGCCCTCCTCGAAAGGGGTCCCGTTCTGTGCACTGCCGAGTCTGGCACCCCCCACTGACAATCGCCGCCGGAGCGCGGCGACCCGCGCGCCGCCGTGCGCGGGGCGGGCCCGGGGAGCATCATCGGGGCGGCGGAGGCCCTGGTGGCGGCGTTGACCCGGCGTTGATCGAACGTTTTTCGCCGCGCGGCACGATCCTGGTCATGCACTTCGAAACGATCACTCCGGCCGACGACACCTGGCAGGCGCAGGCACTGTGCGCGCAGACCGGGCCGGACTTCTTCTTCCCCGAGCCCGGCAGCTCGGTGCGCGAGGCGAAGCGCATCTGCGCCATGTGCGAGCTGCGGCCCGCCTGCCTGGACTACGCGCTGGCCAACGACGAGCGCTTCGGCGTCTGGGGCGGCCTCTCGGAGAAGGAGCGCCTCGCCCTCCGCCGCGCGGCCCGCTGACCCCGGCCCGCCGTCCCGCTGACGGGCGGCGCCAGGCCCCCGCGAGCGGCAGACCCGGCCCCGGGGAGGGGGAGACCCCTGCCGAGCCTCAGGCTCCCGCGCGGGCCGCCATGCGGGCCTTGCGGGCGGCCAGCCTCTCGTCGAACTTGGCGGCCTCCGCGTCCAGGCCGCCCATGAACAGGCCCAGTTCCTCCTGCGCCTGGCGCCCCTCGGGGCCGAGGCCGTCGATCTCCAGGACCTTCAGGAAGCGGAGGACCGGCTGGAGGACGTCGTCGTGGTGGATGCGCAGGTTGTACACCTCGCCGATGGCCATCTGCGCGGCGGCCCGCTCGAAGCCGGGGATGCCGTGGCCGGGCATGCGGAAGTTCACCACGACGTCCCGGACCGCCTGCATCGTCAGGTCGGGGGCCAGCTCGAAGGCCGCCTTCAGCAGGTTGCGGTAGAAGACCATGTGCAGGTTCTCGTCGGTCGCGATGCGGGACAGCATGCGGTCGCAGACCGGATCGCCGGACTGGTGGCCGGTGTTGCGGTGCGAGATGCGGGTGGCCAGCTCCTGGAAGGCGACGTAGGCGATCGAGTGCAGCATCGAGTGCCGGTTGTCGGACTCGAAGCCCTCGCTCATGTGCGACATGCGGAACTGCTCGAGCTTGTCCGGGTCCACCGCCCGCGAGGCGAGGAGATAGTCGCGCATCACGATGCCGTGCCGGCCCTCCTCGGCCGTCCATCGGTGCACCCAGGTGCCCCACGCGCCGTCGCGGCCGAAGAGCGTGGCGATCTCGTGGTGGTAGCTCGGCAGGTTGTCCTCGGTGAGCAGGTTGACCACCAGGGCGATGCGGCCGATCTCCGTCACCCCGGACTGGCCCTTGTCCCAGGCCTCCCCGTCCTCGAACAGGCCCGGGAAGTTGCGCGCGTCGCTCCACGGCACGTACTCGTGCGGCATCCAGTCCTTGGCGATCTTCAGATGCCGGTTCAGCTCGTTCTCGACCACTTCCTCCAGCGCGAACAGCAGCCGCGCGTCGGTCCATGCGGACGGGCTGCCGAGGTGAGGGGAGGTGATCGTCATAGGAACTCCAGGGGGACGCCGAACAACGGGGGAGAAAGAGGGACGGTCCGGCGAGCGGTGCCGGCAGACCTACGAGATCGTAGGCTACGAAACCGTAGGTTACGAAGCCGTAGGTTAAGGCCGTCGTAAAGCTCGCTGATCAGCACGGCAAAGGCGGGTGTTCCCGGCGTGTTCCACCCGCTTTCGCCACCTGGCTCCGGCGTGACGGGGATCACCTGATCAGGCGTACAGCTCCCGCAGCCGTACCGAGAGGCAGGTCACACAGCCCTCCAGCTTCTCGAACTCGCTGATGTCCACCGTGACCACCTCGTAGCCGAGGTCGGTCAGCAGCTCCGCCGTCTTCGGGGCGCTCGCCGCCATCAGCAGCTTGTGCCCCCCGAGCAGCACCACGTGCGCGCCGGACTCCTCCGGCACCGACAGGAAGCCGGGGAACAGCGACGGCCGGTCGACCTTCGGGATGTGCCCGATCACCGTGCCGTCGGGCAGCGCGGTCACCGCCGACTTCAGGTGCAGCACCTTGCTCACGGGCACGGCGACCACCCGCGCGCCCAGCGGCTCGAAGGCGGCCCGCAACTGCTGCACCCCGGCCGCGTTGGTACGTCCGCCGCGGCCGACGAACACCGTTTCGCCGACCTTCAGCACGTCACCGCCGTCCAGCGTGCCCGGATCCCATATCCAGTTCACCGAGCAGCCGAGGCGGGCCACCGCCTCCTCCACGCCGACGGTCTCCGCGCGCCGGGACTCCGCGCCGGGCCGGGTGATCAACGCCACGTTCCTGTACATGACGACGGTGTCCTCGACGAACACCGAGTCCGGGCAGTCGTCCTCCGGGTCGACCTCGATCGTCTCCCAGCCGTGCGTGCGCAGGGCCTCGACGTACGCCTCCCACTGCTCGACGGCGCGCCCCACGTCGGCCTTCTCCCGCTCGATGTGCGTCACCAGGCCTTCGGCGAGACGGGGGCTGGGGCGGCGGACGAGGGCCTTCTTGCTGGGCACGAGGGGCCTTTCGAATCGGTGCGAGTCGGTGATGCGGTGGCGCCGCCGGCTGCGGCACCGGTCCGCCATCATGCAGTCCGCTCCGGCCAGGGCAAAACCCTCGTTGTCAGGCTGTGCCCCTCCTGAGACCCCCTCCTGAGGCCCCTCCTGAGATGTCACCCCGTCGTCCTGCGCAGATGCTCCGCGGTGGCCGCCCCCCGGAGCGTGAGCAGCTGCCGCGGAGTCCCCTCGAAGACCACCTCGCCGCCGTCCCGTCCGCCGCCGGGCCCGAGGACCTCGTAGTCGATGTCCCGCGAGCCGCCCGTGTGGTCGACGCGGACCCGCGCGGCCCGCCCGCGCAGCAGAAACGCCCGCTCGTCCGCGGCGAACGGCGGGAACCGGACCGCCCCGCCGGCCAGCGACCCGGCCGGGTCGAGGATGCGGTCCCAGCCGGGGCGTACCGTGCGGCCCCCCAGGGCGTCGCACTCGGGGCACATCCCCGACGGGTCGTTGAACGAGTTGGCCATGGCCGGCCCGGCGCTCGGGGTGCCGTACCGCCGGCGAGAGGTCCGTCAGCGACTCGAGGTGCGGGCGCTCGAACCGGGGCAGCCGGTTGCGCACGAACGAGGGGTGGGTCTCGTTCAGCCGGCGCTGCGACTCGACGGCCATCGTGTCGAAGACGAGCGAGGACTTGCCCGGTCCCGAAAGGCCGGTGAACACGGTCAGCGGCCTTTCGGGATGCGCAGATCGACGTTCCTGAGGTTGTTCTCCCTGGCTGCGGTGAGGGTGATGGAATCGGGCATGCCGCCGACGCTAGGCGGGATAGCCGACATCCTCCGGCGTGATTTCCCTCAGTCCTCCCTCCTCCATCAGCAGCCAGCGGGTGATGCCGATCGACTCCAGGAACGGCAGGTCGTGGCTGGCCACGAGCAGCGCGCCCTCGTACGACTCCAGGGCCGAGGTCAGCTGCCGCACGCTCGCCATGTCGAGGTTGTTGGTCGGCTCGTCGAGCAGCAGCAGCTGGGGTGCCGGCTCGGCGAGCATCAGCGCGGCCAGGGTCGCCCGGAACCGCTCGCCGCCCGACAAGGTGGCCGCCTGCTGGTCGGCCCGCGTACCCCGGAACAGGAAGCGGGCCAGCCGCGCCCGGATCCGGTTGTTGGTGGCGCCGGGCGCGAACCGGGCCACGTTCTCGGCGACCGTCAGCGCGTCGTCCAGCACGTCCAGCCGCTGGGGCAGGAAGCGCAGCGGGACGTGCGCCCGCACCTCGCCGGCCACCGGCGCCAGCTCCCCGGCGACCGTCCGCAGCAGCGTCGTCTTGCCGGCGCCGTTCCGGCCGACCAGCGCGATCCGCTCCGGACCGCGCAGATCGAGGATCCCTTCGATCCGCGCCCCGTAGGCCATCGCCAGGTTCTCCAGGGTGAGCACCTGCCGGCCGGGCGGCACAGCGGTGAACGGCAGGTCGACGCGGATCTCGTCGTCGTGCCGTACCGCCTCCACCGCCTCGTCCAGGCGCTCCCTGGCCTCGGAGAGCTTCTCCTCGTGCATGATGCGGTGCTTGCCCGCGGAGACCTGGGCCGTGCGCTTCCTGAGCTTCATGACGGCTCTGGGCTCGCGCTTGTTCTCGTACATCTTGTCGGCGTAGCGCACCCGCTTCGCCAGCTTCGTGTGCGCTTCGACGAGTTCGCGCTTCTGCTTCTTCAGATCCGCCTCGGCGACGCGCACCATCCGCTCGGCCGCCTCCTGCTCGACGGTCAGCGCCTCCTCGTAGGCCGAGAAGTTGCCGCCGTACCAGGTGACCTGCCCGGAGCGCAGCTCCGCGATCTGGTCGACCAGGTCGAGCAGTTCCCGGTCGTGGCTGACCACGACCAGCACGCCCGGCCAGGCGGCGACGGCCTGGTACAGCCGGCGGCGCGCGTACAGGTCGAGGTTGTTGGTGGGCTCGTCCAGCAGCAGCACGTCCGGGCGGCGCAGCAGCAGTGCGGCCAGCCGCAGCAGCACCGACTCGCCGCCGGAGACCTCGCCGGCGGTGCGGTCCAGGCCGATGTGGCCGAGACCCAGTTCGCCGAGGGTGACCAGGGCGCGTTCCTCGACGTCCCAGTCGTCGCCGAGCGTCTCGAAGTGCTGCTCGGCGACGTCGCCCGCCTCGATGGCGTGCAGCGCGGCCCGCCGTTCGGCGATGCCGAGGGCCTCGTCGACGCGGAGCGCGGTGTCGAGGGTGACGTTCTGCGGGAGGTAGCCGACCTCGCCGGCCGTCTTGACGGTGCCGTAGCCCGGGGTGAGTTCACCGGCGAGCAGCTTCAACAGGGTGGACTTCCCTGATCCGTTGATGCCGACGAGCCCGGTGCGGCCGGGGCCGAAGGCGATGTCCAGGCCGTCGAAGACGGCGGTGCCGTCGGCCCAGGCGAAGGACAGGGACGTACAGGTGAGGGAAGATGACATGAGGGCCTCGCGAGGTGTTCGTGCGGTCGGTGGGCGCATGTCGAGACACCGCGAGGCGGGAACCGAAAGGTCGTGGGGCACGAAGAGGCCATGAAAAAAAGGCCTGTGCCGGAGGACGGCTCGGACGCCGAGGTCGTACGCCGCGCACACCTCACCGGTGCGACGCGGTGCCTCAGGACCTCAGACGAGCAACGTCCTTCTCCAATCGACGGCAACAGGACCGATGTACACCGTACGAGGGAGCCTGAGGGCTGTCAACGGGATTGATCAAAGGCTTCACGCGCGCGTGAAGCTCAGCAGGCGTCCCGCATCAGTTCGGCCAGGCCGTGGTCCAGGTCGAGCTGGAGGTGTTCGAGGCCGGCGGGCACGAGTTCGTCGGCCGCCTCCAGGAAGCACCGGATCTCACCCGAGCGCACATGCACGATCGCGGTGCCCTCGGGGGCGTGGAACTCCAGCACGGTGCGGTCGTAGCCGTAAGGCCGCACCCGCACGTCCCCCTGGCCCGCCGGACCCTGCAGTCCGGCCGTGAGCAGCTCGCGGGAGAAGGTCCAGCAGACGTCGACCCCTTCCAGGGTGGCCGGGGCCGGGAAGGTCATGACGACGGCGAACGGATCACGTCGGTCGTAACGCAGCGTCGCGGGAATGCTCGGCATGCGCGGTGCGGCGGCGACGAGACGGGCCTCTACGGGCTGCTCGATGACGGTGGACAACGCCTTGCTCCCTCGTGACGGCTGGACTACGCCCGGGTGTGCGCGACCCGGCACTGGAAGAGACGACGGATCCGGCCATTGCGTGCACACGGAGACCGAGTGACCTCGGTCACCGCATTCATGCACGGCGAAGGGCCGGGCGTTCTCCCGCGCGATGACGGGCAGTTGGCCTCTGGACGGCGCCGGGCCGGTGGGCTAGCTTCGCCCGCCATGAGGCGCTTGGGCAGCACGCGACGCAGAGGACGTACGAGCAGACTGGTGGCGGCGGGGGTGGCGTGCGGGGCGGCGCTGGCCGCGCTGACCGTCCCGGCGGCCGAGGCCGGACCGCTCGGGCAGGGCGGTCCGCACTGGGCGCCGAAGGACCCCGGTACCCCGCAGGTCCGCTTCCGGGGCCTCGCGGCCGTCGACCGGCGCACCGCCTGGCTGGCCGGCACCGGCGGCACGGTGCTGCGTACGACGGACGGCGGGACGAGCTGGCGGAACGTCTCTCCGCCGGGCGCGGGGGACCTGCAGTTCCGGGACGTCGAGGCGTTCGACGCGCGGCGTGCGGTGGTGCTGGCCATCGGCGAGGGCGAGGCGTCGCGCGTGTACCGCACCGACGACGGCGGAGCGACCTGGGCGGAGTCCTTCCGCAACACCGACCCGAAGGCGTTCTACGACTGCCTGGCCTTCTTCGACCGGCGGCACGGCCTCGCGATGGGCGACCCCGTGGACGGAAGGTTCCGCATCCTGTCGACGAGCGACGGCGGCCGCTCCTGGCGGGTGCTGCCCACCGAAGGCATGCCGCCCGCCCTGGACGGCGAGGCCGGCTTCGCCGCGAGCGGCCAGTGCCTGGTCACCTCGGGCCGCAAGGACGTCTGGCTGGCCACCGGCGGCGGCGCCCACGCGCGCGTGCTGCACTCCGCCGACCGCGGACTGACCTGGACGGCCGCCGGCACACCGGTCCCGGCCGGCGATCCCGCCAAGGGCGTCTTCGCGCTCGCCTTCCGCGACCGTGCCCACGGCCTCGCCGTCGGCGGCGACTACCGCCCCGACCAGCCCTCGCCGCAGGCCGCCGCCGTCACCGCCGACGGCGGCCGCACCTGGACGCCGGCCGCCGTACCGCCGCCCGCCTACCGCTCCGGGGCCGCCTGGCTGCCGCACAGCCGCGCCGCGGCGCTCGCCGTCGGCCCGACCGGCACCGACCTCACCACGGACGCCGGCCGCACCTGGCGGACGATCGACACCGGCTCGTACGACACCGTGGACTGCACGCCCGACCTCAGCTGCTGGGCCGCCGGTGAGCAGGGGAGGGTGGCACGGCTGGAACGCTGAGGTGAGCGCCCCCAACCCGGGTACTCGTTCCCACGCAACCCAGAGGAAGGGAGCGATCATGCCCGCTGGTTCCAGCTCCAAGCGCGAGCGCCAGTACGAGCACATCAAGAAGAGCGCGCAGGACCGGGGCGAGAGCACCGGGCGCGCCAAGGAGATCGCCGCGCGGACGGTCAACAAGGAACGCGCCCGCTCCGGCGAGTCGAAGACCGCGAGCCGCAGCTCGACGCAGGACATGTCGTCCGGCAAGCGCGGCGGTCAGCGGTCGGGCAACCGGGTCGGCTCCCACGGCCCGACCCGCGACCAGCTGTACAACGAGGCGAAGCAGCGTGGCATCGAAGGCCGTTCGCACATGAACAAGGACGAGCTGCAGCGCGCGCTGGACGCCAAGAAGGGATGAGCGGCGACAGTCAGCCGGACGTCTGCCGGTGGCGGGCGAGCTCGGGAGCCGTCTTCGTGGCGGTGAACTCCGTGACGCGGTAGGTGCACACGCCGCCGACGGTGAACGGGTCTCCTGCGACGATCTCCTCGATCCGGGCGCGGTCCTCCGCGACGGCGATGATCACCCCGCCGTCGCGGGGGTTCTTGCGCCCGGAGGCCAGGAAGAAGCCCTTCTCGTACTGCTCCTCCAGCCAGACCACATGGTCGGCGAGCAGCGCGTCGACGGCGTCGAGAGGCGCGGTGTAGGTCAGCTCCAGTACGAACATGATCGTGAGCCTACCCCCCGGCTCCGACAGCGGCCGTGGGCCCGTAGAGTCGGCGTCACCATGACGACCGTAGGCGTACCCGCGGGCTGGCCCGCGACCGAGGAAGAGGCCCGCGCGGTCCAGGACGAGCTGCGCGGCCGGGTGGTGCTCGACGAGAGCGGACCCCGGCCCGGTACGGGCCGTGTCACCGGGGTCGACGTCGCCTACGACGACGCCCTTGACCTCGTCGCCGCGGCGGCCGTCGTGCTGGACGCCGCCACCCTGGACGTGGTGGCCGAGGCGACGGCCGTCGGCCGGGTGTCCTTCCCGTATGTGCCCGGCCTGCTGGCCTTCCGTGAGATCCCGACCGTCCGGGCCGCCCTGGACCGCCTCCCGTGCCCGCCCGGCCTGGTCGTCTGCGACGGCTACGGCCTGGCCCATCCGCGCCGCTTCGGCCTGGCGAGCCACCTCGGCGTGCTCACCGGCCTGCCGGTCATCGGGGTCGCGAAGAACCCGTTCACCTTCACGTACGACGATCCCGGTCCCCGGCGGGGCGCCTGTGCCGCGCTGCTCGCGGGGACCGAGGAGGTCGGGCGGGCGCTGCGCACCCGGGACGGCGTCAAACCGGTCTTCGTCTCCGTCGGCCACCGGGTGAGCCTGGACAACGCCCTGGCGCACACCCTGGCCCTGACCCCGCGCTACCGGCTGCCGGAGACCACCCGCCGGGCGGACGCTCTGTGCCGCCGTGCGCTTCGCGAGGCGGCACGGAGCGCCGGGGGCGGCGCTCAGGAGGCCGTGATCCGCCAGGCGCCGACCTCCTGATACGCCGAGTCGTAGACGGCCGAGCCGTCTCCGGGTTCGAGCGCGTAGTGGCCGAGGTTGCCGCCCCAGTAGCGCAGGATCCGCCCCAGTTCGCCGGCGCGGTCCTGCGCCGGCGCGTCCTCGTCCACGGTCACTTCGAGCACGAACTTCATGCCTCTCCCGCCTCCTTCGGCTCTCCGGCCTGGGCCTCCATCGTTTCACTGAAGGAGCGTGTGAGACTTTCGCCGCGGTGGCCGCCGGGAGCTGGGGACGTCCGGGTGAGCAAGTCTCAAACGGGGGAGGAGGCGGGGCCGGTGGCCGCCACCCGGAAGGTGATGCCCGCGGCGCGCAGCCGCCCGGTCAGGGCGTCGCCCATCGCCTGCGCCGTGGTGACCTGCCCGGCCGTCGGCGGCAGGTCGTCGAAGGCCAGGCTGAGGGCCGCCTCGGCGAACATCTTCGCCGTCTCGTCGTAGCCGGGGTCGCCGCCCGCCACCTCCGTGAACACCCGCCGTCCGCCGCCCTCGCCGACGAAACGCACCGCGAACCGGCTCCTCGCCCGCCGCTCCGCGCTCGGCCCGTCCCCCGGCTGCAGCCGGCCCGACAGCCAGCGTCTCGCGGGCGGCAGTTGCGCGGCCGCCAGCACCGCGCCGACCGCGGCGACCCCGCCGAGGGCGACTGGCAGATGCCGCACCGCCGCGTAGTGCCGGTAGCGGAAGTCGGGGCCGTACCGGTCGAGCGCCCTCGCGGAGCGGCGCACGATCTGCGGGTCGATGGTCGGCAGCGGCAGCGCCCACGCGCCGACCTCCTTCGCGAACCGGGGCGTACCTGTGGACGCCGCGACCCGGCGTCCCATCAGCCGCGGCTCGTGCCGGCCCCGTTCGCGCGCGGCGGCCAGCACCCGCCGGCCGCGGGCGAACTGGTTCAGTGCCGAGGCCAGGGTGCCCCCGGAGAAGGCCGCGTCGGCGGTCACGTAGCCGTCCACGGTCAGCGGCACACCCTCCGGCAGCTGCCGGACCGTGAAGTACACACCCAGGTCGTGCGGCACGGAGTCGAAGCCGCACGCGTGCACCAGACGGGCGCCCGTCTCCCGCGCGCGCGTGTCGTGCCGGACGTACATCAAGTCCACGAACTCCGGCTCGCCGGTCAGGTCCAGATAGTCCGTCCCGGTGTCCGCGCAGGCGGCGACCAGCTCCTCGCCGTGGAGCAGGTACGGTCCGACGGCGGTGGCCACCACGCGCGCGTGCTCGGCGAGGGCGCGCAGGCCGGCCGGTTCGGTGACGTCGGCGCGCAGGACGCCGGCCTGCGCCCCGCCGGGCAGCCGCTCGCGCAGCCGCTCCAGCTTGCCCTCGTCGCGCCCGGCCAGCGCCCAGCGCAGGTCCTTCGGCGCGTGCGCGGCGAGATACTCCGCCGTGAGGGTGCCGACGAACCCGGTGGCTCCGAAGAGTACGAGGTCGTAGGGACGGTCCGTCCTGTTCAGCCTGGTCATGACACCCCTTGGTCCCGCAGCCCGCGCCGCTGTCGGTGGCTGAGGCTAGCGTGAGGGGAGTCAGCGAGGACGACCAGCCCGGGGGCGGCGGTGGCCGCAGCGGCGAAACGCCTCGGAGCCGACTCGGCGCACGCGCCGGACGGCGCAGGTGGTGTGAGACGCGAGGCACCCGTTTCTCACTCTCCCGGGTGATAGGCGTCCAGCCGGGCACTCGGCTAAGCGCTTGCTCGTTGGGGCTTGTGTCCGGTGCGGCGCGTTCCTAGCATCACCGGTGTTACATCAGTTGTGTCACACGTGCTGAGGGGGCTGGACGCATGACGACGGCAGAGACGCCGGCGGCGCCGGGCAGCGGTCCGCTCTCCGGCGTGCGCGTGGTCGAGCTGGCCGGCATCGGGCCGGGCCCGTTCGCCGCGATGCTCCTCGCGGACCTGGGCGCCGACGTGGTCCGGGTGGACCGGCCGGGCGGCCCCGGACTCGCGATCGATCCGGCGTACGACGTGACCAACCGCAACAAGCGCTCGATCGTGGTCGACCTGAAGGCCGCGGACGGCCCCGCGCGCGTGCTGGACCTCGCCGAGCGGGCCGACATCCTCGTCGAGGGCTACCGCCCGGGCGTCGCCGAGCGCCTCGGCGTCGGCCCCGAGGAGTGCCACGCCCGCAACCCCCGCCTGGTCTACGGCCGCATGACCGGCTGGGGGCAGGACGGCCCGCTCGCCGACCGCGCGGGCCACGACGTGGCCTACATCGCGCTCACCGGCACCCTCGGCATGATCGGCCGCCCGGACGAGCCCCCGGCCGTCCCGGCCAACCTGCTCGGCGACTACGCGGGCGGTTCCCTCTACCTGGTCGTCGGCGTCCTCGCCGCCCTGCACCACGCGCGCGTGACCGGCACCGGGCAGGTCGTCGACGCCGCCATCGTGGACGGCACGGCTCACCTGTCCGCGATGATCCACGGCATGCTCGCGGCCGGCGGCTGGCAGGACCGGCGCGCCGCCAACCTCTTCGACGGCGGCTGCCCCTACTACGGCACCTATGAGACCGCCGACGGCCGGTACATGGCGGTCGGCGCCCTGGAGGGGCAGTTCTACGCGGAGTTCCTGCGCCTTCTGGACCTGGAGGACCTGGCCGACGCCCGCAAGGACTGGACCCGCTGGGGCGAACTGCGCGAGCGGATCGCCGCCCGCTTCAAGTCCCGCACCCGGGACCAGTGGACGGCGGTCTTCGAGGGCACGGACGCGTGCGTAGCCCCCGTGCTGTCCCTGCGCGAGGCCCCGCACCACCCGCACCTCGCCGCCCGCGGCACCTTCACCGACCACGCCGGCATCACCCAGCCCGCGCCCGCCCCCCGCTTCTCCGCGACCCCCACCTGCGTCCGCACCGGCCCTGCCCTGCCGGGTGCCGACACGGAGACGGTGACACGGGACTGGGGGATACCCGCACCCGCGACCGACGACCCGGTCAGCGACGCCGACTGACCCCGCCCGCCCCGCTCGGCCCACCCTCCCGAAAGGCACACCAGTGAGCACCGAAGCGTACGTGTACGACGCGATCCGCACCCCGCGCGGCCGCGGCAAGGCGAACGGCGCCCTGCACGGCACGAAGCCCATCGACCTGGTCGTCGGGCTCATCCACGAGATCCGCGACCGCTTCCCCGGCCTCGACCCGGCCGCCGTCGACGACATCGTCCTCGGCGTCGTCGGACCGGTCGGCGACCAGGGCTCCGACATCGCCCGGATCGCCGCGATCGCCGCCGGACTGCCCGACACGGTCGCGGGCGTGCAGGAGAACCGCTTCTGTGCCTCGGGCCTGGAGGCCGTCAACCTGGCCGCGGCCAAGGTCCGTTCCGGCTGGGAGGACCTGGTCCTCGCGGGCGGTGTGGAGTCCATGTCCCGGGTCCCGATGGCCTCCGACGGCGGCGCCTGGTTCAACGACCCGATGACCAACCTCGCCGTGAACTTCGTGCCTCAGGGCATCGGCGCCGATCTGATCGCCACCATCGAGGGCTTCTCCCGCCGGGACGTCGACGAGTACGCGGCCCTGTCCCAGGAGCGCGCCGCCACCGCCTGGAAGGAGGGCCGCTTCGACCGCTCCGTCGTCCCCGTCAAGGACCGCAGCGGCCTGGTCGTCCTCGACCACGACGAGCACCCGCGCCCCGGCACCACCGCCGACTCCCTCGCGAAGCTCAAGCCGTCGTTCGCGGACATCGGCGAGCTGGGCGGCTTCGACGCCGTCGCGCTGCAGAAGTACCACTGGGTGGAGAAGATCGACCACGTCCACCACGCGGGCAACTCCTCCGGCATCGTGGACGGCGCCTCGCTCGTCGCGATCGGCTCCAAGGAGGTCGGCGAGCGCTACGGCCTCACCCCGCGCGCGCGGATCGTCTCCGCCGCCGTCTCCGGCTCCGAGCCGACCATCATGCTCACCGGGCCCGCCCCCGCCACCCGCAAGGCCCTGGCCAAGGCCGGCCTCACCATCGACGACATCGACCTGGTCGAGATCAACGAGGCGTTCGCCGCGGTCGTGCTGCGCTTCGTCAAGGACATGGGCCTCACCCTGGACAAGGTCAACGTCAACGGCGGCGCCATCGCCCTCGGTCACCCGCTCGGCGCGACGGGCGCGATGATCCTCGGCACCCTCGTGGACGAACTGGAGCGCCAGGACAAGCGCTACGGCCTGGCCACCCTGTGCGTCGGCGGCGGCATGGGCGTCGCCACCATCATCGAGCGCATCTGAACTCCCAGCGGAACCAACGGACTTCAACGGAGACGACTGTCATGACCGAGAGCACCACCATCCGCTGGGAGCAGGACGACACCGGTGTCGTCACCCTCGTCCTGGACGACCCCCACCAGTCCGCGAACACCATGAACCAGGCGTTCCGCGACTCCCTCGCCGCGATCACCGACCGGCTCGAAGCCGAGAAGGACACCATCCGCGGCATCATCTTCACCTCCGCCAAGAAGACCTTCTTCGCGGGCGGCGACCTGCGCGACCTGATCCGGGTCACACCCGAGACCGCGCAGGAGCTGTTCGACGGCGGCCTCGCCATCAAGCGGAACCTGCGCCGCATCGAGACCCTCGGCAAGCCGGTCGTCGCCGCGATCAACGGCGCGGCCCTCGGCGGCGGTTTCGAACTGGCCCTCGCCTGCCACCACCGGGTGGCCCTCGACACCTCCGGCACGAAGATCGGCTGCCCCGAGGTCACCCTCGGTCTGCTCCCCGGAGGCGGCGGAGTCGTCCGTACCGTACGGCTGCTCGGCATCGCCGACGCGCTGCTGAAGGTGCTTCTGCAGGGCCAGCAGTACAACGCCCGGCGCGCCCAGGAGAACGGTCTCGTCCACGAGGTCGCCGCCACAGGGGAGGAACTGCTCGCCAAGGCCCGTGCCTTCATCGACGCCCACCCCGATTCCCAGCAGCCCTGGGACAAGCCGGGCTACAAGATCCCCGGCGGTACGCCCGCCAACCCGAAGTTCGCGGCCAATCTGCCGGCCTTCCCGGCCAACCTGCGCAAGCAGACGAACGGCGCGCCGTATCCGGCCCCGCGCAACATCCTCGCCGCGGCCGTCGAGGGCGCCCAGGTCGACTTCGAGACCGCGCAGGTCATCGAGGCCCGCTACTTCGTGGAGCTGGCCGCGGGACAGACCGCCAAGAACATGATCCAGGCCTTCTTCTTCGACCTCCAGGCCGTCAACTCCGGCGCGAACCGCCCCAAGGGCATCGAGCCCCGCCAGGTCCGCAGGGTCGCCGTCCTCGGCGCCGGCATGATGGGCGCCGGCATCGCCTACTCCTGCGCCCGCGCGGGCATCGACGTCGTCCTGAAGGACGTCTCCCTGGAGGCGGCCGTCAAGGGCAAGGGCTACTCCGAGAAGCTGTGCGCCAAGGCCGTCGCCAAGGGCCGTACCAGCCAGGAGAAGGCCGACGCGCTGCTCGCCCGGATCACGCCCACCGCCGACGTGTCCGACCTCGCGGGCTGCGACGCGGTCATCGAGGCCGTCTTCGAGGACACCACGCTGAAGCACAAGGTGTTCCAGGAGATCGAGTCCGTCGTCGCCCCGGACGCGCTGCTGTGCTCCAATACCTCCACCCTGCCCATCACCACGCTCGCCGAAGGTGTGCAGCGCCAGGCCGACTTCATCGGGCTGCACTTCTTCTCGCCGGTCGACAAGATGCCCCTGGTCGAGATCATCAAGGGCGAGCGCACCGGCGACGAGGCCCTGGCACGGGCCTTCGACCTGGTCCGGCAGATCAACAAGACGCCGATCGTCGTGAACGACTCGCGTGGCTTCTTCACCTCCCGGGTGATCGGCCACTTCATCAACGAGGGCGTCGCCATGGTCGGCGAGGGCATCGAGCCCGCCTCCGTGGAGCAGGCCGCCGCCCAGGCCGGCTACCCCGCCAAGGTCCTCTCCCTGATGGACGAGCTGACCCTCACCCTGCCGCGCAAGATCCGGGGCGAGACGAAGCGGGCCGTGGAGGAGGCGGGCGGCACCTGGACCGCACACCCGGCCGAGGCGGTCATCGACCGCATGGTCGACGAGTTCGGCCGCACCGGCCGCAGCGGCGGCGCCGGCTTCTACGACTACACCGAGGACGGCAAGCGGGCCGGACTCTGGCCGGGCCTGCGCGAACACTTCACGAAGCCGGGACACGAGATCCCGTTCCGGGACATGCAGGAGCGGATGCTCTTCTCCGAGGCGCTCGACACCGTGCGGCTCCTCGAAGAGGGCGTCCTGACCTCGGTGGCCGACGCCAACATCGGCTCGGTCCTCGGCATCGGCTTCCCGGGCTGGACCGGCGGTGTGCTCCAGTACATCAACGGCTACGAAGGGGGCCTGCCCGGATTCGTGGCACGCGCGCGTGAACTGGCCGAGCGCTACGGCGAGCGGTTCACCCCGCCCGCGCTGCTCGTCGCGAAGGCGGAGAAGGACGGGAAGGGCGAGCCGTTCAGCGACTCAGTCCGTTCCTGACCCGGTGACCCACTCGCTCAGCTCTTCCCGCAGCGAGCGCTGGAACGTCGTCAGCAGCGCCTGCACCACGAGGGGGTGCATGTGCGCCGACAGGGACCTCACGTCCTGGGCGTCACGCTCCGCCACCTCACCGCGGAAGAGCTGGGAGAGCTCGTGAGCCGCGGCGCGCGAGTGCTCGATGAGCACCTTGCGCGCCGCGAGGATCGCCTCCTGCGACAGCGGTACGTCGAGCAGCTGCACGCCGAGCCGGAGCAGCCCCGAGTCCACCCGGAAGGTGTCACCCGCCGCCTCCGTGACGACGTTCATCGCCGCCAGCCGGTCCACGTCCTCGGCGGTGAGCGGTCGGCCCGCCCGCCGCTCCAGTTCCTCCCGGGACACCGTGTCCACCGCGTCCGGCGCCCAGGACGCCACCACCGCCCGGTGAATGGCGAGGTCGTGCGGGGTGAGGTCGTGCGGCAGCTGCTTCAGGTACCGCTCGATCGCCGACAGGGTCATGCCCTGCTGCTGCAGTTCCTCGATGAGGGCCAGCCGCGCGACGTGGTCCGGCCCGTAGTGACCCACCCGGCGCGGGCCGATCACCGGCGGCGGCAGCAGACCCTTGCTGCCGTAGAAGCGCACGGTGCGGACCGTGACGCCCGCCCGGGCGGCCAGCTCGTCGATGGTGAGGGGCGTCTGCCCGGCATCGGTCGTCATGCGCAGCAGTATCGCTGTCTCACCAAGGGTGTGAAACCTCGGGTGAACGTCGTGTGAACCCCGGGTTGATCGTGTGAGAAGTAACGCTCTGTGATGTAGGCCACCGCGTATCTGCGGCTTCTTCTGGGAAGCTGCTGCCTTGGTTTGTGCCGCGACTCATCAGGTCGGCGCGGGCCAAGCCCTGCACGTCCCCCGTGGCCCACGAGGTCCGGGCGCACCAGGAAGTGGAACCACCCGTGAGCAAGGACGCCGTGGATTCGGCACAGGCCGTAGCCCCTGCCCAGGCGGCCGCGACGCCCGCGGACGCGGGCGACGCCGGTTACAGCAAGGACCTCAAGGCCCGCCACGTCAACATGATCGCCATCGGTGGCGCCATCGGCACCGGACTCCTCCTGGGCGCCGGCGGCCGCCTGCACAACGCCGGGCCGGCCCTCGCCCTGGCCTATCTGGTCTGCGGCGTCTTCGCCTTCTTCGTCGTGCGGGCCCTGGGCGAGCTGGTCCTGTACCGGCCGTCCTCCGGGTCCTTCGTGTCGTACGCGCGCGAGTTCCTCGGCGAGAAGGGTGCGTACGTCGCCGGCTGGATGTACTTCCTGAACTGGTCGACGACCGGCATCGCCGACATCACCGCGATCGCGCTCTACACGCACTACTGGAGCATGTTCACCAGCATTCCCCAGTGGGTGCTCGCCCTGATCGCCCTCGCGGTGGTCCTGGCCGTGAACTTGATCTCGGTGAAGATCTTCGGCGAGATGGAGTTCTGGTTCGCGATCATCAAGGTCGCCACCATCGTCGGCTTCATGCTGATCAGCATCTTCCTGCTCGCCACCCAGCACAAGGTCGGCGGCCACACCCCCGGCCTGAGCGTGATCACCGGCAACGGCGGTGTCTTCCCGCACGGCGCGATGCCGGTCGTCCTGGTCATGCAGGGCGTGATCTTCGCCTACGCCGCCCTGGAGCTGGTCGGTGTCGCCGCCGGCGAGACCGCCGAGCCGGAGAAGGTCGTCCCGCGCGCGGTGAACTCGATCATGTGGCGGGTGGGCCTGTTCTACGTCGGCTCGGTCGTGCTGCTCGCCCTGCTGCTGCCCGGCTCGGTGTACTCCGCCGACCAGAGCCCGTTCGTGACCGTGCTGTCCAAGATCGGTGTGCCGGCCGCCGGTGACGTGATGAACCTGGTCGTGCTGACCGCGGCCATGTCCTCGCTGAACTCCGGCCTGTACTCCACCGGCCGCATCCTGCGTTCCATGGCCATGGCGGGCTCCGCCCCGAAGTTCACCGCGCGCATGAACCGCAGCCAGGTGCCCTACGGCGGCATCCTGCTGACCTGCGCGGTCTGTGTGCTCGGCGTCGGCCTGAACTACCTGGTGCCCAGCCAGGCCTTCGAGATCGTGCTGAACGTCGCCTCCCTCGGCATCATCAGCACCTGGGTGATCATCATGCTCTGCCACATGATCTTCGTCCGCCGTGCCCGCGCGGGCCTGGTGACCCGGCCGCGCTTCCAGCTGAAGTTCAGCCCCGGCACCGAGATCGCCACGATCGTCTTCCTGCTGGCCTGCCTCGGCATGATGTGGAACGACCCCGACGTGGGCCGCAAGACCATCCTGCTGATCCCGGTGATCGCCGTCATGCTGGTCGCCGGCTGGTTCGGCGTGCGCCGCCGGGTGTCGCAGAACACCGGCCAGGAGCTCTCCGAGCTGACGAAGTAGCAGCTCAGGGCCACTGTCAGTGGCATCGCCTACGGTGGCGTCATGTCGGAGATCGAGTATGTCCGGGGTGACGCCACCGTGCCGTCCGTCAAGGGCGTCAAGGTGATCGCCCATGTCTGCAACGACATCGGCGGCTGGGGAAAGGGCTTCGTCCTCGCGCTCTCGCGCCGCTGGCCGGAGCCGGAGGCGGCATACCGCACCTGGCACCGCGACCGTGCGAAGAACGACTTCGGCCTCGGCGCGGTCCAGCTGGTCCGCGTCGAGCCGTATGTGTGGGTGGCCAACATGATCGGCCAGCGCGGCGTCAGACGGGGCAGCAAGGGCGTCCCCGTCCGCTACGAGGCGATCGACACCGCCCTCGACCGGCTCGCCGGCGAAGTGATCAGACTCGGCGCGTCGGTGCACATGCCCCGCATAGGCTGCGGCCTGGCGGGCGGCACCTGGTCCCGCATCGAGCCGCTCATCACCGAGCGGCTGGTCAAGCGCGGCATCGCGGTGACGGTGTACGACCACGGAGAGGGCGGCGGCGGATGAGCGCGCAGGACGGTGCGGCGGATGTGCTGGTGCTGGGCGGAGCCGGTGTGGACACGATCATCCACGTCCCCGAACTGCCCCTCCCGTACGCCGACAGCTACATGATCGACTCCGGGATCCGCACCCGCGCCGGACAGACCGGCGACTTCATCGCCCTGGGTCTCGCCGCGCTCGGCCTGCGCACCCACCACCTCGACCTGCTCGGCGACGACCCCGAGGGCGACCTCGTGCGCGCCCTGCACCGCGAGCACGGCATCGCACTGACCGCACTCCCGCAACCCGCCGGCACCAGGCGCGCGGTGAACCTCGTCGGCCCGGACGGCCGCCGCCTGTCCCTCTACGACACCAGCCGCGCCCGCCCCGGCGACCGCTTCCCGCCGGAGACGCTGGCCACACTGGCCGGGACCAGCCGGCACGTGCACGTCACGATCACCCAGCCCTGCGCCGACGCCCTGCCGGTACTGACCGCGACGGGCGTGCCCTTGTCCACGGACCTGCACGACTGGGACGGGGAGAACCCGTACCACGAACCGTTCGCCCACGCCGCGGACGTCGTCTTCCTGTCCGCCGCCGCGCTGGGCGACCCCGAGCGGACCATGCGGCGCATCGCCGGGCGGGGCCGGGCCGAGGTGGTCGTCGCCACCGCCGGGGCCGACGGCGCTTATCTGCTGGCCGACGGCGAGCTGACCCGCGTGCCTGCGGCGTCGCCGCCCGCGCCGGTGGTGGACTCCAACGGCGCGGGCGACGCCTTCGCCGCCGCGTTCCTGTACGGCCGCCTCAGCGGCGAGCCGCCCGAGACCTGTGCCCGCTACGGCGCGGTCGCGGGCGCGTACGCCTGCACGGTCCCGGCCTCCCGAGCGGAGTCGATAGGCCGGGACGAGTTGCTGGAGCGGGCAGCCGGGCCGAGACCCTGAGGGTCCCGACGCGTCCGGTCAGCCCTCGTGATCAGTCCCCTTGGTCAGTCCCCGTGGCCGCCGTGCGCCGCCTCGATCTTCTTCCACGACTTCGGCTGGGCCACCGTGGCGTCCGCCTTCGCCAGTGACCGAGCGGCGGGCGCGGCCGGCTTCGACGGCTGGAACAGCCAGGTGTCGAACAGCGCCGCGAGGGGCTTGCCGGACACCTGCTCGGCGTACTTCTGGAAGTCGGCCACCGAGGCGTTGCCGTACGCGTGCTCCTGCGGCCAGCCCTTCAGGATGCGGAAGAACGCGTCGTCGCCGACCTCGTTGCGCAGGGCCTGGATGGCCAGCGCGCCCCGGTCGTACACGGCGGCGTCGAACTGGTTGTCCGGGCCCGGGTCACCGGGCTTGACCGTCCAGAAGGCGTCGTCGGCCGGGTGGGAGGCATACACGTAGTCCGCGAGCTGCTGCGCGGTTCCCTCGCCCTCGTGCTCGGACCACAGCCACTGCGCGTACGTTGCGAAGCCCTCGTTGAGCCAGATGTCCTTCCAGCCCTTCAGCGACACGTCGTCGCCGTACCACTGGTGGGCCAGCTCGTGCACGACCAGCGAGGTGTTGGCGCCCTTCGCGAACTGCTTCGGGCTGTAGTAGACACGGGTCTGGGTCTCCAGCGCGTACCCGGTCGTGGTGTTCGGCACGTAGCCGCCGGCTGAACTGAACGGATACGGCCCGAAGTAGCCGCTCAGCCAGTCGACGAGCTCGCCGGTGCGCTCTACGCTCGCCCGCGCGGCCCCGTCGTTGTCGCCGAGGTCCTTGCTGTAGGCGTTGACGACCGGCACCCCGCCCTCGGAGGTACCGGTGGTGATGTCGAACTTTCCGATGGCGAGCGTGGCCAGATAGGTCGCCTGCGGCTTGTTCTCCCGCCAGCTGTAGCGGGTCCAGCCCAGCTTCGAACTCGTCGCCTGCAGCGTGCCGTTGGAGAGGGCCTGGGTGCCGTCCGGCACGGCCACCGACACGTCGTAGGTGGCCTTGTCGCTCGGATGGTCGTTGCTCGGGA
Source organism: Streptomyces sp. NPDC007205 (assembly GCF_040634095.1). NCBI lineage: Bacteria > Bacillati > Actinomycetota > Actinomycetes > Kitasatosporales > Streptomycetaceae > Streptomyces > Streptomyces sp. NPDC007205. The sequence continues at coordinate 518,042 of NZ_JBEYEW010000002.1, forward strand.
ACCACCACCAGGCGGCCTCGGGCTCGTCGGCTGCGACCGCGCCGTCCGGCGTGCGGTGCCAGGCGTTGAAGCCGTACGCGGTCTTCGTGGACGGCACCCCGCTGTAGCGGACGACGACCGTGATGGGCGTGCCCTTGGCCAGCGGCGTCTTCGGCGTGACGACCAGCTCGTGCTGCTGGGAGTGCGTGAAGGCGGCCTTCGCGCCGTTGACCCGCACCTCGCTCACGTCCAGCAGGAAGTCCAGGTCGAAGCTGGACAGGTCCTGTGTGGTCTGCGCCAGGATCGTCGCCGTGCCCTGCAGTTCGTCCGTCTTCGGCTGGTACTGCAGCCTCAGGTCGTAGTGCGAGACGTCGTAGCCGCCGTTGCCGTAGTACGGGTAGTAGGGGTCGCCGATGCCCGGCGCGCCCGGGGAGTAGCTCGCGGCCGATGCCGGGATCGCCAGCAGGAGGGAGGCCGCCGCGAGTGCGCCCGGCGCGATGATTCTGCGGTGCACGTCAGCTCCAAGTCGTAGGTACCGAAGGTCCGTTCGGAGAACTCTGTTCGCAGCCTATTCAGTCCCTGTGGCCCCTGACCTGTCCATGGCCCCTGCTGTCACACGATCGCCATTCAGCCGTCACGCGACACGCGAGGCGCCGTAATTCCACCTTCTGCCAGGGAGTTGACCGGAGTACCGTCCGCGCATGCCACTTCGCACGCCACTTCGCACGCCGATGAGAACGCGCTTCACGATCTGGAGAGCGCTCGCCACCGCGGTCGCCGCCATCCTGACGGCCGCCTTCCTCACCCCGGTCGCCGCCCAGGCCGCCGCCACCGGCACGAGCCCGTCCACCCGGGAGAGCCGGCCCGTCTACTCCTACGCCCACGCCGTCCGCGAGGCCGTGTGGGTGGACACCGGCCTCGACGGGGACGGCGACGGGAAGACCGACCGCGTCGCCGCCGACATCGTCCGGCCCGCCGAGCCCGCCCGCCAGGGCCGCAAGGTGCCCGTCATCATGGACGCCAGCCCCTACTACTCCTGCTGCGGACGCGGCAACGAGAGCCAGAAGAAGACGTACGACGCACAGGGCCACGTCGTCCAGATGCCCCTCTTCTACGACAACTACTTCGTGCCCCGCGGCTACGCCTTCGTCGGCGTCGACCTCGCCGGCACCAACCGTTCCGACGGCTGCGTCGACACCGGCGGCCGCTCCGACATCCAGTCCGCGAAGGCCGTCATCGACTGGCTGAACGGCCGCGCCACGGCGTACACCACCCGGACCGGCGCCAGGGCCGTCAAGGCCACCTGGACCAACGGCAGAACAGGCATGATCGGCAAGAGCTGGGACGCCACCATCGCCAACGGTGTCGCCGCCACCGGCGTCAAGGGCCTGCAGACGATCGTCCCGATCAGCGGCATCTCCTCCTGGTACGACTACTACTTCGCGCAGGGCGCTCCGCTGTACGACGGCGGCCCCGACGAACTGGCCGGCTACGTCGAGAGCGACGCGGCGCACGCCCACTGCGCGGCCGTACAGAAGAAACTCGCCGACGGCAGCCCGCGCAGCGGCGACTGGACCGGGCTGTGGACCGAGCGGAACTACGTCAAGGACGCGGCCAAGGTACGCGCCAGCGTGTTCCTGGTGCACGGCATGCAGGACCTCAACGTCCGCACCAAGCACTTCGGCCAGTGGTGGGACGCTCTCGCGAAGCACGGCGTCCAGCGCAAGATCTGGCTGTCCCAGACCGGGCACGTCGACCCCTTCGACTACCGGCGCGGCGCCTGGGTCGACACCCTGCACCGCTGGTTCGACCACGCACTCCTCGGCTACGACAACGGCATCGACCGCGAGCCGATGGCCGACATCGAACGCCACCCCGACCAGTGGGTCACCTCCCGCGTCTGGCCCCCGCGGACCACCCGCACCACCGTCCTGCACCCCGCCCCCGGCACCCGGGCCGGCGTCGGCACGCTCGGCCTGCGCCCGGCCACCGGCACGGAGAGCTTCACCGACGACCCGAAGCTGAGCGAGACCGACTGGGCCGCGCACCTGACCACGCCCACGGCCGGGAAGACCGGTTTCCTCACCGCGCCGCTCACCCGTGACCTGCGCCTGTCCGGTTCGTCCACGGTGACGGTGACCGCGACGCCGACCACCACCTCGGCCCACCTGTCCGCTGTCCTGGTCGACCTCGGCCCCGACACGATCCGCGACTACGCGGACGCCGCCGAGGGCATCACCACGCTCACCGACCGCACCTGCTGGGGCGCGAGCACGGCCGGGGACAGCGCCTGCTTCAAGGAGACGGCGGCCAAGACGGCCAAGGTCGACTACACGGTGTTCAGCCGCGGCTGGGCCGACCTCGGTCACTACGCCTCCCTCGGCAAGGGCGTCCCGCTCACCCCGGGAAAGGCGTACACGATGACTCTGCGTCTGGCGGCGACCGACCACGTCGTTCCCGAAGGACACCGGCTGGCCCTGATCATCGCGGGCACGGACAAGGACCTCATCGACCCGCCGTCGACGAAGCCGGCCCTGACGATCGATCTGTCCGGTACGAGGGCGAGTCTCCCGCTGGTCGGCGGCGCACCGGCGTTCGCCCGGGCCGCGTCGGGCACGGCCACGGCTCCCGCGCCGCGCGTCCTGAACGGCGTCCGCGCACCGCGCGCGGCTGAACACATCCCGGGGTAGTCGAGGCGGCTCGGGCCGTCTGCCGGGCGCGGGCTTGTGGCGGGTTGTTCGCGCAGTTCCCCGCGCCCCTCAGGGAACTGCAGGCCGTCGGCTGCCTCGCACCGCCCGCCGCTGCGGGCAGTCGTGCCTCCCCCAGTGCCTCAAGGGCCTGGGGGACCCCCAGGGCGGCGAGGGTGCGCGCTGGGGATCCCCCTCGGGAGGTACACCCCCTCCGGGGGAGGCACCCCGCAAGCGCGGGTGGGCGACCCGGCCCCCACCACGCTGCCGCGCCGGGTGCCCCCTCAGGCGGCCGGGAACGCCAACCCGGCCGCCTCCCGAGCGCACCCCCCACGCCACCGTCACCCCGGCGCACCCCCACGCCACCGTCACCCCGGCCCCGCCGTGCCCGTAGTCGTGCACCAGCAGGCGCCCGCCGGGCAGCGGCTGTCCTTCCAGCCGTACCGCGTCCCGAGCCGGCCGCAGCCCCACCCGGTGGGCCCAGCACCCGAGCCCGCGCGATCTCCGGGCGGACCTCCGCGCACCGGGCGACGACCGCCGCGGCGGTCTCACGGTCCGGGTCCAGGGACCAGGCGTCCTCCTCCGCCGTACCGCCCAGCAGCAGTCCGCCCGGCTGCGGGACGACGTACGTGGAGGCGTCGCAGGCGTGGCCGACGGACGTGAACCAGGTCGTGATCCCCGGGTTCTCCACCACCACCAGCTGCCCCCGCACCGGACGCACCGCCGGGTCCGGCACCAGCGAAGGCGCGCCGAAGCCCGTGCAGTCGACCACGACCGGCGCGGGCACCGCTGAAAGGTCCGACACCTCGCGCGCCTCGACCACGCCTCCGGCCTTCGCCAGCCGCTCCCGCAGCCACGCCGGATGCACCGGCATGTCGATCACCGGCAGCCGCGTCGCGAGACCGTCCGACACGGCCCGCAGCCCCGGCACCCGGCCCGCCCAGACGCCCAGTTCGTCCAGCTGCATCCCGCGGTGTACGCCGTCGACCAGGCGTACGCCCGTCTTTTCCGGCAGCCCCGCCGGCTCCTCGTACACGGTGAGGGACTCCGGCGCCCAGGCACCGGCCAGCTGTGCGGGCCGGATGCGGTACGGCCACCACAGGCCGCCGCGACCGCCAAGGTCGTACGCTCGGCGGGGTCTCGCGCCGAGACCCGTACCCGCCGCCCGGACTGGCCAGCACCACGGCCGTCGTCAGCCCGGCGACGCCGCTCCCGACCACGATCACTTCGTCACCCGGCTCGCTGTCCGCGCCAGGACGACAGGCCCAGTCCGGCCGACTCTGTCATGCCGCGCTCACATGCGTGTCAATGTGGGGATACTCACAGCATGTCTGCCGCATACGCGACCTTCGGCCTGGCACCGGCGATCCGCGCCGGCGGTGTGCTGGCCGACGGCGGCTACCAGGTTCACCGCGACTTCGTGGACTTCGTCGTGGACGGCCGTCCGCTGCTGTTCCGGCTGTCCGACCTCGACGCCGTCTCCCCGCTCGCCTCGGACGTCCCGCCCGCCATCTTCACCGAGCAGGTGCGCGCCCTGCTCCTGGAGGCCGAACCGCCGCTCCCGGACGGCCGGTTCGTCATCTACGGCTGCCCCGAGTGCGCGGACCTGGGCTGCGGAGCGGTCACCGCCGTGATCGAGCGCGACGGCGAGGACTACATCTGGCGGGACTTCGCCTGGCAGACGGACGAACACGCCGACCTGGAGCTCAACGGCTACCACGGCATAGGGCCGTTCCGCTTCCACGGCCCCGAGTACCGCGCCGCCCTGACCTCCCTCGGCGAAGGCCCGCCCCGCCGACGCGTTCTGCTGGTCGGCGCCCGGGTCGCGGTGCTGGCCAGGCTGGCCGCCGCGCTGCGCACCATCGGCATCGGCGCCGACATCACCCAGGACGCCCGGGCCGTCCCCGCCGAGGAACTGCGCGGCTACGGCGCGGTCGCCTTCGGCCGCGCGGTCGGCGAGGCCGAGCGAGCCGCCGTACTGGACGCCTTCGAACGCGCCGGGGTCGACATCGCCCGCGTGGACGGTCTGGCCCCGATCGTGCCGCTGCTCGTCGCCCAGATCGAGCACGCCCTGGACCGCAGCCCGGTGCCGCAGCGCCGGCTCACCGGGCTCACGGCCGCCCGAGGCGCCGCGGACGTCGAGGTGGCCTCCGCGTGCCGGGTGCGGATCACCGCCTACCGTCTCGACCGGCTCTGCCGCACCCACACCCGCGAGGTGTTCGACGGCGTCCTGGAGCCCGGCCGGCACCGCGTCCCCCTCGACCCGAAGGCGGTCAAGGGGGAGGCGTTCGTCGTCGCCCGCACGACGGGAGGCGTACTCACGGCACCGGTCGCGGGCGGGAGCCGGGGCTGAGCTGCGGGGCCGGGGCCGGGGCCGGGGTTGTGGGTTGCGGGCGGGGGTCGGGGCCGAGGTGCGGGGCCGGGGGCGCGGGCGCGAGTCGGGGTCACCGGCGGGGAAACGGAACTGCGACGCGGCGTCCGGCCCACCGGAGGACGCGGCTGTGGTGCGGGGGCGGGTCCACCGGAGGACGCAGCTGTGGTGGCCACCGGCGGGAAACGGAACTGCGACTCGGCGTCGGGCCCACCGGAGGACGCGGCTGTGGTGCGGCGCCGGGCCCCGCGCAGAACGCGGCTGAGACGCGGCAGGCCGCCCATTAGGATCGGCCTCCTGATGACTGCCACCCTCGTCGCCAAGAACCTCGCCGCCGGCCACGGCGACCGCTCCCTCTTCTCCGGGCTGGACCTCGTCGTCGCGCCCGGCGACGTGATCGGTCTCGTCGGCGCCAACGGCGCGGGCAAGTCCACCCTGCTGAAGCTGCTCGCCGGACTCACCGCACCGGAAGAGGGCGAACTCAGGCTGTCCCCGCCGGCCGCCACCGTCGGCCATCTGCCGCAGGAGCCGGAGCGCAGGCCGGGGGAGACGGTCCGGGAGTTCCTGGCCCGTCGTACGGGTGTCGCCGAGGCCCAGCGCGTCATGGACGAGGCGACACAGGCGCTCGTCGACGGCGCGCCCGGCGCCGACGACGCCTACGCGACCGCTCTGGAGCGCTGGCTCGGCCTCGGCGGCGCCGACCTGGAGGAGCGCGCGGAGGAAGTCGCCGACTCGCTCGGTCTCGCCGTCGGCCTGGACCAGCCGATGACCGCGCTCTCCGGCGGCCAGGCGGCCCGCGCCGGACTCGCCTCGCTGCTGCTGTCCCGCTACGACGTCTTCCTCCTGGACGAGCCCACCAACGACCTCGACCTCGACGGCCTGGAACGCCTGGAACGCTTCGTCACCGGCCTGCGCGCCGGCACGGTCGTCGTCAGCCACGACCGCGAGTTCCTCACCCGCACGGTCACCAAGGTCCTCGAACTGGACCTCGCCCAGCGGCAGATCAACCTCTACGGCGGCGGCTACGCGGCCTACCTGGAGGAACGCGAGGTCGCCCGCCGGCACGCCCGCGACGACTACGAGGAGTACGCCGACAAGAAGTCCGCCCTCCAGGACCGCGCCCAGATGCAGCGGTCCTGGATGGACAAGGGCGTGAAGAACGCCCGGCGCAAGGCGGGCAACGACAACGACAAGATCGGCCGCAAGTTCCGCAGCGAGGCCAGCGAGAAGCAGGCCGCCAAGGCGCGGCAGACCCAGCGCATGATCGAGCGCCTGGAGGTCGTCGAGGAGCCGCGCAAGGAGTGGGAACTGCGCATGGAGATCGCGGCCGCCCCACGCTCCGGCGCGGTGGTGGCGACCCTGCGGGACGCCGAGATACGGCGCGGCGACTTCGTCTTCGGCCCGGTGTCCCTGCAGATCGACTGGGCGGACCGGGTCGCGGTCACCGGGGCCAACGGCGCCGGCAAGTCGACCCTGCTCGGTGCGCTGCTGGGCCGGGTCCCGCTCGACTCCGGGCATGCCGCACTCGGTTCGGGCGTCCTGGTCGGCGAGGTCGACCAGGCCCGCAAGCTGTTCCACGGCCCCGAGAGCCTGCTGGACGCGTTCTGCGCGGCCGTCCCCGACACCGAACCGGCGGACGTGCGCACGCTGCTGGCCAAGTTCGGCCTGAAGTCCGAGCATGTGCTGCGCCCGGCCGCGACCCTCTCCCCGGGCGAACGCACCCGTGCCGCCCTGGCCCTCCTGCAGGGCCGGGGCGTCAACCTCCTGGTCCTGGACGAGCCGACGAACCACCTCGACCTGCCCGCCATCGAGCAACTGGAACAGGCCCTCGACACCTACGAGGGCACCCTGCTCCTGGTCACCCACGACCGCCGCATGCTGGACGCGGTCCAGGTGACCCGGCGGCTGGAGGTGGCGGACGGGAAGGTGACGGAGAGTTAACTCCAGCGGGCTGCGGCCTCCTTGGCCGCTCGCTCGACCCGGCCGGCGTGCCCGGGGTCGTGCGGTGCGACATTGAGCCCGTCCGGGCGCTGCCCCACCGTCCCGTCGATCAACTCCCGCACGATGTCGGCGTGTCCGGCGTGCCGCTGGGTCTCGGCGATCATGTGGGTGAGGATCCGGTGCAGTGTCATCTCGCCCGGCGCGCCCGGCACCCGGCCGACCGCGTCCAGGGGAAGCGCTGTGATGGTCTCGTCCGCGTGGGCACAGGCCCGCCGGTACAGGCCGACGATGTCCTCCCGGGTCTCGTCGGCCCGTGCCCACAGGTCCGCGTTCGGCTCGGCGTCGCCGGTGAACCACAAGGGCGTCGCGGCGAACGGTCGGCCGAAGGTCGCGCCGAAGTACAGCGCCTCGGCGCCGGCCAGGTGCTTGACCAGGCCCAGCAGGTTCGTACCGGTGGGCGTCAGGGGACGCCGGATGTCGTACTCCTGCAGACCGTCCAGCTTCCACAGCAGCACGTCGCGGGCGTCGTGGAGGTACACCCGCAGGTCGTCCTTGAGATCCGTCATGAGCCCAGTCTCCCGACCGGGTGATCACGGTCCACCGAATTTCAGGCGCTGAACGGCGCCCTCCGCACAGGAGGGCGCCGTTCAGCTGCCCGAGGGGATACGGGTCTGGGCCCCGCAGTCTCAGCGCTTCCTGGGATCCAGCAGCCCCGCCCTGCGCAGCGCGTCCGCCATCGCGCTGTTGGCCGGTGCCGGCGCCTGACGGCCGCCCCGGTCACCTCCCCGGTCACCGCCCCGGCCCTGCCGCTGGCCCTGTCCGCCGCCCTGCCGCTGCTGCGGCGGACGGGGGCCGCCACCGCGCTGCTGGCGGCCGCCGCCCTGCCCCTGCGCGGCGGCCTCGTCGTCCAGGCGCAGGGTCAGCGCGATCCGCTTGCGCGGGATGTCCACGTCGAGGACCTTCACCTTGACGATGTCACCGGGCTTGACGACATCGCGCGGGTCCTTGACGAACGTCTTCGACATCGCCGAGACGTGCACCAGGCCGTCCTGGTGGACGCCGACGTCCACGAACGCGCCGAACGCGGCCACGTTCGTCACCACACCCTCCAGGATCATCCCGGCGGACAGGTCGGAGATCTTCTCCACGCCCTCCTTGAAGGTGGCCGTCCTGAAGGCGGGCCGCGGGTCGCGCCCCGGCTTCTCCAGCTCCTTCAGGATGTCCGTCACCGTCGGCAGACCGAAGGTGTCGTCCACGAAGTCGGCGGGCTTCAACGAGCGCAGCACGCCCGTGTTGCCGACCAGGGAGGCCACCTCCTGCCCCGTGGTCTTCACCATACGGCGCACCACCGGGTAGGCCTCGGGGTGCACGCTGGAGGCGTCCAGCGGGTCGGCGCCGCCGCGGATGCGCAGGAAGCCCGCGCACTGCTCGTACGCCTTCGGGCCGAGCCGCGCCACCTTCTTCAGCTCGGAGCGGGACGTGAACGGGCCGTTGGCGTCCCGGTGCGCCACAATGTTCTCGGCGAGACCGGACGAGATGCCGGACACGCGCGAAAGCAGCGGTACGGACGCGGTGTTGACGTCCACGCCGACGCCGTTCACACAGTCCTCGACGACCGCGTCCAGCGAGCGGGACAGCTTCATCTCGGACAGGTCGTGCTGGTACTGGCCGACGCCGATGGACTTCGGGTCGATCTTCACCAGCTCGGCCAGCGGGTCCTGCAGCCGCCGGGCGATGGACACCGCGCCGCGCAGCGACACATCCATGTCGGGCAGCTCCCGTGAGGCGTACGGGGACGCCGAGTACACCGACGCGCCCGCCTCGGACACCATCACCTTGGTGAGCTTCAGCTCGGGGTGCTTCGCGATCAGTTCACCGGCGAGTTTGTCGGTCTCGCGAGACGCGGTGCCGTTGCCGATCGCGACCAGCTCGACCGCGTGCTCCTCGGCGATCCGGGCCAGCTTGGCGAGGGCCTCGTCCCACTTGTTGGCCGGGACGTGCGGGTAGATCACGTCCGTGGCGACGACCTTGCCGGTCGCGTCGACCACGGCGACCTTCACGCCGGTACGGAAACCGGGGTCCAGGCCCAGCGTCGCGCGGGTGCCGGCCGGGGCGGCCAGCAGCAGGTCGCGCAGGTTCGCCGCGAAGACGTTCACCGCCTCGTCCTCGGCGGCTGTGCGCAGCCTGAGGCGCAGGTCGATGCCGAGGTGGACGAGCAGGCGGGTGCGCCAGGCCCAGCGCACGGTGTCCGTCAGCCACTTGTCGGCGGGCCGGCCCCGGTCGGCGATGCCGAACCGGTGCGCGACGATGCCCTCGTACGACGAAGGCCCGTCCGTGGGCTCCTCCGGCTCCAGGACGAGGTCGAGGACCTCCTCCTTCTCGCCGCGCAGCATCGCCAGGATCCGGTGCGAGGGCAGTTCGGTGAACGGCTCGGCGAAGTCGAAGTAGTCGGCGAACTTGGCGCCCGCCTCCTCCTTGCCCTCGCGGACCTTCGCGGCCAGCCGCCCGCGCACCCACATGCGCTCGCGCAGCTCGCCGATCAGGTCGGCGTCCTCCGAGAACCGCTCGGTGAGGATCGCCCGCGCGCCCTCCAGGGCGGCCTGCGGGTCGGCGACGCCCTTGCCGGCGTCCACGAACGCGGCGGCGGCGGCCAGCGGGTCCACCGTCGGGTCGCCCAGCAGGCCCTCCGCCAGCGGTTCCAGGCCGGCTTCGCGCGCGATCTGCGCCTTGGTGCGCCGCTTGGGCTTGTACGGCAGGTAGATGTCCTCCAGCCGCGCCTTGGTCTCGGCGCCGCGGATGCGGGCCTCCAGCTCGTCGGTGAGCTTGCCCTGCTCGCGCACCGACTCCAGGATCGCCGCCCGCCGCTCCTCCAGCTCCCGCAGGTAGCGCAGCCGCTCCTCGAGCGTGCGCAGCTGCGCGTCGTCGAGCATCTCGGTCGCTTCCTTGCGGTAGCGGGCGATGAAGGGCACCGTCGAACCGCTGTCGAGCAGTTCCACCGCGGCCTTCACCTGCCGCTCCCGTACGCCGAGCTCCTCGGCGATCCTGCCTTCGATGGATCCCGCTCCGATGGATCCGGGTGTCGTCACGATCCCGTACCGCCTTCTCCACTGAGGTTGCGCGGCAATTGTGGCAGGTGACACCGACAACCGGGGATCAGGGCGGTGCGTGGCGGGGTGCCGGCTCCCGGTTCAGGCACGGCCCCCGTGCGCGGACGACGAGGCTCCGCCGAACAGCCGGGCCACGGCCCGGAACGGCAGCGTGACCACCGTGGCGACGGCGCCGCCGATCTGCCGCAGTACGTCTGCGATGGCTCCCAGCACGGAAATCTCCTTCCTTCGGGTTCCTTCGGGCGAGTGGCCTCCGGGTACCTCACCGCCCCGCCCTCATGCCCGGCCATGGCAGAAAAGGTGGGAAACATGTCATTGCAGCCGTACTCCCGGCGGCGAAGAATCGAGGGCATGGCGCAGCGAACCCTCCTGTTCGTCCTCTTCGACGGCGTGCAGAGCCTCGACGTCACCGGCCCGCTAGAAGTGTTCGCCGGCGCCGAGAAGCACACACCGGGCACCTACCGGATCCGTACGGCCTCCCTGGACGGCGGCCCGGTGCGCACCTCCGGCGGCCTGACCCTCGTACCGGACGAGACGTTGACCACCGCCTCCGCCCCGCACACCCTGCTGGTCCCCGGCGGCCAGGGCACCCGCGACCCCGACCCGCGACTGATCGAGTGGCTGCGCGCCCACGGCCCGCGCGCTCCCCGTCTGGTCTCGGTGTGCACGGGTGCCGCCCTGCTCGCCGCCGCAGGTCTCCTCGACGGCCGCCGGGCGACCACCCACTGGGCGTACTGCGACAAGCTCGCCCGCGACCACCCGGCCGTCGCCGTGGACCCGGAACCCATCTACGTCCGGGACGGGGACGTCGCCACCTCGGCCGGCGTGACCTCCGGCATCGACCTGGCCCTCGCCCTGGTCGAGGAGGACCTGGACCGGGACGTCGCCCTCGCCGTCGCCCGGCACCTGGTCGTCTTTCTGCGCCGGCCCGGCAACCAGGCGCAGTTCAGTGCCCAGCTCGCCGCCCAGACCGCCCAGCGCGCACCGCTGCGCGAGGTCCAGCGGTGGATCACCGAGCACCCCGCCGGCGACCTCGCGGTCGAGTCGCTCGCCGCCAGGGCCCGGCTGTCACCCCGCCACTTCGCGCGCGCCTTCCGCGAGGAGACCGGCATGACACCCGGCCGCTACGTCGACCGGGTCCGCCTGGAACACGCCCGCCGCCTGCTGGAGGACACCGCCGACGGCATCGAGGAGGTCGCCCGCGCCAGCGGCTACGGGACCCCTGAAGCCATGCGCCGCGCCTTCGTCAAGGCCCTCGGGACGGCCCCGGCCGAGTACCGGCGCCGGTTCCGGCCCGCCACCACCCCCTGAAGGGACAAGCCCATGCAGATCGCCCTGGTCGTCTACGACCGCTTCACCGCCCTGGACGTCGTCGGACCCTATGAGATCCTCAGCCGGCTCCCGGACGCGGACCTCTCCTTCGTCGCCGAACGGCCCGGCCCCGTCCGCACCGATACCGGCTTTCTCGCCGTGACCGCCGACAAGGCCCTCGACGAGGTGCCCCGTCCCGACCTCCTGGTCGTCTCGGGCGGCCCCGGCACCATGGCCCAGCTGGAGAACCCGGCGCTGCTGGACTGGCTGCGCGCGGCGGACGCGACGAGTACGTGGACGACCTCGGTCTGCTCGGGCTCGCTGCTGCTCGCCGCCGCGGGGCTGCTGCGCGACCGCCGGGCGACCAGCCACTGGGCCGCACTGGACCTGCTGAAGGAGTTCGGCGCGGAACCGACGAGCGAGCGGGTCGTGACCGACGGCAAGTACGTCACCGCCGCCGGGGTCTCCTCCGGCATCGACATGGCGCTCACCCTGACCGGCCGGATCGCGGGCGACGACCACGCCCAGGCCGTCCAGCTGCTGACCGAGTACGACCCCCAGCCGCCGTACGACGCCGGTTCCCCGCACAAGGCGCCCGCGCACCTCGTCGAGGAGCTGCGCGCGGGCAGCCGGTTCAGCCTGACGTAGACACGCTCCAGGTGAAGCGCGGCTGCCTGCGCTCCAGGAACGCGGCGACGCCCTCCGCGGTGTCGCCGCTGCCCCGTGCCTGCTCCGCCCAGTGGGCGTCCCGGTCCGTCCTGCCGTTCGCGAACTCCTTCGCGGCGGCCTGGGTGAGCTGCGAGCGGGAGACCAGGATCCCGGTCAACTCGGCGACGCGCTTGTCGAGTTCGCCCTCCGGCAGCACCTCGTCCACCAGCCCGGTGCCGAGCGCCCGCCCCGTGTCGATCAACTCGGCGGTGAACAGCAGGTACTTGGCCGTGGCCGGACCCACCAGCGACACCAGCCGACGGGTCGAGGAGGCCGGATAGACGATGCCGAGCCGCGCCGGTGTCACCCCGAACAGGGCGCCCTCCTGAGCCAGCCGCAGATCGCAGGCCGCCGCCAGCTGCGCCCCGCCCCCCACGCAGTGCCCGCGCACGGCGGCCAGGGTCGGCTTGGGGAACGCGGCGAGCGCCTCCTCGGCCGCCACGGCGAGTGCCTGGGCTTCCTCGGGTGACTCCTGGAGCGTGGAGATGTCGGCACCCGCACAGAAGGTCCCGCCTTCCCCGGTGAGCACCAGCGCCCGTACGCCGGGGTCGTGCGCCAGGCCGTCCAGCAGCGGCGGCAGCGCCCGCCACATCGCGGCGGTCATGGCGTTGCGCTTGGCCGGATTGCGGATGACGACGGTGGCGACAGCGCCTTCGACACGGTGCGACAGCTGGGGCTCCATGCGCCGGATGCTATCGGGAGCCGAGTTCACGCAGGGTGCCTCACCCCGGCGTTACCGAATCCCTCCAGCGGGGACTCATAGGGATGGCGGGGGCGGCCGGAGGTGACCGAGGAGGCGGCGATGGCCAGGTTCGGCACACGCAAGCCCAAGGACAGGGTGACGAAGCTGCGCCACGGCTTCGGCTGGCTCGCCGCGCTCGGCGTGATCCTGGTGGTCGCCGGGCTCGTCGGACTCGTCTACGTCGCCTTCGCCACGCTCACCTCGATGCTGCTGTTCGGCTGGCTGCTGCTGGTCGGCGGGATCGTCGGCCTGCTGCACGCGATCCAGGCCCGAGGCACCAGCTTCTTCTGGCTCGGCGTCATCGTCGCCGCCCTGAACATCGCGGCCGGAGCCGTCGTCATCCGCCTGCCGCACGCGGCCGCCGTCGCCCTCACCATGTTCGCCGCGCTGCTGTTCCTCTCCGCGGGCCTCTTCCGGCTGGTCGGCAGCGTGATCGTGCGCGGTCCGCAGTTCGGCTGGACGCTGCTTCTCGGTGCCTTCGACCTGCTGCTCGGGATCCTGGTCCTCGGCTCCTGGCCGAGCAGCAGCCAGTACGTCATCGGTGCGTTCTTCTCGCTCGCCCTGCTCTTCGACGGCCTCGGCCTCGTGGCCACCGGCTACGGCGGGCGCCGGGTCGTCGGGCTCGTCTCCGAGCAGCGGTAGCCCCGACCCGACGACCCGATTAGTTCGGGAACCGGCGCCCGGGCGACAGGAAACAGTCCTACACGTGACCGTGTCATACGCACTCGGTCATGAACCGCTCGATACCCGGTGACTTGCGTTCAGGTGCAAAGTCCGCAGCGGATCGTTACCAACACTCGACGTGTGGTGACAATCGAGCGCGAGGGTGGCGACCGGACGATGGACAACCACGGGCGCGGGGATGGCCCGCGCCCAGCGGGGGAGGCCGAGCGGCCGCCCGATCCACTGCCGTACGAGGGCGTCTGGCGGTTCACCGCCGCCGCGGTGGACGCCTCGGTCCCGCAGGCCCGGCACGCCGTCCGGGACCTGCTGCTGCGCCAGGGCGTGCCGGTCTCCGACGAGCTGGTGTACGGCCTGCTGCTGATCGTCTCCGAGCTGGTCACCAACGCGGTACGGCACGCGGCGCTGCTGTCGCCGATGCTGGCCGTGGAGGTCGCCGTCGGAGCCGAGTGGGTGCGGGTGTCCGTGGAGGACAACCACCCCTACCGCCCGACCGCGCTGGAGGCCGACCACGGCCAGACCGGCGGCCGGGGCCTGCTCCTGGTCCGCGAGGTGGCACGGGAGGCGGGCGGCATGGTCGACGTGGAGCACACCGCGAGCGGCGGCAAGGTGATCTGGGCCGCCCTGCCGCTCAAGCCGGCGGCGTTTCCGTAGAGCCGCTTACGCCTGCGGCGCTTCCGTAGAGCCGCTCGCGCCTGCGGCCCGGTCCGGCGGGGCCGCCCGCGCCCGTGCGCTTCGGTAGAGCCGCTCGCGCCCGTGCGCTTCGGTAGAGTCACTCGCACCTGCGGCCGGTCCTGCGGGTCCACTCGCGCCCGTGCGCTTCCGTGGAACCGCTCAAGCCAGCGGCGCTTCCGTAGAGCCGCTCACGCCTGCGGCCGGTCCGGCGGGGCCGCCCGCGCCCGTGCGCTTCGGTAGAGCCGCTCGCGCCCGTGCGCTTCATCAGAGCCCGCTCGCATCTGCGGCGCTCCCGCAGAGCCGCTCGCACCTGCGGCGCTCCCGCAGAGCCGCTCGCACCTGCGGCGCTCCCGTAGAGCCGCCGCGCCGTGACGCTTCCGCGGTCGCCCGGGCAGGGGGGTCCGCCGGGGGACCGCTCACCAGCCCGCGGACGGGCCCGTCAGCTCCCTGATCGCCGGACGGGCCGCGTCCAGGACGGTCATGAACCAGGCGGAGAACGGGTCGCCGGCGTGCCGCTCCGTCAGCTCGGCCGCCGTCACGAAGGCCGTGGCCCCGACCTCCTCCGGGTCCACCGCGAGCGGCGCCTGCACCAGGCCGACGAAGAGGTGGTTGTACTCCTGCTCGACCAGGCCCGAGGCCGGGTCCGGGTGGTTGTAGCGGACCGTGCCCGCCTCCGCCAGCAGCGACGGGGACACGCCCAGCTCCTCGAACGTGCGCCGGGCCGCGGCGGCGAACGGTGCCTCGCCCGGGTACGGGTGGCCGCAGCAGGTGTTGGACCACACACCGGGGGAGTGGTACTTGCCGAGCGCCCGCTGCTGCAGCAGCAGCCGGCCCTGCTCGTCGAAGAGGAACACCGAGAACGCGCGGTGCAGCTGTCCCGGCGGCTGGTGGGCGGCGAGCTTCTCCGCCGTACCGATCGTCACACCCTTCTCGTCGACCAGTTCCAGCAAAATCGCCTCTGCGGTGCCATTCGACGAATTGTGCGTCGCGGTGGCAGGTGTGATCGGCATACCCATCCTTCGCCTCGGTCTTCGCACCCCAAGTCTGCCGTACGAATCCGGCACTCCCGGCACTTCCCCGCACGTCCGCACGCGTGGCGGTACCGGAAGTGGGACCCGGTAGATCATCGTGCCCGGTCAGGTGATCACGGAACCGTCCGGGGTGGGTGTCGAACCGATGTTCGATGCCCTCAGTGGCAGAGTCGGGCCTCGTGCTCCGCGTGCCCGCCCGGTTCCAGCTGGAAGGTGCAGTGCTCAACGTCGAAGTGGTCGCCGAGGCAGCCCTGCAGCTCGTGCAGCAGCTTCTCGTGGCCGATGGCGCTGAGCACGTCCGAACTGACCACCACGTGTGCGGACAGCACCGGCATGCCGGAGGTGATCGTCCAGGCGTGCAGGTCGTGTACGTCCTCCACGCCGTCCAGCGCCAGGATGTGCGCCCGCACCTCGGTCATGTCGACGTTCTTCGGGGCCGCCTCCAGCAGCACGTCCAGCGTCTCGCGCAGCAGCTTCAGCGTCCTCGGCACGATCATGACGCCGATGACCAGCGAGGCCACCGGGTCGGCGGCCAGCCAGCCCGTGCTGAGGATCACCGCGGCCGAGATCAGCACCGCGACCGAGCCCAGCGCGTCCGCGGCGACCTCCAGGAAGGCGGCGCGCACGTTCAGGCTCTCCTTCTGCCCGCGCATCAGCAGGGTCAGCGAGATGCTGTTGGCGACCAGGCCGATCAGGCCGAACACGATCATCACGCCGCCCCGGGTGTCCGCGGGCGTGACGAACCGCTGGACCGCCTCGTACAGGACGTATCCGCCGACCCCGAGCAGCAGCAGGCAGTTGGCCAGGGCGGCCAGGATCTCGGCGCGCGCGTAGCCGAAGGTGCGGCTGGTGCTCGGCGGGCGGTTCGCGAAGTGGATCGCGAGCAGGGCCATGCCCAGCCCCACCGCGTCGGTCGCCATGTGGGCCGCGTCCGCGATCAGCGCGAGCGAGTTCGCGACCAGGCCGCCGACGATCTCGACGACCATGATCGTGAGCGTGATGCCCAGCGCGATCCGCAGCCGGCCGCGGTAAGCGGCCGCGGCCGTACCCGTGGCCGGCACATGCGTGTGCGCGTGCCCGTGGTCGTGCCCTGCCCCCATGACAACCGCCCTTCCGTGTTCCGTCCGGCAGGGCCCAGTGAACTACGGGCGGGGGGTATACGGCAACGCGGCACTGAACACCGTTGTCATGTGCCGTGACCTGCGGAAACGTTCCGCAGGTCACGGCGGGTACCGCTGCGTACCGGTCAGCCGCCGTGGCGCAGCTGCCAGCCCTGCCAGGCCGACTCGACCATCTCGCGCACCCCGCGCCCGGCCCGCCAGCCGAGGGTCTCGGCGGCCCGCTCGGCCGAGGCGACCGCACGCGGCGCGTCCCCCGGCCGGCGCCCCTCCACCACCGGCTCCCGGCGGTCCCCGGTGACCTCACCGATGACCGTGATCAGCTCGCGTACCGAGACACCCTCGCCCCGCCCGATGTTCAGCGTCAGATCGCCGGACCGGCCGCCGTCGGCGAGCCGCCGCGCCGCCGCGAGATGGGCCTCGGCGAGGTCGGCCACATGGATGTAGTCGCGGATGCAGGTGCCGTCCGGTGTCGGATAGTCGGCGCCGAAGATCCGCGGGGCCTCGTCGCGGGTGAGCCGGTCGAAGACCATCGGCACGATGTTGAACACGCCCGTGTCCGCCAGCTCCGGCGCCGTGGCGCCCGCCACGTTGAAATAGCGCAGGCACACCGTGGAGATTCCGTGCGCTGTTCCGGCCGCCCGTACCAGCCACTCCCCGGCCAGCTTGGTCTCGCCGTAGGGGTTCACCGGTGCGCACGGGGTGTCCTCGGTGATCAGGTCCACGTCCGGGTTGCCGTACACCGCGGCCGACGAGGAGAACAGCAGGCGGTCGATCCCGGCCTCGGCGACCGCGTCCAGGAGCGTGGCGAGGCCGCCCACGTTCTCCCGGTAGTAGCGGGTGGGCTGGGCCACCGACTCGGCGACCTGCTTGCGCGCCGCCAGGTGGACGACGCCCGTGACGCCGTACTCCGCGAAGACCCGCTTGAGGCGCGCCCCGTCCAGCGTGGACCCCTCGACCAGGGGGACGTCCGCCGGGAGCCGGCCGGGGACGGCGGCGGACAGGTCGTCCAGCGCCACGACGCGTTCCCCGGCCCCGGTCATGGCCCGCGCCACATGTGCCCCGATGTATCCGGCTCCGCCGGTGATCAGCCAAGTCATGGTCGTCCACCCTATGCCGAGCCGCCCCGTGTCGCCGATGCCCGGGGATGCCCGGGTCTGCGCCCACGGGTTTGTGGGGCGGGCCCCGGATCACCGATGATGACCGCGGCAAAGGCCGGGGCGGCCCCCGTGGACCGGGCCGTGAACGGCCGGTGAACATGGGCTTCCGCCCATCCGATAGCCTCTGCCGACATGCCGCCCCGGTGCCGCAGGCAGGGCGCCCCACCACGTGAGAGACCGGCGCCCGCGCCGGCACCCAGGGAGTGAGTTCGGTTGCCGACCGCCATCGTCACCGGTCAGCCGGTCCCCGGATCGTCTCTCGAGAACGATCTGCGGTCGCTCGGCTTCGACGTCCGGGTGGCAGCGGACGCCGCCGAGGCCGAGACCCTGCTCGCCGCCGCTCCGGCCGGCGACCGGGTGGCCCTGGTCGACGCCCGCTTCGTCGGCCACGAGCACGCCCTGCGCCTCGGCCTGACCGACCCGCGCTTCCCGCTCTCCGCGATCCCCGGCGCCGTCACCGCCCAGCCGGCCGCCCGGCAGGTGCTGACCCGGGCCGTGGCCCGCGAGACCTCGGCCGGCGGCGGTACCGCACTGGCCGTGGACAGCCTCGCCGACCGGATCGTCACCGCCCTCGGCACCGACGGCTGCGAGGTGCACCGGCCCGAGCTGGGCAGCCTGGTCGCCGCCGTACCCGCCGACCCGCAGGCCCGCAACGAGGCACGGCAGGCCGTCGCCGCCGTCGACGACGAGGCGGTACGCCTGAAGTCGGCCGTGAAGTCCCGCGACGGTTTCTTCACCACGTTCTTCATCAGCCCCTACTCGCGCCACCTCGCCCGCTGGTGCGCCCGCCGGGGCCTGACCCCGAACCAGGTCACCACCGCCTCGCTGCTCACCGCCCTGATCGCGGCGGGCTGCGCGGCCACCGGCACCCGCGGCGGCTTCGTCGCGGCCGGTGTGCTGCTGATCGCGTCCTTCGTGCTGGACTGCACCGACGGACAGCTCGCCCGTTACGCCCTGCAGTACTCCACGCTCGGCGCCTGGCTCGACGCCACCTTCGACCGGGCCAAGGAGTACGCCTACTACGCCGGCCTCGCGCTCGGCGCGGCCCGGGGCGGCGACGACGTGTGGGCCCTCGCCCTCGGGGCGATGGTCCTGCAGACCTGCCGGCACGTGGTCGACTTCTCCTTCAACGAGGCCAACCACGACGCCACCGCCAACACCAGCCCCACCGCCGCCCTCTCCGACAAGCTGGACAGCGTCGGCTGGACGGTGTGGGTGCGCCGGATGATCGTTCTGCCCATCGGCGAGCGCTGGGCGATGATCGCGGTCCTCACCGCGGCCACCACCCCGCGCATCACCTTCTCCGTCCTGCTCATCGGCTGTGCCTGCGCGGCGACGTACACCACGGCCGGCCGGGTGCTGCGCTCGCTGACCCGCAAGGCCCGGCGTACGGACCGGGCCGCCCGGGCGCTGGCGGACCTCGCCGACTCCGGACCCCTGACGGACGCCCTCCGGCGGGTCGCCCGGCGCGGCCTGCCGGGTCTCGCCGTCCCCGCCCTCGCTCTGCTCGGCGGCGTCGCGGTCGTCGCCTGCTCCGCCCTGGCCGGCTACGGCTCGGTGCTGCCGGTGATCGGCGCCCTGGTCTACGTCCTCACCTCGGCCGTCGCCGTCGCCCGCCCCCTCAAGGGCGCCCTCGACTGGCTGGTCCCGCCCTTCTTCCGGGCCGCCGAGTACGGCACCGTCCTCGCCCTCGCGGGCAAGGCGGGGGTGAACGGAGCGCTGCCGGCGGCTTTCGGGCTGGTGGCCGCCGTCGCCTACCATCACTACGACACGGTGTACCGCATCCGCGGCGACGCCGGAGCGCCCCCGGCCTGGCTGGTGCGCGCCATCGGGGGGCACGAAGGGCGGACGCTGCTCGTCACCGTTCTGGCCGCCGTGCTCACCGCCTCGCAGTTCACGGTCGCGCTCACGGTCCTCGCCGTGGCCGTCGCCCTCGTGGTGCTCGTCGAGAGCATCCGTTTCTGGGTCGCCGCTCACAGGGAAGGCGCCCCAGCCGTACACGACGAAGGAGAACCCGCATGATCGGCCTCGTGCTGGCGGCCGGCGCCGGACGGCGTCTGCGCCCCTACACCGACACCCTGCCCAAGGCGTTGGTGCCGGTGGGGCCCGCGGGCATAGAGGGCGAACCGACGGTCCTCGACCTCACCCTGGCCAACTTCGCCGAGGTCGGTCTGACCGAGGTCGCGATCATCGTCGGCTACCGCAAGGAGGCCGTCTACGAGCGCAAGGCGGCCCTGGAGCAGAAGTACGGCCTCAAGCTCACCCTGATCGACAACGACAAGGCCGAGGAGTGGAACAACGCCTACTCCCTGTGGTGCGGCCGTGACGCCCTCAAGGACGGTGTGATCCTCGCCAACGGCGACACCGTGCACCCGGTCTCCGTCGAGAAGACGCTGCTCGCCGCGCGCGGCGACGGCAAGAGGATCATCCTCGCGCTCGACACCGTGAAGTCCCTCGCGGACGAGGAGATGAAGGTCGTCGTCGACCCCGAGAAGGGCATGACGAAGATCACCAAGCTGATGGACCCGGCCGAGGCGACCGGCGAGTACATCGGCGTCACCCTGATCGAGGGCGACGCCGCCGCCGAGCTGGCCGACGCGCTGAAGACGGTCTGGGAGACCGACCCGCAGCAGTTCTACGAGCACGGGTACCAGGAGCTGGTGAACCGCGGCTTCCGGATCGACGTGGCGCCGATCGGCGACGTCCGGTGGGTCGAGATCGACAATCACGACGACCTCGCCAAGGGCCGGGAGATCGCGTGCCAGTACTGACCCGGCTGATCCCCTCGCCGGTCGTCGTGGACATCCGCCCGGGTGCCCTGGACGACCTGGCCTGTGTCCTCGCCGACGAGCGCATCGCCCAGTCCGGCCGGCTCGCCGTCGCCGTCAGCGGCGGCTCGGGGGCGAGGCTGCGGGAGCGCATCGCACCCTCGCTGCCCGGCGCCAGCTGGTACGAGGTCGGCGGCGGCACCCTCGACGACGCGATCCGGCTGGCCGGCGAGATGAAGTCCGGCCGCTACGACGCCGTCGTCGGACTCGGCGGCGGCAAGATCATCGACTGCGCCAAGTTCGCCGCGGCCCGTGTCGGCCTGCCCCTGGTCGCCGTGCCGACGAACCTCGCGCACGACGGCCTGTGCTCTCCGGTCGCGACCCTCGACAACGACGCCGGGCGCGGCTCCTACGGTGTGCCGAACCCGATCGCCGTCGTCATCGACCTGGACGTCATCCGGGAGGCCCCGGCCCGTTTCGTCCGGGCCGGCATCGGCGACGCGATCTCCAACATCAACGCGGTCGCGGACTGGGAGCTGTCCCACCGCGTCAACGGCGAGAAGATCGACGGTCTCGCCGCGGCCATGGCCCGTCAGGCCGGCGAGGCGGTGCTCAGGCACCCCGGCGGCATCGGCGACAACGGCTTCCTGCAGGTGCTCGCCGAGGCACTGGTCCTCACCGGTATCTCGATGTCGATCTCCGGCGACTCCCGTCCCGCCTCGGGCTCCTGCCACGAGATCAACCACGCCTTCGACCTCCTGTTCCCCAAGCGGTCCGCCGCCCACGGCGAGCAGTGCGGACTGGGCGCCGCCTTCGCGATGTATCTGCGCGGGGCCCACGAGGAGGCGGTCCACACGGCCGGGGTGCTGCGCCGGCACGGGCTTCCGGTGCTGCCGGAGGAGATCGGCTTCACCGTGGACGAGTTCGTGCGCGCCGTGGAGTTCGCCCCGGAGACCCGCCCCGGCCGCTACACGATCCTCGAACACCTCGACCTCAAGACGAACCAGATCAAGGACATCTACGCCGACTATGTCAAGGCCATCGGTAGCTGAACTCCGTCCGGTCGTCCACCCCGCGGGGGTGAAGGACCGGCGCAGCGGTGAGCACTGGATGGGACGCCTCTACATGCGCGAGGTGTCCCTGCGGGTCGACCGCTACCTGGTGGGCACCAGGGTCACGCCCAACCAGCTCACGTACCTGATGACCGTCTTCGGCGTGCTCGCGGCCCCGGCACTCCTGGTGCCGGGGATCTGGGGCGCCGTGCTCGGCGTGGTGTGCGTCCAGCTGTACCTGCTGCTGGACTGCGTCGACGGCGAGATCGCGCGCTGGAAGAAGCAGTACTCGCTGAACGGCGTCTACCTCGACCGGGTCGGCGCCTACCTCACGGACGCGGCGGTGCTCACCGGCTTCGGCCTGCGCGCCGCCGACCTGTGGGGCAGCGGACGTATCGACTGGCTGTGGGCCTTCCTCGGTACCCTGGCCGCACTCGGCGCCATCCTCATCAAGGCCGAGACCGACCTCGTCGGAGTCGCCCGCCACCAGGCCGGCAAGCCGCCGGTCAAGGAGGCCGCCGCCGAGATGCGTTCCTCCGGCATGGCGCTGGCTCGCCGGGCCGCCGCCGCCCTCAAGTTCCACCGGCTGATCCTCGGCATCGAGGCGTCCCTGCTGATCCTGGTCCTGGCCATCGTCGACCAGGTCCGCGGCGACCTGTTCTTCTCCCGGCTGGGTGTCGCGGTGCTGGCCGGCATCGCCCTGCTGCAGACCCTGCTGCACCTGGTCTCCATCCTCGCCTCCAGCAGGCTGAAGTGAGTACCGCGATGCGCGTCGGCGCCGTCATCATCACCATGGGCAACCGGCCCGGGGAGCTGCGGGCCCTGCTCGACTCGGTCGCGGGGCAGGACGGCGACACCGTCGAGGTCGTCGTCGTAGGCAACGGCTCGCCCGTGCCGGACGTCCCCGACGGCGTACGCACCATAGAGCTGCCCGAGAACCTGGGCATCCCCGGTGGCCGCAATGTCGGCATAGAGGCCTTCGGCCCCAGCGGGCGCGACGTCGACATATTGCTCTTCCTCGACGACGACGGCCTGCTCGCCCGCCACGACACCGCCGAGCTGTGCCGCGAGGCGTTCGAGGCCGACCCTGAGCTCGGCATCATCAGCTTCCGCATCGCCGACCCCGAGACCGGCGAGACCCAGCGCCGGCACGTGCCCCGGCTGCGCGCCTCCGACCCGATGCGCTCCTCCCGGGTCACCACCTTCCTCGGCGGTGCCAACGCCGTCCGCACCCGGGTCTTCGCCGAGGTCGGCGGCCTGCCGGACGAGTTCTTCTACGCCCATGAGGAGACCGACCTGGCCTGGCGGGCCCTCGACGCCGGCTGGATGATCGACTACCGGTCCGACATGGTGCTGTACCACCCGACGACCGCGCCCTCGCGGCACGCGGTCTACCACCGCATGGTCGCCCGCAACCGCGTGTGGCTGGCCCGGCGCAACCTGCCCGCGCCCCTGGTCCCCGTCTACCTCGGCGTCTGGCTGCTGCTCACGCTGCTGCGCCGTCCCTCCCGGCCGGCCCTGAAGGCGTGGTTCGGCGGATTCCGGGAAGGCTGGACCATGCCGTGCGGACCGCGCCGTCCCATGCGCTGGCGCACGGTGTGGCGGCTGACCCGACTGGGCCGGCCCCCGGTGATCTGAGAAGCTTCTCTTACCCGAAGAGAGCAAGCTTCTTACCGAGAGAGTTCCGGATTTCCACTCGTGAGTCACACAACGCATGACGGCGGTGTCGCGGTGAGCGCGATACCGTCGCCCGACGAGGGGCTGACGGCGGCGCAGCTCGCCGCCAGGTACGGGCTCGCCGTGAGCGGCGCCCGTCCCTCGCTGGCCGAGTACGTCCGCCAGCTGTGGGGGCGGCGCCACTTCATCCTCGCCTTCTCCCAGGCGAAACTGACGGCCCAGTACAGCCAGGCCAAGCTGGGCCAGCTGTGGCAGGTCGCGACACCGCTGCTCAACGCGGGCGTGTACTACTTCATCTTCGGCGTGATCCTGCACGCGAGCCGCGGCCTGTCCCAGGACGTGTACATCCCGTTCCTGGTGACGGGTGTGTTCGTGTTCACCTTCACGCAGAGCTCGGTCATGTCGGGCGTCCGCGCGATCTCCGGCAATCTCGGCCTGGTGCGCGCCCTGCACTTCCCGCGCGCCTCACTGCCCGTCTCCTTCTCGCTGCAGCAGCTCCAGCAGCTGCTGTTCTCGATGATCGTGATGTTCGTCGTGGCGATCGGCTTCGGCAGTTACCCGAGCCCCTCCTGGCTGCTGATCGTGCCGGTCCTGCTGCTGCAGTTCCTGTTCAACACCGGGCTCGCGCTGATCGTGGCCCGCATGGGCGCCAAGACGCCGGACCTCGCCCAGCTGATGCCGTTCGTCCTGCGCACGTGGATGTACACCTCGGGCGTCATGTTCTCCATCAACAAGATCATGGAGGGCCGCTCCGAGATCGCGGTCCGGCTGCTCCAGGCCAACCCGGCCGCGGTCTACATGGACCTGATGCGCTACGCGCTGATCGACGGCTACGGCGCCTCCAACCTGCCGCCGCACGTCTGGGCCATCGCACTGTTCTGGGCCGTGGTCGTCTTCGCCGGCGGCTTCGTGTACTTCTGGAAGGCGGAGGAGAGGTACGGCCGTGGCTGAGCACAACGACCCGGCTCGCGAGGAGCGCCGCCCGACGGTCATCGCGGACGACCTGCACATCGTCTACCGCGTCAACGGCGCCAAGACCGGCAAGGGCAGCGCGACGGCCGCCCTCAGCCGGATCCTGAAGCGAGGCGCCGACGACGCGGCACGGGGGGTGCGCAAGGTGCACGCCGTGCGCGGCGTGTCCTTCGTCGCCTACCGCGGCGAGGCCATCGGTCTGATCGGCTCCAACGGCTCCGGCAAGTCCACGCTGCTGCGCGCCATCGCCGGCCTGCTGCCCGCCGAGAAGGGCAAGGTGTACACCGACGGCCAGCCCTCGCTGCTCGGCGTCAACGCGGCCCTGATGAACGACCTGACCGGCGAGCGCAACGTCATCCTGGGCGGTCTCGCGATGGGGATGTCCCGGGAACAGATCAAGGAGCGCTACCAGGACATCGTCGACTTCTCGGGCATCAACGAGAAGGGCGACTTCATCACCCTGCCGATGCGCACGTACTCCTCCGGCATGGCGGCCCGGCTCCGGTTCTCCATCGCCGCCGCGAAGGACCACGACGTCCTCATGATCGACGAGGCGCTCGCCACCGGTGACCGCAAGTTCCAGAAGCGCTCCGAGGAACGCATCCGGGAACTGCGCAAGGAGGCCGGAACGGTTTTTCTGGTCAGTCACAACAACAAGTCCATCCGCGACACCTGCAACCGCGTCCTGTGGCTGGAGCGCGGTGAGCTGCGTATGGACGGACCGACCGAAGAGGTTTTGAAGGAGTACGAGAAGTTCACGGGCAAGTAGCCTGTTTCGGCGCAGGGCCCCGCCGTACGTCCGGCGGGGCCCCGCGTCCGTAAAGGAACCGTCAACTCCGGCCAGCGCAAGGAATCTTGGAACCAATCGGTGTGTTGTTGTGATGCGCAGGACACCCCGACGGACCGTGTTGCGTTGTACAACGTAAGCTGTACCAGTGCCGGAAAGCGGCAAGTGGGGCGATAATGCGCGACGCCCTGCGCCAGGAGACCCAGCGAATTGCCGGGCGGCGTGTCCGAAATAGTGTGTATTGGGTCGGCAGTGTAGAACGGGAGATGTGACGGCAATGGCTACGGAAACTCCCCAGCTCAACGCAGCATGTGCCGTCCCCGCCGCGGGCAGCGCCCGATGACGGCCATCGAGACGGCGCCGGACCTGGAGCGCGCCACCCTGGACAAGGCCGCGAGCGAGAACTTTCCCGTGGCCCCCTTCTTCCTGCCCCGGACCTGGCGCGACGACCTCATGGCCGTCTACGGCTTCGCCCGTCTGGTCGACGACATCGGCGACGGCGACCTCGCCCCGGGCGGAGCCGACGCCCGGATGCTCGGCGTGCCGCCCGCCGAGGCCGAGGACCGCCTGCTCCTCCTCGACGCCTTCGAGGCCGACCTGCGCCGCGTCTTCGACGGCACCCCGCGCCATCCGCTGCTGCGCCGCCTGCAGCCCACCGTCCGCCGCCGCTGCCTCACCCCCGAACCCTTCCTCGGCCTGATCGCCGCCAACCGTCAGGACCAGCTCGTCACCCGGTACGAGACCTACGACGACCTCCTCGCCTACTGCGAACTGTCCGCCAATCCCGTCGGCCGCCTCGTCCTCGCCGTCACCGGCACCGCGACCCCGGAACGGATCCGGCTGTCCGACGCCATCTGTACCGCGCTGCAGATCGTGGAACACCTCCAGGACGTCGCCGAGGACCTCGGCCGCGACCGTATCTACCTCCCGGCCGCGGACATGAAGCGCTTTCACGTCCAGGAAACGGATCTTGGCGTAAAAACCGCGGGCGCATCGGTGCGCGCCCTGGTTGCATACGAAGCGCAACGCGCCCGCGATCTGCTGAATGAAGGCGCCCCCCTGGTGGGTAGCGTCCACGGCAGGCTGAAGCTGCTGCTCGCAGGGTTCGTGGCGGGGGGAAGAGCGGCGATCCGCGCGATCGCCGCCGCCGAATACGACGTACTTCCCGGCCCGCCCCGACCCGGCAAGGTCCAGTTGCTGCGTGAGGCGGGCGTGATCCTGCGAGGAGAGGGGTGATCCGGACCGTGGATTCTCCGTCGCACCTGTCCGGACCGGTACTCGCCGCCTACAGCTACTGCGAGACCGTCACCGGGCAGCAGGCCCGCAACTTCGCCTACGGCATCCGGTTGCTGCCCACGCCCAAGCGCCGCGCCATGTCGGCGCTGTACGCGTTTTCCCGGCGCGTGGACGACATCGGCGACGGCGACCTGGCCGGCGCGGTGAAGCTGAAGCGGCTGGAGGACACCAGAGCGCTGCTCGCCCGGGTCCGGGAGGACGAGGTGGAGGAGGACGACACCGACCCGGTCGCCGTCGCCCTCACCCATGCGGCACGCGCTTTCCCGATCCCGCTCGGCGGCCTCGACGAGCTGATCGACGGCGTTCAGATGGACGTGCGCGGCGAGACCTACGAGACCTGGGACGACCTGAAGGTCTACTGCCGGTGTGTCGCCGGTGCCATCGGCCGCCTCTCGCTCGGCGTCTTCGGTACCGAACCGGGCGCGCGCGGCGCCGAGCGCGCATCCGAGTACGCCGACACGCTCGGCCTCGCCCTGCAGCTGACCAACATCCTCAGGGACGTCCGCGAGGACGCCGTCGGCGGCCGTACCTATCTGCCCGCCGACGACCTCGCCAAGTTCGGCTGCTCGGCCGGGTTCGACGGGCCGACGCCACCGGAGGGCTCCGACTTCGCGGGCCTCGTGCACTTCGAAGTGCGGCGGGCCCGCGCCCTTTTCGCGGAGGGCTACCGGCTGCTGCCCATGCTCGACCGGCGCAGCGGCGCGTGCGTCGCCGCCATGGCCGGCATCTACCGCCGGCTGCTGGACCGCATCGAGCGCGACCCCGAGGCCGTGCTGCGCGGCCGGGTCTCGCTGCCCGGACGCGAGAAGGCCTACGTCGCCGTACGCGGCCTGTCCGGCCTGGACACCCGGCATGTGACGCGCCATGTCTCCCCGCGGTCCGTCAGGAGGCGCGCCTGATGGACCTTTCCGAACCAGGAGACATGCGCCAGGCAACCCTCCGCAGCGGCGTGGCGTCCCTGACTGCGACGACCGAGCACGCCGGCGCCGCGCAGGGGCGCGAGGCCGTATCTGACATGCGGCTACCGCCGCGCGGGCACGATCAGCAACAACGAAGCCGCAGACGAAGGACGGCCCAGCACGGCCCTGCCCGTGGAGCGCTCGCGCACGGAAGGACGCACGATGAGTGACGGCTCGCGCCCCGCACAGGCGCACGGCACCGCGCAGTACGAGGGCGCGGCAGGCCGCAGTGCCGTCGTGGTCGGCGGGGGGCTCGCCGGGATCACCGCGGCGCTCGCGCTCGCCGACGCGGGCGTCCGCGTCACCCTGCTCGAAGGCCGGCCCAGGCTGGGCGGCCTCGCCTTCTCCTTCCAGCGCGGCGAACTGACCGTCGACAACGGCCAGCACGTCTACCTGCGCTGCTGCACCGCCTACCGCTGGTTCCTCGACCGGATCCAGGGCTCCGCGCTCGCTCCGCTGCAGGACCGCCTGGACGTGCCCGTCGTCGACGTCACCAAGCCCGAGGGCAGACGGCTCGGCCGGCTGCGGCGCGACCCGCTGCCCGTCCCCCTGCATCTGGGGCGCAGCCTGGCCGCCTATCCGCACCTCTCGCTCGCCGAGCGTGCCGCGGTCGGGCGGGCCGCGCTCGCGCTGAAGGGGCTCGACCTCGCCGATCCGACCCTGGACACCCAGGACTTCGGCAGCTGGCTGGCCGCGCACGGCCAGTCGGCGCGCGCCGTCGAGGCCCTGTGGGACCTGGTCGGGGTCGCCACCCTCAACGCGGTCGCGGGCGACGCCTCGCTGGGGCTCGCCGCGATGGTGTTCAAGACCGGTCTGCTGTCCGACCCGGGCGCGGCCGACATCGGCTGGGCCCACGTCCCGCTGGGCGAACTGCACGACCGGCTGGCCCGCAAGGCGCTCGACTCCGCGGGCGTCCGTACCGAGGTCCGTACACGCGTCACCTCCGTCTCTACCAACGAAAACGGCACGTGGAGCGTTCAGGTTCCCGGTGAGCGCCTCGAAACCGACGCCGTCGTCCTCGCCGTACCCCAGAGCGAGACCCACGGCCTGCTGCCGCCCGGCGCCCTGGACGCCCCCGAACGGCTGCTGAGCATCGGCACCGCGCCGATCCTGAACGTCCATGTCGTCTACGACCGCAAGGTGCTCGCGCGCCCCTTCTTCGCCGCGCTCGGCACCCCCGTGCAGTGGGTCTTCGACCGCACCGACGCCTCCGGACTGGACGGGGGCCAGTACCTCGCCCTGTCCCAGTCGGCGGCGCACGGCGAGATCGATCTGCCGGTCGCGGACCTGCGCGAGCGTTATCTGCCGGAGCTGGAGCGGCTGATCCCGGGTACCCGCGGCGCCGTGGTGAGGGACTTCTTCGTGACCCGGGAGCGCACGGCCACGTTCGCGCCCGCCCCCGGCGTCGGGCGTCTGAGGCCCGGCGCCCGCACCCAGGCACCCGGCCTGTACCTGGCCGGAGCGTGGACCGCCACCGGGTGGCCCGCGACCATGGAGAGTGCGGTCCGCAGCGGAGTGAGCGCGGCCGACGCCGCGCTCGGCGCCCTGGGCCGGCCCCGCCCCCGCCATCTCTTCGCATTCGAGGAGGCGGCGTGATGCCCGACCGGCACGCGGCAGGCTCCCGCACCCCCGGTACCGCAACAAGAGGAGAGACTGTGCCCACTGTGCCCCCGGCCTCGACGCCCGTCCCACGGGCCGCGGTGGACGTGACCGCGCTGCTGGAGCGCGGCCGGACCCTGGCCACTCCGTTCCTGCGTGCGGCCGTCGACCGGCTGGCGTCTCCCATGGACACCGTCGCCGCCTACCACTTCGGCTGGATCGACGCCGCCGGCAACCCGGCCGACGGCGACGGCGGCAAGGCCGTGCGTCCCGCGCTCGCGGTGCTCTCCGCCGAGGTCACCGGTGCCGCGCCCGAGGTGGGCATCCCGGGTGCCGTGGCCGTCGAACTCGTCCACAACTTCTCCCTGCTGCACGACGACCTGATGGACGGCGACGAGCAGCGCCGGCACCGCGACACCGTCTGGAAGGTGCACGGCCCCGCCCAGGCCATCCTGGTCGGCGACGCCCTGTTCGCCCTCGCCAACGAGGTGCTGCTGGAGCTCGGCACGGTCGAGGCCGGCCGGGCCACCCGCCGGCTGACCACCGCCACCCGCGCCCTGATCGACGGTCAGGCGCAGGACATCTCCTATGAGCACCGCGACCGCGTCAGTGTCGAGGAGTGCCTGGAGATGGAGGGCAACAAGACCGGCGCGCTGCTCGCCGCCTCCAGCTCCATCGGCGCGGTCCTCGGCGGCGCGGACGACGCCACCGCCGACGCGCTGGAGAAGTACGGTTATCATCTCGGCCTCGCCTTCCAGGCCGTCGACGACCTGCTCGGCATCTGGGGCGACCCGGAGGCCACCGGCAAGCAGACCTGGAGCGACCTGCGCCAGCGCAAGAAGTCCCTGCCGGTCGTCGCCGCGCTCGCGGCCGGCGGCTCCGCCTCCGAGCGGCTCGGCGAGATCCTCGCCGCGGACGCCAAGAGCAGCGACTTCGAGAACTTCTCCGAGGAGGAGTTCGCGGCCCGCGCGGCCCTCATCGAGGAGGCCGGCGGCCGTGACTGGACGGCCGGGGAAGCGCGCCGTCAGCACACCATCGCCATCGAAGCGCTCGACGCCGTCGACATGCCCGAGCGGGTACGCGGCTCCTTCACGGCGCTCGCCGACTTCGTCGTCGTACGAAAGAGATGATCCCTATCGGCCCAACACACCTCGCGTAGTCGCCGGCCGGTGCCGCAGGATGGTGCGGACACCGGCCGACGGCGGACCCACAGCAGCACGACTCGCACGACTGCACGAAGGGGAAGCCATGACAGCGACGACCGACGGAAGCACCGGGGCGACTGTGCCGTCCCGCGCTGCCGCGGCCAGCGACACCACCTTCACCACCCCCGAGACGGCCGGGGTACAAGAAGCCGCCGTACGCGCCACCCGGCGCGCCACCGACTTCCTGCTCGCGCGGCAGGACGCCCAGGGCTGGTGGAAGGGCGACCTGGAGACCAACGTCACCATGGACGCCGAGGACCTGCTGCTCCGTCAGTTCCTGGGAATCCGTGACGAGCACACCACGCAGGCCGCCGCGAAGTTCATCCGCGGCGAGCAGCGGGCGGACGGCACCTGGGCCACCTTCTACGGCGGGCCCGGTGAACTGTCCGCCACCATCGAGGCGTACGTCGCGCTGCGCCTGGCCGGCGACGCGCCCGACGAGGCGCACATGGCGAAGGCATCCGCCTGGATCCGCGAGCGCGGCGGCATCGCCGCCGCCCGTGTCTTCACCCGGATCTGGCTCGCCCTGTTCGGCTGGTGGAAGTGGGAGGACCTGCCCGAACTCCCCCCGGAACTCATCTGGTTCCCCACCTGGATGCCGCTCAACATCTACGACTTCGGGTGCTGGGCCCGGCAGACCATCGTGCCGCTGACCATTGTCTCGGCCAAGCGCCCGGTGCGCCCCGCCCCCTTCGCGCTGGACGAGCTGCACACCGACCCGGCGCACCCGAACCCGGTGAAGCCGCTTGCCCCGGTGGCCAGTTGGGACGGCGCCTTCCAGCGCCTGGACAAGGCGCTGCACCGGTTCCGCAAGGTCGCCCCGAAGAGACTCCGCAAGGCCGCGATGAACTCCGCCGCCCGCTGGATCATCGAGCGGCAGGAGAACGACGGCTGCTGGGGCGGCATCCAGCCCCCGGCCGTGTACTCGGTCATCGCCCTGCACCTGCTCGGCTACGACCTGGAGCATCCGGTGATGCGCGAGGGCCTCGCCTCGCTGGACCGTTTCGCCGTGTGGCGCGAGGACGGCGCCCGGATGATCGAGGCCTGCCAGTCCCCGGTGTGGGACACCTGCCTCGCCACCATCGCGCTCGTCGACGCGGGCCTGCCCGCCGACCATCCGCAACTGGTCAGGGCGGCCGACTGGATGCTCGGCGAGGAGATCGTCCGGCCCGGCGACTGGGCCGTACGCCGCCCCCAACTGCCGCCGGGCGGCTGGGCGTTCGAGTTTCACAACGACAACTACCCGGACATCGACGACACCGCCGAGGTCGCCCTCGCACTGCGCCGCGTCCGGCACCACGACCCGGAGCAGGTGGACAACGCCATCGGGCGCGCGGTGCGCTGGAATCTCGGGATGCAGTCGAAGAACGGCGCGTGGGGCGCCTTCGACGTCGACAACACCAGCCCGTTCCCGAACCGGCTGCCCTTCTGCGACTTCGGCGAGGTCATCGACCCGCCGTCGGCGGATGTCACCGCGCACGTGGTGGAGATGCTCGCCGCCGAGGGGCTCGCGCACGACCCGCGGACCCGCCGGGGCATCGACTGGCTGCTCGCCGAACAGGAGCCGAACGGCTCGTGGTTCGGCCGCTGGGGCGTCAACTACATCTACGGCACCGGTTCGGTGGTCCCCGCGCTGACCGCGGCCGGACTGCCCGGCTCGCACCCGGCGATCCGGCGGGCCGTGGCCTGGCTGGAGAGCGTGCAGAACGACGACGGTGGCTGGGGCGAGGACCTGCGCTCCTACAAGCACGTCAAGGAATGGAGCGGCCGGGGCGCCTCCACCGCCTCGCAGACCGCATGGGCGCTGATGGCGCTGCTCGCGGCGGGGGAGAAGGACTCCATGGCCGTCGAGCGCGGCATCCAGTGGCTGGCCGGCACCCAGCGGGAGGACGGCACCTGGGACGAGCCGTACTTCACCGGTACCGGCTTCCCCTGGGACTTCTCCATCAACTACCACCTGTACCGGCAGGTCTTCCCGCTCACCGCGCTCGGCCGGTACCTGCACGGCGACCCCTTCGAGCGAGGCCTCCTCACCAAGAAGCCGTGGTCCGGGGCCAAGGTGAGCTGAGGTGAGCACCCAGCCCGCCCCGGCCCCGCTGCTGATCGCCTGCGCCCTCGGCATCGAGCATCTCGCCCTGCGCACCGGCGACCACGGCGGTGCCGGCGGGCCGGTCACCTTCGTCCGTACGGGCATGGGCCCCCGGGCGGCGGAACGGTCCGTCACCGGGTACCTGTCCGAGCCGCACCTCGCCGAGGCCGCCGTACTGGCCACCGGCTTCTGCGCCGGGCTCGCCCCCGGTATGCACCCCGGGGATCTGGTGGTCGCCGAGGAGACCCGGGAGCCGCGCGGCACCGTCGCCTGCGTGGGCACCGAACTGCTGGTCAAGGAGCTCGTGCGGCTGCTGCCCGGGCGCACGGTCCACACCGGCCCGCTGACCGGCTCCGACCACGTCGTGCGCGGCCCCGAGCGGTCCCGGCTGCTCGCGACCGGCGCGATCGCGGTCGACATGGAGTCGGCGGCCACTCTGCTGAGCGCCGTCCGCATCGGCGAGCGCCCGGTTGCGGCCGTACGGGTGGTCGTGGACGCTCCCGAACATGAACTCGTCCGGATCGGCACGGTGCGCGGTGGAATATCGGCCTTCCGTGTTCTTCGATCCGTTCTTCCCGCATTTTTCGAATGGCACCGTTCTTTGCTGCTCCCCCGGAGGTGAGCCAGATGGCCATGCCGCTACGTCAGTCCATCAAGGTCGCTACTTACCTGGCCGAACAGAAACTGCGCAGGCGGGACAAGTTTCCGCTCATCGTCGAGCTGGAACCGCTCTTCGCCTGCAACCTCAAGTGCGAGGGCTGCGGCAAGATCCAGCACCCGGCGGGTGTGCTCAAGCAGCGCATGCCGGTCGCCCAGGCCGTGGGCGCGGTGCTGGAGTCCGGAGCGCCGATGGTCTCCATCGCCGGCGGCGAGCCCCTGATGCATCCTCAGATCGACGAGATCGTCCGCCAGTTGGTGGCCAGGCGGAAGTACGTCTTCCTGTGCACCAACGCGATGCTGTTGCGCAAGAAGATCGACAAATTCAAGCCCTCTCCCTATTTCGCCTTCGCCGTGCACATCGACGGCCTGCGTGAGCGGCACGACGAGTCCGTGGCGAAGGAGGGCGTGTTCGACGAGGCGGTGGCGGCCATCAAGGAGGCCCAGCGGCGTGGCTTCCGGGTGACCACCAACTCGACCTTCTTCAACACCGACACCCCGCAGACGATCGTCGAGGTGCTCAACTTCCTCAACGACGACCTCAAGGTCGACGAGATGATGATCTCGCCCGCCTACGCCTACGAGAAGGCCCCCGACCAGGAGCACTTCCTCGGCGTGGAGCAGACCCGCGAACTGTTCAAGAAGGCCTTCGCGGGCGGCAACCGCAAGAAGTGGCGGCTCAACCACTCCCCGCTCTTCCTGGACTTCCTCGAGGGCAAGGTCGACTTCCCGTGCACCGCGTGGGCGATCCCGAACTACTCGCTCTTCGGCTGGCAGCGCCCCTGCTACCTGATGAGCGACGGCTACGTGCCGACGTACCGGGAACTCGTCGAGGAGACCGACTGGGACAAGTACGGCCGCGGCAAGGACCCGCGCTGCGCCAACTGCATGGCGCACTGCGGCTACGAGCCCACCGCCGTCCTCGCCACCATGGGCTCCCTGAAGGAGTCGCTGCGGGCCATGCGCGAGACCGTCTCCGGAAACCGGGAGTGACGCGATGACCGCCGTCCCCTTGGGCGTTCCCGAGGTACCGGCCCGGCCGGTCGCACCGCGGCGGCAGTCGCGGCAGATCCATGTCGGGCCGGTGGCGGTCGGGGGCGGAGCCCCGGTCTCGGTGCAGTCGATGACGACGACCCGTACGTCGGACATCGGCGCCACCCTGCAGCAGATCGCGGAACTCACCGCGTCCGGCTGCCAGATCGTCCGCGTCGCCTGCCCCACGCAGGACGACGCGGACGCCCTCGCCACCATCGCCCGCAAGTCGCAGATCCCGGTGATCGCGGACATCCACTTCCAGCCGAAGTACGTCTTCGCGGCCATCGAGGCCGGCTGCGCGGCGGTCCGGGTGAACCCGGGCAACATCAAGAAGTTCGACGACCAGGTGAAGGAGATCGCGCGGGCCGCCAAGGACCACGGCACTCCCATCCGGATCGGTGTCAACGCCGGCTCGCTGGACCGGCGGCTGCTGCAGAAGTACGGCAGGGCGACTCCGGAGGCACTGGTCGAGTCGGCCCTGTGGGAGGCGTCGCTCTTCGAGGAGCATGACTTCCGGGACATCAAGATCTCCGTCAAGCACAACGACCCGGTCGTGATGATCGAGGCGTACCGGCAGCTCGCCGAAAGCTGCGACTACCCCCTGCACCTGGGGGTGACCGAGGCGGGTCCCGCGTTCCAGGGGACGATCAAGTCGGCCGTGGCCTTCGGGGCGTTGCTGTCCCGGGGCATCGGCGACACCATCCGTGTCTCCCTGAGCGCGCCGCCGGCGGAGGAGGTCAAGGTCGGCATCCAGATCCTGGAGTCGCTCGGTCTCAGGCAGCGGCGGCTGGAGATCGTCTCCTGCCCGTCCTGCGGCCGGGCCCAGGTCGACGTCTACAAGCTCGCCGAGGAGGTCACGGCGGGACTGGACGGCATGGAAGTGCCGCTCAGGGTCGCGGTGATGGGATGTGTGGTCAACGGTCCGGGCGAGGCCCGCGAGGCCGACCTCGGAGTTGCCTCGGGCAACGGAAAGGGGCAGATCTTCGTCAAGGGCGAGGTCGTCAAGACCGTACCCGAGGCGAAGATCGTGGAGACCCTCATCGAGGAGGCCATGAAGCTCGCCGAGCGGACGAGCCCCGCAGACGAAGTGAGTTGAGTACAGCACGGCACGGACCGAGAGGGGGCCCAGTGTGACCATTCTGGAGAGCATCCGTGGACCACGCGACCTGAAGGCGCTGTCCGAGGCGGAACTCGGTGAACTGTCCGAGGAGATACGTGAGTTCCTGGTGCATGCGGTGTCGAGAACCGGCGGTCACCTCGGGCCCAATCTGGGCGTGGTGGAACTGACCGTCGCGCTCCACCGGGTCTTCGAGTCACCGGTCGACCGCATCCTGTGGGACACCGGCCACCAGTCCTACGTCCACAAGCTGCTGACCGGGCGTCAGGACTTCTCCAAGCTGCGTGGCAAGGGCGGACTGTCCGGCTATCCCTCGCGTGAGGAGTCCGAGCACGACGTCATCGAGAACAGCCATGCCTCCACCGCGCTCGGCTGGGCCGACGGCCTGGCCAAGGCCAACCAGGTGCGGGGGGAGAAGGGCCATGTGGTCGCGGTCATCGGCGACGGCGCGCTGACCGGCGGCATGGCCTGGGAGGCGCTGAACAACATCGCCGCCGCCAAGGACCGGCCGCTGATCATCGTCGTCAACGACAACGAACGCTCCTACGCCCCGACCATCGGCGGCCTCGCCAGCCACCTGGCCACCCTGCGCACCACCGACGGCTACGAGAAGGTCCTCGCCTGGGGCAAGGACGTACTGCTGCGCACACCCGTCGTCGGCAACACCCTCTACGAGTCCCTGCACGGCGCGAAGAAGGGCTTCAAGGACGCCTTCGCCCCGCAGGGCATGTTCGAGGACCTCGGCCTGAAGTACGTCGGCCCGATCGACGGCCATGACATCGGCGCCGTCGAGTCGGCGCTGCGCCGCGCGAAACGCTTCCACGGGCCCGTCCTGGTGCACTGCCTCACGGAGAAGGGCCGCGGTTACGAGCCCGCCCTCAACCACGAGGAGGACCACTTCCACACCGTCGGCGTGATGGACCCGCTGACCTGCGAGCCGCTCACCCCGTCCAACGGGCCGTCGTGGACCTCGGTGTTCGGCGACGAGATCGTACGGATCGGCGAGGAACGCGACGACGTCGTCGCCATCACGGCGGCCATGCTGCACCCGGTCGGGCTCGGCAAGTTCGCCGAGCGCTTCCCCGACCGCGTGTGGGACGTGGGCATCGCCGAACAGCACGCGACCGTCTCCGCGGCCGGTCTCGCCACCGGTGGACTGCACCCGGTCGTCGCCGTCTACGCCACCTTCCTCAACCGCGCCTTCGACCAGCTGCTCATGGACGTCGCCCTGCACCGCTGCGGGGTCACCTTCGTCCTCGACCGGGCCGGTGTCACCGGCGTCGACGGGGCCTCCCACAACGGCATGTGGGACATGTCGGTCCTGCAGGTCGTCCCCGGCCTGAGGATCGCCGCCCCGCGCGACGCCGGCCAGCTGCGCGCCCAGCTGCGCGAGGCCGTCACCGTCGACGACGCGCCCACCCTGGTCCGCTTCCCGAAGGAGTCGGTCGGCCCGGACATCCCGGCCGTCGACCGCGTCGGCGGCATGGACGTGCTGCACCGCGCCGAGCGCCCCGAAGTGCTGCTGGTGGCCGTCGGTGTGATGGCGCCGGTGTGCCTGCAGGCCGCCGACCTGCTTCAGGCGCGTGGTGTCGCCTGCACGGTGGTCGACCCCCGTTGGGTCAAGCCCGTCGACCCCGCACTGCCGGGCCTCGCCGCCGCACACCGCCTGGTGGCCGTGGTGGAGGACAACAGCCGCTCCGCGGGGGTCGGTTCGGCCGTGGCGCTGGCCCTCGGCGACGCCGACGTGGACGTGCCGGTACGGCGGTTCGGCATCCCGGAGCAGTTCCTCGCGCACGCCAAGCGCGGGGAGGTGCTGGCCGACATCGGTCTCACGCCCGTCGAGATCGCCGGGCGGATCAGTGCGAGCCTGGCCGTCAAGGACGCGGGCGGCACAGCCAAGGAGAGTGAATGAGCACGGAGTTCGACCTCGGCGCCCTGCTCGCCGAGCGCGGAGCCGAACGCTACGATCTGCACGCCAGGTACCTCAACCCGCAGCTCCCGCGCATGCTGCACACCATCGGCTTCGACAAGGTCTACGAGCGGGCCGAGGGCGCCCACTTCTTCGACGCCGACGGCAACGACTACCTCGACATGCTCGCCGGGTTCGGCGTGATGGGCCTCGGCCGTCACCACCCGGTCGTCCGCAAGGCGCTGCACGACGTGCTCGACCTGGACCTCGCCGACCTCACCCGGTTCGACTGCCAGCCGCTGCCCGGCCTGCTCGCCGAACGGCTCCTCGCCCACAGCCCGCACCTGGACCGGGTGTTCTTCGGCAACAGCGGCACGGAGGCCGTCGAGACGGCCCTGAAGTTCGCCCGGTACGTCACCGGCAAGCCCCGTGTCCTCTACTGCGACCACGCCTTCCACGGTCTGACCACCGGCTCCCTGTCGGTCAACGGCGAAAGCGGATTCCGTGACGGCTTCGCCCCGCTGCTGCCCGACACCGCCGTACCGCTCGGCGATCTCGACGCCCTGGCGCGGGAGTTGATGAAGGGCGACGTGGCCGCCCTGATCGTGGAGCCGATCCAGGGCAAGGGGGTGCACGAGGCCCCGCCCGGCTATCTGCGCGCCGCGCAGGAGCTGCTGCACCGGCACAAGGCGCTGCTCATCGCCGACGAGGTGCAGACCGGTCTCGGCCGCACCGGCGACTTCTACGCCTACCAGCACGAGGACGGCGTCGAACCGGACCTGGTGTGCGTGGCCAAGGCCCTGTCCGGCGGGTATGTCCCGGTCGGCGCCACCCTCGGCAAGGACTGGATCTTCAAGAAGGTGTACTCGTCCATGGACCGCGTGCTGGTCCACTCGGCGAGTTTCGGCTCGGGCGCCCCGGCGATGGCGTGCGGCCTGGCCGTGCTGTCGGTCATGGAGAACGAGCAGATCGTCGCCGGTGTGCGCAGGACCGGCGAGCTGCTGAAGTCCCGGCTGACCGCGCTGATCGAGAAGTACGAGCTGCTCGCCGACGTCCGCGGCCGGGGCCTGATGATCGGCATCGAGTTCGGCCGGCCGTCCTCGCTGAAGCTGCGCAGCCGCTGGACCATGCTGCAGGCCGCCCGCAAGGGCCTGTTCGCGCAGATGGTGGTCGTACCGCTGCTGCAGCGGCACCGGATCCTCACCCAGGTCTCCGGTGACCACCTGGAAGTGATCAAGCTGATCCCGCCGCTGATCATCGACGAGGCGGACGTCGACCGGTTCGTGGACGCCTTCAGTGCCGTGATGGATGACGCGCACAACGGCGGCGGCCTGATGTGGGACTTCGGCAAGACCCTGATCAAGCAGGCGGTGGCGGGCCGCTGAGCGTCAGCGGGAGGAGCCGGCCCTCACCGGAAGAACGCCAGGAACAGCACGAAGGGATAGGCGAATCCGATCGTGCCCAGGACGGCTCCCGTGGCGGCCGTCCACAGTCGGCCGATGCCGCGCAGCGCGTAGTGGATCCCCGTGAGGCCGAAGACGACGGCGAGTGCGCCGCCGATGAGCATCACGGGGATCAGGCCGAACGTGAGCCATGGGCACAGGCCCGCCGCTGCCGCGCCCCCCAGCCCGAGTGCCGTGGGGCCGAGCAGGGTGGCGGGCGAATCGGTCCCTGCGGATGCGGTGCTCCTTGCCATGACCGACCCCCTGTTTTGAACGCGTTCAACTAACGGGGCTGATCGTAGCAGGGGCATGGCCGTCGACCTGCGCTCGCTTTTCTTTGCCTCAGAGGCAAGGAAATTGCCACATGGACAAAGCTGGGGCTGAATGGAGGCATGAACGCCTCAGACGCCGCGCCATCGGCGGGCCCGGGTGACGAGCTGACCGCCGTCGCACCGCAGTTGCGCGGACTGCGCCGGCGCGCCGGCCTCACCCTGGAGGCCGCGGCCCGCGCCGCCGGGCTCTCGCCGGCCCATCTGTCCCGGCTGGAGACCGGACAGCGGCAGCCCTCGCTGCCGATGCTGCTGGCTCTTGCCCGCATCTACGGTACGACCGTCTCCCAGCTCCTCGGTGAGACGGTCGCCGACCGGAACGCGATCGTGCGGGCCGGTGACATGGAGCCGACCAGGGCCGGCGGCTGGACGTACGTCCAGGCCGGGGCGCCGGGCCGCGGCATGCAGGCCCTGCGCGTACGCGTGCCGTACGGCTCGCAGGGCGACATCGTGCGCGTCCACCCCGGTGAGGAGTGGCTCTACGTCCTCAGCGGCCGGCTCCGGCTGCGCCTCGGCGACACCGCGCACCTGCTCGCGCCCGGTGACAGCGCGCACTTC
This sequence comes from Streptomyces sp. NPDC007205, assembly GCF_040634095.1. Classification (NCBI taxonomy): domain Bacteria; kingdom Bacillati; phylum Actinomycetota; class Actinomycetes; order Kitasatosporales; family Streptomycetaceae; genus Streptomyces; species Streptomyces sp. NPDC007205. Next base: position 557,004 of record NZ_JBEYEW010000002.1, read on the forward strand.
GACTCGCTCACCCCGCACCGGCTCGCCGCCGAGGACCATGACGGCGTCGAGCTGCTGTTCGTCCACACCCTGCTGCAGAGCCCGACGGCCACGCTGTGCCTGGGCCCGCTGACCGGAGAGCTGCCATGAGCAACCCCGAGACGAAGTTCCCCCGTGCCCTGTGGATCCGCCTGATCATCTACATCGCCGCCGGCCACGTCCTGGCAGCCTTCCTCTACCTGCTGTTCGCAGTGGGAGCGAAGAGCTGACGAGGCGGCTCTCTTTCCCCGTGCGGGCAGCGCGGCCAGGGTGGTTCGGCCGCGGCCCGGTCAGTCCAGCAGGCGTTCGCGCAGCCGGTCCCGGGCCGCCGGGGTGAGCGCGAGGCCCTGCTCCAGATAGGTGTCCACGCCGCCCCACGTCTGCTCGATGGTCTCGAACGCCGCCTGGAGGTACTCGGCGCGGGCGTCGAAGAGCGGGCTCAGCAGCTCCATGACCTCCGGGGTGTACGCGGTCTCCGCGCTGCCGCTGCGGCGCACCTTGTAGCGCCGGTGCCTGGCGTTGGACTCCAGGTAGTCGGCGATGATCGCCTCGCGCTCCACACCCAGCGCGAGGAGCGTCACGGCTATGGAGATGCCCGCGCGGTCCTTGCCCGCCGCGCAGTGCATCAGCGCGGGCACGCTGTCCTCGGTGAGCGCGCGCAGGACCTGGGAGTGCTCGGCGGTGCGCTCCTTGACGATCGTCCGGTACGAGGCGATCATCCGGGCCGCCCCCTTGCCGTCGGCGAGGATTGCGCGCAGCTGGTCGAGGTCGCCGTCGCGGACCATCTTCCAGAACTCGGCGCCGTCCGCCGGGTCGCTCAGCGGCAGGTTCACATTGCGCACGCCGGGCAGCTCGACGTCCGGGCCCTCCAGCTTCTGGTCGGCCTCGTTGCGGAAGTCGAAGATCGTGTGCAGGCCCAGGGAGGTGAGGAAGGCCGCATCGTCCTGCGTCGCGTGGGCCAGGTGACCGCTGCGGAACAGCACCCCGTGCCGCACCCGCCGTCCGTCCACCGTCGGCAGTCCGCCCACGTCACGGAAATTACGCACTCCGGCCAGCTCCGGCTCGGTCGACGGGACCTGCTGCGTCACGGGGGCTCCTCACGCTCGGATCCCGCCGTCGCGGCTCGTCGGCGGGCGCTCTGTCGACCATACGACATCGGTTTCCTCGGGCAAGGAGTTGTCCACAGGCATTGTCACCACGCTCACACGGCCCGATGATGTTGGCACCTGAGCGGATCTGTTGGCACCTGTGAGGTCTTGACGTGGTGGACATCTCCGAAGACGGTCGTACCTGGCTCCTGTCGGGGCCCACCAGCAGTTACGCCCTGCATCTCACCGGCGCGGACGAGCTGCTCCACCTGCACTGGGGACCCCGCATCACCCTCGCGGACGCGCAGGCCCTGGCCGAGGACCCGCTGCCCGGCTACCGGCCCTTCGAGTCCCCGCTCGACGGCCGTGAGGAGTACCCCGTCGAGGGCGGCCCCCGCTTCGTCCGCCCCGCCCTGTCGGTGCGCACCGCCGAGCGCCGCGGCACGGAGTGGACCTTCCGGGCCTACGAGGCGCACGAGGCGGACGGGACGGAGGGCGACGAGCTGCGGCTGCGCTTCGACGACGACGGTCTCGCCGTCACCCTGCACTACCGGATGCGCGGCGATGTCGTGGAACGCCGGGTGACCGTGGAGAACGGCGGACACGCACGCGTGGAGCTGCTGCGCGCCGACGCCGCCACCTGGACCCTGCCGGACCGCGAGGGCTGGCGGCTGTCCCAGCTGCACGGCCGCTGGGCCGCCGAGTCCCGGCTCGCCACCGCCCCGCTCACCTACGGCGAGAAGGTCATCGGCAGCCGCCGCGGCCACACCGGCCACCAGCACCTGCCCTGGGTGGCGCTCGACACCGACGCCACCGAGGAGCACGGCGAGGTCTACGGCTGCGCGCTCGGCTGGTCCGGCTCCTGGCGCATCGCGGTCGCCCAACTCCCGGACGCGCGCGTGCAGATCACCGGCGGCGCCGGCTACGACGACTCGGGCCTGCTGCTCCTCGAACCGGGGGAGTCGTACACCACCCCGGTCTTCGCGGGCCTGTGGAACGACGGCGGCTTCGGTGGCGCGAGCCGAGCCTGGCACGACTACCAGCGCGCGTACGTCATCCCGGACGCCGAGCGCGACCGGCCGGTGCTCTTCAACTCCTGGGAGGCGACGAACTTCGACATCTCCGAGGAGCAGCAGCTCGCGCTCGCCCGCCGGGCCGCCGGGATCGGTGTGGAGCTCTTCGTCGTGGACGACGGCTGGTTCGGCGCCCGCACCAGCGACCGCGCGGGCCTCGGCGACTGGACCCCCCACCCCGACCGCTTCCCGCACGGCCTGAAGCCGCTGGCCGACCAGGTGCACGGCCTCGGCATGCAGTTCGGCATCTGGGTCGAGCCCGAGATGGTCAACCCGGACAGCGACCTGTACCGCGCGCACCCCGACTGGGTGCAGTACCAACCGGGCCGGAGGCGGACGGAACTGCGCAACCAGCTCGTCCTCAACCTCGCCCGCGAGGACGTCCAGGAGTACCTGTGGGAGCAGCTGGACGCCCTGCTCGCCGGCGCGCCCATCGACTATGTGAAGTGGGACTTCAACCGCTGCTTCACCGATGCGGGCTGGCCCGGTGAGCCGTACCCGCAGCGCCTGTGGGTGGACCACGTCCGTGCCCTGTACGCCCTGTTGGACCGGCTGCGCGCCGCCCACCCCTCCGTCGCCTTCGAGTCCTGCTCGGGCGGGGGCGGCCGGGTCGACCTCGGGATCATGAGCCGCACCGACCAGGTGTGGACCTCCGACAACACCGACCCGCTGGACCGGCTCGCCATCCAGCACGGCTTCAGCCACATCCACCCCGCCCGGATCATGGCCGCATGGGTGACCGACAGTCCGAACACCCAGCTCAACGGCCGGGTCAGCTCCCTGCGGTTCCGCTTCGTCAGCGCCATGGCGGGCGTCCTCGGGGTCGGCGGCGACCTCACCGAGTGGACCGATCAGGAGCTGGCCGAGGCCCGGCGGTGGATCGGTCTCTACAAGGAGATCCGCCCGGTCGTCCAGCGGGGCGACCTGTACCGGCTGCGACCTCCGGCCGGTGGTCTGAGTGCCGTCCAGTACGTCCTGGGTGAGGAGGCGGTGGTCCTCGCCTGGCTCCAGGCGCAGAGCCACGGTGAGCCCGTACCGGCGCTGCGGCTGCGCGGACTCGACCCGACGGCATCGTACGAATGCCGCGAAACGGGCGAAGTCCACCGGGGTGCCGTACTGCTGCACCACGGGCTGCGCCCCGGCCTCAAGGGCGACATGGATGCAACGGTTCTCCGGCTGCGCCGCATCTAAGCCGTCTGTCCGAATTGACACTTTAATTCCAATGCGCCGGAGAATGGGGGCTCATGGCCGGGTGCGCGTGAGGAGCGTCATATTCGTGACCGTGCGTCGCGCGTCATGTTCACGTAATTCCCGCGGTGAAAAGGGAAATCGAAAGGGCACAGGAGACGGGAATCTACGGAGGGTGACCGTGAATTCCCGCATGCGATCTTCGGAAAGGCGAACGGCGGGAACCTGATGCTTGTTTCCCCGCGTCTTACTCCCTTACGTTCGCCACCGATCCGGGCGGAACGCCGAATCCTGCCGCCGCCCGGAGTCCCGCACACTTCACCCGTGTTCGGCAGGAGCGGGCACCTCGCAGGCGCCGGAGAGGAATGCGCCATGCCTGGCAAGGGCAAGCACCGACGCCCCAAGACCCCGCGTTTTCCCCGCTCGATCGCCGTTGCCGGAACCGGTGGCGCCGCCCTGGCCCTCCCGCTCGTCGGAACCACCGGGGCGCATGCCGCCGCCACCGCGCAGCCCGTTTCCGCACAGGCCGTGCAGTCCCTTCGGGCCCCGGTGAACAAGGCTGCCGGGCCGCAGGATTCCGGCGTCCGCACCTACACGGTGAAGACCGGCGACTGCCTTTCGGAGATCGCCCACGAACAGCACGTGGCGGGCGGCTGGCACCGCCTCTACGCCGACAACCGGCCGGCCGTCGGCGACGACCCGTCGCTGATCCATCCCGGTCTAAGGCTCGCGCTCGGCCACCGGGCCGCACCGACCCGCACCGAGCCCGCGGCGCCGAGCCGGTCGTCCGCCGGCTCACACACCTCCATGTCCCCGGTGTCCCCGGCGCCCAGGACCTCCGGCGCCGCCACGACCACGACCACGACCGCCTCCACCGGCTTCACCCTCCCGGTCACGGGCGCCACCATCGGCACCGGTTACCACGTGGCCGGCAGCATGTGGTCCAGCGGCTACCACACAGGCGTCGACTTCGTCGTACCGACCGGCACCCCGGTCAAGGCCGTCGCCGCGGGCACGGTCGTCTCCGCCGGCTGGGGCGGCGCGTACGGCAACCAGGTCGTCCTCAGGCTGACCGACGGCCACTACGCGCAGTACGGCCACCTCTCCCGGCTCTCCGTCTCGGCCGGGCAGACCGTGACCGAGGGCCAGCAGGTCGGGCTGTCGGGCGCCACCGGCAACGTCACCGGCCCGCACCTGCACTTCGAGATCCGTACGACCCCCGACTACGGCTCCGACATCGACCCGGTCGGCTACCTCCGCGAGCACGGCGTCGCCGTCGTCTGAAGCTGCCCGGCCTTCGGTGTGCTCCCTGTTCCGGGTTGGCAAATGATTTAAGGGTGTCATATATCACCGCTCGTCAACCCGTCCCTACGGTCGCGTAGGCCACATCCGAAGGTGAATCATGGTCCGACGTGGCAGACGATTCGAAGAATGACAACAGATCAGTGATCGGGTCGTACGTGGCGGTGGGGGACAGCTTCACCGAGGGCGTAGGCGACCCCGGGCCGGACGGGGCGTATGTGGGCTGGGCCGACCGGTTCGCGGTCCTGCTCGCCGACCGGCAGCCCGAGGGCGACTTCAAGTACACCAATCTCGCGGTCCGCGGGAAGCTGCTCGACCAGATCGTGCAGGACCAACTCCCGCAGGCCGTCGAACTCGCCCCCGACCTGGTCTCCTTCTCGGCCGGCGGCAACGACATCATCCGCCCCGGCACCGACCCGGACGAGGTGGCCGAGCGCTTCGAGCGTGCCGTGGTCCGGCTGACCGAGGCGGCCGGCACGGTGATGGTGACGACCGGCTTCGACACCCGTGGTGTTCCCGTGCTGAAGCATCTGCGCGGCAAGATCGCCACGTACAACGGACACGTCCGGGCCATCGCCGACCGGTACGGCTGTCCCGTGCTCGACCTGTGGTCCCTGAAGTCCATACAGGACCGCAGGGCCTGGGACAGCGACCGGCTGCACCTCTCGCCCGAGGGGCACACGCGCGTGGCGCTGCGCGCCGGCCAGGCCCTCGGCCTCCAGATCCCGGCCGACCCGGAGCAGCCGTGGCCGCCGCAGCCGCCCCGGGGCACGCTGGACATCCGCCGCGACGACGTCCAGTGGGCCCGTGAGTACCTGGTGCCGTGGATCGGCCGCCGCCTGCGCGGCGAGTCCTCCGGCGACCACGTCACCGCGAAGGGCACCCTGTCCCCGGACGACATCAAGCTGCGCATCACCTCCGTGGCCTGACCGGCACCGACGTGCCCCGCACCGCCTGTACCCGCGGTGCGGGGCACCCAGGTGTCCGCCCGGCCGGTGTCCGTCGGCGGGGGCCCCGCCCGGTGAAGCCGCCCCGGTACGGAAGGCAGGACCTAGCGTTCGGTCAACGCCTTCCGGTCCAGGCCCAGTTCACGGGCCAGCGCGTCGTCGGCCCATTCCTGCGCACGCGTCCGCGGCACCGCTCCCGGGTACGAGGTCAGCTGCACGGCCAGCCCGTCCAGCAGCGCGGTCAGCCGCAGCGCGGCACCGGCCGGGTCGGCGCAGGCGAACTCGCCCCCCGCCACGCCCTCGGCGATGACGTCGGCGATCGCCGCCTTCCACTGCTTGTCGAGGTCCCGGGTGACCTCGCGCAGCGCCGGCTCGCGCAGGGCCACCGCCCAGCCCTCGATCCACAGCCGCCAGCCCTTGGCCTGCCCGGTCGGCGCGTACCAGCGCACCGCGGCCCGCAGCCGGCGCAGCGCGGACGTCCGCCGTCCCAGCAGCTTGCGCAGGTGCGCGAGATCGTCCTCCGCCGCGTATGCGAACGCGGCCGCGACCAGCCTCTCCTTCGTCGAGAAGTGGTACAGCACCAGCGCGTTGCTCACCCCGAGCGCCGCGGCCACGTCGGCGATCCTGACCGCCGCCACGCCCCGCGCCTCGATCTGCCCGATGGCCGCCCGCAGCAGCTCCTCTTGCCGCTCGGCCACGCTCAACCGCACTCTCGCCACGCGCTCACCCTAATCCGTCGTCGAGGGCGGCACGGAAGAGCCCGGTCGCTTCCGACCGTTCGAGTGCGGGGCTGCGGCACGGGGCTGCGGCACCTTCACTTGCCGGGGTCCGTCACCGGTACCACCCGAAGCGGTCCGCGATCACCGGCAGCCGGTCGGCCACCAGGGCGTGGGCGGCCGCGCGCGGGGTCGTACCGTTCGCGTCCGCACGGTCGAGCATCAGCTCCACCAGGGCGCGCATGGAGCGCCGGATATGTGCGAAGGCCTCGTCGGCGTCGGGGCCGATGTCGCCGAACAGGGTCCACCACCACCATGCGTTCGTGCCGGAGTTGACCACGACGTCCGGCAGCACGGCCACCCCGCGCGCCGTCAGCAGCTCCTCCGCCTCCGGCAGCACGGGCATGTTGGCGGCCTCCACGATCCAGCGGGCGCGGATCCCCTGCTGGTTGCCGGTGTCGATCGCGTACGACACGGCCGCCGGCACGAGCACCTCCGCATCGGCGGACAGCCAGGCGTCGCCGGACAGTTCGCGGTCGCCGGGGCGCAGCACACCGCGGTCGACGGTGCCGTAACCGTCCCGCGCGGCCAGCAGCGCCTCGACGTCGAGCCCCGCCGGATTGGCGATCGTGCCCTTGATGTCGGCGACCGCCACCACCGTCAGCCCCGCGCGCGCGAGGAATCGCGCGGTGGCCCCGCCCATCGTGCCGAGCCCCTGCACCGCCACCCGGGTGCCCGCGTACGGCACCGCCGCCCGGTCCAGCGCCGCGAGCACCGACTCGGCGACCCCGCAGCCGCCGGCCAGCTCGTCCAGGCCGATGCCGTCCACCTCGACCGCGAAGGCGTCCGTAAGCCGCCTGCGGGCCGTCGCCTCGTCGTCCAGCAGCCGATACACCGCCTGGACGGAGGAGGCCAGGCCCGCCTCGGCGGCCGCGCGGTCGACGAGGTCCTGGCTGAGGCCCAGGTCCTCGCCGGTGGTCCAGCAGCTCTCGAGGTACGGCCGCATGGCGCGCAGATAGCGGACGAGAAGCCCGTACGCCTGCGGGTCCCGCGGGTCGCAGTCGATGCCGCCCTTGGCGCCGCCGAGGGGGACGTAGCGGGCCTCGGGGTCGTAGTGCAGGGCCTCCTTCATCGTCATGCCGCGGGCGAGCCCCGCCACCTCCTCCAGGGTGCATCCGGGGCGCATCCGCAGCCCGCCGCTGGCCACGCCGCGCACCAGCCGGTCCACGACCAGGAAGCCCCTGCGGCCGGTGACGTGGTCGGTCCAGACGAGTGACAGCAGGGGAGCGGGGGCGGTCATCGCATCTCCTCGGGGCCGGTGATCAGGTGGGGTGGGGACCGGGCCGGTCGAGGCCCCGGTGCGGGCGCGCGCCGGTGTGGCGGGGACGGCACGCGCGCGTGCCGTGTCCGTCGTGGCCGCGGGCCGGCGCGGCAGGCCGACCGGCGCCAGGTCCGCCGCGGCCGTGCGACGCCGGGGTCCGGCGCCCTCTACTGAATGCCGAGTCAGTATCCGGACGCGGTCCGCGCCCCGTCAATGTGCTGAACGAAGAGTCAGCAGCGCGCGCCGGGACCGTACCGGCACCCCGGCCGTCCCGGGCTGTCGGAGGGGCCGACCATAATGGGGAGCCTCACCCACTCCACCGGGAGGTACCGTGACCGGATTGCGTTCCTCGAGCTCCGGGCTCCGCACGCTGCGGCCGGCGGCCTTCGGCGCGGACCCGGGTGGTGAGCGCCTGGCACGCATCCGCCGCTCCCCCCACTTCAAGGACGGCGTCTTCCAGAACCCGGACGGTACGGCACACACCCGGCCCTCCGGTTCCAGACTGGACATCGCCAAGGTGTTCCTGGACAAGGACACCCGCCCCCTGCGCACCCCGAAGGGCACTGTCCCGGTGCATCCCACGACCTTCGCCGACCTGGCCAAGCCGCCCGCCACGGGACTGCGGCTGACCTGGATGGGTCACTCCAGCGTCCTCGCGGAGATCGACGGCCACCGCGTGCTGTTCGACCCCGTCTGGGGCGAGCGCTGCTCCCCGTTCCCCTTCGCCGGACCCAGGCGGCTGCACCCCGTGCCGCTGCCGCTGGCCGCGCTCGGGGAGGTCGACGTGGTCGTCATCTCGCACGACCACTACGACCACCTGGACCTGCCCACGATCAAGGCGCTGGCCGGCACGGACACCCTGTTCGCCGTGCCGCTCGGTGTCGGCGCCCACCTCGAACACTGGGGCGTCTCCCCGGACCGGCTGCGCGAGCTGGACTGGCACGAGTCGACCAGGATCGGCGGGCTCACCCTCACCGCCACCCCGGCCCGCCACTTCTGCGGCCGCGGCCTGCGCAACACCCAGCACACCCTCTGGGCGTCCTGGGCCGTCGCGGGCGAGGAACACCGCATCTTCCACAGCGGTGACACCGGCTACTTCGACGGCTTCAAGGACATCGGCGCGGCCCACGGCCCGTTCGACGCCACGATGATCCAGATCGGCGCGTACAGCGAGTTCTGGCCCGACATCCACATGACGCCCGAGGAAGGCCTGCGCGCCCACCTCGACCTGCAGGGCGGAGCGCCGCACGGCGCGCTGCTGCCGATCCACTGGGGCACCTTCAGCCTCGCCCCGCATCCCTGGGCCGAGCCGGGCGACTGGACCCTGGCCGCGGCCGACGCGGTCGGACAGGCGGTCGCCGTCCCTGTTCCGGGCCAGCCCTTCGAGCCCGCCGGAGACCTGCCCTCGCGCCCCTGGTGGCGGGATGTGTCCCTGCCGCTGAACCGCAAGTGGCCTGTTCCGGAGATCACTCCGGTGGTGTCCCGTGACGCCCTCGATCTTGTGGGCGAGGGCTGACCGCGGACGCGCTGAAGCGCCCGAACGAGCAGGCCCTGTGGCTCACCGTTGCCGCCGCGCCGGCAGAGGTGGTGTTCCGAGCCGGTCCGGCCTCGGCCGGCCGGTGCAGGGCCCGTGTGCTGCCCCTTTGTTGAGGCCGTTGCGTACTGCTCCCGGTTCGTCGCCGGTATTGAGCCCTGGTCGTCGGCAACCGGGTGCCCACTCCTGCCCTCTTCCTGGTCGACTGATGGATGGGGTCGAGCCGGCGCAGCCATCTTTGGCCAAGGGGGAATCGTTGTTCCGCAATGCAGTTGGGGTCCTGGGCGTCGCCGGTCTTGCCGTGGTGTCCTTGCCTGGCGGGGCGGCGGGGGCGTCGGCCGAGGGCGGCAGCCCGTCCGCCGTGGTTCGCCTGGAGTACCACGTGGCTCAGAACCTCGCCCTGGAGGCGGGCGACGACATCTCGTTCAGCCTCGACGGAATGCCACCGGGATGGGACAAGGTCGAGGTCACCTCCCCGGCTCTGCAGGAGCCGATCCCCCTGACTCCCCTGAAGAAGGGGTCGACGCAGTCGGTCCAGGTGGACGCGCCGGGAACAGACCACCGCGTCCGCTCCGGCCTGCGCGCGGGCACCTATCCGGTCACCGCGACGAGCCACGGCCGTACCGTCGCCACCGCACAACTCAAGGTCCTGGCCGAGAACACCGCGCAGATCGACCGGTTCGTCATCGGTCCCAGGAACGCGTCCCCCGGCAGCGGCACACCCGCCTCCCTCCGCCCGGGCAGTGACGTCCGGGTGGTTCTCACCGATCTGCGGGCCGCACCGGGGGAGGACTCCCTGACCGTCACGTCGCCCCTCTTCAAGGGCCCGTTGACCATCAGGACGGACAGCCCGGACGACCCCGGCTGCAAGTGCGACGACGGCGGCACGGTCTACGCGGGCCACGGAGAATTGCGAGGCGACGTACACGACGGCCGCTACACCGTGACCGTGGTCAGCCACCATGGGCAGCAGACCACGAAGCAGCACGTCACGATCGCCGGCCGGCCCGTCGCGGACGGCGGCGGCCCGTCCTGGGCAGTCACCGGTGGCGTAGCGGCCACGGGGCTGGCCCTCGCCTCCGGCGGCGCGTTCGCGGTACGGCGCCGCCGCTCACGGAAGGCCGAGCCCTCCCGGTAGCGGCAAACCCGGCTGACCCGGCTGACCCGGCTGACCCGGCAGTGGAGGCAGACCCGGCGCCGCAGCCCGCTCCTGCCTTTCCTCACTCTTCCTGTCCTTGCGGCCGGAACTGCTCTGTTCCTGACGGACGACGGAGGCCTCGTCCAGGCCCATGGTTGGGTCCAGGCGGCCGGCCCGGCTCGCGCAGGCGCTACCGCTCGGTTTCGAGCAGACCCAGAATGTCGCGGAGGTTGTGCTCGAACAGCGGCTCGGGATCGGTCAGTGCGAAGTCCAGGTGCCCGAACATCTCCATGGAGACCACGCCGTACAGGCGGGACCAGGCGAGCACGAAGACGTACAGCGCTTCCAAAGGCGGTTCGGGGCCGACGTGTTCGCGGACATCCTCAAGCTGGAGGAGCCAGTCCGGGGCGAGTGTTCCCGGTTCTGGCCGTGCGAGGGTGCCGGCCCGCCAGAACTCCGACATCAGGCCGACGAAGACGCCACCGAAGCGCCGGCTGGCCGCATGGCAGGGATCGCCCGGTGCACAGTCGGAGTCGGAGAGGGGCTTGCTGAAGATGAGGCCGAACTCCGGCTTGTGGTGCAGCGCCCAGGTGCGCAGTGCCCTGGCGGCGGCGGTGAAACGACCGCGCGCCGACTGCTCGGGTGCCTGGTCGCGGGCACGCTCCAGTCCGGCCGTCAACTCGTCGTAGAGCAACACCGTGAGTGCCTGGACCAGTTGGCGATGGTCGGCGTAGTAGCGGTACAGGCCGGGGGCGGTCATGCCCATCTCGCGGGCGATGGCGCGCAGGGAGACGGCGGTTGGACCCTCCTCCACCAGCAGGTGCCGGGCGCAGCGCAGGATCTCGGACTTCATCTCGGCGCGCTGGCGCTCCCGCGACTTCTCACGCTGCCGCGCCCGTCGGGTCGCGGCTGAGCCGGTCTGGCTTTCCACGGCTGTGCCTCCTGCTGTCCGGCGGCTCGGGCGGTCGGCCCGCGGTTGACAACGTTAACAGTCATAGCTTCTAGTAAACGCTGTAAGCTAACGCCGTTTACGACACCGGGGGCACTGCCGTGAAGACGACGATCGTCCTTACCTACACCTTCACCCCCGCCTGGCTGGCGCTCTCCCGTGAGGAGCGGAACGCCATGGCGGCAACCCATATCCAGCCCGTGTTCGCCAAGTACGCGGACCGGGTCCCGGCCCGCTTCTTCGACGCGGAGGCGTTCACCACCGCCTTCTCCGACTTCGCCCTGCTGGAAACCGAAGACCTCCAGGCGTACTACTTCCTCATCGAGGAGCTGCGCGACTCGCCGCTGATCGCGCAGGGGTACCTGGTCATGAACGACATCTTCATGGGCATCGAAGCCGGGTTCCACGCGTTCGAGGCACAGACCGGCGCCGGCGGCCGCGAGGTGCCGCGTGGCTGACACGTCCAGCGAGACGGCGATTGCGAGCCCACGGCCGGCGGTGGGGGAGATGCCGTCCGGCAGACCCGCAGAGCGGCCCCGTGCCTGGCCCCTCACCCTGCTCCGCACCACCTCGCTCCTGTTCGTCCTCGACACCCTCCTCCAGGCGGCCCTGGCCGGCCTGTTCATCACCGGTGACGTGGGCTTTCTCGACCTGCACGCGGCCAACGCGCAGGTACTTGCCGCTCTGGTCCTCGTCGAGGCCGCAGCCGCCCTGCTGGTATGGCGATCGATGCGCGGTCCGGCGTGGCCCTTTGCGCTCACAGTGGGCCTGCTCGTACTCGTCGGCGCGCAGATGGGACTGGGCGCGGCCCGGATGCTGGGCGGACACATCCCCCTGGCGCTGGGGGTGTTCGGGGTCGGTGTGGTGCTGGCTTACTGGGCCTGCACGTACAAGCACGGCGAGGGGGACCACGGGTGACGTCACGTCGACGGTTCCTGGGCGTCGCGGCCGGCGCCACGGCCGGCCTCGCCATACCCGCCGGAGCGGCGGTGTACGAGAAGTCGACCGGCGAGCGCACGGGGACGGTTCTGTCCAGCAGTATCCGGCCGCCCCGCCAGTTCGCCGTACCCCTGCCCGTACCGCCGGAGGCCCGCCCCTCCCGCACCGCGGGCGGCACCGACTTCTACGACATCGTCCAGCGTGAGGCGTCCGTGGAGATCGTGCCCGGCCTGAAGACGACGGTCTGGGGCTACGACGGCATCTTCCCCGGCCCCACGTTCACCGCCCGCTCGGGCCGCCGGATGGAGGTACGCGTCCTCAACAAACTGTCCGTGCCCACCTCCCTCCACCTGCACGGGGGTGTCACCCCACCGCACTCGGACGGCTACCCGACCGATGTGCTGGTGCCCGCTCAGTGCGGCGCCGAGTTCAGGGGCCGGGGAATGGCGCACGGCATGGGCGGCATGCGCGCCCCGGCGTCCGACTGGTCGGTCTCGGAGGGCTACAAGACCTACGCGTACCCGATGGACCAGCGGGCCGCGACGCTCTGGTACCACGACCACCGCATGGACTTCAGCGCCCCTCAGGTCTGGCGGGGCCTGGCCGGAATGTTCCTCGTCCACGACCAGGAGGAGGACGCCCTGCCGCTGCCCGGTGGCGAGCAGGACATCCCCCTGATGGTCTGCGACCGCTCCTTCGAGGAGGACGGCTCCTTCCGTTACCCGGGCACCTCGCCGTCGTGCACCGGCACCCCCGGAGTCGAACCTGCCTACATGGACGGCGTCCTCGGCGACGTACAGCTGGTGAACGGTGCGCCCTGGCCCGAGGCCGAGGTCTCGGCGACCCGGCACCGCCTGCGCCTGCTGAACGCCTCCAACGCCCGCCGCTACCACCTGGTGCTGCGCCGGGAGGACGGCAGCACGCTGCCCTTCGTGCAGATCGGGAGCGACGGCGGACTGCTGGCCGCACCCCAGCGTCTGACCGGCATCGCCATGGCGCCGGCCGAACGCTTCGACGTGATCGTGGACTTCACCGGCTGCCCGGCCGGCAGCCACGTCACCCTGGTCAACACCCTGGCGGACGGCCGCATGCGCCAGGTCATGCGCTTCCGCGTCGCCCGCAAGGGGAAGGACACCAGTCACGTCCCCGCCCGCCTTTCCCGGTACGCCGCCCTGCATCCGGCGTCAGCCGTCGCCACCCGGCACTTCGACTTCCGCCGGTCCGACGACGCGTGGACCATCAACGGCCGCCCCTTCAGCACCTCGGAGATTCTGGCCCGTCCACGCCTCGGCACCGTCGAACGCTGGCGGTTCACCAGCGACTTCCACCACCCTGTGCATCTGCACCTGGCCCACTTCCAGGTGCTCGCCCGCGGTGGCCGTGCGCCCGAGCCCACGGACGCCGGCTGGAAGGACACGGTCGATGTCCGCCCGTACGAGGTCGTCGACGTGCTGGTCCGCTTCCGTGGCTACCGCGGCCGGTACATGCTGCACTGCCACAACCTGGAACATGAGGACATGGCGATGATGGCGAACTTCCAGGTGGTGTGATCACCGCAGGGTCAGGGCGCGCCTGCGGCGTGGTGCGCAGGACGGCCGCCGCCTCGCACGGCAGGCCGTCAGCTGAGCCAGTCGAGCCAGATCGCGAGGAATGACGCGATCCCGCCCGGCGCGCCCGCGCCGTAGGCGATCACCATGGACTGGCCGATCGCCACATCCGTGGTGTCGACCCGCCCGGACCAGGCCAATCCGGCGTCCAGGCCCGGGATCGTACGGAAGGGGCTGTAGGCGGCGAGAGTGCCACAGGCTTCCGCGATGAGCTCTCCGTTCCGGCGCAGCTGCGCCCGGCGCAGGCCGGTGGGCCGCAGTTCGTAGGCCCGGTCGCCCACCAGTGCGGTACGGGTCCGCGCCGTGCGGCGAGGGTCCCAGCGGCTGCGTCTGGGGGTCGTGCAGGGAATCACCCGCTCGTCCATGGACATGGTTCCGATCTGACGGTCGGGTATGACCGTGACGATCGGTGTGTGAGGGACCTGCACGGCGACTATGGCACCAGGCCCGTCGCTGTAGCTGATGCGTACCGAGCCGAGGGGGCTGTCTGCCGTACGGTGGTTTGAGAGGCGTACCTTGCGCCGTCTGATGAAGAGTGCCACCGCGGCAGGTTAGGGCATCGGTGGCACGACCGCGGGGCGTGACTTTGGACCCCGCTGGTTCATGTGGCGGGCGCCGCGGCACTGGGCTCGCGAGGGTGGCGAAAGAGCCGGGCAGGGCCATGGAGGAAGCCCCGTGGCCCCGGCGTCTCCCACTCCAGGGCCGGCGATCCGCCTGCAGATCCCACTCCAGGGTCGGCGATCCGCCTGCAGACGATGGCCGGCAAAGCGGTCACGGAGGGCCGTGTCACGGGATGGGGGACGCCCATGCGGGTTGCATCGACGGCACAGGCGAGCCGAAAACCGGACCGTCACCGTTGTCCAGAGCACCCCTGACCTCGCGAGAAAAGGATGTTCCACATGCACCGCAACACACTCCTCCTCGCCCTCTGCGCCCTCCTCGCCGCCGCCGCAACGGGCTTCCTCGCCACCACCGCCGTCCGCAGCCGGTACGCATCGCACTGACGGCAACTCCTCCATGCGCCCACCACATGTGCGAGCACTGCAGACCACTCGCGAGCCCCGTCGCACACGACGATGGACGAGGTGTTGGCAGATGCCCGGCAGCTATGCGAGATCACAGTCCGGTGCCGACCGGGCCCACCACCGCAACCCGCCAACATCACCGGCGTTGGCCAGCATGTGGATGACGAAACCAGCTCCACCCGCCTACTGGGCGCCTACTGGCTGGACTTGGCCGACCGGCATCCGGGAATGCCCTGCTGCTTCTTCGGCCCGGCCCCACAACAGCGTGTGCGCGGAGCACATATCGCCCGTGCCGCCCTGACAGTGGCCGTCTACGGCCTCATCCTGACCGCCCTCGCCCTCACCGCCATCAGCTGACACCCCATCATGAGCAATCCCGGCGGGACTTCGCCTGCCGCAGCTCTCGCTCCCCCGTGCGCCGGCAGGCCACGGTGGTGCGTGACTCCATGCCGCAGGCTCCTCGCCCCAGGGCCAGGTGCACCTCCCCGCCCGCGGGTGCGGCATCGATGCTCGGACGCGCGGAGGCCCAGCTGCCGACGGCGCCGTAGCGGCGGTCACCTGCCGGCGAGCGTGCCCGCGCGTCTCGGGACGGCCTCAACCACCAGCGGATCGCCAGGACTGCGACCAACGGCTGGACTGCCGGCGACTGTACGAAAACCGGCGTTTGTCTCGCCGGCACGCTCCTTTGGCGCTGTGGCGCCCTCCACCGGCGTGACTGCGAGCGACAGACTGGTTGCCATGCAGAGCGAGCAGCGGACACGTGCCGACGCGCAGCCGTCGGCAGACAGCGCAGGTCGTCAGCGGCCTGCGACCGGTGCGACCGAGGTCACCGTGGGGGTGGAGGAGGAGTACCTGCTGGTGGACCCGGTGTCGCGGCAGCTGAGCCCGCAAGCGGACAAGGTGGTGGCTCAGGCAGCCGGGGACCTCGGCGACCGGGTCACCACCGAGTTCACCCTCTACCAGGTCGAGGTCCGCACCGATCCGCACACCGCCCTCACGGACCTGGGGGAACAACTGCGTACGACCCGCGACGCCGTCGCGCGCGCCGCCGCCCGGCTGGGGCTGCGCCTCATCTCCAGCGGCACGCCCATCCTGGGGCAGCTCGATCCCCCACCTGTGTCCCCTGGGGCCCGCTATGCCCAAAGCCTGGACAGATTCCGCGCCTTGGACAACGAACAGAGTGTCTGCGCCTGCCACGTCCACGTCGGCGTCCCCGACGTGGAGACGGCGCTGCAGTTGAGCAACCACCTGCGCCCCTGGCTCCCCGCTCTCCTGGCCATGGCCGCCAACTCCCCCTACTGGGAAGGCAAGGACACCGGCTACGCCAGCTGGCGCACCATGACATGGGGCCGGTGGCCGGTAGCGGGGCCGCCCCCCTACTTCGAGTCCCGCACCCACTTCGAGGACCTCCTCGATCGGCTCGTCACGAGCGAAACGCTTCTGGACCGTGGTGGCCTCTACTGGGACATCCGCCCCTCCCACCACGTGCCCACCGTCGAGATCCGTATCGCTGACGCCACCCCCACCGTGGACGACACCCTGCTGCTCGCCGGGACGGTCAAGGGCCTCGCCCTCACCGCCATGGCAGCCGTCCACCACTCCCAGCCCGCCCTGCGCCCGCAGCCGGAGATGCTGCGCGCCGCATGCTGGCGCGCCGCCCGAGACGGGCTGAACGGCAAGAGCATCAATCTGGACACCGGCCGGCTCGAACCCGCTGCCGTACACCTCGGCCGTCTCTGGAACGCCGCTCTGCCGGCTGTGGCCACCTCGGACGACCACACGCTCTTGCATGCCGCACACATGCGCCTCCGCACGGAGGGCAACGGCGCCGACCGCCAAAGAGCGGCCTACCGCCGGCGGGGCAGTCACACCGGCGTCGTCGACTACCTGATCGAGACGGCCGCCGCTGCCCCGGATCTCGGCCACCGCCCGGCCGAGCCCCACCTCGACGTCCTTGAATGATCCAGACCTCGGTACGACGAGGAGGCACCGACGACCTGCAAGGGCCCGGCTCAGCCGGGCCGCCGTATCCCGAGTCGGGGATAAAACGTACAATTAAAAACGAAATATACGTCGTATCCGGAGCGCGGCCATGGCTCAGCGGGACAACCCCGACAGGCGGGGACGCCTCAGTCGCCCGCTGGTGCTCAGTGCGGCTGTCGCCCTGGTCGACCGAGCCGGGCTCAGTGCCCTGACCATGCGCCGCCTGGCGGCCGACCTGGGCGTGGAACCGATGGCCCTCTACCGGTACACCGACGGCAAGGAAGGCCTGCTCGACGGGTTGGTCGAGGCGTTCTTCGAGGAGGTCAACGAACGGCTGCGCACCACGGCGCAGGAGCCCCGCGCCGACGGCGGCGCCGCACCGGCCGAACCGCCCTGGCGGGCCGAACTGCGCCGAGTCGCCCGGGCGTTCGCCTGTGTCGTACACGCCCATCCGCAGCTGCTGCCGGTAGTCGCGACGCGACCGCTCGCCGTGCCCGTGGCCCGGCGCCCCAGGGCCTGGCTCCAGCTCACCGAGCACATGCTCGCCGTCCTCACCCGCGCCGGATTCGACGACGCCACCGCGCCGGCGGTCTACCGCACCTTCGTCGCCTGGACGCTCGGCTGCCTCCTCGTGGACAAGCGCCAGGTCGTCGACGATCCCGACGAGCCCGATGTCATGCTGCGTCTCGGCCTGCACCGGCTGCCGGCGGCCGAGTACCCGCGGCTGCGCGCCCTCGTCCCGCGGTTCGGCGACTACGACGACGAGCAGGAGCTGATGACCGGCCTGGACAGCCTCCTCGGCCGCCTCCCCGAGCCCCCGCTTGACGCCTTCTACCAGGGCGGAGCACCCTGAGAATACGACGTACACATCGGGCATATGCTTACAGATTTCTCGAACTGTGCGCGCTCTTCGTCCGTACCACTCGCGCCGCCCACGCAGCCCGACGGCGCCGGAAGAAGCCCTCATGTCCAGCACTTCCGAACCCATCCTCCGGGTGCGCGTCACCGCCCGGGACGCCGACACCCTGCGTGCTCTGCTGCGGGACGCCCGTCCCGACGTCGGCGGCCGTCCCCACCGGTCCGACGACGGCACCGTCACCATCGACGCCTATGTGACCGCCGAGCAGGCAGAGGCCCTCGAACGCGAGGGAGTCTCGGTCACCACGATCGAGGACGCCACGGCCGTCGGCCGCGCCCGCCAGGCCGAGGTCGGCCAGGGCGACCGCTTCGCCCCCGCCGACGCCGTGCCCCACGGCCTGGCCGCCAAGGCGTAGGACGCCCAGGAGGACGCCATGCCGTACCTGAACATCACCGAGGTCGACTCCGCCGTGACCAGCCTGGCCACCGCCTACCCGGCCACCAGCGAACTCATCGACCTCCCCGAGCCCTCGGTCGAGGGCCGGGCCTGCCATGCCCTGCGGATCGGCTCCGCCCCCGCCGGAACCAAGGACTGCGCCGTACTGATCGGCGGCGTGCACGCCCGGGAGTGGGGCAGCTGCGAGATCCTCGTCCACTTCGCGGCCGACCTGCTGGAGGCCTACGCCACCGGCACCGGTCTCGGCTACGGGGGCACGCACTTCACCAGCGACCAAGTGCGCAAGATCGTGGACGAGCTGGAGCTCGTCGTCTTCCCCCTGGTCAACCCGGACGGCCGGCTCTACAGCCAGACCGTCGCGCCGATGTGGCGCAAGAACCGCGATCCGGTGAACTCGGGCGGCGACCCGGCCCGCATCGGCGTCGACATCAACCGCAACTACGACTTCCTGTTCGACTTCACCCAGGCCTTCGACCCGAGCGCCCCGGTGCAGGTGTCGGCCGACCCGGCCAGCGAGGTCTACCAGGGGCCGAGCCCCTTCTCGGAGCCCGAGACCCGTAACGTCCGCTGGCTGCTCGACGCCCATCCCCGCACCCGCTGGTTCGTCGACGTGCACAGCTACTCCGACGACATGCTGACCAACTGGGGAGACGACGAGAACCAGTCCCAGTACAAGGACCAGAACTTCCTCAACCACGTCTTCGACCACCGGCGAGGTCTGGGCAGCGGCAGGTACGGGGAGTACATCCCGAAGGGTGACGCCGACGACTGCGTCGTGCTCGCGGAGCAGTTCTGCGCGGCCGTGCAGGGCGTGGGAGGCCGTACCTACACCCCGAAGTCCGGCTTCCACCTGTATCCGACCTGCGGTACCAGCGATGACTACGCCTACGCGCGGCACTTCGCCGACCCGGACCAGGGCCCCATCCTCGGCTTCACCGTGGAGTGGG
The DNA here is from genome assembly GCF_040634095.1 of Streptomyces sp. NPDC007205. Taxonomy (NCBI): domain Bacteria; kingdom Bacillati; phylum Actinomycetota; class Actinomycetes; order Kitasatosporales; family Streptomycetaceae; genus Streptomyces; species Streptomyces sp. NPDC007205. The sequence continues at coordinate 576,094 of NZ_JBEYEW010000002.1, forward strand.
GCGACCAGGCCGGCGGCTTCCACCCGCCGTGGCGGGACATGAAGCGCGACATCCTGGACGTCGACGCCGGGCTCGTGCAGTTCTGCCTGACGGCACTGTGACATCCGCCCAGGCCAAATTGATTACTCCATGTGACGATTTGGCCTGGGCTCGGCCGGGTGAACGTATGTGCGGAATGTCGCGAGGTTATCGGTCTGTCGTACGAGAGCTCATACCAGAGCGGGACCAATCCTGCGGGACTTTGTCAACTGCCCCCCGCACATGATGCGGAGGCGACTACTGTCAGTGGCCGCATGGCAGCCCGACGGACAAGTACGAGGACCCAGATGTCTCACCTCCGAGCACCGGCCGGCCGTGCCGACCGCCGGGAGGGCGGACGGCACGGGCGACCGGTCGCCCGACCCGCTCCCGCACTGCCCGAGACGCACATACGGCCCCAGCTCATGCGGCTCGCCGTGCTGCCGCCCGTCGCGGTCGCCCTCAGCGCCACCGCCGCCGTTCTGTTCAGCATCCGGTCCTCCGGCGCTCGCACCGGGCCCATGCTGTGGGCCGTGCTCGCCGGAGCGGTCACCGTGACCGTCGCCGGCATCCTCATCGCCGCCGTGGCCGCCGACCGTGCCGCCCGCTCGGTCTCCGACCGCGTCGCCGCCCTGCGCCGTACCGCCGCGCACGGCGAGGCCGACCTGCACGCACTCGTCGACGCACTGCGCCGGAGCGAGACCCCGCCGCAGCGCTCGCCGCGCCGCCGCCCGCCCGAGGACGCCGACGACTTCGAACTGCTCGCCGCCGACCTGGACCGCGCACACGACGGCGCCGTCACCGCCGTGATGCGCGCCGCCCAGCTCTCCAGCCAGACGGGCAGCGAGCAGAAGCTCGAGGTCTTCGTCAACCTCGCGCGCCGGCTCCAGTCGCTCGTGCACCGGGAAATCTCGATCCTCGACGATCTGGAGAACGAGATCGAGGACCCGGACCTGCTCAAGGGTCTGTTCCACGTGGACCACCTGGCCACCCGCATCCGGCGCCACGCAGAGAACCTCGCCGTGCTCGGCGGCGCCGTCTCCCGGCGCCAGTGGAGCAACCCGGTCAGCATGACCGAGGTCCTGCGCTCCGCCATCGCCGAGGTCGAGCAGTACTCCCGGGTGAAGCTGGTGCCGCCGATCGACGGCGAACTGCGCGGCCATGCCGTCGCCGACGTCATCCATCTGCTCGCCGAACTCATCGAGAACGCCTCCGTGTTCTCCGCACCGCACACCCAGGTGCTGCTCCGCGCGGGCCTCGTCACCTCCGGGCTCGCCGTGGAGGTCGAGGACCGCGGACTCGGCATGCCCGTCGGCGAACAGAACCGGATGAACGCCCTGCTCGCCGACCCCGACCAGGTGAACGTCGCCAGCCTGCTGGCCGACGGCCGCATCGGCCTCTACGTCGTCTCCCAGCTCGCCCGGCGGCACGGCATCCATGTGCGCCTGCAGAGCAACATCTACGGCGGTGTGCAGGCCGTACTCGTCGTCCCGCAGGCGCTGTTGGGTACGGCACCCGGTGTACCCGGCGCGGTCGCCGGAACCGGCGTCCCCCAGCCGCACGCTCCGGCCGACACCGGTGCGGCACCCCCCGTGCGGATCCAGGGGCAGGCGCCGGGCCAGGGTCACCAGCACGGGTACGCGCAGGGAGAGGGGCATGCCTTCGGGCAGGGGCACGGGTCCGGGCGGGGGCCGGTGCCCGTGCCGGAGCCCGCAGTGCGGTCCGGGGAGGCGCGCCCCGCGCAGCACGGTGACGGCACCGGGCTGGGAACAGGAGCTGCCCTGCCCCCCTCCGGCGCCCCGCTTGCCCCCGCGGGCGAGACCGGCTCCGGCGCCGGACAGGCACCCGCGGCCGGGCGGCGTCGGCACGCCCAGCGCGGAAGCGGGTGGCGCGGCACCGAGAGCGGTACAGAAGGCGGCACGGGGAGCAGCACGGGGAGCAGCACGGGGAGCGGCGACAGCGGGCGGAACGACGGTGCCCCGGTGCCGCTTCCGGTACGGGGCGTCCGACAGGAGCGGCCCACCCCCGCCGCTGCCGTGCCCGGGGTCAGCGCCGAGGACCGGGCGGCGGTCGAAGCGCATGCGGGCATCCTGCCCACGCCACGCACCGGAAGCGTGCGCGGGACCATGGGCAAACCCCCGCTGCCCCGCCGCCGTGCCCAGGAGCACATCGTCCCGCAACTGCGCGGCGGCCCCGCACCCCGCCAGGACGGGGACACCGTCCCGGGCCACGACCCCGGGCTGATGGCGGCCTTCCAGCGCGGGATCGGACTTGCCGAGGCACAGCAGCACATGGAGCACATGGAGCACATGGAGAGCCAGGACCCCATGGACTCTGGCTCCATGGAGTCGGCTCACATGGACTCGGCCCACATGGACTCGGCCCACATGGAGTCAGCGCACATGGACTCGGCTCACATGGGCTCCGCCCATCTGATCGGTCATCAGCTTCGGCCCGTACTGCCGGAGTTCCCCGATCCGGCACCCCCCATATCCCAGCAACGCGCCCCCGCGCCCGTGTCCGACGGTGCTCGCGGTGCCGGCCGGCCCGATGGGAGCGCCCCGGCCGACTGAGCACCCGCACCGTACCCACCCCCACCACCCCAACCCGTCCCATCCACCCCCCCAGCGCTCCCGCAGACCTTACGTACCCCAAGGAGTCGATCCACCATGGCGAGCGATGCGCCGACCGCCCACGCGTCCGACCTCGACTGGCTGCTGAGCGGCCTCGTGCAGCGCGTACCGCACACCACCAGCGCGGTGCTGCTGTCCTGCGACGGGCTCGTGAAGTCCGTGCACGGTCTCGACATCGACAGCGCCGACCACATGGCGGCGCTGGCCTCGGGCCTGTACTCCCTCGGCCGCAGCGCGGGCCTCCGGTTCGGCGACGGCGGGGACGTCCGCCAGGTCGTCGTCGAACTCGACTCGACCCTGCTGTTCGTCACCACCGCCGGCTCCGGCACCTGTCTCGCCGTACTCGCCGGCCGGGAGGCCGACGCCGCCGTCCTCGGCTACGAGATGGCGATGCTCGTCAAGAGCGTCCGGCCCTACCTGGTGACCGCGCCCCGCCAGCATGCCGTCGAACCCACGGCGACGAGGCCTTGAGGGTGGCCGCAGCCGGCGACGGGCCCTGGCTGGACGACGCGGCCGGACGGCTGGTGCGCCCGTTCACGGTCAGCAACGGACGTACCCAGCCCAGCGTCGCCCTGGACCTGATGTCGCAGGTGATGACCACCGGCGTCACCCCGCTCGGCTACCTCGGCCCCGAGCACGCCCAGGCGCTCGACCTGTGCCGGTCACCCGTCTCGGTCGCCGAGATCGCCGCACATCTGAGACTGCCCGCGGTGGTCACCAAGGTGCTGCTCTCGGACCTCGTCGACTGCGGGGCGCTGACCACCAAGCCCCCCGTCTTCCACCACACACCCACTGACCGGTCTCTGCTGGAGGCAGTGCTCGATGGACTACGACGACAGCTCTGACCCGTTCCCCACCGCGCTGAAGATCCTGGTGGCGGGCGGGTTCGGGGTCGGCAAGACGACCTTCGTGGGCGCGGTCAGCGAGATCGCGCCGCTCAGCACCGAGGAGCTGCTCACCACCGTCAGCGTCGGCACGGACAGTCTCGACGGCGTCGAGAACAAGATGGAGACCACCGTCGCCATGGACTTCGGCCGGATCACGCTCGATCCGGACCATGTGCTGTACCTGTTCGGCACACCGGGGCAGGAGCGGTTCTGGTTCATGTGGGACGAGCTGTCCGAGGGCGCGCTCGGCGCGGTGATCCTCGCCGACACCCGCCGGCTGCAGGACTGCTTCGCGGCAGTGGACTTCTTCGAGGAACGCGGGCTCGGCTTCATCGTCGCCGTCAACGAGTTCGACGGCGGCTACCGCTACGACCCCGAGGAGGTGCGTGCCGCCATCGACCTCGACCCGGAGGTCCCCGTCGTCCGCTGCGACGCCCGGATCTCCAGCTCGGGCGTGCAGACCCTGCTCACCCTCGTACGCCACCTCCTCGCCCACGCCCCGGCGCCCGCGCCGAGCCATGGCGCCCACATGTGATCCCGCCCCATAGCCCACGGAGCCGCCCTATGAGCTACGCCCACAGCGCCGGAGCCCGGCCATGACCTACGAGCCGCCCCGGCCGGTCCGGGGTCTGCTGCTCACCCCCGAGGACAAGGAGGCCCCCGCGCGCGTCCACCGGTTGCGCCTGCTCGGCCTGGCGGACCGTCCCGACCCGGCGCTGGACGCCTTCGCGGACCATCTCGCCCGGCTCACCGGCGCGCCCTACGCCATGGTCAACTTCATCGGCGAGGACCTCCAGTTCTTCGCGGGCCTGTGCGTCCCCGTCGTCCCGCCGTTCCTCCGGGAGGACGGCAGCAGACCGGAACTGGGCCGGGTCCTGCCCCGCGACCATGGGTTCTGCCCCCATGTGGTGGTCCGCCGCAAGGCACTGGTGCTCGAGGACGTCCGCGACTATCCGCGGTTCGCCGGGAACCCGGTCGTGGACGAGTACGGCATCCGCTCCTATCTCGGCGCCCCGCTCATCGACAGCTCCGGCATGGCGCTCGGCACCGTGTGCGCGGCCGACACAGCCCCCCGCACCTGGGGGAGGGAAGGCCTGGAGGCCATCAAGGCGCTCGCCGCCGACCTCGTCGTACGCCTCGAACGAAGCGCCGAGGACGGTCTGCCGCTGTGAGGGAGCACGGCATTGCCTACGCTCCCGGTACCAGGGGCGTGAAGGAAAGCTGAGGCGGCGGTTAAGAAAAGCTCGATGGACCCGCGCCCCTCGCATACGGCAGATTGCACGGTGATTCCACCCCTCTGACCCGGTGCGGGCTTTCTTCGGCATGCCCGCGGTCCGGGACCTCACCCACAGGAGCGGCACGCGTGAAGGCGCTGGTCAAGGAGAAGGCGGAGCCGGGGCTCTGGCTGACGGACGTCCCGGAGCCCGAGATCGGTCCCGGCGACGTGCTGATCAAGGTCATGCGGACCGGTATCTGCGGGACCGACCTGCACATCCGGGCCTGGGACGGCTGGGCGCAGCAGGCGATCCACACGCCGCTCGTGGTCGGGCACGAGTTCGTCGGGCAGGTCGTCGAGGTCGGGCGGGACGTGACCGACATCCGCATCGGCGACCGGGTCAGCGGCGAGGGCCATCTGGTGTGCGGCAAGTGCCGCAACTGCCTGGCCGGCCGCCGCCATCTGTGCCGGGCCACCGTCGGCCTCGGTGTCGGCCGCGACGGTGCGTTCGCCGAGTACGTCGCCCTGCCCGCGTCCAACGTGTGGGTGCACCGCATCCCCGTCGACCTCGACGTCGCCGCGATCTTCGACCCGTTCGGCAACGCCGTGCACACCGCGCTGTCGTTCCCGCTGGTCGGCGAGGACGTCCTGATCACCGGCGCCGGACCGATCGGCCTGATGGCCGCCGCCGTCGCCCGGCACGCCGGTGCCCGCAACGTCGTCGTCACCGACGTCAGCGAGGAACGCCTGGACCTGGCCCGCAAGATAGGGGCGAGCCTCGCCCTGAACGTCGCCGAGTCCAGCATCGCCGACGGGCAGCGGGAGCTGGGCCTGCGCGAGGGCTTCGACATCGGCCTGGAGATGTCCGGCCGCCCCGAGGCCATGCGGGACATGATCGCCAACATGACGCACGGCGGGCGCATCGCCATGCTCGGCCTGCCCGCCCAGGAGTTCCCGGTCGACTGGTCCCGGATCGTCACCTCGATGATCACCATCAAGGGCATCTACGGCCGCGAGATGTTCGAGACCTGGTACGCGATGTCGGTGCTCCTGGAGGGCGGCCTGGACCTCGCCCCCGTGATCACGGGCCGGTACGGCTACCGCGACTACGAGGCCGCGTTCGCGGACGCCGCGAGCGGCAAGGGCGGCAAGGTCATCCTCGACTGGACCGTGTGAGCCGCAGAACGCGCCCCTCACAGGGGCCGTGGACCGCGCACCTCCCGTCACCCGCAAGCACTTTCAGGAGAGCCCCCATGTTCGACACCGTACGCGACGACCTGCGCGCCACCCTCGACGAGATCCGGGCCGCCGGCCTGCACAAGCCCGAGCGGGTCATCGGCACCCCGCAGTCCGCGACCGTCGGCGTCACCGCCGGCGGCCGCCCCGGCGAGGTCCTCAACTTCTGCGCCAACAACTACCTCGGCCTCGCCGACCACCCCGAGGTCATCGCCGCCGCCCACGCCGCGCTCGACCGCTGGGGCTACGGCATGGCCTCGGTCCGCTTCATCTGCGGCACCCAGGAGGTGCACAAGGAGCTGGAGGCCCGCCTCTCGGCCTTCCTCGGCCAGGAGGACACGATCCTGTACTCCTCCTGCTTCGACGCCAACGGCGGTGTCTTCGAGACCCTGCTCGGCGAACAGGACGCGGTGATCTCCGACGCCCTCAACCACGCCTCCATCATCGACGGCATCCGTCTGTCCAAGGCCCGCCGCTTCCGCTACGCCAACCGCGACCTCGCCGACCTGGAGGCCAAGCTCAAGGAGGCGTCCGACGCCCGGCGCCGCCTGATCGTGACCGACGGCGTCTTCTCCATGGACGGCTATGTCGCGCCCCTGAGCGAGATCTGCGACCTCGCCGACCGCTACGACGCGATGGTCATGGTCGACGACTCGCACGCCGTCGGCTTCGTCGGCCCGACCGGCCGCGGCACCCCCGAGCTGCACGGCGTCATGGACCGCGTCGACATCGTCACCGGCACCCTCGGCAAGGCCCTCGGCGGCGCCTCCGGCGGCTATGTGGCCGCCCGCGCCGAGATCGTCGCCCTGCTGCGCCAGCGCTCCCGGCCGTACCTGTTCTCCAACACCCTCGCCCCGGTGATCGCCGCGGCCTCCCTGAAGGTCCTCGACCTGCTGGAGTCCGCCGACGACCTGCGGGTCCGGCTCGCCGAGAACACCGCCCTGTTCCGCCGCCGGATGACCGAGGAGGGCTTCGACATCCTCCGCGGCGACCACGCCATCGCCCCGGTGATGATCGGCGACGCGGCGCAGGCGGCCCGTATGGCCGAGCTGCTGCTGGAGCGGGGCGTGTACGTGATCGGCTTCTCCTACCCGGTCGTCCCGCAGGGCCAGGCCCGCATCCGCGTCCAGCTGTCCGCCGCGCACTCCACGGACGACGTCAACCGCGCGGTCGACGCGTTCGTCGCGGCGCGCGCCGAACTGGAGGCCTGACCAGGGCGGACGCCCTGGGATAATGGAGGGCATGATCGAAGCACGGCGGCTCCACATCCTTCGTGCGGTGGCCGACCACCGCACGGTCACCGCGGCGGCCGCCGCGCTCTATCTCACCCCCTCGGCCGTCTCCCAGCAGCTGACCGCACTGGAGCAGGAGACCGGCCACCGGCTGGTCGAGCGCGGCGCCAAGGGCGTACGGCTCACCCCGGCCGGCGAGATCCTGCTCAGCCACACCAACGCCGTCCTCGCCCAGCTGGAGCGGGCCGAGGCGGAGCTGGCGGCCTACGGCTCGGGCGAGGCGGGCACGGTCACCGTCGCCGCCTTCGCCACCGGTATCGCCCAGGTCGTAGCCCCGGCCGTGGCCCGGCTGGCGCACACCGCGCCCGGCATCCGCATCCGCGTCCAGGACGCCGAGGGCGACGCGAGCCTGCCCATGGTGCTGGACCGGCAGGTCGATGTGGCGGTCGCCGTGGAGTACCGCGGCGCACCGCCCGCCGACGACCCCCGGCTCGCCCATGTCCCGCTGTACGCCGAGCCGTTCGACGCGGTTGTACCCCTCGGCCACCGCCTCGCGGACGCCGTCGAGATCCCCCTCGCCGAGCTGGCCAAGGACCCCTGGATCGGCCCGTACCCCGGCAATCCCTGCCACGACGTCGTCGTCCTCGCCTGCGAGCACGCCGGCTTCCAGCCCCGTCTTGAGCACTCCTCCGACGACTTCCGCGCCGTCGTGGCCCTCGCCTCGGCCGACGTGGGCGTGGCCCTCGTACCGCGCTCCGCCCTGAACGGCATGGACCTCACCGGTGTCGTCGTACGCCCCGTCGACGGCGTGGCGCCGACCCGCCGCGTGTTCGCCGCCGTACGGCGTGGCGCCGAGGGGCATCCGCTGATCCGGCCGGTGCTGGAGGCGCTGGGGCGGGCGGCGCAGGAGGCGTGAGGTTACCGCCCGACTGCGCGGCGAGCCCTGCGGGCGAGTTAGGGCCCACCATGCTCTCCTGCAAGCGGCTCGGAGGGTGACTGTCAGTGGGAGGAGCTACGGTGCGTTGCATGCCGGACGCACGAGACGTACGCCGTATCGCCCTGTCCCTGCCGGACACCACGGAGAAGGTCGCCTGGAGCATGCCCACGTTCCGGGTCGCCGGGAAGATGTTCGCGACGCTGCCCGAGGACGAGACGTCCCTCGCCGTGCGCTGCCCCAAGGAGGAGCGCGACGAGTTGGTGCTGGCCGAGCCGGAGAAGTTCTGGATCGCCGACCACGAGGTCCAGTTCGCCTGGGTCAGAGCGAGACTCGCCGCGCTGGAGGACGAGGACGAGCTGCGCGACATCCTCGCCGACTCCTGGCGGCAGGCCGCCCCGCCCCGACTCCTAGACACCCACCCCGGGTTGGGGCTGCCGCGAGGGAAGTGAGATCCCCGGTGCGCGGGGTGGGGCCGCTCGCCCCCGCCGGCGGGATGCTTCCCCCAGAGGGGGCCCCGGCTAGGCGGGCCGCACGAACTGCCTGATCCGCTCCCGCAGGCTCGCCGGGTCCAGGCCGTGTGCGGCCACGTGCTCCTCGATGGTGCCGTAGCGGCGCAGCTCGCGGCGGCCGACGCCGAGGCCCAGCACCCGGTGCGGCACGTCGGACAGTGCCTCGCTCACCGCGGCCGTCGACGTCCCCGCGAGATACGGCTCGACCAGCACGACATCGGTACCCGCCGCCTCCGTCGCGCGGCGCAGCCCCGCGCCGTCGAAAGGCCGTACCGTCGTCGCGTACAGGACGGTGATGTCCAGGCCCTCGGTCGCGGCGAGGACCGAGTCCAGCACCGGGCCCACGGCGACGACCACCCCGCGGCGGCCCTCGCGGACCGTCACGACGTGCTTGCCATCGGTCTCCTGGGCCTGCCGGTTGGCCTGCACGGAGAGTCGTACGTACACCTTGTCGTCGCCCGCGGCGACCGCGTGGCGCAGCAGCGTCTCGGCCTCGTCGGGATGCCCGGGCACATGCACGGTCCAGCCGTCCAGTGTGTCGAGCAGTGCCACATCACCGGGGGCCATGTGCGTGAAGCCGCCGGCCGGCCAGTCGAAGGAGGCGGCGGCGCTCACCAGCACCGCTCCGGTGTCCTGGTGTCCCAGATCCAGCTTGATCTGCTCGAACGGCCGCTCCACGAGGAAGCTGGCGAACGTGTGCACGACCGGCCGCAGCCCGGTGAGCGCCAGCCCCGCCGCCGCCCCGACCAGGAGCTGTTCGCGGATGCCGACGTTGATCACCCGGTCGGGATGCCGGGCCATGGCCTCGCGGAATCCGTCCTTGCCGATCTCGGCGAGGACCACCGCGACCCGGGGGTCCTCGTCCAGCAGCCGGGAGACGACGGGGGCGAAACGGTCACGCATGGTGTCCATGAAAGGGTGGCCTTTCGGGAGAGCAGGTAAGGATCAGCTCGACGACGGAGTGTCAGGCGTTCTTCGGTTCCACGCGGGCCACGACCACGTGCGGCCGCCCGGGGTGCGGTGCGGTGAACGCGGCGTACAGGGCCTCGTGATCGCGCCCGTCGACGCTCACCGCGGACCAGCCCGCGGCCTCGAAGCGGGCGACGATGCCGCCGGGGCGGGAATGGCTGGCGGAGGAGTTGTCGACCACCACGGTGTGCAGCCGCTCCAGGCCGGCGGGCCCGGCGAAGGCGATCGCCTCGTGATTGCTGCCCTCGTCCAGCTCGGCGTCCCCGATCAGCACCCACACCGCGGGATCGTGCAGCCCCTGCGCCCGCAGACCCAGCGCGCTGCCCACGGCGATCGGCAGCCCGTGCCCGAGCGACCCGCTGCCGATCTCGGCTCCCGGCACCAGCACCCGGTCCGGGTGGTGCCCGAGCGGGGAGTCGTACGACCCGAATCCGGGCAGCCACTCGACGGGCACGAAGCCCTTCGCGGCCAGCACCGCGTAGTACGCCATGGGCCCGTGCCCCTTGCTCAGCAGGAACCGGTCCCGGGCCGGGTCCTCCCGCCGCTCCGGCGCGACCCGGAGCACCTGGTCGTAGAGCACCCACAGCACATCGAGCGTGGAGGTGGCCGCCGGGCCGTGCTTCTCGTCGCCCGTCATGAGACTCATCAGGCCGGGCAGGTCGTCGTAGCCGTATGTGCGGCTGTGGTCGGCTGTGATCGTCATGCCGTGATCGTGCAACCTCAACCGAGCTTGAGGTCAACCGGGAAAGCGGTGCGCGACCACCGACCCGAGTGCGGTATTGTTTCCCTGCGCGTTTCGACCGGGGAAACCCCAGGTCAAACGGCATCGGGACGTGGCGCAGCTTGGTAGCGCACTTGACTGGGGGTCAAGGGGTCGCAGGTTCAAATCCTGTCGTCCCGACTTTGCGAAGTCGCAGGTCATGGGCCATTTCAGAGAGAATCTGGAGTGGCCTTTGATCATTTTTGGGCACCGGTTGGGGACCAGTCCGCTTGAACTGGTCCCGCTGCCGCAGCCGCAGCCGTCCAAGCCACAGCCCGTCTCCGTCACCAGCGCCGCCGCGCGGGCTCCCACCTGAACCGGGCGTTCATCCCGGCGTCGGAGTGAGCGTCCGGATGCGAGACAACGCGACCTCGGTGGTGGCGGGGCCGCGGCCGGGACGGGGACCGTGCTGTCGGGCTGTGGCTCAGGCGTCGATGATGACGGGGATGATGAGGGGCTTGCGGCGGTGGGTGCGGAACGCCCAGTTCGCCACGGCGCGGGCGAGGAGTTGTTCGAGTTGGTGCGCGTCCCCGACGCCTTCCTCGGCCGCGGTGGCCAGGGTCTTCTCGATGACGGGGATGACCGGCTCGAAGGTGGCGTCGTCGTGGACGAAGCCCCGGGCCAGGAAGTCGGGGGCCTCGGCGAGGGCGCCGGTGTCCGCGTCGACGATCGCCACCACCGTGACCACGCCTTCGGCGGCGAGGGTGAGGCGGTCCTTGAGGGACGCTTCGGTGGCGCCGCCGACTTCCATGCCGTCCACGTAGACGTTGCCGGCGGGGACTTTGCCGGTGATGGACGCGCGCCCGTCGACCAGGTCGACGACGACGCCGTCCTCGGCGATGACGACCCGCTCGGGGTCGACACCGGTGCGGATGGCGAGGTCGCCGTTGGCCCGCAGGTGGCGCCATTCACCGTGCACGGGCATGACGTTGCGGGGCTTGACGATGTTGTAGCAGTAGACGAGTTCGCCGGCGCTGGCGTGCCCGGAGACGTGCACCTTGGCGTTGCCCTTGTGGACCACGTGGGCGCCCCACCGGGTGAGTCCGTTGATCACCCGGTAGATGGCGTTCTCGTTGCCGGGGATGAGGGAGCTGGCGAGCAGGACGGTGTCGCCCTTCCCGATGCGGATCATGTGGTCGCGGTTGGCCATCCGTGACAGCGCGGCCATCGGTTCGCCCTGTGAGCCGGTGCACACCAGAGTGATCTTGTGGTCCGGGAGCTTCTCCAGCTCCTTCGTGCTCACCACCAGACCGGAGGGGACCTTCAGATAGCCCAGGTCACGGGCGATGCCCATATTGCGGACCATCGACCGGCCGACGAAGGCGACCTTGCGGCCGTGCTGGTGGGCGGCGTCCAGGACCTGCTGGATGCGGTGCACATGGCTGGCGAAGCTGGAGACGATGACCCGGCGCGGCGCGGTGCGCATCACCTGCTCGATCGCCGGGTTCAGCTCACGCTCGGAGGTGGTGAAGCCGGGTACTTCGGCGTTGGTGGAGTCGGTGAGGAACAGGTCCACGCCCTCCTCGCCGAGGCGGGCGAAGGCGCGCAGATCGGTGATGCGGTCGTCGAGAGGGAACTGGTCCATCTTGAAGTCGCCGGTGTGCAGCACCATCCCGGCGCCGGTACGGATCGCGACCGCCAGGCTGTCGGGGATGGAGTGGTTGACCGCCACGAACTCGCAGTCGAAGGGCCCGAAGCCGCGCCGGTCGCCCTCCCGCACCCGCACCGTGCGCGGCCGGATGCCGTGTTCCTTGAGCTTGGCCTCCAGGAACGCCAGCGTGAGTTTGGAGCCGACGAGGGGAATGTCGGACCGCTCGCGCAGCAGGTACGGCACGCCGCCGATGTGGTCCTCGTGGCCGTGGGTGAGTACCACGGCCACGATGTCGTCCAGCCGGTCCCGGATCGAGGTGAAGTCCGGCAGGATCACGTCCACGCCGGGCTGGGTCTCCTCGGGGAACAGCACGCCGCAGTCGACGATGAGCAGCTTGCCCGCGTGCTCGAAGACGGTCATGTTGCGGCCGATCTCACCCAGGCCGCCCAGGGCGATGACCCGCAGCCCTCCTTCGGCAAGGGGCGGGGCGGCTTTCAGTTCGGGGTGCGGATGACTCATACCCTGACGGTACCCGGAGAGCGGGACAGGGTGATCCATTGCCTGTGATCTCCTTCCCCGACGGAGCACGGCTTCCCCGACGGAGCACGGCGCCCGCAGTGGGTGCCTCGGCACGATCGGATCACGCCGGCGGCCGGAGCAGGGGGTGGTGAAAGCGGTACCACCTTCCCTGGCCGAACCGTTCGCCCGGTGCTGGAGAAGATCTCGTGCACCCTGTCGTGTCTTCCGGCGTTCGCTGCCTCGTGCAGTGACGCCTGCCCGAGCAGCCGACCCGCCGCACGAAGGCACTCCCCGGTGCGAAATACTCTCCCGATGAGTTCACGCACTTCCCCGATCAGCCAGCCGGTCATGATACGGAGGGCTGTCGCGCGGGATGCCAAACGGCTCACGAGGCTCGTGCGTGGTTCAGGCGCCTACGAGGGCAAGTACGCATCCGCAGTCGCGGGCTACCGGGTCGGTCCTGACTACATCGAGGCCCACCGCGCCTTTGTGGCCGTCGGCGCCGGCGAGCACGGAGGCCGGGTCCTCGGGTTCTACTCGCTCGTCCTCGCTCCACCGGAGCTCGACCTGCTGTTCGTCGCCGACGAAGTGCAGGGGCGGGGTATTGGACGGCTCCTCGTCGCGCACATGCAGTCCGAGGCCCGTGCCGCCGGGATCGACCGTCTCAAGGTCGTGTCGCACCTTCCCGCCGAGGACTTCTACCACCGCGTTGGTGCGGTGCGGACCGGGACCGCGTTCGCGAACCCGCCCGCCGTGCCGTGGGACCGCCCCGAATTCGAGTTTCGCATTCCTCCAGGATGACGCGGTGCAGGTGCCCCACACTCCTGGGGATCAAGGGGCCGCAGATTCACTTCCTGTCGTCCCGACCCGCGCCGCCGCATGGCATGAGGGAACCCCTCGACCCTCACTCCGGAGGGCCAAGGGGCCGGGGGTTCAGGTCCCGTCGGACGCGGGATGCGGGATCAGGCGGTGGGCTCGGTGTCCCGGTGGGACACCGCCAGGTAGGCCACGAAGGCCACGATCGCCACCGTCCAGGACAGGGTGACCGGGCCCAGACCCCAGGCAAGGCCGCCGCGCCTGGCCGGCAGGGCCATCCAGTCGGCGAGGGAGGCGCCGAGCGGGCGGGTGAGGACGTACGCCGACCAGAACGCGGCCACCGCACCCAGCAGTCCGGCACGGTGGGCGAGTGCCGGAACGCAGATCGCCACGGCGAACAGGACGACCGAGCCGGCGTAGCCAAGGCCGATCGTCGCGGTGAGGTCGCCCGCCGCCGTGCCCAGCGCGAACGTGGCGAGGACGGCCGCCCAGTAGAAGAACTCGCGGCGCCGGGTGCGGATGGAATGGATGGACAGGGTGCGCTCGGACTTGTACCAGAGCGCGAAGACGGCGGCCAGGGCCAGGAGGAACAGCGGGGTGGACAGGGTGTACGGGACGCCGAGACCGACGTGGAGCACGTCCGCGGCCATCGTGCCGAACACGCTGACCATGACGATCGCCGTCCAGTAGATCCAGGCCACATACCGGCGGACGGCGAACTGGAGGACCAGGGCCGCCGCGAAGGCGAGACCGCCGAGCCCGACCGCCGGGATCGGGCCCAGCAGATGGGCCAGGAAGTCGGAGGCGGTCTCGCCCATGCCGGTGGTGAGGACCTTGATGATCCAGAAGTAGACGGTGACCTCCGGCACCTTCGTCGCGCTCTCGCGTATGCGCGCGCGGGTGCGCCCGCGAGGCCGGTCGTCCAGGACGTGCTCTGTGCTCATGGCCCGCACCCTGGCATGTCCAACTGCCCCGTCCCCAGCCCCCTTTGCCATTGTTTTGGGGCTTCTGGTGCAGCTGTTGCCACGGGGGACCGTGAACCTGAACGCAACCTGAGCGCGCCACGGAAAGCCCTGGTCGGCGGCCCGACCGGCCTGATAGACAGGCGGGTCGGGCGGTCGGCGTCCTCAGTACACCAGGCCCACGTGGGCGAGCGCCTGCTTCAGCAGGAACCCTTGCCCGCCCGGCATCTCGCTCTGTACGGCCGGGGAGGCGGCCTCCTGCGGGCTGAACCAGACGAGGTCCAGCGCGTCCTGCCGGGGGCGGCAGTCGCCGGTGACCGGGACGATGTAGGCGAGGGACACCGCGTGCTGACGCGGATCGTGGTAGGGCGTGATGCCCGCCGTCGGGAAGTACTCCGCGACGGTGAAGGGCTGCAGCGACGCCGGGACGCGGGGCAGTGCGACCGGGCCGAGGTCCTTCTCCAGATGGCGCAGCAGGGCGTCGCGGACCCGCTCGTGGTGCAGGACCCGGCCGGAGACCAGGGTCCGGCTGACCGTCCCCTCGGGGCCCATCCGCAGCAGCAGTCCGATGCTGGTGACTTCGCCGCTGTCGTCCACGCGCACGGGCACGGCCTCGACGTACAGGATCGGCATCCGGGCCCTGGCCATTTCCAGCTCGTCGCTGGTCAGCCAGCCGGGCGTCGTCTCGGTCATGTCAGACATTGCTTGATCATACTTTCCGGGCGGGGCGTTTGCCGGGGTCACGGGCCGGAGCGTCGTCGGACACGGGCGGTCCGTAGAGGCGTCGGGCGTTGTCGCGGCCCGTCCAGGCCGCGATCCGCAGGGCGTCGGGCAGACTCAACTCGTCCGCGTCGACGCGGGCTTGGAGCAGATCGGCGAGCCCTTGGCGGAAGCACAGGGCGCCGAGGTGGTGGAATTCGGCCACTCCGTAGGCATCGGAGCTGTACAGCAGTTTGCGGAACGGGGTGATCTCCAGCGCCTCCTCCAGCACGGCCCGGCAGCGGGCCGGGCCCGTGTGGTGCAGGGCGAGGCCCACGTCCAGGTACACCCGCTCGAACACCGCGGCCAGATAGGCGGCTTGGCGGTGGTACGGCCAGCAGTGCAGCAGCAGGACCGGGACCGTGCCGGAGACCAGGCGCAGCCAGTCGGTCAGCAGGGCGGGATCGGCGTGGTGCAGCCGCAGGTCGGCGTCCCCGAAACCGGTGTGCAGCTGCAGGGGCAGGCCGAGGTCCACGGCGGTCCACAGCAGGTGCCGCACCAGGACCGGGTCGGCCAGACGCCCGCCGTCCGCGAGCCAGCGCCGGGCGGCCCCGGTCACCTCGTCGCCCGTCGGGCGTGCTGGGTCCAGTGCGAAGCCGGTGCGGTAGGCGGCCACCGACTTCACCGCGACCACGCCCGGCCGGCGTACGGCCTCCTCGGCGGCCGTACGGAAGGCGGTCGCGTACGCGTCGGGCTCGACACCCCGCGCGGCCACCGCCTCCGCCACCTGCTCCAGGCGTACGACCTCGTGGGCGGCGGCGCCGGCGGCCTCGGCCAGTGCGGCGGGCGAGGTGAGCGGGTGCGGGGCGTAGCCGGTGTCCACGAGGAACACCCCGGCCCGCGCGGCGCGCAGGAAACGCCGGTTGACCTCCTGCCAGCCCAGGGCCGAGCGGCGCGCCACGTAGTCGGCCGGCGGCGCGTGCCGGGGCAGGTCCAGCAGGGGCGCGCAGTGGCGGCGTACGGCCACGCCGACGGGGCTGTCGAAGGGCGAGACACCGGGCCAGGCCTCACCTTCGGTCAGGAGCGAGGCGAACTCCCCGGACGGGAGGTCGGCCGTCACCGCGCCGTGGCAGTGGTGGTCCACCAGCTCCAGTTCGGCGAGGGCCTCGTGGACCGGTCCCGGTGTGCCCATGGTCAGTACACCCAGCGGTAGGCCGCCGCCACCCGCGCGTCGTCCAGCCCCTCGACGGCCGCCGCCTCGCCGAGCCGTACGGCGGTCACCGCGTCCGCGAGGACCGGGCCCAGCGCGGCCCGCAGCACCGGGTCCGCCCGGAATTCCCGGGCGGCCTGCGGCAGCGACCGCGGCAGCCGCCGTACGCCGCGGGCCGCCGCCTCGTCCGGGCCGTACCGGGCCGGGTCGCCGGTGATCTCCTCCGGGAGGGCGAGGGAGGAGCCGATCCCGTCCAGGCCGGCGGCGATGACGCAGCCGAGGGCGAGATAGGGGTTGGCGGCCAGATCGACCGGTTTCACCTCCAGGTTGGCGTCCTGCGCCCCACGGCCCGCCGTGCCGGTGATCATCCGCAGCGCGGCCTCGCGGGTCTCCCGGCCCCAGGCGGTGAACACCCCGGCCCACTGCGACGGTCGAAGCCGCAGATAGCTCGCCGGGCTCGGCGCGGTGACGGCCGTCAGCGCGGGCAGGCGGGCCAGGATGCCGGCGGCGAAGGACTCCGCCTCGGGCGTCATGCCGTACCGGCGCTCCCCGCCCGCGTGCAGGTTGACCCCGTCGCGCCAGCAGGACAGGTGCAGATGGCCGCCGTTGCCGACGCCCTCCGCGGACACCGCGGGCGAGAACGAGACCCTGAGGCCGTGCCGCTGGGCGACCGCCCGGATCGTCTGTCGTACCAGCACGCTGCGGTCGGCCGCCGCCACCGGGTCCAGGGCGCCCACCGAGACCTCGAACTGCCCGGCCGCGTACTCGGGATGGAGCTGGTCGACGTCCACGTCCTGCGCGGCCAGCGCGGCCAGCAGATCGGCGGTGCAGTCGCTCAGCTCCACCTGCCGGATCCCGCCGTACGCCGGACCGGACACCGCCGGCACGAACTCCCCGGCCGGCGCCGAGCCGAACCCGACCGCCCACTCCACCTCGATCGCCGCCCTGAACGCGAGGCCGTGCCGTTCGGCGGCGCGGGCGACGATCCGGCGCAGAAAGGTCCGGGCACAGCCGGGGTGCCGCTCGCCCTCCTGGGTGATCCGGTCCACCGGAGCCCACGCCCAGCCGGGCTGCCCGGCCAGCACGACCAGCTGGTCCAGGTCCGGATAGAGCCGGAGGTCACCGTCGGGGGAGCCGAGGACGTCGGTGCTGACGATCGAGTCGCCGGCCAGGAAGGTGTCGAACACCGGGGACATGCCGACGCCCCAGGACACCGCCGCCTCCAGCCGCGCCGTGGGGATCGTCTTCACCCGGCAGACACCGGCGGTGTCCACGTAGGCCAGCACGATCCCGCGTACGTCCTTCGCGGCGAGGCGCGCGGTGAGTCCGGCGACCCGGCGCAGATCCTCCGGGCGCCCGCCGGGCACGGGGTCGGCAAGGGTGGTCATCCGTCCTCCTCTGCGGTCCGCGCGGTGCCGGTGTCAGGGTTTCACGGCCACGGCGCCGTACTGCGGCACCGCGGCGGCCTCCGCCCCGGCGCGCCACTGCGAGCAGGGCACAAGACCCGGCTCGACGAGCTCCAGACCGTCGAGGAAGCCGGCGATCTCCGCGCGGCTGCGGGCGGTGATCGGCGGGGTGGCGTTGGCGTTCCAGAACTCCATCGCGGCCCGG
The DNA here is from genome assembly GCF_040634095.1 of Streptomyces sp. NPDC007205. Taxonomy (NCBI): domain Bacteria; kingdom Bacillati; phylum Actinomycetota; class Actinomycetes; order Kitasatosporales; family Streptomycetaceae; genus Streptomyces; species Streptomyces sp. NPDC007205. The sequence goes on from NZ_JBEYEW010000002.1 coordinate 593,899, forward strand.
TTGCCCTCGCCGCCCACGTCACCGTCGTAGGTCGGGTGGGTGAGGACCAGGTGACTGCCCGGGGGCAGCGTCGCCATGAGCCGCCGCACGATGTCCCGGGCCTCGCCGGTGTCCAGGACGAAGTTCAGGATGCCGAGCATCATCAGCGCGACCGGCCGGGTCAGGTCCAGGGTGTCGGCGGCGCGCTGCAGGATGCCGTCCGGGTCCTGGACGTCGGCGTCGACGTAGTCCGTGGCGCCCTCGGCGGAGCTGGTGAGCAGTGAGCGGGCGTGCACGAGCACGATCGGGTCGTTGTCGACGTACACGATCCGGGACTCGGGGGCGATCCGCTGCGCGATCTCGTGGGTGTTCTCCACGGTCGGCAGTCCGGTGCCGACGTCCAGGAACTGCCGTGTCCCGCGCTCGGCCGCGAGGAACCGCACCGCCCTGGCCAGGAACTCCCGGTCCGCGCGGGCCACCTCCCGGATCACCGGGAACATCCCGGCGACGTGCTCACCGACCCGCTGGTCGACCTCGTAGTTGTCCTTGCCGCCGATCCAGTAGTTCCACACCCGGGCGTTGTGCGCCACAGAGGTGTTCAGCTTGCCCGGCCCGGCCGCCGTGGAGTGGCCCTCGGTCACGTAGCCGCCCTTCTCCGGTTCTCGGTGCTCCGCCGTCATTCTGCCGCCCGTCGATCGCGCTGTCCCGGGAAACGCGCACCCCGGGCGGTTCGGGGCGGCTGAGGGGAGCCGTGGCGCATGAGGAACACTGGACCGGTACGCCGTCCCCGACCGGAAGCAGGACATGCCCGCCACGCCCGCGCCCCTCCTGAACGTCCCCGGCCTGCCCGCAGGCCCCGCCGACATCCGGCTGATCGTCACCGACATGGACGGCACGCTGCTGGACGACACCAAGCGGATCCCCGACGGACTGCGGCCGATGCTCGCCGAACTGCGCCGGCGCGGAGTGCTGTTCAGCCCGGCGAGCGGCCGCCAGTACGCCACGCTGGTGCGGGAGTTCGCGGATGTCGCCGAAGGCATGGTGTTCATCGCCGAGAACGGCACCTACGTGGTCCGCGACGGCGTGGAGCTGAGCTCCGACACCATGGACAGGTCCGTCGCCGCGGGGGTGGCCCGTACGGTACGGCGGCTGGTCGCCGACGGCGTGGACGTCGGCGCCGTGGTGTGCGGCAAGCGGGCGGCGTACGTCGAGCGGACCGACGAGGCGTTCCTGGCCGAGGTGCGCAAGTACTACGTCGAGCACCGGATCGTCGAGGACGTCACCGCCGTCGACGACGAGGTGATCAAGGTGGCGCTGTTCGACTTCGGGTCCGCCGAGCACTCCACCGCCCCGGCGCTCGCCGGGTTCGCCGCCACCCACCAGGTCGTGGTCTCCGCCGAGCACTGGGTGGACGTCATGAACCGCACCGCCGACAAGGGCACCGCGCTGCGCGGCCTGCAGCGGACCCTCGGCATCACGCCCGCGCAGACCATGGTCTTCGGTGACTACCTCAACGACCTGGAGATGCTGGACGCCGCCGAGTGGTCGTTCGCCATGGCCAACGCCCATCCGGAGGTGGTCCGCAGGGCCCGCCACCTCGCGCCGTCCAACAACGACAACGGGGTGCTGCGGACCATCTCCCGCGTCCTCGGCCTGTAGCGGCCTTCAGCGCGGCGCCGGACGCTGCGCGGCCGACCCGGTCGTCCGCCTGTACTGCTTTGCCTTCGCTCCCAGATGCGAGGAGCAGTCCGGCACGGTCATCCGGCGCGGCGCAGACAGTCCTCGGCCACCTCCTTGTCGAGTGCGGCACGCACCAACGCGGCGGCCAGGACGGCCGGTTCGGTGTCCTTGGCCAGCTTCGTCAGCTTCTCCGGGTCCTTCGGCAGCCCGAGCCGCCGCGCTCCGTCGAGGGCCTTGCCGTCGATGTAGGGCGCGATCTCGGGCCACACGCGCTGGGCCTCACGCAGGAAGATGTCGGCGCCGGCCGGACCGACCCCCGGTTCCTCCTGGAGCAGCCGCCTGAGTTCGCCGGTGTCGCCGTGCGCCTCCTCGTGCAGCCGGCGCAGGTCTCCGGCCCAGCGGTCCAGCAACAGCTCGGCGCCGTCGCCGAGTTGGGTGGCGGTGCGCTCGTCGTAGCGCCGGTAGCCGCCGCGGCCGAGCGCGTCCACGCGTTGCTGCCAGTCGGCGTCGGCCATGCGGCGCGGGCTGTCCAGGTGGTCCTCGTGCAGGGCCTGCGCGGCGGCCACCGCGACCGAGGCGCGGATCCGGGCGCTGAGCAGCAGGGCCAGCACCAGCAGCCGGTACAGCGGCTGCGGGGTGTCCTTCAGCCTGATGCCCGCCTCCTCGGCGTACGTCCGCCCATGCGCGGACACCAGCTCGCGCAGGACCCGTTCGTCGCGGTTCATGACCAGGGCCTTTGGCCTACGGCTTGAGCGGGTCGTGGCCCATGGTCATCAGGCGGTGGCGGCGGGCGTCGTCCGCTGCCGTCTCCCGTTCCGGTTCGTCCTCCAGGTCCACGAGGTCCCCGACCGTGTCGACGACCTTGTGCATCACGCGGATGTCGTCGTCGGTGAGGTCGGTGCGGCGTTTCTGGAGGATGGCGAGGACATGCTGCCCGGTGGGCGTGCCCGCCTCCTCGGGCAGGGGCTCCGCCTCCTCGTCGGCGTCGCGGACCCGCAGCCAGGCCGCGAGCTCGGCGGAGGTCATGTTCACCACGCGGTGGAAGTCCTGCCACAGCGCTTCGGTTTCGAGGGCGTCGGCCATGGTTTTCCCCTTCCGTGCGGGGGTGTCGTGCTAGCTGGGGACGTTCTCGCGCGGGTGGTTCTCGGCCTCGAACATCCAGCGCTGCTTCTCCAGGTCGGCCGTGACGGAGATCAGCAGGTCCTGGGTGACCGGGTCCGGCTTCTCCGTCGCCGCGATCCGCTCGCGCAGCCGGCCGACGGCCGCCTCCAGCGCGGACACCATCAGCTCCACCACCTCGGTGTCGCGCAGCCAGCCGTCCTTGGTGCCGGGCAGCGCGAAGGCCGCGGCGACGGTCTCGGGCCGGCCGTCCGGGGGAAGGCCCAGCGCGGCGGCGCGTTCGGCGACCGTGTCGGAGTGGGCACGCGCCGTTGCGACCACCTCGTCGAGCTGGAGGTGGATCGACCGGAACCGCGGACCCACGACGTTCCAGTGCGCCTGCTTCCCGATCAGCGACAGGCCGAGCAGGTCCACCAGGGTCTCCTGCAGAGCGGTCCCGGTGATACCGAGCGCCTCCTCGGGCAGCGTGCTCTTCACCACGGTCATGTGTGTCCGTCCCCTTTCGTTGCGTCGTCCGGAGCCGCGTAGGTCCGGAGCCGCGTAGGTCCGGAGCCGCGTCGGCCCGGAGCCGCGTCGGTCCGAAGTCGCATGTGTCCGGAGTCGCGTCTGTCCGACGGGGCGGGTGCCCAGCGCCCAGAGGGGTGAAACGGGCCCGCTCAGCGGGGGAGTGCCGCGTCCAGGAAGCGGATCACCTCCGCGAAGGCCTCCTTCCTGCCGAGCTCGTGGAACACCTCGTGCCGTGCCCCGGGGAAGATCCGCTCGGTCAGCCGGCCGCCGGCGAGCCGCTGCACGCCGATCCGGCTGCCGGGCAGCGGCACCAGCCGGTCGTCGTCCCCGTGCAGCCACAGCAGCGGCAGGCCGCCCACGTTCCCGCCCCGGTCGACGGCCTCCAGGGTCCGGGTGAACGCCTCCAGCGTCGGCCGCTTCATCGGCCCGTGCCACACCAGCGGATCGGCGGCGTAGGCGGCGCCGACGGCCGGGTCCCGGGAGAGCGCGGCCGGGCTGACCGGGGTGTCCGGGATCTCAGGAAGGGCCAGCAGCCGCCCCGGCAGCTCCCAGGCGCCGATCACCGGCCCCGACAGGACCAGCGCGCTCAGTTCGCCGCCGTACCGCTGGGCGTAGCGGGCGGCGATCAGTCCGCCCATGGAGTGGCCGACCAGGACGAGCGGCAGCCCGGGGTGCGCGGCCCGGGCGAGGTCCGCCACCGCGTGCACATCGGTGACCACGTCCTCGAAGTCCTCGATCAGCACCCGTTCCCCGGCCGACCTGCCGTGGCCGACGTGATCGGGCCCGTACACGGCCGCCCCGTGCCCGGTGAGGACGGTGGCCGGCTCGTCGTACCGGCCCGCATGCTCGCCGTACCCGTGCACGATCAGGGCCAGGTACCTCGGCGCCGGGTGCGGCCACTCGCGTACGGCGACGGGGCCGCGGGTGCCGTCGAGGGTGTGCTCGCGGACGTGGGGCATGTCTCCTCCGGCTCTCCTCCGCCGACTCGGTGAAGGTCCCGGGAGATCTTCCCAGCGGGCCGGTCGGAGGTCTATAGTCCAAAACTAGCAGTGCTAATTAAGTGTCCCGTGTGGTCGCTGGTCCACAGCGTCGTGGATCAGTCGTAGGTCAGGAGTCCAAGCCGTGCGTCCCGTCCACTTCGCGGCCGCCCGCCGCACCCCCATCGGCAAGCTCCGCGGAGCCCTCTCCGCCGTACGCCCCGACGACCTGGCAGCCGGCGTGATCCGCCACCTGGTGGCCGAGGTGCCCGCGCTCGACCCGGCCCGGATCGACGACGTCTACTGGGGCGCGGCCAACCAGGCCGGCGAGGACAACCGCAATGTCGCCCGCATGGCCGCCCTGCTCGCCGGGCTCCCCGACTCCGTCCCCGGCGCCACCGTCAACCGGCTGTGCGCCTCCGGGCTCGAAGCGGTCACCGCCGCCGCCCGCACCATCGCCGCCGGTGAGGCCGACATCGTGATCGCGGGCGGCTCCGAGTCGATGAGCCGCGCCCCCTTCGTGCTGCCCCGCCCCGACGAGGCCCTGCCCCAGCGCATCGAGACGTACGACACCCGCCTCGGCTGGCGCCTGGTCAACCCCGCGATGAAGGAGCTGCACGGCCTGCTGTCCATGGGCGAGACCGCCGAGGAGGTCGCCGAGCGGTACGGCATCTCCCGTGAGCGGCAGGACGCCTTCGCCCTGCGCAGCCACCAACGGGCCGCCGCCGCACGCAAGAACGGCCACTTCGACGACGAACTCCTGCCCGTGGAGCGCCCGGACGGGATCGTGGTCGAGCAGGACGAGTGCGTCCGCGAGGACACCTCGCTGGAGAAGCTGGGCCGCCTCAGGCCGGTCTTCCGCCCGGGCGGCACGGTCACGGCGGGCAACGCCTCGCCGATGAACGACGGCGCGGCCGGACTGCTGCTGGTCAGCGAGGAGGCTCTGAACGAGCTGGGCCTGGAGTCCCTGGGCCGCTATGTCGCCGGCGCCTCCGCCGGCGTCCACCCCGATGTGATGGGCATCGGTCCGGTCCCCGCCACCCGCAAGGTCCTCGCCCGGGCCGGCTGGGACATCGCCGACCTGCAGGAGGCCGAGTTCAACGAGGCGTTCGCCGCCCAGGCCCTCGCCTGTGTCGACCAGCTGGGCATCGACCCGGAGCTGGTGAACCCTACCGGCGGTGCCATCGCCCTCGGCCACCCCCTCGGCTGCTCGGGCGCCCGCATCCTCACGACGCTGCTGCACCGGATGCGGCGCACGGGCGCCGGGCGGGGGCTGGCGACCATGTGCGTGGGGGTGGGGCAGGGGAGCGCGGTGCTGGTGGAGAGGCACTAGCACTGTTCCGACGGGGGATCTGGTCAGCCGAGCCGCAGCAAGGAAACGGAGCAGTACTCCATGGCAACCCTGTCCGTCGCCGCCATCCTCGCCGAGAACGCCCGCCGCCGTCCCGACAGGACCGCGCTGGTCGACGGGGACCTGCGGCTCACCTTCGCCGAGGTGTGGCGCAGGGCGCTGGCCCGGGCGGGTGCGCTCGCCGGCCTCGGCGTACGACCGGGGGACCGGGTGGCCCTCATGGCCCCCAACACCGCCGAGTTCCCGGTCGCCTACTACGCCGTCGCCGCGGCGGGCGCAGTGGTCGTCCCCGTACATCTGCTGCTGTCGGCCGGCGAGGTCGAGCACGTGCTCAAGGACAGCGGGGCGGCCGTGCTGCTGGTGCACCCGGCGCAGGAGGAGACCGGGCGGGCCGCCGCCGACGCCCTGGGCATCCGGACCGTGACCCTGGGCGAGGAGTTCGACCGGCTCGCGGCCGGCGTCGAGCCGCTGCCGTCCTACGTCACGCGCGCCGTCGACGACCCGGCGGTGATCTTCTACACGAGCGGTACGACCGGTGTCCCGAAGGGTGCCGTGCTCAGCCACTTCAACATCGTGATGAACGCGACCGTCAACGCCTTCGACGCCAACGACATCCGCGCCGACGACATCGCCCTCGGCGCGCTGCCGCTGTTCCACGCCTTCGGCCAGACGGTCTCGCTCAACTCCACCTGGCGGGCGGGCGCCACGCTCGTGCTGCTGCCCCGCTTCGACGCGGCCCGCGCCATCGAGCTGATGGTGAAGGAGGGCGTGAACACGTTCCACGGCGTGCCGACCATGTTCGTCGCCCTCGCGGCGGCGGCCCGGGACGCCGGGACGCTCCCGGAACTGCGCGTGTGCGTCTCCGGCGGCGCCTCACTGCCCGTCGCCGTTCTGGAGCGGTTCGAGACCGCCTTCGGAGCGAGGATCTACGAGGGGTACGGGCTGTCGGAGACCTCCCCGACGGCCACCGTCAACCAGCCCGACTTCGGCACCAGGTCCGGCACCATCGGCCACCCGCTGTGGGGCATCGACGTGGAGATCGCCCGCGCCGAGGCCGAGGGCCGCATCGAGCTGCTGCCGCACGGCGAGCTGGGCGAGGTCGTCATCCGCGGCCACAACGTCTTCTCCGGGTACCTGGGCCGCCCCGAAGCCACCGCCGAGGCCCTGGTCGACGGCTGGTTCCGCACCGGCGACCTCGGCAGCAAGGACGAGGACGGCTTCCTGAGGATCGTCGACCGCAAGAAGGACGTCATCATCCGCGGCGGCTACAACGTGTACCCGCGGGAGGTCGAGGAGGTTCTGCTGCGCCACCCGGGCATAGCCCAGGTCGCGGTCATCGGCCTGCCCGACGAGCTGCACGGCGAGGAGGTCTGCGCGGTCGTCGTACCGGCACCGGGCACCGGCCCCGACGCCGCCGCGATCACCGAGTGGTCCAAGGAACACCTCGGCCGGCACAAGTACCCGCGGCGTGTGGAGTTCACGGACGCGATGCCGCTCGGGCCCAGCATGAAGGTGCTCAAGCGGGAACTCCGGGCACAGTACGCGGACAAGTCATAGCGGATAGGTCATTAGCGGACAGGTCATGGCAGACGGCAGGTGTCACCTGGCGAGACGGTCCTTACGCCGGAGGGTTGTCCGGACATAGCATCGGTCCCCGCATGAACACGATGACGCTCTGGCACATATCCGGCTGGGGGTTCGCGGCGCTCGCCTGCGCGGCCCTGCTCGTCGGCTTCTCCAAGACCGCCGTGAGCGGGGCCAACACGGTGAGCCTCGCGATCTTCGCGGCGGTCCTGCCGGCCCGCGCCTCCACCGGCGTGCTGCTGCCCGTCCTGATCGCCGGTGACCTGCTCGCCGTCCTCACCTACCGGCGGCACGCCCACTGGCCCACCCTGTGGCGGCTGTTCCCGGCCGTCGCGGCCGGTGTGGTCGCCGGCACGCTGTTCCTGATGTGGGCCGACGACGGGATCGTACGGACCTCGATCGGCGCGATCCTGCTGCTGATGGCCGGTGTCACGCTGGGGCGGCGGCGCCGCGGGAGCGGCGGGGCCGGGGACGCGCCGGACACGGTGACCACCCGGGCGGGTCGCGCCAAGGCCCGCTCGTACGGCGTGCTCGGCGGGTTCACCACGATGGTCGCCAACGCGGGCGGCCCGGTGATGTCGCTGTATCTGCTGTCGGCGGGCTTCCGGAAGCTGGGCTTCCTGGGCACGTCGGCGTTCTTCTTCCTCATCGTGAACGTCTCGAAGGTGCCGTTCAGCGCGGGCCTCGGCCTGATCGACGGCCGTTCGCTGCTCCTCGACGCCGCACTCGCGGTGTTCGTCGTGCCCGGTGCGTTGTTCGGCAAGTGGGCTGTGAAAAGGATCAACCAGCGACTCTTCGAACAACTCGTGATCGCGGCGACCGTCGTGGGCGGAGTGCAACTGCTACTGCGCTAGCCCGAGCAGGGCCGGGAGGTCCGCGAAGGAGGCCAGCACGTGGTCCGGTGTGCCGCTCGCGTTCTCGTGGGTCTCCGGCTGGTACTTCCCTGTCCTGACGAGCACACCCGTGATCCCGGCCCGCTGTGCCGCGAGTACGTCCGACTCGATGTCGTCGCCCACCATCAGCGCCCGGTCCGCGCTCACCCCGAGCCCGGTCAGCGCCGTCTCGAAGAAGGCCGGGGACGGCTTGCCCGTGACCTCGGCCTTCACCCGAGCGGCCTTCTCCAGTCCCAGCAGGAACGCGCCCGAGTCCAGTTGCAGCCCCTCGTCGGTGCGCCAGTACAGGTTGCGGTGCATGGCGATCAGCCGGGCGCCCCGCTGGAGATGTCCGAAGGCCCGGTTGAGTGCCGGATAGTCGAACCCGGTCCCCGCACCGCCGAGGACGACCACGTCCGGACGCTCCTCGACGAGGGTGAGGTCACCGAGATCCTCCCCGATGTCACCGCTGTTGAGCAGGGCACAGCGGGCGCCGGGGAAGTGTTCGGCGAGGTGGGCGGCGGTGACGGCGGGCGCCGTGAGCACGTCCTGCGCACCCACCTCGAACCCGGCCCCCGACAGAGTCTCGGCGATCGACGCCCGGGTACGGGACGTCGTGTTGGTCACCAGCGCCACACCGAGCCCCGCCGCGCGGACCGCGCGCAACGCCTCCACGGCACCCGGCAGCGGCTTCCAGGAGACGGTGAGGACACCGTCGATGTCGATCAGCACGGCACGCACGGACTCCACGGATCGCATGGCTCGACGGTAGCGACCCGCACGGCGGACCGTCCCGTACGACCTCGTACCCTCACCCCTATGCCCGCGCACGTCCTGGTCCTCGGCGGCACCACCGAGGCCCGCCGCCTCGCCGCCGACCTCGCCGCCCGGCCCGGCCTCCGGGTCACCACGTCCTTGGCAGGACGCGTGGCCCGCCCGGGAGCCGTGGCCGGCGAGGTGCGGATCGGCGGCTTCGGCGGCGCGCAGGGTCTGGCCGACTGGCTGCGCGCCCACCACGTGGACGCCCTGGTCGACGCCACCCACCCCTTCGCCGAGGCCATCACGGCCCACGCGGCCCACGCGGCGGCGGCCACCGGAGTGCCGGCCGTGGTGCTGCGCCGCCCCGGCTGGCAGCCGGGCCCCGGCGACCGCTGGTACGACGTCCCGTCCCTGGCCGGGGCCGCCGAGGCGCTGCCCGGTCTCGGCCGCAGGGCGTTCCTCAGCACCGGACGCCTGGGCCTCGCCGCGTTCGCCCACCTGACCGACCTGCACTTCGTCGTACGGTCGGTCGACCCACCCGGGCCGCCCCTGCCGCCGGACACCGAAGTGGTCCTCGCCCGAGGCCCGTTCACGGTCGCCGACGAGACCGAGCTGCTGCGGGGGCACCGCATCGACGTCCTCGTGACCAAGGACAGCGGCGCTGCGGCGACGGCCGCGAAACTGACGGCAGCCCGGCGGCTCGGCCTGCCCGTGGTCGTCGTACACCGCCCTCCGCTGCCCCGGGGCGTCACGGCGGTGCCCGATGTGGCAGGCGCACTGGAGTGGCTGGGCCTCGGCCCGGCGTGACGACGAGGCAGCGGGGGGGGGGGGGACCTCAGCCGTCGCCGGGGTTCCTGCGCAGCAGGTATGTGTCCATGATCCAGCCCTTGCGTTCGCGTGCCTCCGCCCGCACCTGCTCGATGCGGGGACCGGCCTCGCCGATCGGGCCGGAGACGAGGATCTCGTCCGCGGTGCCGATGTACGCACCCCAGTAGATGTCCATGTCCTCCCCGGCGTACTGCCGGAAGGCCTGGTGGGCGTCCAGCATCACGACCACGTCGTCCACGCCCTCGGGGAAGCCCTCGGCCAGCCGCCGCCCGGTGGTGATCTGCACCGGCCGGGCCACCCGGTTCAGTCCCGTGCGATGCCGGGCGACCAGCGCGGAGACACTGCTGATGCCAGGGATGACGTCGTACGCGAACTCCACCGTGCCCCGCTCCAGCACCTCCTGCAGAATGCCGAGCGTGCTGTCGTACAACGCCGGATCGCCCCACACCAGGAAGGCGCCGGTGCCGTCCTCGCCCAGTTCCCCGGTGATCAGCCGCTCGTAGATCCCGGCCCGCGCGCTGCGCCAGTCCTCCACGGCCGGTGAGTACGCCGGCCCGCCCGCCTTCCGGTCCCGCTCCGGGTCACGGGCCTGCACCACCCGGTACGACCCCTCGGGCAGATGCGCTTCCAGCATGTCCCGGCGGAGCTGGGTGAGATCGCTCTTCACCTCGCCCTTGTCCAGCAGGAAGAACACGTCCGTGCTCCGCAGCGCCTTGACCGCCTGCAGGGTCAGCTGGTCGGGGTCGCCCGCGCCGATACCGATGACATGAATCTTTCGCACGCCCCGAGTCTGCCGCATGCCACGGACGGCGGGTGCGGCGCCTCCGCACGCCGTGCGCGTCAGGACCGGAGCCGGGGCGCCTCGGCCGTCGCGTCCACGGGGCGGCCCCCGCTCTCCACACGCGCCGCCAGTTCCCGCGCCCACCGGGCGAGCCCGGCGAGATCGATCCGGTACGGCCGGTCCTCGCCCTGTTCCCTCTCCCAGCCCTCGACCGCCCCGGCGCCCCGCCGCAGCAGTCGCGCACCGCCGACGGCGTTGCCGCGGGCCGCGTGGGTGAGCCCGACCGCCAGCTGGGCCAGGCCCCGCCACAGGGCGCGCTCCTCGTCCGGGCCCGACTTCCAGGCGTCCTCGAACACCTCGTGCGCATGGAACGGCTGGCCCGCGTCCAGCAGCTCCTGAGCCTGAGCGACCGTCTCGTCCGGCGTCCGTACGACCCCCTCCGGCTGCCGGGGGACGCCCTGCGCGCCGTAGGGCAGCGGGCGCCCGAGCCCGTCCCGGGGCCGGGCGTTGCGCGCCCGCCCCTCCACGTCCCGGTCCCTGGCATCCGATGCGCCCGCACTCGTCATACGGCCGATTGTCCCCCGCCTCCCGCCATGTCCTCCCGGGCCCTCTTCGGCACACCCCCGAAGGTGGGGTAAAGTTCTGTTCGCGCGATCACGCGGGTCACCGCGAGTGAGCGCATCGGGACGTGGCGCAGCTTGGTAGCGCACTTGACTGGGGGTCAAGGGGTCGCAGGTTCAAATCCTGTCGTCCCGACGGGAGTAACACTCCAAAGTCGCAGGTCAAAGGGTCCTGCCTCACATCAGTGAGGCGGGGCCCTTAATCATTTTCTGTGCTGTTGCGTCACATTCGGTCACGAATGCCCGGCGACCGCCCGCGCTCAGGCTGCAAGCAGCAGTGCCTACCTCGGCCTAAAAATTGGCACCCCAGCAGGGTGAGGCCATATCAGTGAATGTTCACAACTTTCCAACTAGTGCGCGACTGCCTCGGGCATATGCCCGAAGAAACGCTCATATGCCTGCAGGTAGGCAGAACGCAGAAGGAGGACCATGCCGTCTCGTAATGGCCGGCCCGTGGTTGGCAGACTAGGAAAGGCTCCCGCCAGAGTCGACAGACGTACCCTCAACTTCGCGCAGTACCTCCATCCGACGCTGCCGCCGGCGCCTACGGCGAAGAACTGGAGTGACAAAGTCATTGACTGGCAGGTGCTCGGCAATGACCAATACGGGGACTGTGTAGAGGCCGCTGCACTCCACATGGAGCAGAACTGGTCAGCCTACGAAGGACCTGAAGAGTTCGAGCCCACCGCCACAGAGGCCCTGGAAACGTACGCCGCTCTCACGGGGTTCAAAGAGGGTGATCCTTCGACGGACCGCGGAACCAACATGCTCGACGCGTTGAATTTCTGGCGCAGGGCGGGCATCGGCGGTAACAAGATCTTCGGCTTCGCTGCTTGCGAGCCGGGTAACACCGAGCATGTGCGAGACGCCATCGAACTGTTCGGTGCCGCGTTCATCGGATTGCAGTTGCCCTACAGCGCCCAAGGGCAAACTGTCTGGATGGTGCCCCCTGGAGGACCGGTGGGACCAGGCCAACCCAACAGCTGGGGCGGCCACTGTGTGCCTGTCATCGGGTACACGCCCACGCAGCTGATCTGTGTCACCTGGGGAGGGCTCCAGCCGATGACCTGGCAGTTCTTCCAGACCTACTGCGATGAGGCCTATGCGGTCCTCAGCAAGCAGTGGGCCGATGCCGACCGCCCTGACCCGGACGGCTTCACCCTCGATCAATTGCGGCAAGACTTGGCAGCAATTCCCGGCTAACAGCCGGAGGACCTCTGCCGTATCGGGCAGCAGCTGTGCCATCCTCACGCTGCCGTGATGCGTCGACCAAGGTGATCGGATAGGTGACATCTATAACCGCAAGCTGCGGGGTGGCCAGATCCAGCTGCCAGGGTTCCCAAGGCGGACGGTAGTAGTCAACGAGACGATCCCGTCGGATCCGAACGAGCGTCTTCTACACGGTTGAGTCCCGGTTCACACACCCGACACTCACCGGCGCGCAGAGGTCGCCGAGAAGTACGGGTTCCTTCGGGAGGGCAGCTTCCACTATCTGCTGATCGCGGCGGACCGGGTCTGAGAGACCGGTGACATGCGGAGCGCGGGACGCGGCACCCACGCTCCGTATGACCGCCGCACATCAGCTGCGCTGGAAGAACTCCACCTCGGCGACCGCGACATGACGATGCGCCGTGAGCCCCGTGACCGACCGCAGCACCAGCCGTACGCGCACCACGTCGCCGATCCCGGTCGGGAAGGTCTGCGGTCCCGGCTTGTCGCTGAGGGTGAGCTCCCTGCGGTGCACCGTACCGTCCGCCGACGTGACCTCCAGATCCATCCGGAGTGCCCGGGCCTCACCGGCGTACTCCTGCGGTGACGCCGAGGCGCCGTTGGTGATGATGAGATCGACCAGCCGGAACGGTGTGCGGAAGGTGTACGTCACCGAGGCCCCCGCGCCGGGCGCTCCCCAGTAGTGGTTGCTGAGGCCGTCCGTGGTGTTCGTCGCCGGATGCGAGGGCACCTGGGCGCCGGCCGTCACCCCGGCCGGGGTGACCGCCTTGACCCCGCCGAGCTTGTCCCGGGTGTCCTCGAACAGGGCGCGGCCGGCCGGCAGCAGGAGGAATCCGGCCGCGCACAGCGCCAGCACCACGGCCAGGGTCACCAGAAGCCGCACCGCCCGTCCCGATCCCGCCCGCACCCGGCGCCGGAACGGCCAGACCGTCCGCCACCACGGCAGCGGCGCACGGTCCGCCGCCCGGCTCAGCGGACTGGCGCAGCGGCGGCAGAACCGACGGCCCGGAGGGTTGGGCGTGCCGCACACCGGGCACGGCAGCCCCGACACCTCCTCCGGTTCCGTCACGGGCCGTACGACGGGACGCGGCGCGACCGGTTTTGCGGGCCGCACGGGCAGCACGGGTTCGGGCTGGGGCGGCTGCGCCGCCTCCGCCTCCGCCTCCGGGGCCGGGGACGCGGGGGGCCGGGGACCGGCAACGTCACGGGCCGGCGGCCGCGCGGGTACGGCGGGGCGCACCCTCCGGCCGCCGCTCCCACCGCCGACACCGTCACCGCTCTCCCGGCCGGTACGGTCCCCGCTGCCGCTGCCGCTGCCGCTGCCGCTGCCGCTGCCGCTGCCGCTGCCGCTGCCGTTGGCGGTGCTGGTGCCGCTGGTTCGGTCGGCGGTGCCGTGGTCGTGGGGCCGGTCGGTGGTGCCGGTCCGGCTGTCCGAGCCGGTACCGGTCTCCGTCGTGGTGCGCGCCGCAGGCGACGTCTCGTCGTGCCGGGCCGTGCCGCGGCCGGCGTCGTCCCCGGCGCCCGCGCCGACGACCGCGGACGCAGACGGAGCGGTCCGCGGCGTCCGTCCGCCGCCCTCCGGCGGCGCCGTGTCCGGTGCCGCATCACCCGGCGCCGAGCCCTGCCCGCCGGCCTCCGGGGCCGGCGGCTCAGGGGCGGTCGAGGGCGCGGACGCGCTGCGCGTGCCGCCCTCCGACCAGCCCAGGTACGCCCCGCAGTTGCCGCAGAAATCGTCAGCGGGGTCGTTGGACGCCCCGCACGAGGGACAGGCGCGCACGACCTCACCTCCCTTCGCCGGTGGGCGGGCCGGGCAGGACCTCCACCCGGCATGAGACATGCACCGGACACAGCGACCGGACGAGCTCCCGGACCCTGCGCCCGTCCACCTCCGGATCGCGGCCCGGCCACACCCGGACCACCACCTCGCCGGACGGCTCCGGCGGCAGCACGGCGCCCGCGGTACGCGACCACACCGCCCCGCCGTCGCCGACGACATCGGCGTTCACGCCGAGCGTGAGCCGCAGCCGCTCCACCAGACCGCGCCGGGTGCCGCGCCAGCGGTGCAGCTCCAGCGCGCGTACCACCGCCTCGCGGCGCAGCTCCACGGGCCACTCGGGATCGTCGGCGGCGCCCACCCACGACGCCAGCCAGACCACGAAGTCGAGCGGCGCCACCCGGGGGTCGAGATAGGCGGGCAGGTTGTCGAGGGTCGCGAACACCGGGGCGAGGACGGTGTCCAGCCCCGCCGTGAACCGCTGGGCGAAGTCGTCGTCGGCGTACAGTGCGGGCAGCAGGTGGCCGATGGGGTGCCGGCTCGGCAGACCGGGGACGGCGGCGCGGCTCATGCGCGGGCCTCCCCGCCGAGGGGCTGCACGACGACCTGGTGCTGGTACGAGAACACCAGCGCGCCCGCGGCCACGTCGATACGGTCCGCCGGCGCGCCGCGCCGCCCGGTGATCGGGTCGGCGGCGAACAGCCGGATCTCCTCCACCAGCGCGTTGCCGGTGGCGCGTTGCAGCACGCCGAACACCTCTCCGTACTGCACCGGGCGTCCGAACGGCCACCCGGTGCCGTCGGGTCCGCCGCGCAGCGGGTTGAGGTACCGGAACAGCGCGGCGAGCGCCGCCTCCCGCACCCGGTCGGTGTCCTCGGGCGGCGCCGCCAGCCGCGCGACCACGGTGACCCCCTGGTAGACCGGCGGCTCCACCAGCAGCCGGGTGCCGATCAGCCGCCGCTCGTCCAGGCTCCCGGTGATCGCCGTCAGCACCTGGTCCGACGGGATCAGCTGCTCGAACCGCAGCCGGTCGCCGTCGTCGGCCACCGCGTCCGGCACCACCAGGACCCGTACCGCGCCCGCTCCGTCCGCCGCCGGCAGACAGCGCACGCGGTGCACCGAGGGCGCCGCCTGCCGGGCGATGATCTCGTAGTCGTCGGCGGTCACCGCCCGCTCCTGCATCCGCAGCGCGTCCGGGGCCCGCAGTTTCGCGTTGGCGACCGTCTCCCCCTCCACCCCGCCGCGCGCGGCCTCCCGGTTGCCGACCCGCGCGATGTACGGAACCGAACTGCGCAGCACGGAGATCGCGCCGCGCGCCACATTGCCGGCCGGGCCGCCGCCGGTGCGGTACCGGGCCACCCGGATCTGTGCGCCCTTCTCCGGTACGGCGCCGCACAGCCGCAGCGTGCCGTCCGGTTCGCGCAGCGCCGGCGGAAAGGAGAACTCGCCGGTGGTGGCGTCCACCTGGACGTGCCGGTCCCCGGGGCCCGAGTTGCCGAAGTGCGCCACCAGCTCCCAGCGGCGCCAGCCGTCGGCCGAGGAGACCTCCACCACCGGCGGCTCACCGTCCAGCAGCACCGGCGGCCGGCCGAGCCGGAACGTCTGCCCCGGCACCCCCTCGGACGTGCCGAGCGGGACGTCGGTGACGGTCTCCGCGTGCTCGACGGCCGTGGTGCCGCCGACCGTGAACACGCTCGCCTCACGCACCGTCGGGGACTCCGAGTAGAACGGCTGACCCGGCTCCGGCTCGGTCACCCGGCAGCGCAGCCAGCCCGCCCGGATCCCGCCGATCACCGAGGCCGTGTGCCCGGCCGGGACGTACACGATCACCTCGCCGGGCCGGTTCAGCCCCCCGGTGGTGTCCGGGCCGGTCTCGCACACCTGCCAGTGGCCGCCGTCCCACGCCTCCCACACCAGCGGCGGCTGGCGCGGGTCCACCCCGACGCCCTCCACCCGGCTGTCCAGCCGTACGGCGACCACGCACCGGGGCACCGCCGTCGGCAGCCCGAACAGCAGCGCGTCACCCGGCTCGGGGGACGCCTGGAAACACCGTACGTCACGGCCCTCGGCGAGTTCACCGGTCCGGTCCGCGTGCTCCCCCGTGCGGGGCGCGGTCACCAGCCGCGTCAACTCACTGGGTACGATGCGCAGTTCGTCCGTGGTCGCGAACACCACGGGCTGCTCCGCCTCGCCGTCCGCCGTGGTCACCTCGGTGCCCACGGGCAGTGTGACCGTGTCGGGCTGCGGCGCCGACAGCCAGAAGTCGACCTCGGCCGTGGCCGCCGCCGGCGGGAACAGCCGGATGCCCAGCAGGTCGAGAAACGCCGTGTAGTTCTTGTCCGGAACCCGGTTCAGCCGGTACAGCAACTGGTCCACCAGGTACGCGAACGTCTCGATCAGGGTGACGCCCGGATCGGAGACGTTGTGGTCGGTCCACTCCGGGGCGCGCTGCTGCACATACCGCTTCGCCTCGTCGACGAGTTGCTGGAACCGCCGGTCGTCCAGATTGGGGGAGGGCAGGGCCATCAGTCCGCGACCGCTTCCTCGGCCCCCTCCTCGGAGGGGATCGTGTAGAAGGGAAACACCAGGTTGCGCCGGTCGTTGGTGGACCGCACCGTGTAGCGCACGTCGATGTAGAGGGTTCCGGCGTCCACCGCGTCGAAGGCCACCACCACCTCGTCCACCCCGATCCGCGGCTCCCACCGCTCCAGCGCCTCGCGCACCTGCTGGGCGATCCGCCCGGCGGTGGCGCCGTCGCCGGGCGCGAAGACGTAGTCGTGGATGCCGCAGCCGAACTCCGGACGCATCGGGCGCTCGCCGGGCGCGGTGCCCAGCACCAGCCGGATCGCCTCCTCGATCTCCCGCGCGCGCTCCACCATGGCGATCCCGCCGGTCGGCCCGACCCGCAGCGGGAACGCCCAGCCGCGCCCGATGAACCGCTCGCTCATCACAGACCCCCGATCAGGACGTTCGGCGCGCCGATCTGCACCGTCGCGCCACAGGCGGTGGAGTCGCCCGCCCGCGCGGCCGGCAAGCCGCCGATGAGCACCTGGCCCGCGACGAGCGCGGCCGGGGCGGGAAGGATCACATTGGCCGGGCCGAGGGCCGCGTGCGGCGGCATCGCACAGGTGTGCAGGCTGCCCACGACGGCGGCGGGACGGCCGCCGATCAGCACGCGCGCCACCGCCGTGGCGGCGCCGGGCGGCGGGGTGGCGATCACACCCCCGTGGCTGGTGGGGTCGCCGGTACGGGCTGCGGCGGGCATGCCGGGCTCCTCGAAGAACGGTCGCGGCCCTCAAGGGCCTTGTCAGGCAGGTGTGTTGACGTCAGTTGATCCGTACGAGGTCCGCCTTCAGCACCCCCAGCAGGCCGCCGTCCAGCGTGACATCGGTCTGCCCGGTGACGCTCACTGACCGGCCGCCGACCCGGACCGCCGTGGTGCCGTCGATCTCCACGGTCCCGCCCCGCACGCTGACCTTGCCGGTCTTCGCGTCGAGCGTGATGCCCTGGTCGTCCAGCCGTACCAGGGACAGCGCCCGCCGGCCGCCGGCCGCGTACACCGTCAGCTCGATCCGGTTGTTCCGGTCGTCCAGCAGGACGTCCAGCCGTTCGTCCGCGGTGCGCAGGCGCACCCCGGACGGACCCGGCGCCGGGGCGTCGAGCAGCTCCACCCGGTGTCCCGAACGTGACACCACGGAACGGCGGTTGACCTTGCCGCTGGTCCCGTCCACGAGCGGCACGTCGTGCGGCGAGGGCCGGTCCACGCCGTTGTACAGGCCGCCGATGACGTACGGGCTGTCCAGCAGCCCCTGTTCGAAACCGACGAGCACCTCGTCGTTGACCTCGGGGCTCACCACACCGCCCCCGCCCTTGCCGCCCCACTGCACGGTCCGCACCCAGTCGGTCACGTACGTGTCGTCCAGCCAGGGGAACCTGAGCCGGACCCCGCCGCTCTGCGCGCCGCCCGGCTCCCGTACGTCCGTCACCACGCCGATCGCCAGGCCCGGGATGCGCGGCCCGCGGCCGGGCGCGTTCGCGCCGGTCACCAGGCCGGCCAGGGACCGGTCGGGGCTGGCGCTCACCCAGACCGTGGTCCGGTAGCCGCCGTGCGGCTCCAGGCTGTGCTGCACCGCCGTCGCCGTGTACCGGCCTGAGAAGGCGGGCCCCACGTTGCCGAGCGCGACCGGCCGGCCGGCCCGCAGTCGCGGGTTGCCCTCGGCGACCGCCTCCCACTCGCCGAAGCCCGCACTCACCTGCGCGGCCGTCGCATCCGCGACCGCCGTCGTCTCGGCCTGGGTGCGGTACGGCGTGTCGGTCACCGTCAGCTTCGCCGACTTCCCGAACCGGGCGGCGAACTGGGGGGCGAGTCCGGGCAGCACCGTATCGCTGGTCACCGACTGGTGCCGGGCGACCAGCGGCGTCTTGGTGGTGACGTCCCAGCCGCGCACCTCGACCGAGGACGCGCCGTCCGCGCCCGACAGGGAGGCCCGCAGCGCCAGCAGGTTCCGCCCGTACTCCAGCACCATCGGGCTCTGCGTGGCCGGGGTGGACGGCGCGGGCGCACCGGAGGCCTTCTCGGGCCGGGTGAACTGCAGCACCCCCTGGCCGTCGACCCGCACCTGCGCACCGTGCTCGGCCGCCAGGTACCGCAGGAACTCCCAGTCGGAGACATTGGCCTGTGACAGCTGCCGGTAGGTGACCGGCGCGGCCTCCACCTTCCCGCACGGAAGCCCCGCACCGGCGGCCACCTTGCGGACGATGGCGGCGGCCGTCATGTTCCGGTACGCCACCACCTTCCGGCCGCGCTGCAGCCGGTGGGCGACGGAGTAGGCGCGCACCACCGTGAACGACCCGGTGCTGTCGCGGTCGATCTCCACCGCCGTGACCTCGCCGTTGAACAGCCGCTCCCGTGCCTGCCCGGCGACGGTCACCACCGACACCCGCAGTGGTGTGCCGAGGGTGACACCGGTGGACTTCAGGAACTCGTGGTCGGGATCGCGGTAGGTGAGCACCGCGGTGTCCGGCAGGCCCACGTTCTCGTCCACCACGCAGCTCACCAGCTGCGCCGCCCAGACCGGCGGCAGCTCGCCGGGCGCCTCCACGACGGGGTCCGCCGCGAAGGGCCGGCCGCCCCGCGCCTCGGGTGTGGTCACAGCTCCTCCTCACCGCCCGCGTCCCCCAGTGCCGGGACCACCAGTTCGGTGCCCGGCACCAGGGCCAGCGGGTCGTCGATCCCGTTGGCCTCGGCGATGACCCGCCACGACGTCGCGTCGCCGTACTCCCGCCAGGCCAGCAGCGCCAGGCTGTCCCCGGCCACCAGGGTGTGCGTGCTGCGGGCCGTGCGCGCGCCCGAGGTGGGGTTCTGCCCCGGCGGGTCGACGCTCGCCTCCGCCACCGACAGCGCGCAGGTCGCCCGCAGCGGCTTGCCGTCCACGTCGAAGAGCGTGTACGTCACCGACAGGTTCGACAGCACACCGTCGAACGAGGTCGTCCGGGCCGTACCCCACTCGAACCGCACCCAGGGGCTGGCCGGTTTCTTGCGGGCGAGGCTCGCCGGGGTCGGCACACAGGCCTTCATCAGCTTCTCCACCGCCTGCTCGACCGAGTCGTCGTGGGTCGAGGTCGCGTCGAGGAAGACCTCCAGGCTCAGCTCCCGCGGCCCGCTGCCCACGAACTCCGGCAGCGCCGACTGCCCGGCCATACGCGACGGGCTGCGCCGCCACTCGGTGCTCTTGCTCAGCTGGAGGGTGGACGGGTTGAACTGCAGGTTGAGCCGGGCGATCGTCCCGCCGGGCCGGGCACCGACCGCCGCCGGGGGCTCCTTCAGGGTCAGCTGAGCCCTGGCCCGGCTGGTGCGGACCGCAGGGGACATACGAGGGCACTCCTTCCGTGCGCTGGTGAGGGAACGTCAGGAAGGCCGCAGACCTTCATGGGCGATCTCCAACGTCTCCACCGCCGCCTCGGAGGACGACGGGTCGAAGGACGGCCCCTGCCAGCGCACCGGCACGATGCCGAGCACCTGCCAGCTGATGATCCGGGTCAGGTCCGGCCGGAGCGCCACGATCTCCCCGTCCTTGGGCTCCACGCGCCGCAGCGTCTGGTCGAGCCAGCGGCCGATCTTCGCCGTGTCGGCGGTGACCGGCCGGGTCAGTGTGATGTTCGACCAGGTGACGCGGCCGGGCAGCTGCCAGGTGAAGCCGTTGTTGCCGCCCTCGGCGTAGCTCTCCATCTCCACCTCGGCTCCCATGCCGGAGCAGGTGTGGAAGGCTCCCAGGTCGTTGCCGCCGATCGCGAGCCGGAAGAACACGCTCGTCGCGAAGATGTTGTCCGTCATCCGTTGGCCATCCGTTCCCTGTTCTTCCCTGTCCTCAGCGGCGTCCGTCGTAGGGGCGGCCCGCGCGTTCCCGGCCGCGCCGCAGATCGGCGCGGAGCAGCCGGGCCAGCGGGTCCAGCAGGCGCCGCGCCAGCTCGTCCAGGTCGACGCCGGGCTCCGGCGGCACCCCCGCCGGCCGGACCGGGCCCGTACCGGTGGCCGCTCTCGGTTCCGGGGGCGCGGAGGCCGACCGCTGCCGTCCCCGCGGGGGTACGGCCGTCACCGGCACCCCCGCGGCGCTCGTGCCCCGCTGGATGACCGGCACCGCCGGGTCCCCAGCAGGCCCCCGACGGACGGCACGGACCACGGGCACGGGCGGACCGGACACGGCCGGGGGAGCGGGGCGGTCCTGGAGCGCGGATGCCTGTGCGTCGGTCAGCGGCAGCGCGGACGGGCGTACGGCACCCTGCTCGCCGGCCGCGGCCGGCGGGACGAGCGGATGCGGCCGCACGACGGGAACGGCACGGTGGTGAGGTGCTGCGCTCGACGGCGGTGACGGGTACGGGCCTGCCGGTGCGGCAGCGGTCCGCCGCTGCACCTGTGGCGTCGGCCGCGCGGGCTCCCGCACCGCCGCGGCAGGCCGCGGATCCGGCGCCGGGCCCGGTCCGCGGTTCCAGGTCGCGGCCACGACGGGACGCCGGGCGGCGCGGGCGGCGTCGGCGGACGGTGCCGTAACCCCCTGGGGGACGCGGGTGTTGACGGTGAGCGGGCGTGCTGCCAGCAGGGAGAGCGTGCGCGGCGCGGAGGAGGCCCCCCGCTGGACGGTCGGCGGCTGCCCACCGATGACACCGGGCGTCCGCGGGCCGGGGGGCGGCCCGCCCCCCCCCCCCCC